>NZ_BMCN01000002.1 GCF_014635205.1 Jeotgalicoccus aerolatus
CATGATTGGAGAACTTAAACTTAAGCTCTGTTGATACTGCTGACAGTATCTCGTTTGCGTTTATATTGTTCGCCTCAATCTGTGCTCCTATATAATAGAAGACTTCTTTATTCGGAATTAAACGTTGACATATTGTCATTCAGTTTTCAATGTTCTTTGTGTTAAACTTTGTGTTTTTTCTGTTAAGCTCTTGTTGACTGCTTTATTAGTATAGCATGTGAGGTTTTCAATTGCAAGCACTAATTTGTTTCTTTTTGTTAATTTCTTTGTTGTGTTTTGTTGCGCGCTTGTTTCGAACCCGACAAGAGATAACTATACAGGACAATCGAAAAGAACGCAACCCTTTATTTAAATTTCTTATAAAAAAATTATAAGAGCCTTTCGGCTCTTATATTTCGGTTCTATATTCAATGGCTTTTGACAAGGTCACTTCATCCGCATACTCAAGATCTCCGCCTATCGGCAGCCCGTGAGCGAGCCTGGTCGTCTTAATCCCTATCGGTTTAATCAGACGTGTTAAATACATGGCTGTAGACTCCCCTTCTATATTCGGGTTTGTCGCGAGGATCAGTTCATTAACTTCCTCGTCTTTTAAACGTTCTAATAATGAAGGGATGTTTATATCTTCAGGACCAATACCGTCCATTGGGCTGATTGCCCCCTGCAGTACATGGTACAGTCCATTATACTCGCGCATTTTTTCCATGGCGATGACATCTTTCGTATCCTGCACAACGCAAATTGTTGACCGGTCTCTATTTTTATCTTCACATATATAGCATGGATCCACATCGGTGATGTGACCGCAGACGCTGCAGAACGTCAGCTCCCGCTTCACCTGCATCAGGCTCTTCGAAAAGTCGACAACGTCGTCTTCTTTCATATTAAGTACATAAAATGCCAGGCGCTGAGCTGTCTTTGGCCCAATACCTGGCAGTTTCATGAAGCTGTCTATCAGCTTGGATATCGGTTCAGGATAATGCATTTACATCATCCCTGGAATATTTAAGCCTTTAGTATGCTTGCCTAAACGTTCGCTTGACAGTTCATCCGCTTTATTTAAAGCTTCGTTTGTTGCAGCTACGATTAAGTCCTGCAGCATATCGATATCATCAGGATCGACAACTTCTTCTTTGACGATAACGTCGATGACTTCTTTATGTCCTGATACTACGACTGTCACCATACCGCCGCCAGCTGTACCTTCAACTTTTTCTTCTTTTAATTTTTCCTGCTCTTCTTCCATTTTCTTTTGCATTTTCTGCATCTGTTTCATCATGCCTTGCATGTTATTCATACCACCGCGCATGTTTTCATCCTCCGATACATTATTTTTATCACTTACATATTATATATGATTACTATCTTTTTACAAACTATCAATCATTAACTTCTACGATATCTCCAAACATTTTTTTAGCAATGTCCGAAGACTTTTCCGGCTGCTGTTGCTTTTCCTGAATATCGTTTCTGTGGTTATCGATATAATTTTGGCGAACTTGCTGCCAGCTCGAGTCAGGTACTCCGACAACCTGCACCTTTTTCCCTATAATAGTAGGAATTAAATTTTCAAGTTCTTCTTTCTTCTCTGCGTTCTGGTTAATCAGCTCTGAATGAACATCGTTATCGAACTTAATCAGCACGTGCGTATCACTCGCTGCGACTGGTACAGAGTCTTTAATCAGTGCACGAAGAGACTGAAGACCTTTTTCTTCTATATATTGATACACACCGGGCCAGCCGTCTTTCAGTTTAACCAGGTCATCCTTATTAGCTGAATTTAATACGCGTTCAATTTTTTCAACTGAGAATCCCTGCTTACTTCTCGGCGCCGAAGGTCTTTTCGGCTTCTCTTTTACCGTCACACCTGACGCTATTTTTTGCTCGAGATGTTTAAGCTGAGTTCTCAGTTCTGCGATTTCATCTGACGATGCACTGCTAGCTACCGCCGCAGGTTCAGGTGCATCGAGCACTCTGATCAGTTTAACGATAACAATTTCCAAGTGGACACTCACGTTAACTGAAAAACGCATGCTGACCATAGCATCATTCAGCACGTCGATCATTTTATAGAGCAGGTCGTCTTCAACGTGCAGGAAAGCAGTTTCTTCTGATGTTTGACCCGAGTGCTTCATCAGTATGACATCTCTTATAAAATATACGAGTTCGTGGATAAGGCGCGTCGGATCTTTCCCTTCATCAATCAGCTGATGGAACTTTTTAAACGCCGCTTCAGAATCCTTCTGTTCAACTGATTTCATCCAGTCGTTCAATTCATCTCTTTCAATACCGCCTGTGATCATTACGGCATCCTGCATTGTTATTTTATCATTTGAAAATGCAATGACCTGATCCATGATTGACAATGCATCGCGCATACCGCCCTCGGCAATACGCGCAATATATAGAAGGGCGTCTCTGTCGTAGGATGTGTTTTCCTGCTCGGCAACGAATTCAAGACGTTCTGTAATTTCATTCAAATCGAGTGATTTAAAATCAAAGCGCTGAGTACGCGAAATAATTGTTGCCGGTATTTTATGAGGTTCTGTTGTAGCCAAAATGAAGATAGCATGCGCCGGCGGTTCTTCCAGCGTTTTTAACAGCGCGTTAAATGCGCCCGTCGTTAACATGTGCACTTCATCTATAATATATACTTTAAACTCCGCTTCAGCAGGAGCGTATTTTACTTTATCTCTAATATTGCGAATTTCATCTACACCGTTATTACTCGCAGCATCGATTTCAATGACATCATTGGCACTGCCGTCAGTAATAGAGACACATAATTCGCATTCGTTGCACGGCTCACCGTCTTGTTCATACTGACAGTTTAAAGCCTTGGCAAACACTTTAGCAATACTCGTCTTGCCGGTACCCCGGGGGCCGCTGAACAAATAAGCATGCGATTCTTTATTTCTTATAATTGCATTCTGCAAAGTTTTTGTGACGTGATGCTGGCCGACGACATCGCTGAACTTCTGAGGCCGAAAAGCTCTGTATAACGCCTGGTACTCCATTAGTATGGCACCTCAACTTTTCATAATTTCTAGCTGTAATTATAACACACAGCCTGCTCTAAATTCCTTTTTTAGGCATAAAAAAAGACCTCATCCAATATGAAGTCAAAATAAAAACCGTGCACCACTTTGTCGAATATGATGAACAAGCGTTACTCGACAGACCAGCTCAACCACGGCAACCCTACGGCACATAGAATGGGCCACTTAATGCTGCTTCCTTCCGGACCTGACATGATTCATGACGTTCTATTGCATAGGACCGCGATCTCAGCACTGGAACTGTCGAGGCAGTCCTCACACTTCAAATCCTCAAAAGTGGAATTCAGCCTTGCTAGAGCGGATTGCAAGTACAGGGCACCGCTACCTCCCCACTTAGCACGGTATGTTTTATAATACCAAAATAGCTTAAGTGATGCAAGAATTCTTTTATCGCTGTGATAATTTCCTGAATAAAGCAATACCCACCGCTGCGAGCAGAAGTATTGTACCTGCTGAAATTAAAATCAGCTCAAACGCAGACATGCCGTCGGACGCATCTGCTGACTGCTGATCTGTCTCAGCTTCTTCTACAGGCAATTCCTCTTTAGTTTCTTCTTTTTCTTCAGCTTCTTCCTCAGGCGCTTCCGCCGGCGGCTCAGTTTCTTCTGCAGGTTCTACCGTAATTTCATAACCCAGCTTGTTGCGATTTTCGACTGTCACTTCCAGAGGTTCCGACACCGCTTCATAGGCATCGCTGTCAGCCGCAGACAATGTATAAGTCCCGTTAGCAACGTCAGTAAAAACAAACTCTCCGGATGCGTCAGAAACAGTTTCGATCGTATCACTGCCGTTCGAAAGTATAAGTGTGACATTTTCAGCCGCTTCATCACTGCCTGTCACAACACCGCTGACAGTATAGCCTTCTCCCTGCACTTCATTAATAGAGAGTTCAGGTTCCGGTTCAGACTGCACTTCCGGCTCGGGTTCCGGTTCAGGCTCTATATACACCTCGGGTTCGGTATATTCTTCTTCCGCTTCCTCATAAGGTTCAGTGTAGGGCTCAGTATATGTTTCTGCGGGTTCAGTTTCTGTATAAGGCTCGGTATATGGTTCAGTATAAGACTGTCCATTTTGATTATTATAACTTTCATTACCTGTACCGTTATTATAGCTTTCATCATAGCCATTATTAGCTCCGCCGCTATTCCAGTCTGTGCTATTTTCAGCACTATTATTCTGATCTCCCCCGTTTTGATAACCTCCATTGTAACCCGGGTCTTCATATGTATTGTTGTACTGCGGTTCTTCGTAGTAAGTATTTCCCTCTGCACTATTGTCGTACATAGTATTCTCATCGCCCTCTACTGCCAGAGCACGTTGAGGAAGAAACATTAATAGTGCTGCCGCTAATGTTATTGCAAATTTCTTAGTCATTATTACCCTCCGCATCATTTACAACCAGCCATGGTCTGTCATTTTCAAAAAATACTTTAACTCGTGTTTTGTACGTTTCACTCAGCAAATCACTAGTCAGGACTTCCCGCTTCGGCCCTGCTGCAACGATCTTTCCGTCTTTAATCAGAAGCACATGTGAAATTGCACTTGTTAACTCTTCGATATGATGTGTGACGTAAAGCAGATGCCTCTGTTCTTCAGGAATGCGCTGTACAATTTTTAAAACATCTTCACGTGCACGTATATCCAGACCGCTGCATGGTTCATCTAATATTAAAAGCTCCGGGCTCGCCATTAATGCACGCCCAATTAAAATTCGCCGTCTCTCACCTTGTGAAAATGTATGATACGTTCTGTCAGCGAGGGACTCCAAACCTAGATCCCTCATAATCTCTTTCGCTCTTTTAAAATCGTCTTCATCAATATCCTGATAAATGCCAAAAGACGAAAACTTACCGCTCAGTACGATATTCAGACCTGTCTCTTTGTTCAAAGTCTGATGGAATTTATCTAAACTCGAACTGACATAACCAATCTTTTTACGCATTTCAGGGAGACTGGCTGCACCAAATTCAGTACCGATTACTTTCGCACTGCCGCTCGTCGGATAGTTATAGCCCATAATAATATCGAGTATCGATGTTTTGCCGGCACCATTCAGCCCAAGTATCGCCCACTGCTCGCCTTCATTTACTTCGAATGTGACATCATCTAAAATTGTATCGCCATGTCGCCGCCAGAAGACATTATTTAATGAAAGAACTTTTTGCATCGTCATCACTCCAACAACATATTCTTTTCTATTATAACCAGAAAATGAAGGTTACAGCATTATAAAAAACGGGATATTTACCGAAGTATTACATTCGGTAGATATCCCGCTGCTGTTCCTACTCTTCGACTTCAGTATAACCTTGCTGCTCCAGCATTTCTGCGGAACGTTCCATACTGACTCCTTCAGATGGATCTCCTTCACCTTCAAAGTTCATACCTTGTACGCCTTCTAATTCTTCTGAGTCAACCTCATCGTATACGATGGTCAATGTTTCAGTCGCTTCTTCATCACCAAATTCAAAACTGTGTTCTACGCCAGATAAGCCTTCGTACTGCTCAGCCATACTGCCGAACATTTCTTCAGCCTGCGCTTTATCCATCCCAAGTTCTTCATAATTAATGATGTTCTCCGTTGATTGACTGATGACTTTATCATCATCATGAGTATAAACCAGTGTACTTTCGATACCCTGATCGCTCATTTCGAATGTTCTGGTCTCCTCATTGCTGCCGCATGCCGTAAGTACAATCATCACTGCGGCAAATAAAAATAATGCCCACGCTTTACGCATAATTATCCTCCTAGTTTCCTCTTACTATTATACATACCTTATACCGCATCAAATAAACCAGCAAAATAACATTAATAAACATTCTCTTATGTTTCAGAAAAAAAGAAGCGGGTAGATTACTAACTGTGACACAGATGATTAAAAATAATTATTATCAAATTGAAAAAAACTATCTCTTGGAGGGGAATATTAATGAGCAGAATCGAAAATTACGTTACAGAAAATGATGCCTTAACACGTGTTGAAGAATTACGAAATGAAGGTATCGCAGACAGTAACATCACGGTCTTATCACAACAGCCTATCCAAAATGATGCTTTTGCTAACAGCGAAGTAAACTTTAGAGATGCAGAAGGTTCAGCTTGGGATAAATTCGTTTCATTCTTCTCAGCAGATGATCCAGAAGAGAAAGTTTTAAATGACTTAGGACTGAGCGAATCAGAACAAGTACAATACAGAAATTCACTGAATGCCGGCGAAGTTTTAGTTTATGTTGATGCAGCAGATCACACTGAAAATGCAGCCGCTATGGACTACGGAGAAACTCGCAGCACTTCAAATGATAATTATGACTATAACAACACTGATACTGCAGCTGCGGGTATCGCAGGTACAGCAGGCAGCAATGCAGATAATAACTACAATGCTACTGAAAATGCAGGTGCTGAATATAATACGTCTGCAGATAACGACTCCGAACTTGATGCACGCGCAGTTGAACGTGAAGACGGTCTAACTGAAGAAGAGAAAATCCAGCTTCGTGAAGAACGTGTCAATGTCGAGAAAGAAAACGTTCAAACTGGTGAAGTCAAAGTTGATAAACACGTTGAGACTGAAACACAGGAATTTGATATCCCTGTAGAACGTGAAGAAGTAGTCGTTGAACGTAATCCAGTTGACAGCGAACCGGTAGAAGGCGGCCTACCTGAACAAGAAGATGTGGACGAAGTGCGCATCCCTGTAAATGAAGACCGCGTGAATGTGAATAAAGAAAATGTTGTGAATGAAGAAGTAACTATTAGAAAAGAAAGTCATGAAGATGTAGAACATGTTTCTGAAAATGTTCGTCATGAAGAACTGGACGTTAATGAAGACGACCTTAGAAAATAATATTTAAAGATTAATGTTACCCGGGAAATATCCCGGGTATTTTTATGTTTAAATGACTATAATGAAATTAAAGACAGAGGAGGTTTGTTATGACTTTTGATGAATATGCTGAAGCTGTAGATGACAAGTGGAAGGATGCATTTTTAAAAACATGGGAGACAATTGAAACTCACCTGCCACCCGGTTTTGAAGTAGCCGTTTCTCATGGCATGCCTGGTTTTCAAGTCCCGCTTGAAAAATACCCGGAAGGATATCACGTCGATCACGAACCGCTGCCGTTTATCGGCATCGCTGCTCAAAAAAGACATCTGGCAGTGTACCATATGGGGATGTACCGCGAACCCGAAATTTACGACTGGTTTACTTCTGAGTATCCGAAACACATGACGACTAAGCTGAACATGGGCAAGAGCTGTATACGATTTACCAACCCCAAAAAAGTGCCCTATGATCTTCTTGGCGAACTTGCAGAAAAAATGACTGTAGATGAGTGGATTGAACTGTATGAATCCCGCCGTACAGGACCCGACGCATAAAAAAACCGGCATTCAGCCGGTTTTTTTACGGTTTCAATATGTCACTCAATAGATAAGGTGTCTCTTTTTTGGGAATAAATGGCGTCATGCCGTTCTTCCTCAGTGCTGTTCCCTGTTTTTCAGGTTCAAATGTATGCCAGGGTACCACGCGTTGTGGATTGACAGATTCTGCAATAGTTAAAATATCTGCTTTAGACGCATGTCCTGAAACACTGTAATCCTTAAATTCAAATTGACTGCGCTGCAGGATTGTTTGCATGATTTCATACCTTGGATCGTAATCTCCAAGCGGCTCTCCGTTCATGTGTATATAAGTCCCTGGTGATAATCCGCTGATTTTTTCAATATCTGAAAAGTGCAGCTGAATCACACGATGTTTTGTATCCTCTAAGTCTGTCCATGTATGCACCGGATCATCCGTATATATTTTCAGCAGTTTTGAAAACTCTGCATCCCAGTATATCGGACGGTCCATTTTAATGCTTAAGCGGTTCAAACTAGTTAGACGATCAATATTCCTCGGATAAGGATTAATCACAATGTTCTTATCCTCATCGATGAGAAGCTGTGTAAAATCATCCAGTAAATCACGCTCTGTTCTCTGTACATCATCGCTGCTATCCGATAAAAAACTGAACGATGTGCCTTCTATCATTAACAAATCCACTGGTTGTGCCTGTTCGATAAATGTCTCCATATTTCCCGGGTGATAACCATTTTTACGAACATCACCGCTATGCAGTATTCTTTGATTGCCGCCTTCAATTAAGATGCCGGCAGAACCGATAGTATCGTGATCATTTTCAATAAAAGAAACTGAATAATCACCGACTTGGACCGTTTCATTAAAAGGGACACCGTGCAGGTCAGCGGCAACTTCAACTTCCATTCCGCACATCAATAAAGCGTCGTAAAGATTCTTAGCTGCTTCTGACATATACACATCAGTACCTTCAGGCAGATATTTTAATCCTGAGTTGTGATCTAAATGAAGATGACTCACAAATACTGCCTGACTTTGAAATTCACTGTCATGAATTCCCGGAAATCTTTTAGTAAATTGACGTGTATCAAATAAATAGGGTATTTTCGGCAGTTTCCCTGCTGATATTAGAGCTTCAGCTGCCGGCATACCTGAATCATGATCGTAATTTTCATCAGGCATGCCAAAATCCATAATTACACGATTTTTTCCGTTATCTAAAGAGAATATGTTGGAACCAATTGTATGGAGTCCATTCCAGAATGTAATGCAGTCCACATTTTCAGCCCCTCGTCATTAGTTATTTTCTTCAATAATCTGTGTTGTTTCTTCCTGCAGATTCTGCATTGTTTCTGTCACTTCTGCACCATCGATTAAAATTGCATCCTGAGCCTGTGTCATTGCATCGCGGTATTCACCAGAACCTGCAAACATCGGTGATGCGATTGCATATTCAGTTTCTGCTGCAGCCGCTGCCGCATTCGGGTTTTCTTCCAGATAAGTCTGATAGACTTCTGTATTAATTCCTTCATTCGTGACCGGTACATAACCTGTCGCCATTGCCCATTCCGCAGTATTTTCAGGCTGCAGTAGGAAGTTCATGAATGCAGCTGCACCTTCTTGTTCCTCGTCAGTTGCTGAAGAGAAGACAGTTAAATCATTACCTGCTAATAACGTCAGAGGCTCTCCGCCGCCGTATACTGGCAGTTCAGCTGTCGACCATGAAATTCCACTTTCTTCAGCTCCTGGCTCAACGTGTGATAAACCTGCTGAAGATCCTAAGTACAAGGCAACATCACCGCGGCCAAACGGACCAGACATGAAACCATCTTCCCCAGCAGTTCTTGCCCATCCTGCATCAATTCCGTCTACGATGTACTGCATTGGTTCTGTCGCATTTTCTTCACCGATATCTACAGTCGACAAGTCATCAGAAATCCATTCTGCTCCATTTTGTCTTGCCATTGTTTCTAATTCCATTTCAACACCTGCTTCTAAACCAAGTGCAAAACGATCATCTCCAGCAGCCTGCATTTCTTCGCCAAGTGCTTGAATATCTTCAAAACTTGCTGGTACTTCAGCGTCATATTCTTCTAAAATATCATCGTTAACGTACATAATTCTAACTGATTTCGCAAAAGGCACAGCCATCATCTGATCCTGGTATGACACGCCTTCCAGAAAGCCCGGGATAATATCATCTAACACTTCCTGATCGAAGTTTTCACCTGCTAATAAATCATCTAAAGGGACGATTAAATCGTTAGATGCCCAGTCGGGAATATTTGATGCAGTTGCCTGAGCAAGTGTCGGCAGATCATCTGAGACACCTGAAGCCATAATGCTTTGATTTAAAGTAGAGTAATCGCCCTGATTTTGTTCAACAACTTCAAACTCGTCCTGTGATTCGTTAAAATTATTTGTTAATTCAGTGATTGCTTCCTGATGCGGTCCGTTCATTGCATGCCAAAAAGTTACAGTTGTTTTATCACCGGAAGCCTCATCTTCGCTTGCATCCTCAGTCGTTTCAACCGCTTCATCACCGCTTGCTTCCTCTTCTGACTCAGTTGACTCTTCACTGCTATTTCCACAAGCTGCTAAAACAAACACAAACATCGCCAGCATTAAACCAAGTAAAAATTTCTTGTTCATTATAAATTATCCTTTCGTTCCGGTATTCGCGATACCTTTAATAATGTATTTTTGGAAAATCATGTAGAACACAATCATTGGAACAATGACAAAAGTTGATGCAGCCATCAGCAATTCGAATCGTGTGCCTGCTTCAGTCGTAAATGACTGGAGTCCGACAGGCAACGTTCTCATCTCTGTAGCATTCGTTACAAGAAGCGGCCATAAGAAAGCGTTCCATGAACCGATTACTTTTAGGACAACCATCGTAATAATTGAAGACCTGCTCAAGGGTACCAGCACTTGCCATAAAAACCGAAAGTCAGAACACCCGTCAATTTTTGCTGCATAGTACAAATTATCCGAAATTGATTCGAATCTTTGTTTGACGATAAAGACCGAAAATACACTGGCCAGCCAAGGTACAATCAGTGCCATGTAAGTATTAATCCAATCCAGATTTGCCAGCGTAACAAAGTTCGGGATAATCAGCAGCTCCCCTGGCACCATCATCGTTGCTAAGAGCAGTGCAAACAGAATATCTTTGCCGTAAAAGTTTAAGCGCGCGAAAGCAAAAGCTGCGAGTATCGCTGTTAATACTTCACCAATAGTGCTGAGCAATGTAACAAAAACACTGTTAAGTAAATATCTGCCGAACGGTGCGACCTGGAAAGCTTCAACATAGTTGCTAAACTGCATTGAGCCCGGCCACCAGACCGGCGGCATAGCTGTTGCTTCTCCTGCTGTCTTTAACGATGTTGCAATCATCCAGTAGAAAGGGATTATCATCGTTAATGCACCAAGTCCAAGCAGTATATAAATCAATGTTTTTTTGCTGATTTGTGCCATGAATGCCCTCCTATCTGTAATGAACAAATCGTTTATTAAACCAAATCTGAACAATCGTAATGACGAAGATGATTAAAAACAGCACAATGCCGGAAGCCGAAGCAACACCGTAATCAAATTCGGTATAGAACTTTTTATACAAGTAATATACAACTGTAATCGTCGAGTTGGATGGTCCAGGCTGCCCGTTGAACAGGGCGTATATTTCATCAAACACTTTGAAATTATTAATAATCGAAATAATTGATACGAGGAAGATCGTCGGACCGAGCAGCGGCACTGTAACGTTGACAAAACGCTGCCAGGCATTTGCTCCATCAATTTTTGCAGCATCATAATAAGTCTTTCCGATATTATTAAGCCCGACTAAAAATAAGAGAATGTTAAAACCTAAGCTTTTCCAGATTGCCATAATAATTGCTGCAGGCATGGCCCAGTCAGGATTCGTCAACCAGTTTATCGTGTCGATGCCAAATAAACTGAGCACGTAATTAATCAGCCCGTATTCGGAGTGGTACAGCCATCTCCAAACAATTGATATCGCAACTGTACTGGTAACAAACGGCAAAAAATAAATCGATTGAAAGATTGGCTTTAGCCGTTTGATGTTGTTGAGCAGTATTGCGACGGCCAATGCTAAAATAATCGATATCGGCGTAACAAAGAGCACATACACAAATGTGTTCATCAATGCCTCAGCAAACTCCTCATCACTGACCAGAGTTTCAAAGTTAGTTAAACCGTACCCTCCGATTTCACCGGAAAAGATATTGAAATCATCATAGAACGCCATAGCAAACGACTTAATAATCGGATATATATTAAATACGCCGATAATTATAAACAGCGGCAATATATACCAGAAAGCCTGAAATGTTGCTTTCCAGGTTTTTTTATTCTGCATCGGTTGTCACCACGCGATTTCCATCACCGTCAAAGAAAAACATATTCGATATGTCCGTTCCAAAAGATACCATATCTCCTTCACGGAAATTAATCTCTACATCAGCAATATCAACCATCTGTCCGCTTTCAAGAACCAGACTGACCTTGCGTTCTTTACCGACAATTTCTATACGTTCGGTTATACCTGTAATGACAGCCTCTTCGGAGTTTGTATGTATCCAAGACTCGGGACGGATACCTGCAAGGACCGCGCCCTGCTGCTTAAGTCTGCCTGAAATGTTTTGCGGCAAGCTGTCTTCAATGTCTTCCATTTCGAATATATTCATCTCTGGACTGCCTAAAAACCTTGCTACAAATAAATTGTCCGGGTCATCATACAGCTGCTGCGGATTGCTGTTTTGCTGAATCACTCCTTCATTCAGGACCATTACTTTATCAGAAATACTGAGAGCTTCTTCCTGATCGTGAGTGACAAATACCGTCGTTACACCAGTTTCCTTTTGAATTCTGCGGATTTCTTCGCGCATTTCTGTCCTTAACTTTGCATCAAGATTGGATAACGGTTCATCCATCAGCAAAATAGAAGGCTCTTTGGCAAGTGCCCGGGCAATAGCAACACGCTGCTGCTGACCACCTGACAACTGTCCCGGTTTTTTGTTCAAGTGCTCTGAAATCTGTACCAGATCCGCAAGTTCCTGTGCTTTTTCTAAACGTTTCTTTTTGTTTACTCCTGCCATTTTTAACGGGAACATAATATTGTCCTGAACTGAAAGATGAGGATACAGCGCGTAGTTCTGAAATACCATTCCAACTTTCCGCTGCACTGCATCTTTTTTAGTTACATCTTTGTCGTCGAAAAATATTTGTCCATCCGTCGGAAAGAGCAGCCCTGATATAAGCATGAGTGTCGTAGACTTACCGCACCCTGACGGACCAAGAATGGACACTAAAGAATGATTTTCTATATCAAAACTCATATCCTTTAATACTGTTTTATCATTTTCATCATATTGCATAGATACGCTGTTAAATCTGACTTCCATGTAAATCCTCCTTGCTCCGTCTCTCTAACCGGGCATCTCTAAGTCTAACAAGCCACTTTTAAACGTATGTAAATTTAAAGAAAAGTTATTGTTTCCTTGGATGTTTTGTTGTATTCTATAGTGCTACTCTCTTATAGATTTCTAATATTTTTATCGATTAATCCCTTTATAACTGCCATCTAAGGCTTGAAACCGTGAGATAAAAGCCGATTCAACACCTCCGCTTTGTTAAGAAGGTGTAAATTCCTCATGAAAATGTACTGTGTTTTACTCATTATATTCAGGGTAGATAAAGAGAGAGATGAATCTCTCTAGGAGGGGATAGAATTGGCTAGATTAGAAACATATGTAAACGAAGATGATTTACTGAACCGTATTCACTTATTACGGAGAGAAGAAAACGTAACGAATAATCAGCTGACTATTTTTTCGAATACTTCATTTGAAAGTGTTGAATTAAACGAAGACGTTAAAACGAAAACAATCGACGGTACTGCCGGCGATAAGTTCGTCACTTATTTCTCTGCAGGTGACCCAGAAGACCGGCGTATCGCTGACCTCGAGTTGACACATGAACAGGAAGCGCTCTATGAATATGCACTTGACCATCACCAATTTATCCTTTATATCAATAGTCCCGATTTAAACGGTGTGTTTAAAACAGAATTGAAAGACATGCCTTACGATGAGGATACAGATGTCGTTGATATGGATAAAGTCCGTGATGACGGCAGCAGAAAATAAATTTTTAATGGCAGGTTGACTAGTCAGCCTGTTTAATTTTATGAAAAAAACTGCCTCGTACGCTTAAAAAGCGCCCGAGGCAGTTTTGTTTATCTATATCTTTTTATTAATTAGCACCAGCGACTTCTCCAGCTTCAGCTAATTGTCTGTTGTCTTCTAAATACATTTTAATGCCGTCTGCAGCTCTGTATGCAAGCGCACCGACTGTACCTGTCGGGTTATAACCGCCGTTATGCGGGAAGTTTGAACCGCCGATAACGAATACATTATCTTCATCCCACATTTGAAGGTAGTTATTAACTACGCTTGTTTCCGGATCGGCACCGATAATCGTTCCGCCGACAATATGGTCATTGTGTGCAGGGAAAATATCAAAGTGTTCCGGAAGTTCTCTTCGATGTGTTTCAACGGCACCCATTTCAGTTAAGATTTCTTCAATTTTTTGTCCGATAAAGTCATGTGCTGCTCGGTCATGATCTGTTAAATCGTAAGTCACTCTCAGCAATGGACGTCCGTAATCATCTTTATACGTCGGATCCAATGATAAGTAATTGTTTCTATGAGGTAATGTAATCATTTGAGCATGCGAAGACAATGATTGAGTAAAAGCTTTAATTGATTCTTTTTTAAACTCTGCTCCCCAGTTTTTAACGCCGGGCGGAACAGTGTTCTGTTCAATTGGACGTTTACCTGTTTGTTTCAGTGCAATGTTAGCTCCATGAATAAAATCAAGGTCTGTATGATCAAAGTTGTCATTATTAAATTCATCAATACATATACCAAGCGCACCAGCACCCGTAACTGTATTAAATTCTTTATCGAAGAAGCCTGTCACTTCCGGCGTAATATGAAGACAATAGTTCTTACCTACAGAACCCTCCCCAGTTTCAGGGTTATAAGGAGTACCAAGGTCTGAGTGAAGAAGCAGCTTAGTATTATTTGTCGTATGACTTGTAACGACTACAACATCTGCAGGCTGGAAAACTTCTTCCTGAGTTAATGTATCAATATAGAGTACACCTGTAACTTCATCGTCTTCTTTAACGATTTCCACTACGTTTGCATGAGTACGCAGTTCAAAGTTTCCAGTCTCTTTTGCTGTAGGTATCGTAGTGACGATTGGTGATGCTTTAGCACCCCACTCACAACCAAATTTTTCACAGAAGCCGCAATATTGGCAAGCATTAATTGTCTGCCCATCAGGGTTAACGAACTGTTGAGAGATCGTAGATGCTGGAATCATGAAAGGCTGATATCCTAATCGTTCACATGCTTCCTTATATTCTGTCAGAACCGGCACTTCTTTTAGCGGCGGTGTCGGATAAGGCTCTCTTCGCTCTGGTCCCATCGGATTTTGCTCACCGCTGACACCTGAATTCAATTCATATTTTAAGTAGTACGGTTCGAGTTCTTCATAAGTGATACCCCAATCCTGAATTAGGTAGTCATCAGTTAATTTATCTTCACCGTATGTTTCATCAGTCATTGATTTGATTTCGAAATCGTACGGGTGGTATCTCCATGTATCACCGTTCCAGTGAACACCGCCGCCGCCGACATCTGTACCGATTAAAAACGCACCATAGCGTCTCATCGGCAGAGCTTCCTCATCTGTGCTGTTTCGGTAAGTCAGTGTTTCTCTGGATAAATCCTGCATCATTTCATGACCAACAGCAAATCTGTATTCATCGTGTGCTGTTAAATAATCTTCGGTTTTCTTTTCTTCTCCGCGTTCAAGTCCTACGACATTCTTGCCATCCTTAGACAGCTCAGCAGCAACGATACTGCCTGCCCAGCCAAGACCAGCGACGACAACGTTTGTTTTTTCTAATTCTCTAGCCATGATTTTTCCTCCCGATAATTATTCCTGTGATTCAGCGTGACTTGAAAGCGGCATTGTTTCAAGTTCAACAGGTCCATCCTGTTCTACTTCATTGATGTAACTCATATGCGCACCAGGGAATTTCTTCATTTCCCAGCCTTGCATTCCTTTATTTCCTCTATACAGCGGGTCTGAATATACGCCTGACAAAGTAGCTAAGCGCAGTTCTTCAAAGAAATCACTCGCTTTGGCACCGCGCAAGGTAAGTTCATCTGACTCCAGCTGCGTTAAAATTTCATCCTGCTGTTCAGCTTCCAATTCATAGAATAACTGCTCGTGATTTTCCTGTGCAGTTTCGTTCATGACTCGTATCGCTTCCATATACAAATCTTTACGCAGTATCGGGTACTGTGGTCCCTGGAAACCCGTGCCTTCTTTAAAAGGTCCTTTCATGTACTCGCGGGCATTGACACCATAGCCTCCAGCAAGTTCATGATCAATAAACCAGCCAACGCCAAGAGCCAGCGCTCCAGGCCCTAAATCATCTTCGGGGAAAATGCGCTCTGATGCAGCCTCTATCGTTTTAAAATCATCGGCTTTCGAGAAGAATTTGTATGCACGTGTGTAATCTTCCTGCGGCGCAGCTTGTTCATTGCTTTGTCCGCTGTCTTCAGAAGCTGTTTCTGTTTCAGGACTTTCTTCCGACTCATTCGTGTCGAGAAGAGATCCTAAATATGTACCTGCGACTAATGACCCTGTTGCAATACCAGACATTTTAAGGAATCCGCGTCTGGAAAAAGTTTTTTCAGTTTCATAATTGTCAGCCATTTTCCCACCTCAAGTTATATATTAGTATATGATTATATTAAGTGACTAATTAATCTTATCGTAAATTCTGTATATTCTCAAGATACCGGCAACTTGTTTTTTCATTTTAAAAAAGTTAGACATTTTTCACTTTTTTTATTAAAATGACCATGTTAGGGAGGCAGGAGACATGAACATACCATTCAGCAAGTTTTTTAATTATCTATTTAGTCATAATCCAAATGTCGATGTGAAGTACAAAGAAGAACGATACAGCGGGGATATAAAGGTAACCAAATTTTTGGCCACTGACATCGCAAAAAATCTTGGTGAGAATGAACAGGATACCTATTCCGAATTCATGAATAATATTACAAAAGCTGTCCGAGATCAAATCAGACAATCTAATCTGTACCGCTTCGTCGCTGTTATCGGCTTGCTGGTTGCAGTACTCGGTCTCAGCATGATTGTGTATTTTACTACCGGCAATACTTGGGTTATTTTTGGCGGCGCCTACTATTCTTTCTTTGCTTACCTGCTCGTCGAGGCTTATATCCAAGCCAACCGCAATTATTTTGAAGATCAGCTTTATAAAAAATTGAACACCGAATATTTAACTGAACTCAGTAAATAGACAGTTTAGAATTAGAGAACTTGTAATTTGATTCACAACGGGAATCCGCCGTTGCCGCGCACAAATCACTTTCCTTATAACAGACTCAGAAAGTTCCTTGACTTGAAGCAAAAATAAGAGGCATGTTTCCTGTAAGTTACAGGAGACATGCCTCTTTTAAAATATACAGCTAAAAAGTGCGCGTCCATTCAGCCCGCAGAGCTCATCTCAAGAGGACTCTCGGGCTTTAACTGATTTCCACACTCTATATCAATGTTTCAAATACTTCATTTAAAATTTCATGTTCGGGTTTTGATCCGAGGTTTTTCGTTATAACACCTTTTAGCTTGCCTGAATTCATATGAGATTCCAGCTCGGAGACCGATTCTTTACTCCCGATCAGGTACATACCTTCCAGACCACGGTCTTTCACTTCTTTTTCAAGCTGTGCAGCCAGACTCTTATACCAGCGATGCTGATTTTCTTCAAAACGGTGCTGGAATTCATCTTTCCCTCCGCCTCTTGCTAACGACTGGGCAGCTTCTTCAGGATCTACCCAGTTTTCACTTTCGACATCCCAGCTGTATTTTTTAGTGTCCCTAATAATCCCGAGTGACGTTTCGATAAATGTCACCTTCGCCTGCTGGACTACGACTAGTGCCGTTTCAGGGAATTGCTGTTCCAATGCTTCAATCTGCTGTGTTTCTGCAGTTTTACCCCAGTGGAAGGATGTGGTTACAGGCACTTGCAGCACGCGCGCTCTCCACAGTTCCCCGTCTGCAGATGCAATCAGTATAAATCCTTTGCGCATTTCTCTCTGATGCACCGCAATTTCTGTTTCAACTTTATCTTGTAATTTTTTCAATGCTTTCAGCTCTGACGGCTTATCTTTAACGTCCTCTTTTAACTCTTTCAATCCATTTTTTAAATGGATTTTCCATTCTCCGTTAGATAGATTCCCCGAGCTCGCATCTGTATTTAAGTGAATGGTCAGTACCCCTGTTTCATCATGCTTTGATTTAATTTCTTCAATAATTTTAGCTAATGACATAATCTCTTCTGCCCCTTTCTTAAATTACATAATTCCAATACATTACCCTTATACATTCCATATAAAACAAAAATTCACCCGCCAAAATTTTGACGGGTGAGCTCTCTATAAACTGCCGGTTTGAGTCAGTTTTTTATCATGCCGGCCGTGAAGGAAGTAATAAATAATGATGCTTGCAAGAACTACAAAGCCGAGTGTTAAATACATTCCTCTGTATCCAAGCGCCGGGACAATATATCCTAAAATGAATGGCCCAAATCCAAGACCTAAATCCAGCGCGATAAAATACGTTGTATTCGCCAGGCCTAAACGCTCCGGCGGTGTGACTTTAATCGACAAAGCTTGTGTAATCGACTGGACGTTGCCGTAGCCAAAACCGATAAACACTGCTGCCAGCAGGAAGACCAGCGTAACCGAAGCCTGGCTGATTACGATCATGCCGAGGCCAAACATAATAATCGCCGGGTACATCACAACATTGGCACCTTTTCGGTCCAGGAGCGGCCCTGTAATTGGACGCGACAGCAGTACTGTCACACCATAGACCGTAAAGTAGATACTGCCGGCCTGAATAAGATTAATGCTTTCAGCGTAAGCCGTTACGTAAGATAGAATACTTGAGTAAGCCAGCGCCATCACAAACATGACTAATGAAATCGGCACTGCTCTCTTCTCGAAAAATTCCCAAATATTGAATTTCTGATCTTTTTCTTTTTTAATAACTTTCATAGGCGGTGCTTTGACCGTTAATCCAAGAATTAAGCTGACTACAGCCATAGAAAATGAAAAGAGAAATATACTTGTATATCCGTATGCTGAAATTAAAGATACACCGATTAGAGGCCCGATTGCTGTTGCCATCACTACTGACATACTAAAGTAACCGATGCCTTCACCATTTCTGCTCGGCGGAATAATTTGTGCAATAATCGTTCCTGTTGCTGTCATTGCATATCCCATCGCTGCACCATGCAGTATTCTGAGGAGAATAAACAGATATATTCCCATAGGAATTAAGTATGAGGCCGTTAAAATAACTATCAGCACGGAACCGATAATCAGCATTTTCTTGCCGCCCATTTCGGTAATATGCTTCCCGCCAAATAATCTTCCAATCAATGATCCTATGATAAATGAACTGGACACGAGTCCGGCTATTCCCACCGATGCATTATATTGTTGTGCTGCGTACATTGCCATTGTCACGAGCAGCAGATACTGTGACATCATCAGTGCAAAGTTCACAAGTGATGTATTGATAAAATCTTTCGTCCACAATCTCTCTTTATATACTTCTGACAATTTCATTGCACTTCCTTAATATTTATTGAATCACTCTATTTTCCATTAAATAACAGGTTCTGTCTATAGTCTGTGAGAAATCGCTCAAATCAATCTTCATAATTGTTCAAAAAATGGTTCACCAGATCTTCTGTTTCTTCAGCCAGCATCGCGACACCTTTAATTAGATAATCCGACCCTGCTGTCAGTGCACCCATCGTGTAAAAATGCGGCATAGTCCCAAATCTGGGACTGATAATTTCATGGTCTTTAGTCACCAGCACGCCGCCGAATTCATCTGCTTCAAGCAGCAGACTGTTATACAAATTCTGCAGCAGCGGCGTATTATCTTTTTCAATGTTACCGACCGGTCCTGTAGCATTAATCAATATATCAAACTGCTCTGTCTGATGATTTTTAAAAGTCACTGTAAAATCATGATTGACTTCAACATCAGACATGCCATGCATGAACACCAGCTTGTCTTCATCAATCCATCGAAGAATACGTCTCGCTCCATCCGGCGGCATTGGAGAATGATTACTTTCTACATATGGATGGTACTCTTCTAAATATTCCCGCTTATCTTTTCTCGATAAGTATTTAAACAGCGTTTTAAATGCATCCTGCAAGTGTACGATTATATATTGCAGCCGCCCGATTGAATCAAGATGCTCAAGATCGTATTTCAAATCAATTTCCGGCTGATCTGTCTTACGTTCAAACAAAGTCATATCCACATCGTGTTCCAGCATTTCCGCTTTAAACAGTTCGAGCAATTTATCCAGCGGAATCAGTCCATTTTCTAAATACTTAAAGGCATTATCCAGAGTAAAATGCTGAGGTGTGAACTCATAATCCGTCCCTCTCACCGAAGGCATTTCACCGCTTCTCGATAAAACATACACTTTGTCATGACCGTGCGACAGCAAATATCTGAAACTGTCTATCGCAGACAGGCCGCTGCCGATAATGCCGATTTTGCCCTGCAGATGATTTAAATGATCTGCTAGAGGATAGGGATTATAAAAATAATTATCTTTACCCTTCAGCTCGTACGGATCACTGTAAGACATTTCACCGGTCATTAAAAATACTGCATCGTATTCTTGTTCGTTGTCATTATATTTTAGCGTATATGTCTGGGTATCCTCATTAAATAAAATATTGTCAGCGTAATGTTCAATAACATTAATATTGTCATGCCCAGCAATCAGTGATTTTAAGGTGCTGTGCATGTATTCACCGTAAACCTTCCGGCTCGTATAGCTTTCTGCATCATAGCCATGCTGTTTCAGCCAATTCGTGTAATCATCAGGGTCAGCTGTCAGAGACATTTCCTCGGCCGGTAAATTAATAATTAATTGCGGATCATCATCTTGATAAGCATAACCTCTCCCTGCTGTTTTAGGTGCATCATATAAATCAATTTTAAAATTTTCATTAAATCGCTGATTATTTACAAAAAATTTAACAACCGAAATTCCGGAAACACCCGCTCCGGCAATCGCAATTCTATTCATGGTCATCACCGTCTCTTAAACAAAGTTAACGTACATACTAATTATATGGATAAAATGACCATTCCGCCACCCGCTGAATTGTAAGCGTTATGTTTGTTGTTAGAATATTCTTAATATAATATTGGGGTTAGAGAGAATAAGCTAGATATAGATACTTTCCAACACCTCTACTCTATATATGTATGATAAAATTCATATATTATTAAAATCGGGGTGTACATATGAACTTTAATGATCTTTTAAAAAGTACTGAAAAGATGACAGGTCCGTTTCCAAAACCTGATCAGACAATGACTGATCATCCATTCGATAAATTACATGAATGGTATCTCTATGCATACGAAGACAAGGTAAAAGAACCGCATAGTATGGTACTGAGTACGACAGAAAAAAATAACGCTGCTGATTCACGGGTTGTGCTGCTAAAAGCCGCTGATGACAGCCACCTTTATTTTGAAACGGCAAAATCTCGTGAAAAAGTGACACAGCTTGCTGACAACAGCAGTGTCGCCTTAAATTTTTATTGGCGTGAGCATGGCAGACAAATTCGAATCAGAGGGACAGCCTCGCCTGCTGAGGATATTTCACATATCTCTGATTATTTAGATGCTTCCGTCCGGGATTTAAATGCTTATAAAGTATCACCATCATCTTTTGAGTTTTACCAGACTTTATCCGAAGGCGGTAATTCCAGGTTTTCTTATCAGCTAATTGATGGAAAATGGCAATATAAACAGCATGATTAAGGGGTGTTCTAATGACTGAGACGATTAGAAAATGTACAATCAGCGACACTGATGCGCTGTTAAAATTAAGTTACGATACTTTTTACGAAGCTTTTGCTTCACAAAATACGCCTGCAAATATGAAAGCATATGCTGATTCTGCTTTCACTCAAGGTAAAATCAGAGGTGAACTCCAAAACCCTGAATCTCATTTCTATTTTATTTATGACGATGATCAGCTTGCCGGTTATTTAAAAGTCAATATCGGGTCAGCTCAATCAGAAGACATGGGCAGCGACTCATTGGAAGTTGAACGTATTTATATTCTTGAAGCATTTCACAAAAAGGGCTTTGGGAAAGCCTTGCTGAATCTTGCTTACGACATCGCAAGGGCTGAACAGAAGAAAAAAGTTTGGCTTGGTGTCTGGGAAAAAAATGAAAATGCACTCGGCTTCTATAGAAAGCAGGGCTTCAAAAAGACCGGCTCCCATTCTTTCTTCATGGGTACTGATAAACAAACTGATTATATTGCAGAAAAAAGCTTGGAATCATAACATCGGAGGCTGACAAGCATTGAATCATTCACTCGATCAATCCGCGTACAATAATAAAAATTTAAAATGGCTGTTAATTATCGGCGTCATTTTAGTCGGGGCCAACTTGCGGGTGCCCCTGACTTCAGCGGGCGCGCTTGTTTCCTTTATAAGAGATGATTTTGGCATCAGTAATGCGCTGGCGGGCGCCATTACTACATTGCCTTTAATCGCCTTCGCTCTGCTGTCGCCGTTTGCGCCCAAGCTAGCCGGTAAGTTTGGCATGGAGCGGACTATTGGTATATCGTTAGTTCTCTTGTTCGCTGGAATTCTCATTCGTTCTGCTGGAGGGATTGAACTTCTATTCTTCGGCACCTTACTAATTGGTCTTGCAATCGCCATAGGTAATGTTCTGATGCCCGGCATCGTTAAAATGAACTTCCCGCTTCAAATTGGTTTAATGACTGGACTATACGCCATTGTAATGAACGTTTTCGGTGCACTCGGGTCAGGTCTCAGTATACCAATCGCATCCTCTGGAAATTTCGGCTGGACAGGTTCTCTTTTAGTTTGGGGCGTTCTTACATTAGTAACTATTGTAATTTGGCTGCCGCAGCTTAAGAAATCTCGTCCGGCTGAAAATAGTTCAGTACAGGCGACATCAGGCAGTTTAATGCGCTCATCGCTTGCCTGGAAGATTACATTATTTATGGGTGCCCAGTCCCTCATTTTTTATACATTGATTACCTGGCTGCCTACAATTCTGACTGCTAATGGTTATGATATTCATTTGGCTGGCTGGGGTGTCTTTATTTTTCAGTTTGCAAGTATTCCTTTTACATTTATCATCCCTGTCATTGCAGACAAGATGAAAAATCAAGTACTGATTGCTCTGGCTGCCAGCGGGATGATTATTGTCGGTATTCTTGGTCTTCTAGCCGGTTTAACCCAATTGACTCTCCTTTGGATTGTCCTGCTGGGGATGGGTAACGGCAGTGCCTTTTCATTATCTATGATGTTTTTCACACTGAGAACAAAAGATGGTTACCAGGCCGCTGAATTGTCAGGCATGGCACAATCATTCGGCTATCTGCTTGCAGCATTCGGTCCAGTTTTGGTCGGCGGACTTCAGGATATTACAGGCAGCTGGACACTTCCGCTGTTATTAGTCACTCTCGCCGCAGCTGTGATGCTGATCACCGGTATTGCGGCAGGTAAAAACAGGCAGGTCAATTAAAAAAGCAGCATGTGCAAAATTACTGCACACGCTGCTTTTTTTATCTAATCATTATTTCTCATTTGTTCTTCTTTTAACTTTTTAGGCGTAACATCATTTCCAAGCGGATCTATAACAGTCAGGCCAGAGAATGAATCCAGCACCTGACCTCTAATTTGACGAAGGTAATCTTCTCTTAATTCTTTTTGTTCCAGTTTTTGTTCTTCAGTCAATCCCACTGTTTTTTGCAATCTTGCCAATTCATTTATTCTGTCCAGTCCTATGATCATCATCTGACCCTTCTTTCTTTTTAAAATTGTATATAACATTATAGGCCCCTTCCGTCAGCATCGCAATTTATATACCTGCAAGGTTTAAAAGTCTGAAAGAAAAGGGAATATATAAATACAAGCTTTTATCGTAAAGGAGGGAATATCATGGGTGTCATACGGGGAATGAACCATATCGGAATGACTGTTCCGGATATTGAGTCTGCCACTGATTTTTTGAAAAAAGGGCTGGGTGCCAAGATTTCTTATGATTCACAGACACTTAAAGATCGTCCCAGAGGCGGTCCCCTGGTAGAAAAATTGCTCGGTATTCCTGAAGATTCATATATAGTAAAAAAGAGAATGCTGACTATCGGCAATGGTCCTAATATAGAATTGTTTCAATTTTATAATGTCCACTCCAGAGAACCGCTGAGTCTTGAAGACTATGGCTATACTCATCTTTCTTTTTATACAGACGACATTCAAAAATCGTTCCGTCAAATGGAGGACGCCGGCGGTGTTCCGCTGTCAAATGTTCATGCAAATACAAGATATGAAGATTCTGAAGGAAATGGCACAGTATACTTTAAAACGCCCTGGGGCAGTTTAATTGAACTTCAGACTGTGCCGGAAGGATACTATTATCCAGAATACAGTGAAGCTGATGTCTATATACCAGAGAAAAAGCAGTCTTCTGACTAATTGTCAGAAAGACTGCTTTTTACTTTAGCCATCCTTTGTCCATCGCTTTACTAATGGCTTCAATTCTATTATTAACATTTAACTTATCCAGTACAATCGAGACGTAGTTTCTAATCGTTCCATTCGATAAGTACAATTCCTCAGCAATCGTTTTCGTTGTTTTCCCATCTGCCAACAGCTGGACAATTTCTATTTCTCTCGCTGACAGCGGATTATCTGATTCAAAAGCAATATCGATTAATTCAGGCGAATAAATCCGTTTGCCATTCATAATCTCCCTGATGGATTCAGCCAGCGTTTCACTTGGTGTGTCTTTCAGCAAATATCCGCTGACACGTGCTTTTTTAGCACGCTCAAAGTAGCCTGGTCTAGCGTAAGTCGTAAGTATAATCACTTTGCAGTCCGAATCCGCCAGCTGTTCAGCAGCATCGAGTCCAGTCATCACAGGCATTTCTATATCCATTAAACAAATATCCGGCCGTTCTGTCTCGACGAGTTCCAGAGCTTCTTTACCGTTTGCCGCTGTTCCTGCAACAGTTATATCTTCCTCTAAGTTAAGCAGTGAGCTGAGGGCTCCCAGCAGCAAATTCTGATCTTCAGCCAGTACTATTCTAATCATACAATCTCTCCTCTATCTGCCTCAGCACTTTAGGCACTGACATATTCACTTCAAAGCCTTTAACCGAATTATGAATCTGTACTTCTCCGTTCACAAATTGCAGACGTTCTTTCATACCCTGCAGACCGTTGCCATAGCCAAACTCTGTATTTGCAGTTCCATTATCGGATATTTTTAAAAATATGTCTTTTTCAGATTCAGTCAAAATAATCAGGCACTGCGTCGCGTTACTGTGTTTTAAAATATTTGTCACTGATTCTTTCAGACACATGCTTAAAACATTTTCTACAAGTATGGGAATCGTTTTAAAGTCCATTTCAATACTGACTTTATATTTTATTTCTGCTGTATCCAATATGAGTTTAGTATGTGCCAGCTCTTCTTTAAAACTGACCTGTTTCATATCGCTGATCATTTCACGGACTTCTTTTAAAGCATGTCTGGCCGCATCCTGTATATCCTGCAGTTCATTTTTTGCCTGCTCCGGATGACTGTCAGCAAGTTTTTTCGCTAAATCACTTTTTAAGCCGATCATCGATAATCTTTGACCGAGTGTATCATGCAGATCCCGGGCAATACGGTGGCGTTCTTCCAAAATAGCGAGCTCTGCAATTCTTTGATTCGCATCTTTTAACTGGTTCTCCAGCTCATCCTGTTTAATTCTGTTTCTTTTATTTAAGGGGATTAATATAACCCCGAGTATTGTCATAATTAAAAATGGAAGATGATTTAAAAATATCATGTAATTAAAAAATGATGCATACACGATAGACAGCACCGTCGTCACAAGTAAAATCACATACATTGTAATGAAGCCTGCTTTGCTTTTAATATTACCGATATAAATAGCGATAAATAAAGCAAAGTACACATAACTGAATAAGACCGTCATGATGATATTGATAATAATTTCTATGCTGACACCGATGTAAACCAGCGCCCCTTTTGAATTAAAGGTCAGCCAGTATACCCCGAAAAATATTAAGGTTGTGACGATGCCGGTAATAATTTCACTGAGCGAGGTCGCGCGAAAAATAAAATAAAATGGCAGCACACAAAAAATAATCCAGATATATAAGCTTAAGCCCGTGTTCGATGGAAATATATGATACCAGTCTTTCACTGTCATTCGCCCTTCCCGTTCGTCTGTTTAGCCCAGTATATCAAAAAAGGCCGTTAAGAGATGAAACATCCTCCTATAATCACATAGGAGGATGCTGGATATTCTTATTCTGCTGCTGAAGTCTGGACTGATTTCCCTGCCAGACGTTCCTTCATCTTTCTAAATGTAATGAAGGTATTATTCTCTTCATCGTAAAGTCTGAATTTTATAGATTCCAGACTGGTTTTCAATGTAATTGTCGTCGCCTTATGAAGCGGCGGCGTACTTTCATGTGCCTGTTCCAAATGGTAGTTCGGCACGCGCGGCGCTAAATGATGGACATGGTGATAACCGATACTGCCGGTCATCCACTCGAGCCATGCAGGCAGTTTATAGTATGAACTGCCGTCTACCGCAGCTTTTACGAAGTCCCACTCCGACTCATTTTCAAAGTAAGAGTCTTCAAACTGATGCTGAACGTAGAACAACCAAATACCGGCCATGCCTGCAAAGTAAGCAATCGGCAGCTGAACCATTAATAATACGTGCCAGCCTAAAGTGAAACCAATTAATAAGTAAATCGCGACAGAAATCGCTGTCAGTACATGTGTATTAATTCTCTCCGGGCGTTTTGCCGCTTTACGATTCACACGATTCGCAATCAGGAACAAGTACAACGGTCCGAAACCGAACAGAACAATCGGGTTGCGGTATAAACGGTATTTAAATCTTTCCCATTTAGTTGCTTCCTCATATTCTTTTACTGTCATGACCCAAATATCACCCACGCCGCGTTTATCTAAGTTACCGCTAGTAGCGTGGTGAATCGCATGTTCTTTTTTCCATTTTTCATAAGCAAAGTGAGTAATAACTCCTGTAATATTACCGAATAAGTTGTTTAACTTCTTGTTTTTGAAAAATGATCCGTGCGTACAGTCGTGAAAAATAATAAATGTACGAATCATAAATCCGGATGCCAGCAGCGAGAACGGCAAGCTCAGCCAGAATGAAACGCTAAGTGACTGGTAGGCTAAAAACCATAGTAAAAAGAATGGCAATATCGTATTCAGCAGCTGTATAACACTTGTTTTAGTTTGTGATTTTGCATAAGGCATCACACTTTTTCTCAGTGCAGCCTGTTTTTCTTTAGTCATTGGCTTTCCTCTTTTCCATGTCTATTCACAGATAATTATGAATGAGAGGCGCCTTCCTATATAGACTAAACTGTCAGTACATTCACATGACATTTGTCATATCATCCGATTTTTATATTCGTTGCCATTCTTTCAAGTGCAGCAAAGACACTCAAGGCTGCTAAAGCGCTTGTTTTTGGGTTTTCCGGCAGCGGCTGGTTGCTGATTGTAAACTCAGCATCGCCGAAGCCGCCCGACACATTAATCGTATGTGTATTTTTACTTGCTTCAGGATCTGCGATCAGTACGACTTTGGTTCGGTCAATCCCAAGTCCTGCCAATGATAAAATAATTGAGACATTCATGTTTTTAGGGAATTTATCGATTGCATCTTTTGCTTTCCCTTCAAATACAATTGTTTCATTGGTGATGGGCTGAGAAACGAGTGAAGCAGCAGGTTTACGAGTCGTTAAAGTCACCGACTCTAAATTTCCAAGTGCCTTAGCATTCTGTACTAAGTCAAGACCGCCGATTGCTCCCGACGGCAAGTGCAGCGTCTTGCTCCCTGCTTTAGAAACAGCTTTAAGCAGTGCTTCATCTGCAAGTGCACCGATACTGATCAGCATGACATCTTTAACTTTAATCATTTCAGGCAGCAGAATCTTACTGGTTTCTACGTTTGCCGCCTCTACGATAATATCTGTTTCCGCATTTAAAAAGGCTTTAAAATCTGTAAATACTTCTACATCAAACTGGTCTTCCAGATGCTGATACTTGTCGTAATTCCTTACAAAAACCGATGTAATATTTAAGTCACTATGTCCCTCTGCATGTTTTAGCAAGTACTGGCCAATAGCTCCCGCACCGATTAAACCTATTTTCATGTCCGTCACTCCTCATATAAAAATGACACCGTTTAAGAGGTCATTGATGAACTTTTTATCCAAAGAAAGTAGTTACTGCATCTATCATACTGTAAATCCCTAAGAATGAAACAACTGCGACAACTGCAAAGCCGATGACATTTAAAATCGGACCATTTTTGTGCTGCCCCATGAATCCCTTCTTATTAATAATAATATAAATTAATATCGCAATAACCGGCAGGATAATACCATTTAAAGCCTGGGCAAGGAGAATCACTTCCAGCGGTTCAAAACCAATTGCCGATGTCACTACCCCTATGATGATGACTAAGCCGAATACCATTTTAAATTTCTTGCCTTTCATTCCGCCTTCCCATTTAAAGAAAGAGCTGACCGTTGCTGCTGCACCCATTGGAGATGCCAGTGCAGATGAAAACCCTGCTGCAAACAATCCGACACTTATAAATATCGGCGCCCATGTTTCACCTAAAATAGGAACCAGCGGACCGGCGAGTGCAACAACATTGTCCACATCCTGTCCGTAAATTAAGGCACCGGCTGAAATAAGTATTGCCCCGGAAATAATTCCCCCGATACTGATAGAAATAATCGTATCCCAGCGTGCTAGATTCAAGTCTTTCATGCCGTTAAATCTTTCCTGCACTGCATTGGCGTGCAGGAAAAAGTTATACGGTACAACAGTCGTACCAATCAGTGCAATCACCATAATAATCGAACCGTCAGGAATCGACGGAATAAAGGCGCCGCCGAATACTTCTCCCCAGTCCGGCTGGACGAGGAACATTGTCGTAATAAACGTTGCACCCATAATCACCATTAAAACGAGCATAATTTTTTCAACGATTTTATAACTGCCGAGTAGACCAATCGTAAGAATGATAATACCGACGATTGGTGCAAGTATGTTTGTCGGTATATCCAGCAAATAGCCCAGTCCGAGTGATGTACCGAGCAAGTCACCGCTCATGTAAGCCGCACACCCTATGGCTACTGCCAGCATAGAGATCCAAACGATAAGGAATTTCCCTAGAGTGTTATTAAATAAATCGTAAATTGCTTCACCGAGACCGCGTCTGGTGACTAGTGCCAGACGGATAATCATTTCCTGCAGAACAATCGTTGCTATAACAGAAAACAGTACCGCCCACAGCAAGCTGTAACCAAAACCAGCCCCTGCACGTGTCATTGTCGTTACAGTTCCCGGACCGATAAATGAAGCTGTAATAACCATACCGGGACCGAGCGCTTTAATAACTTCCTTAAATCTGTTCATAGAGTACCCATCCCCTATTTAATCAGATTTTATTTAAATATTTTAAGTGTCCAGCTAAAACGTAAAGCACAGCGTAACTGACGAAGTGTGCGGACTGCTGATTTGTATCCATCATCGGATAAACTTCTACGTAATCCATACCGATTAGTCCAAGCTTGCCGAATTCATGAATTAAAGTTAGCAGTTCGTAGGACGTTAAGCCGTTGCCATCCACTGGCCCGCCCGGATTGTAAGCAAAGTCTAATACATCACTGCAAATTGACAGATAAACGACATCAACATCCTTGGCAGCCATGTCGTAAATCTCTTTCGCATAAGCATGTAAATCTTTTGCTTCTTTAATATCGTTAATCGTGATCGTTACCGCGCCGTTTTCTTTAGCAAAGCGGCCGGTTTCAGGTTTGTTGCGCGGACCGTGAATACCTGTATGAATAATCGATTCGTTGCGCACACCCTCTGTTTCATATAAACGCATGAAAGGCGTGTTGCGGGCGTATAATTCGCCTTCATAATCCGGCATGTTATCGTAATGTGCATCCAAGTGAATAATCCCCACCGTTTTTCCGCTGTCTGCCAATGATTTTAAAATGGGATACGTCACACCGTGTTCACCGCCGAAACCAACTAAAAATTTACCAGTTTTCCATAATTCGGCAGAAAAATCCTCGATATTTTGATAGGACTGTTCATTATCATGTGCCACAAATGGAATATCACCTGCGTCACCAAAAGATAAATGCTCAGTCACATCAACGTGATCAAGTTCAGGCAAATAGCCGCTGTAACGTGCTGAAGATGAACGAATCTGTTTTGGACCCAGCTCTACACCCGTGTAATCTCCCCATGTGCTTTCCCCTTCAAACGGTGCGCCGTAAAAAATAACATCCGTATCATAAACACCTTTTTGAACTAAATTCTCTGCGCCTAAAAAACAAGGTATATTGCCGTAAATATTATCTTTCATAATATAATCCCCCTGGTTAGTTATTAGAATATACTTGCATTATATATGCTTTAGCTGCACGATTATAATTTGATAATTCTAATTTATCAGATTTGAAAAAGATGCACTAATCGATTGGATGACTTTTGAAGCCGTCACAGATTCAATCGCTTCACCCTGCTTAACTAAACAATCTGCTGCATATCCGTGCATATACACTGCACTGGACACAGCCGGCTGAACAGCCTTATACCTGCCGAGAAAGGCTAGAATCATTCCCGTTAAGACATCGCCGCTGCCGCCCTTAGCCAGGCCGGCATTCCCCGTCGGATTAATCCAGAGGGCTCCATCCGGATCGGCAACAATAGTGTTCTGACCCTTCAGGACTACAAAGATGCCGTAATCTGCCGCAAGATTTCCTGCAGCCTTAGACCGGTTCGCATTCACATACTCAATGTCTTTACCGAGGATTCGGGCCATTTCACCAGTATGCGGTGTAATGATTAACGGGGCCGTCCGCTTTCTAATCATTACTTCGTGCCTGTTTAAGTGATATAAACCATCTGCATCAATGACGAGCGGACCCTCAAAATTTGCAATTAAGTCTTCTATCACATCATCTGATAAGCGCCCGATACCCGGACCAGCAGCCACTGCATCTTTACCATCCAAAAATTCATTTAAATCATCGTCTCTGTGATAAAACGTCGATTCAGGGACATATGCTGCCACTACAGGTATTACCGATCTCACGGTATTTACAGAAGTTAAACCCGCCCCGCTTTGAACAGCTGCAGCCGCACATAACGCTGCCGCACCCGGCATCGTCTCACTGCCGGCAATAATACCCGCCTTGCCGTGGTCTCCTTTATGAGAAGCAGGATCCCGTTTTGGCCAATGCTCTATAACCTGCGATTCGGTCCAGATTATCTCACTCATAAAATCTACCTCCAAAAGAATCTACCACTCTTTTTCTACCCTATTCCGTTCTAACTCACAGCTTCTTTCGCTGCCAGTCTTTCTTTCTCCATCTCAAGCACTTTTTGAGTCAGCGATGCTTCTGATATTTCCTCTGTTTCCTGAGCAATATTGGCCACTTCAGATTCTCTGGCATAGTCGTTAAATAACTGCGATTTTTCTGCCAGTACTTCCAGCATACTGCCGTCGATACTGTCTTGTGTCAGTAATCTGTATACCATGACATTTCGTGACTGCCCCATTCTGTATGCCCGGCTAATGGCTTGTTCTTCAGTTGACGGTTTCCACTGCGGTTCACACAATACAATAATGTTCGCAGCCTGAATGTTTAAACCGACTCCGCCTGCTGTAATTTGCGAAACCATGACTGCACCGGGTTCTGCACTCGTAAAGTCATCGACAATTTTCTGCCTGTCGCTATTCGGCACATCTCCTGTAATGGCAGGGAAAGTCTGACCGGTTAAGTGTTCTTGTATCGTCTCAATCACATCTCTAAAGAATGAAAATACGAGCACTTTATGACCGTTTTCTCTAGCCGCTTCACATATCTCTCTCAACGCATCCAGTTTCGGTGATTTGTCTGGACTGCCGCCTTGCCACGCTGCCCGTCTCATCGTCATCACTTTGCCGTTTTCAACAGCCTGATTGTATAAAACTTGTTCTTCCTGACCAAAGTCAGACCACTGTTCTATAATTTCAAGCTCCGGCAATTCTCCAAGAACATCTGCACGATTTCTCCGCAAGTACACTGCTGCGACTTCTCTTTTAAATTTCTTCGGTTCCAGAAGGTGCAGTTCATTAGAAATTTTATCTGCTATATTTTCCTGCAGCACACTGATCAGCTGCTTCATTTCTTCTAAGCGGTTTTCCATCGGTGTACCGCTCATAAATGATACATATTCAGCTTTTTCAGCAAGTTCATATACACTGATTGAACGCTTAGCTTCCGGATTTTTTATATAGTGTGCTTCATCTACTATTAGGGCGTCTATGTGGTCTACAGCGTTCTTATCAATATTACGAGTGTGAGAAAAAGTTGTAATCAGTATGCCCTTTTCTTCTTGCCACTGTTTAAATACTTGATCCCTGTCTTTACCGTGGTAAATCAATGCATTAAGTTTGGTAAATTTCTCGGTTTCCCGCTTCCAGTTGGCAACCACACTTAAGGGACACACGACGATAAAAGCCTGCTTGCCGTCATGATTTAAATGGTTCAATACTGCTAGCGCCTGCACGGTTTTACCGAGTCCCATTTCATCTCCGAGCAGCACCCGTTTGCTGTACAGCATATATTTCGCTCCGAATGCCTGATAGTGTCTTAAAGTCAGATCCAGTCCTTCTGTATTGAGTTCTACAGCGTTCACCGCCTCAACTAATTCAGAAGGAATATCTTCCGCATCTTTCTTATTCGTCTGTCCAGTCAGCAACTCAATCTCCGAATAATATTTAATATTGTTCGCAATAAAATCTGCTTTTAAAGTCTGTTCATCGACTTTAAAATTGATAACTTTTAAATAAGCATCCTCAATATCTTTAAAGCGACCTGTAACATTACGATCGTTCAGAGACTGGATACTTTGCTGGATTTTATCTTTCTTTTCTTTCGACTGAAACAGACTGACTATGAAGTTGCCCTGTTCTTTAACACTGTCGAAATCTTTCTGAAAATCTGCTCTAAAATTTTGTATGTCTTTAAGAATATGTTCATTTTCAATTAAAATGTGATGTTTAAGATAAATGGCCTCCAACGCATCGTAATCTAGCCGTGTTAAGTCATCCGGATTAATTCTGCCCGCCGTCCCTAAATGAACAGACTGTTTGATTTTCTCAACAGACGATTTAAGCGGGTGGGCTGACTTGTCGCCGATGCCTTTCACACTCAAAAACTGATTCACTGTAAATCTCGAAACATCGTAGACTGTCTGATAACCTGCATTAATCAGCTGATTAACGGGCAAACCTTTTTCTATCGAAGAAATCGTATCGATCGGCATATTTTTTAATTTTTCGTCTGCCTCTCTTTCTTTTATGTACTGCCATAACTCAGTAATACGCTGATTAAATTTAAGTGCGTCGTTACTTTTAAGCTCTGCTTCAATTGAATTCAGCTTTGATTCCAGTTCGATGACGTCTTTCTTCTTATTAATCATGTAATCACCACTTATTTTTTATAGATTTCACCTCTAATATATACAAAAAAGACCCCTTTCAAAAACAAATAGAATTTTTTGAAAGGGGTTTGACACCTATTTATTATACTTCTTTCAAACCTGCCTCTAAGTCAGCGAGGATATCTTCGGCATTCTCTGTTCCAATAGATAAACGAACTAACTCAGGCAGCACGCCTGAAGCAATCTGTTCTGCCTCAGACAGCTGCTGGTGTGTCGTTGATGCCGGATGAATCACTAATGATTTAGAATCACCGACATTCGCAACATGAGAGAACAAGCCTAAACCGTCTACAAACTTCGCAATCTCCTCAACAGAACCATCGATACCGAATGTCAGAATCGCCCCCTGGCCTTTTGGTAAATATTTTTGACCAAGATCGTAATACTTATTGCTCTTCAGTCCCGGATAATTCACCCATTTCACTTTAGGATGATTCTCCAGATACTCTGCAATTTTTTGAGCATTCTCTGAATGACGCTCCATACGAAGATGCAGTGTTTCCAAGCCTAAGAGGAATTGCTGAACGTTAAATGGCGAAACTGCTGATCCTAAATCACGCAAGAGCTGAACACGCGCTTTTGTAATGTAGGCCGCAGGACCGACATCATTCACATAAGATACACCATGATAGCTCTCGTCCGGTTCAACCAGACCCGGGAACTTACCGTTATCCCAATTAAACTGTCCGCTGTCGACAATGACACCGCCGATTGACGTCCCGTGACCGCCAATAAATTTCGTCGCTGAATGCACAATAATATCTGCACCATGTTCAAACGGACGCAGTAAATACGGTGTCGCAAAAGTACTGTCGACGATTAATGGTAAGTCATTGTCATGCGCAATCTTTGCCACTGCTTCAATGTCCAATACATCGATTCTTGGATTACCGATGGTCTCTGCAAACACTGCGCGGGTTTTATCGTTAATCGCCGCTTTAAAGTTTTCAGGGTCAGAAGGATCAACGAAATGTACTTTAATGCCCATTTTCTTAAAAGTGACATTCAGGAGATTGTAAGTCCCGCCGTAGAGATTCGCTGAAGCAACAATTTCATAACCCGTTTCTACAATATTTAACAGCGATAAATGAATCGCCGCTTGGCCGGAAGACGTCGCTAAAGCACCCAATCCGCCTTCTAAAGCAGTTAAACGTTCTTCAAAAACATTTTGAGTCGGGTTCATAATACGCGTATAAATATTGCCCGGCTTCGCTAAAGAAAATAAATCCTGAGCGTGTTGAGTATCATCAAAGACGTAGCTCGTTGTCTGTGTAATCGGCACCGCACGTGATTTTGAATCGTCAGTAGTCTGCCCTGCATGTATCGTTAAAGTTTCTAGTTTCCAATTATCGCTAGTCATATTAATCCTCCGTTTATATTGGTTGAATTTTCTGAAATTAAAACATGTGTAAATCATACTATCTCACTAGGTTATTTGCAAGAGAAGTCAGACTTTTCTTTACATCAATTTTATCTATGTATACTGTAGAGATAACTCCACACTAATTAAGGGGATATAATATGAAAATAAAAATCTTTCAATTCAAAGTGGTCGATGGCGATGTGAAAACAAATATGAATAAAGTCAGCAGCCTGTTTGCAAAGACTGATTTAAATGAGACAGATGTTGTTGTACTGCCGGAAATGTGGACGTCAGGTTATGATCTTAAGAATATAGACGACCATGCAGCGAAAAATTTGGAACCTGTAAAAACATTCATTTCCAAATTAGCAGCAGAACATAATGTAACCGTTGCTGCGGGTTCCATTCCAAATAAATATTCAGATGATGATGTATATAACACTGCCTTTACAATTGATCATCAAGGTCACCTTATTCATGAATACTCTAAGATTCATTTAGTCCCTATGTTAAATGAACCTGAATTTCTAGCTGGAGGGAATAAAGCTGCGGAGGTATTCGAAATTAACGGAGAAAAATGCGGCGTTGTGATTTGCTACGATTTGCGGTTTCCGGAAATATTTAGAGACTTATCACTATCCGGTGCAAAAATAATATTCGTCGCAGCTGAATGGCCGATTGAACGGACTGAGCATTGGATGACCTTATTAAAAGCGAGGGCAATAGAAAACCAATGTTATATTGTCGCGTCAAACACTATCGGCAGCCAAAGCGATGGTACAGTATTTGCAGGAAAATCGATGATTGTTAACCCTTTTGGAGAAATCATGGCCGAAGCAGGAAAAGATACGGAAGAGATTCTGACAGCGGATTTAAATTTAGCATATATCGATCAAGTCAGAACGGATATTCCAATTTTTAAAAGCAGACGAAAAGAGCTATATAAATTTTTATAAAAAAAGAAATCCGTTATTCAACGGATTTCTTTTCCTTCTAAAACACCATCTGCACTAATATCATATAAAATATCGTGCCGCCTGCAATCGACAGCAGCATACTATTTTTCCAGTAATGCAGAATAATGATAAGAATCACAGCCAGCGTTTCAGGCATAAATCCGCTGACTGACGTTATTTCAACTGCTCTCAAGGCGTACACTACCAGCAATCCAAATACTGCAGGCGGCAGCATATAGCCTAAATATTTTATGTAAGGCGGCGTTTCTTTATCGTTATTAAATATAATAAATGGTAAAAATCGCGTCGTCAGTGTCCCGAGTACAACACAACCGATAATGATGATTTGCTGGGTTAATGTCATTACGAGATCACCTCTCTCTTCTCAATCATTTTTCTAATCAATGTCAGGGCGATTAAAATAATCACCATGGCCGGGATGATAAAGTTCTCAGGTCCAAATATCACCAGGCTGAAGACAGAAGCTCCGATACCGATAATCGAACTGATATGGTAGCGTTCCTTCATCCACTGATCTAAAAATATAACGACAAACAGTGCCGTCATAACAAATTCCAGTCCTTCTGTATTAAAGGTCACTGCTGAACCGAACAGACTGCCGATGGTCGTGCCGCCGACCCAGTAAATCTGATTCAGCACCGTTACATAAAACATGAACCAGCCTGAGTTAATATGCGCCGGTGCCTTTTCAGTGCTGTTAATGACAAATGTTTCATCACACATTCCATATATTAAGTAATATTTTTTCTTCCCGGTCCCCTTGAATTTATCCAGCATGGAAATACCGTAAAACAAATGCCTCGCATTAATCATCAACGTTAAAAGAAAAGCACTTAACGGATTAAAAGCACCGAGCAGCATACTGCCGGCAACAAATTCCATCGAGCCTGCAAAAATAAATACACTCATCAAAATTGCATACCATGGCCCAAAGCCAAGCGAGTTCATATAAATACCATAGGCAATTCCTAAAAATGAAAATCCGGCCAGTATCGGTATGGTTTTCGGAAAAGCGTATTTCAATGTTGAGACATGGTTATCAAAAGACATTTCTGCCACCTGCTTTATTTATATTTTATTTACTGTAGTACATCACCATCGTCATTTTCACCATGACGTCTCCATCATTTTTATAAATGTGCGGCTGACTGCCGTCAAAAATCATCGCCTCATCTTCACATAGATGTGTCTGTGTTCCGTTAATATCCATAGTCAGTCTGCCCTTATTAATAAATATATGTTCTTCCACACCAGCAGTATGAGGTTCCGAATGATGCGCACTATCCGGATCGATTTCAAGGTTATAAACTTCAAATAATTTTTCCGGTGAAAACGGCACAACATTGTAGACGCGATACTGTTCGTTATTTTCTGTAACCAGCTGTGTATCTTTTTTTCTAATCACTTGGATTGCTTTCTGCGGGCGGGTAATCAGTGAAGAAAAAGACACTTTGAAACCATCTGCTATTTTCCACAATGTGGTCACTGTCGGCGTTGAGTCCCCTCTCTCAATTTGAGCCAGCATTGCTTTGCTGACACCTGTAAGCACGGAAGTTTTGTCCAGGCTCAACCCTCGTTCTTTACGGATACTTTGCAGATTACTGCCGATAAAAGCTACATTTTCTGTCATATAAAGCACTCCTGATTATTTAATTTAAATCACTATAGCATATATTTGTATGCTATAACATACAAATATAATAAAAAAACAGCATATTCTGAAAATATGCTGTAAAAATTTTTATTTTTCTTTTGCAACCGGTGCATGATGATAATTTTTGAATCTGATTTTCTTCTTTTCATTGAAGTCGTATTTAGCAAGTTCATCAATGTCCTGCAGATATACATCAAGTGAATCCGTCAGCATTAAGTTTACCGGCGCTTCTGTTACAGGATCTTTTTCCTGATATAAAAGAATAAATTTATTCAATGCCTTACCGTAGCCGATTTCAAACGCTGTACCTGGGTCTACATGTTCACCTTCATAATCATGAACAGCGACAACAGCATCGCACCACTCAACGTGTTTAATGTCATTCGCGTAAACAAAATCACGCCACTCATCAGAACCATGTTCGAGATGCTCAACCTGCTGCAGACGCGGTGAAAATACTTCCGTCACTGTCGGATTAGCTGCTAAAGCTTTTTCTACTCTCTTTACTCTTTCAACCTGTTCGTCATTAAAAAATGGACTGCCTAAATAAATTTTCACATGATTACCTCTATTCTTTTACTAAAAGAATATCATAATTTACATTTAATATGACGTTTTAACTTTATCTTCTGTACTTTCATCATCTTGTTCTTTTTCATAGTCATCTTTATCGAGAATGAACAATCCAAAGTAACCATATATTAATGTAATTATAATAACTAGGAATCCATACCAGAAAAAGGGGATGTATGCTAGTGTTGCGACACCGAGAGTCGCCGCCATAAACACTCCACCATCTGACCACGGTACCATCGGAGTAGTTACTGTACCTCCGGCTTCAACGTTTCTCGAGAGCAGTGTTCTCGACACATTCTTTCTGTTATAGTTTTCTTCAGTAATCTTAGTTCCTGTTAATAGGGATACGTACGCCGCACCGCCAAAAAATACCCCGAAAAAGGAAGCTATCATTGTTGTTAATGTTAAATTTCCTGTATTAGTTGCCCATTTGGCAAAAATATCCCCTATAACTTTAAAAGCACCAATTGTTTGTAGCAATCCGCCGACACCCAATGCGAGAATGATTAATAGTATTACTTCCAACATGAAGGTAATGCCTCCACGATTAAGTAAGCTGTCTATAAATACAATTCCCGTCGACTGTGTACTTCCGGAATACAATGTTTGTATTGCTTCTATGAAACCATACCCTTGGAATATCGCTGCCCAGAAACTTCCAATCAATGCTCCAAAAAGTATTACTGGCACAGAAGGCAGTTTGAAAAGAAGCATAATTACAACAACTAAAGCTGGTATTAACATGATCCATGAAATTTCAAATGATTCCTGCAGTCCAGCCATTGTATCTTTAGCAATAGTTAAATCACCGTTCCCTTCAGATAATACTGCACCGGTAATCCAGTATGCTATCGCTGCAATTATAAAAGCAGGAACCGATACATAAGCCATGGAACGAATATGTCTGAATAAATCTACTTTAGATAGTGTAGCTGTCATGACAGTTGTATCTGATAAAGGAGACATTTTATCACCCACATAACAACCAGAGATTACTGCACCGGCAACTAGGTAAATTGGCAGTCCAAAACTTTCTCCGATCCCCATCATTGCGATGCCTGCTGTTCCTGCAGATCCGAATGACGTCCCAGTAGCAATAGCAGTAATTGCACAAATAATCATTGCCGCCATCAGGAAAATACTTGGACTAATAATACTTAATCCATAGTAAATCATCGTTGGGACAACCCCGCCAGCTATCCATGAACCGATTAACGCACCTACTGCTATCAGTATTAATATTGCGCCCATACCTTCGTATATCCCTTTAAGCAATCCTTTCTCCATCTTTAAGTATCCGTGTCCGAGGTAAAGACCAAACCCCATAATCATAAACCAGACGACGAGCAATGCCAATTGAATAGGTAATTCCAGTATTACGATAAACCCGAACATAATTACTACAAATAACCCCAGTATTGTAAGTAGTATCGCCAGGCTCGGTAATCTTGGTTCTTTTGCCATAAATATTTCCCCCTAGTTTTATTTAATAATAAATCCTTCTTTATAAATATCTGTATCATCGATGTAAAATTGTGAATTGGACACCAAATAATATTTATAATTAACTTTATTATTTTTAATTTCAACATTGTCTCCCGTTAATGCTGTTAATTGCGCTCCTTGGTATTTTCCAGTCAACAATGAAATCACTTCTATAACCGGATATGGAATAATTCTTCCATTTTTGTTTACTGATATAAATTTGCCTTTATTATATAAAACTAAAAAATCAAAATCATGTTCAATTTCTGCAATTAAAGCTTTGATGTCAGTGAGATTATTCACTTCTATTTGCAGTTCAGTTTCTACAATTTTCAACGTCTTACCATTTATTGAATAGCTATCATTGTTTTTATTTACCTCATATATAATTGAAGAACACAGTTCCTCATTACTATATGCCAGCCCCTCGCCATCCAGCAGTAGTGAATATTTCTCTCTTTCTTTAATTCTCTTTCGATCTACTAATGATTTAACAAATGATTTAAGTAATAGCTCTCTATTATCAATTATGTCCGAGCTATCCAGTGTTATTTCTAAAATATCATTCTCAGGATTTTCTCTGTAAGTAATTAAATTGATGTATTTGTTTCCTCTTGGTTCATTTATCAACAATGTTTTACTGTTAAATGGGGCTGCGCTGCCTGTAAACTCTCCAGCTTCTACTACTCTCAGCAACTGCCCGTTAATCTGAATATCATAACTGTTAATTATTTTTGTAATCATCTGCCTGCCCCCTATATTTCAGGTATCAATAAGTAGCCTTCATTCATTGAATCAGATTCATGCATGTAAAAATCATGTCTCGCCATCAGCCACGCCGACCCCGTAATTGAAACTTGATTATAAATAATACCGTCCTTTTCTTTTGCATCAAGAAGCTGCGCTTTAAATTGCGACCCTGTGATACTTTCATGTATAAAAGTATCATTTATGTCCATCCTGTCTTTTTTAAATAATGTAGCTACTTTGGCACATGTACCTGTTCCGCAAGGTGAACGATCTATACCTCCCGGTGGAACAATTACTGTATTTTTAGTCACTTCGCCTTCTTCATACAGTTCCATATGTGTCAGTTTATTGATAAATTCATATTCTGGATGTTCAATTTCATGTTCGGAATTTATAATGTCCCTCACTTCCATCGCTTTCGCTACAATTTCTTCCGAACGCGAAACGTCCAATGTCACTTCTAAATCAGAAGCTTTTATAATGCCGTAAAAGTTGCCGCCATATGCAATATCGCAATGAACTATTTTATTGAGATAATTCACCTCTACGGTTTTTAGATGAAATGAAGCTGTACTGTTAAATGTTACCTCTGTTACTTTTCCATCTGCCACCTTACATTTTGCGTCTACTATTCCGGCAGGTGTATCCAGTACTACTGATGTAATTGGTTCTTTCCTTTCAACATAACCAAGCTCTACAAGTGCTGTACACGTGCCGATTGTGTCATGACCGCACATTGGCAAATATCCACCAGTTTCTACAAAAATTACACTGAAATCTGCTTGTTTATCTATTGGAGGCAACAGTATTGTTCCACTCATGACATCATGCCCTCTTGGTGGATTAACAAGAAACTTCCGGATATAGTCATAGTTTTCTTTCATATCCAGCATCTGCTTCTGTATGGTATCTCCCTTCAGACGAGGCATGCCCGCTAAAACTGTCCTTGTAGGGTTTCCGCCTGTATGTGTATCGACTGTTATAAATTGCTTACTATTTAAATTCATACCTTAACCTCCTTAAATCGATTAATACTTAATGGACTAATATCATCCTTCAAAGTGTTTGTCATCATTTGTGACATCCATAACCCTGTAATTGCTGATAAACCGATACCATCTCCCTCGTGACCCGCCGCAATATAAAATCCCGGAACAACAGTATCAGAAATAATCGGCAAGTTGTCAGGGGTCCATGGTCTCAATCCGGCGTAGCTTCGAATAAAGCTCATATCCTTCATTGGTGGAAAATATTCAATGGCGCGCTCCGCGATAAGTCTGATGACCTTATGATTGACATTAGTGTTGTAACCAACAAATTCTCTGCTGCTTCCAATTAAAAAATTCTGACTCTGTGTTGCTTCATGAACAAGCGCAACACCATAATCATTCATCTCTTTAGAAGCTTGTCTTTCTTTACCGAATTTAGTCATTAAATAACCAAATTCCTGAATTTTTCTTGAACCCAATAATTCAGCTCTGGATGATACTAAAATATGACCTTTTCTAGGTACAACTGGAACTTCGATATCCAATAATTTTCCTACATGCGGTGAATAAATCCCTGCTGCATTAATCACCTTATTAGCTTTGAATACTTTTTCATGAGACATTACTTTAAATTCACCATCCTGAATATGCTGAATATCAGTTACTGGTGTCATTTCAAATAATGAGAAATCATATTTTTTTGCCTGGTTAATTAATGAGAATGCAAGCATATAAGGATTTATAGTAGAATCATTTGTGCATTCTATTCCGCCAATAAGATGATCTGAGAAATACTTGGAATCATTTTTCAAATCCTCTTTAGTCAATTTCTTAAAAAACTTATCTTTCCCGTTTTCTTTATTGTGATAATCCACCCAGTTATAACCCTGCTCGATTTCATCTTCATTTGCACATAAGAAAATACTTCCCGGATGCCTGAATTCGAATTCCATTTCAAGTTCTGTCGACAATTGTTTAATCAAAGCCTGACTTTTAATTGCCATTCTGCTGTCAAATCCAGGCTCTTTATCGATAAGCAGTACATTACCATCACATTTAGAACTCGTACCCGAAGCAACCGTATTACTTTCAAGTAGAGCAACTGATAATCCGGTTTTAGCGGTATAGTAAGCGATACTCGCACCGATAATACCGCCGCCAATAATTAATACATCATAAATTTTGTTATCCATTATTCCACTCCTGCCTAATTAATAAGCTTGTTAATAATACATAAGAAAATAACGTGCCAGCTATTTAAAATAGAATGTCGTTAATTTTGCTTGAATTAGTAAAGAATTATATAATTATTATGAATAATTTAACTATTAGGGGTTGGAAGTATGTTGGACAAAGAAATTATAAATATATTAATTAATTTTCATAATTACTCTTTCACAATTATTGATAAAGAAGAAAACGTAATTTACTGGAGTGACAGAGCTGCAAAAATTTTTAATATGGATAACGATTACGTAATAGGTAAAAAAATTACAGATATTTTTGCAGAAGATAAATTAATTATGGTTAAGTCTTTACGCGAAAATAAAGTGATTGAAAAACAGCAACATAAGGCAACTGAAAATGTTTATGTCGATATAAAATCTGTACCCATTTGCATCGATGGAAAAGTAGAAGGTGCGATTGTCTCAGAAGTAAATGTAACGGAGAAGATACAGCGTGAAGAACAAATTGAAATACTGAAAAATAAAGTAAGTTCTCTCTCAGATATTATGCAGCAGCTCAACAATTCGAATTTTAAAAATATCATTTACAGAAGTTCTGTAATGGAGCGTGTCAAAAGCCAGATAGAACGTGCAGCAGAAACAAATGCGAACATCCTGATTACTGGTGAAACAGGTGTAGGTAAAGAATTATTTGCGCAGGCGATTCACAGTACAAGTAAAGTAAAGGGTGATATGGTACCTATTAATTGCGGAGCAATACCCAGCCATTTATTTGAATCAGAACTATTCGGTTATGAAAAAGGAGCCTTCACAGGTGCTAACAGAGCAGGAAACAAAGGTAAAGTCGAACTCGCAGAAAATGGCACACTGTTCCTTGATGAAATCGGTGAAATGCCTATTGATATGCAGGTGAAGTTCTTACGAGTACTCCAAGAAAAACAGTATTTTAAACTAGGTGGCAACAAAGAAATTAATACTAATTTCAGATTGGTTTCAGCAACGAATAAAAAGATTTCAGACTTACTATCCTCGGAAGAATTCAGATTAGATTTACTTTACAGAGTCAACGTTGTGAACATTCACATTCCACCGCTTCGTGAGCGCCCAGAGGACATAGAGGCATTATTTTATTATTATTTATACAGTATGAGTGAGAAATATGATATGTCCATAAAATATGCCAATAAACAACTAATCAGTGAACTTAAAAAGTACCCTTGGCCGGGCAACGTCAGAGAACTGATGAACGTCATAGAACGTCTGGTAATTTTCTCTAATGAAGAAACGTTAAATAATGAAATTTTCCATCAGTATTTAACCGAAGTTGGGGAAGACAATTCTATTTCAAAAAATATAATTACCGATGAAACAATCGAATTAAAAGATTACGTTGAAAAAATTGAAGCAGATTATATTAAATATATTCTCGATGAAAATAATAATAATATTGAGAAATCCAGTGAAATCCTTGGAATCAGCAGACCTACACTTTATGCAAAAGTTAAAAAGTTTGGCTTATAAAGTAATAGTGGCATGGTTTTTTCTTATAACCTTTAATAGTTAAAAGAGGTGCTTAATATGAGAAAAGAAGAAGACTTCGTAGTATGCAGATGCGAAAATGTATATTACTCAGAACTTATTGAAATTATGGAGGATGGTGCCAGTAATTCGAGAGAATTAAAATTAAAATCACGGGCTGGCATGGGCTTTTGTAACTCCAGAACATGCGGTCCCCTTCTCGAGTCAATGACTGATGATAAAAATAATGATTCTCCCCACTATGTTCATTTAAAATCACAGCCGCCAATCCGAACAATTTCTCTGCTCAATCTGGCAAGGGGGAATAATAATGACTGAAAGAATTACAAAGCATAAAATTTTAGATGATCTGGAATTAAATATTGTGCCTTTTACTTGGAATAATCATACGCTCTATGGCAATGAAGGGGAAAGCGTCACTGCTGCTCTTCTCGCTAACAATATTAGAAAAATACGAGAGCATGAAAAAGACGGACAACCTCGCGGTATGTATTGTAACATCGGACATTGTTCAGAATGCCGGGTTACCGTAAATGGTAAAAGAAATCAGAGAGCATGCCTCACACCTTTAGTACAAGATATGGTAATAGAACAACAATTTGAAATCCCTTATGTCGTTAAGGAGGGAAGCCCTTATGTTTGATACGATTATTATTGGCGCCGGCCCAGCTGGATTATCTGCTGCTAAAGTGCTCCAGGACAATCAAAGAGTACTGGTAATTGATGAATATTACCATGCCGGCGGCCGGCTGCTTGGACAGCTCTACGAAGAGAAAAAAGGGAAATGGTGGAACGGATTAAAAATTGCAAAAGAATTAATTTTGGAAACTGAAAAGAAAAGTGAGATTCTAATCAATACTTCTGTATACGATGTAGAATACAACAATAACTATACTGTACATACTACTGCAGGGGTGTTTGAAGCCTCTCACTTAATTATTGCAACTGGGGCCAGAGAAAAATCTACACCTTTACCAGGCTGGGATCTTCCCGGAGTTATGACAGTAGGCGCTGCTCAGATACTAACGAACTTTAATCGGGTAAAACCCGGAAATAAAGGAATTATAATCGGCATTAATCCATTATCTATGGTCATTGCAATGGAACTTGGATATGCGTATATTGAGGTTGCTAAAATCTGTATGCCGCAAAGAAATATTATAAATACAAAATCACCAAAAGATGCATTTGAAACACTGCTTTCATTAGGCAGCTCTGCCCCATCGAAATTTATTTCTGCAGGAGTAGCAGTCGCTGATAAAGTGAAACCTTTACACCAAACTGCATTAAAATTATTTCCTTCTTCAGGAATCAAAGCATTAGGTTTACCTATTTCAATTAAAGAACAGGTTGTTAGTATTAATGGAACTGAGAAAGTTGAATCTGTTACAGTTCAAAAAACTGATTCAGAAGGTATTCCTATTCCAAAGACTAAATATGATATAGATTGTGATTTCGTCTGTATTTCAGATGGACTCGCACCACTCAGTGAAATTGGTTCTCTGTTGAATTTAAAACATGTCTATATGGAGTCGTTAGGTGGCTATGTACCGCTCCATAGTAAAAACATGCAGACAGAATTACCAAACTTATATGTGGCAGGTAACGTTACAGGTATTGAAAATGCAAAAATCGCGATGCTTCAAGGAAGAGCTGCTGCTTTTAACATATTAGGATATAAAGGAAGATTGTCTGATACATTACGACACATTAATGATGAAAGAAAAAATGCAAAAGTAAAATTCCATGCAGATTTGATAGCCGGACGTGAAATACTTGAGAATATGTGGCAATCACAATAATAGAGAGGTTCATTCCGTCTGGAGTGAACTTCTTTATTTTTAATTTTACTTTTTGTAAAGAATTATATAATTTATTAATATATATAATCCGTATGGTAGTATAGCTGTAAGTAAAATATTAGAGGATTGATATAATGATTAAGCTGGAAAACATTATTACCAACGACCTAAATATCACTTTAAATAGTTTTTTATATAATTCTATCAGTTTATTTAAATATAGTTCAGACGAATTAAATGACTATATTATAAATACATGCCGTGACAATCCATTAATCTATATTGATGAGGATAAAATTCCTCTTACTGTTTTATCATACAGAAACGAAATTAAATCCGATGATATTCTATCAGAAATACTGCAACATTTTAATTGCTTTCTTTTAGAGAAAGATCAATTAACGATGAAATATATAATATATTCGTTAAACTCCAAGGGATTTTTGGAAGCGGATACAAAAGAAATTTGTTCAATAATGCATACTACCGAAAATAACGTCGAACATTTGATTAATCTTCTCCAAAATTATGAGAATAGAGGTATAGGATGTAAAAACATTGTTAACTTCTTATCTTTTCAGTTAAAACATAAAAAAATTTATAACAATTATTTATTTTCAATTTTTATATCTCATATGGATGATATTCAAAAACAGAATTATTCATTTTTGAAATCTATTGATGTGAACGAAACAGATTTTTTATCATATGTGGATTTAATTAAAAATTCCTGCGAATTATTTCCAGTTAATGGTGAAGATACGTCATATCTAACTCCAGAAGCATCGATTTTATTAGATGATAATAATAACTTTGTTATTCAGGTTCATGATTACTTATTAGAATCCGTGACGTTTGAGCCCATTAACCTAACTACAGCTGAGAATTCATTCACTCGTAAAATGGAAAGCTATAAAAACGACTATGAAGAACTAGTATCGATATTAAATGCTCGAAAAGTCTATCTGGCAGATATACTAACAATTATCGCAAATATACAAACTGATTATCTGATGGGGAATACATCGTTCTTAAATACTTTAGATCAAAATATGCTGGCAGAGTATACATCACTCAGTCCTGCTACAATAAGCCGATTGCTGTATAACAAATTTATCGCGACACCAAGGGGCATTTATCCAATTAAATCTTTATTGTCAAAAAAATGTTATAAAAACACTTCAGTCAGTTATGTAATGTACCTCATTAAAAATTTAGATGACTTCGAAAATATACCCGACAACAAGATTTCAGCAATGTTGAATGAACAAGGAATTTCAATCTCCAGACGTACCGTCAATAAATATAAAAATCAATTGCTTGGAAAAATTTAATATAAATAAAAAAGAAGCATAAAATCTTAAAGATTTTATGCTTCTTTATAAATTAATCTAGTTTTTCCATTAGTTTTTTCAAATTATTCACTTCGTCATCCGTTAAACCTAATCTTGGTTTACGTGATGGTCCTCCATTTAATCCTTTTAAATCCATAGCCTTCTTAACGATTTGTACGTATTTCCCTGAGTCCTCGAGGAATTCACAAAGAGGCAGTAAGTCTTTATTTAATTTTCTGGCCGCTTCATATTCTCCCGCTTTAACATGTTCATATAGTTTCTGTGCACTCTTTGGTGCAATATTCGCTGCAACCGAAACCCATCCAGTTGCTCCCTGCACAAATGATTCATATGCTAGATCATCAGAACCACAGAAGAATACAAAATCAGTATTATTAATAATTGCTCTTACTTTACGAATATCACCGCTCGATTCTTTAATGTATTGGACTTTATCCAGTTCTTTATCGATTTTATAAATAGTTTCATTCTCTAAATTCACATTGGCTGTAAATGGGTTGTTGTACATCATAATTGGTAATGAAACGCTGTCATTGACATCTTTAAACTGTTCAAATGCCTCTTCTTCAGTCGGTGTCTGGTAGTAAGAATTAATCAACAGCAAACCATCCGCATTATTATCTTCTGCAATTTTTGCGTACTCTAGTACTTTACTCGTTCTTTCATCTGCAATACCTACCAGTAGTTGAGTCTCTGAGTCTTTCACCATTTCACCCACGAGCTCAACGATTTTCTGTTTTTCATCATCGTCTAATGAAGCAAATTCTCCTGTACTACCAACAATAATAATGCCTGGTACTTTCAGATCCAAATAGTACTGCACATTTTCTTTCATGCCATCATAATTTACTGAATAATCCTCGTTCATTGGTGTGATTAATACTGGAAATGCGCCTTCAAATGTTTTAGTCATAATAATTTTCCCCTTTTGTTTTTACTGTGTGTGAAATTTTAATTTATAGAATAAGCATTCTTATAATATTGATTAAAAGAATGCTTATAAAGTTATTTTTTTGATGATGATACTAATAATATTTTTGTCACTTCATTGGTGCCGTTGTACCAGTGATGTGCAATTGATGAGTCGATATGAATAGATTCATTTTCATAGAGTGTTTCTTTTCTGCCATCCAGTTCAACTTCCAACTGACCAGTCAGTACATACACAAATTCCTGTCCGGCGTGCTGGTATGGCACTTGCTGAGATTCATTAGATTTTAATTCAATGATTGCCGGTATGAAATCAGGATGTGATATTTGTCCAGCAAGACTTGTATATGAAAATACTTCACTGTTGATTCCTTCCTGAATTACCTGTTTCTTAACATTCGAATTACTGTTTCCGAAGAAGAAATTGACATCGACTTCTAAAGCATCAGCTATTTTATTTAAAGATGTGAATGTTAATGTGCGTAGGCCTCTCTCGATTTGTGATAGAAAACTAATCGACAAATCACTCCGGTCACTGAGTTCTTGAAGTGTCATCTTTTTACTTTTTCTAACTTTTCTCAGTTCACTGCCAAATGAATCTTTCATATCTTAACTCTATCCTCTCGTTTTCTAATCTACTTTGTGGTTAACAAATACACTTTTCACTTCAACGTAATTAGAAATGCCGTATTCGCCGCCCATTTCTCTGCCTATACCTGATTTTTTATAACCGCCGAATGGCATTGTTTCCAGTTCAAGACCAAAGTCATTTACCCAGACAGTCCCAGCTTGTAATTTACTCGCTATATGATGGCCTTTCCTGATACTTTCTGTCCATACACTTGCAGCTAGTCCATACTCACTGTCGTTTGCACGTTTGATAACTTCTTCTACTTCGTCAAAAACAAATACTGACATTACAGGTCCGAAAATCTCTTCTCTCGCTATCGTCATGTCGTCTTTTACATCAGCAAAAATTGTTGGTTCTACAAAATAACCTTTGTCCCCTTTCCGTGAACCACCCACAAGTAATCTTGCGCCTTCTTCTTTACCTTTCTCAATATAACCAAGGACCGTATTTAACTGTTTTTCAGAAACTAACGGACCATATTCAGTGTTATTATCGAGTCCTGGTCCAACAACCGCCTTACCAGCTTTTTCTTTTAAAGCTTCAAGAACATCGTCGTAAATTTTGCGCTGCACGTAAATACGTGTTGTAGCACTGCAGTTTTGACCTGAGTTATACATAGTTCCATCAAAAATACCATCGAGTGCTGTATCAAGATCGGCATCTTCTAAAACTACTGCCGGTGACTTTCCACCAAGTTCTAAAGTAATACTTTTAATATCATCTGCAGCATTTTTCATAATTGAACTGCCGGTTTTAGTTGATCCAGTAAAGGCAACTTTGTCGACATCCTTATGAGTAACCAACGCATTTCCCGCAACACTTCCTGATCCTGGAACGACATTGACAACACCATCCGGAAATCCTGCTTCTTTAAATAATTTTGCTGCATATAGTAATGAAAGTGGTGTTTCTGAAGCCGGTTTAATTACTATCGTACAGCCCGCAGCAAGTGCTGCTCCCATTTTCCAACCTGCCATTGCCAGCGGGTAGTTCCACGGTATAATCTGACCGACAACACCTACGGGTTCATGCACTGTATATGTTAAATAACCCTTCAATACATTTGTAGTCTGTCCCGAAATTTTAGTCGCCCAACCTGAGTAATACCTGAAATGCTGAATTGTTCCATCAATATCATCTTCCAATGCCTGCATATAAGGTTTGCCGTTATCCAATGCTTCGAGCTGTGCCAGTTCTTCACGATGCTCCTCCAGTAAGTCTGCAAATTTGTAAATAATATGTGAACGTTCTGCCGCTTCCATCTTTGTCCACTCACCATTATCAAATGCTTCCCTTGCAGCTTGTACAGCCTTATCGATATCAGATTCATCAGCTTCTGAAACTTTAGCTATAAGTTCTTCTGTTGCCGGATTTAATACATCGAATGTTTTCCCGTTTTTTGCTGGTATATAACTGCCGTTAATATACAATCCTTTATCTCCGTCTAAGAATTCCTGAACGCGCGACTTCAATGTTTCAATTGCCATGTGAAAATTATCCCCCTTTAATAGTTTGATTCTTACGACAATTCTAATATTATATCTAATAAAAATCAAATATTTTTTCACTCTGTGTGAAAAAAATGGATAAAAAAACTGCACAAACCAAATATAATTCGGTTCATGCAGTATTTAAAATTTTACCAGCTGGCCTTTTTCACACCTGGAATCTGGCCTTTGTGTGCAAGCTCTCTGAACTTAATACGTGACAGCCCAAAGTCTCTGATGACACCTCTCGGACGACCTGTCAGCTGACATCTGTTTGTCAGTCTCGTCGGCGATGAGTCTCTCGGAAGTTTTCTAAGTCCCTCATAATCACCATTCGCCTTCATTTCAGCTCTCAGCGTTTTATATTGTTCAACCATTGATTGTCTCTTCATTTCTTTAACAACTTTTGATTTTTTGGCCATTTCAACCCTCCTTATATTATAAATCGTAACAATTACGCTTTATAATATAACACAGCCTATCTATGACCTCAACAAAATTGTTTTAACGTAATATTTTCTCCATTTTTTTACCCTTAGCCAGCTCATCGATCATTTTATCCATGTAACGGATTTCCTGCATCAACGGCTCTTCGATATCTTCGACTCTGACACCGCATATGACACCTTTCACTTCACGGCGTGCAGGGTTTAATTCAGGTGCCTGATCAAAAAATTCTTCAAAGTTTACTTCTTTCTCGATTTGAGCTTGCAGTGCCTCATCAGAATAACCTGTCAGCCAGCGGATAATCTCATCGACTTCTTCCTTAGTCCGATCTTTTCTTTCTACTTTTTTTATATAGAGCGGATATACTTTGCTGAAACTCATCTTATAAATTTTATGCTCTGCCATAATCATTCTCCTCTTAAATAGTCATTCGATGACATTTTTCACTTTTTCATTTATAATAATATACGAACATACGTTTGTACAGGGTGTGATATTAATGACTTGGGAAGCTGAAGAAGTACTGTTCCTGCATTTCATTAACGGTAAAACTAAACAGCAGGCTATCCAATATGATTTCTGGGAAACTGAATATCACCGTAAACCTCTGGACCTTTTAAAGCAGCTGACTGCAAAGGGTGCTATTCATCAGTCGGACGATCTTTCTTTTACCCTGACGCAGTTTACAGTTCCTATTATAAAAGACTTGCTGAAAAAAGCAGGACTTAAAGTCTCAGGAAATAAAATAGATTTAATAGAACGGGTCAAAGCGCACCGGGAATTTATCGATTTGTCACATTTGAATATGGAGAGCGTATATACAGTTGATGAATCATTAGAAACTTTTTTGCACGATACCATATTTTTAAACTATATCAGCCTGCACGGTCCCGTCACAATTGATGATGCGTATTCATATTACCTTCGGCACCAGGATTTAAACGCATCCGAGCTGATTATCGCCCTTCATGAAAGGCGTATTGAAGAGAGTCTTTTGCAATCCAACAAGTATGAAGCAGTAAAATGTCATCACCTGCTGTCTGAATATTACATCAGCGAATTACATGATAATGATAAAAGTCTGTATCACCTGAATCATTTCAGTATGCTGATTGTTCTCGAGTCCATTCAAAGATTTCAGCAGCTGAATCCTGCTGAAAAAAAAGATACTTTCTTTAATATTGATAATTACACAATAGAGAAATACCGCAATATGTTAATCATGAAACAATTAGACATTAATATGCTGTACAGCATATTTTTAGAACACTCGGTACAGCTGCCCTACAGTGAAGAAGAGACTCTTCTCGCTGTTCAATTTATTATCCGCTGTATTATCGGCAGTGAATCTGCAGAAGAAAAGCTGATAGATGATTTAGCCGCATTAGACTAAAGTCTGATTGTTTCGAATTCTAAGCAGTCTAGCGAGGAATTTTTTTAATTTTGTGTTGCTTTTGAATAAGAAAGAAATTTATTAAGGAGTGTTAATTCATGTCAAAACGTTTTGAAGACAAAGTCATTATCATTACAGGTGCCGCTTCCGGTCTCGGACAAGATGCAGCTGTAAGAGTTGCTTCTGAAGGTGCAAAATTAGTATTGGTCGATTTAAACGAAGAAGCACTTAAAGAAACTGAATTACTGATTAAAAAAGAAAGCAGCGATGCTGAATTACTGACAGTAAAAGCTGATGTTTCTAATGAAGATGAAGTTAAAAATTATGTAGATCAAGCTGTGAAGACATTCGGTAAAATTGACGGCTTCTTTAATAATGCCGGTATCGAAGGAAAACAAAATCTGACAGAAGATTATGGCTCAGATGAGTTCCAAAAAGTAGTAAACATTAACTTAAACGGTGTATTTTTCGGTATGAAACACGTGCTTAAAGTAATGAAAGAACAAGGCACTGGTTCAATCGTCAATACAGCTTCAGTCGGCGGTATTCGCGGAGTCGGTAATCAATCAGGCTACTCTGCAACCAAACATGGAGTCGTCGGTCTGACACGCAACTCAGCTGTTGAATACGGGCAATTCGGTGTAAATATTAACGCAATTGCACCAGGTGCGATTATGACAGCAATGGTCGAAGGTTCATTGAAACAAATGGATCCGGATAACTGGGAAGAAGCCGGTAAAGAATTCGTTTCAGTCAATCCAATGAAACGCTTCGGTAAACCTGAAGAAGTGTCAGCACTCGTTGCTTTCCTGCTGTCTGAAGCAGGATTCATCAATGGTGCAGTCATTAACGTCGACGGCGGTCAATCTTACAAATATTAATATAAATATTTAACTTTACGGAAGCAGAGACCTGCTTCCGTTTTTTTATGAGATTTTATCCGATTAATCTTTTATTTCAAATTATTTTGACTTGATAAAAAATTAAGCATATAATTTGGCATTATCCAGTATTTAAATCAATCAAAGGAGATGGAGAAATAATGGAATCTTTATTTAACACATTAGATGGCTTGAACGAGGAAATCATCTCGATCCGAAGACATTTACATAAGCATCCTGAGTTATCTTTTGAGGAAGTAGAAACACCGAAATATATCGCTGAATTTCATGAAAATTTAGGTCACGATGTCAAAACCGGTGTCGGCGGCAACGGTGTCCTGGCCTATTTAAAAGGCAGTCACGATGGTCCGACCGTCGCTCTGCGTGCTGATTTTGATGCCCTGCCTATTCATGAAGAGACAGGTTTGGATTTTAAATCAATTCATGACGGTGTCATGCATGCATGCGGACATGACGGACATACTGCAACTCTGCTGGGTGTAGCCAAAGCTTTAAACAAACATAAAGAAGACCTTCACGGTACGGTCGTTTTTATTCATCAACACGCCGAAGAACTGCCGCCGGGCGGTGCAAAACCGATGATTGAAGATGGTGCACTTGAGGGTGTCGACGTTATTTTCGGAACACATCTTCAGGCACAGATGCCTTTATATGAAATTAATTACAGAACCGATGAGCTCCAGGCGTCTTCTGATTCTTTCGAAGTCACTATCTTCGGTAAAGGCGGACATGGTGCAATGCCCCAAGATACTAAAGACAGTATTTTAATCGCATCTCAACTTGTTGATAATTTCCAGCAAATTGTCAGCCGCCGGGTTAATCCGCTTCAGTCAGCTGTTTTATCGGTATGTTCTTTCGAAGCCGTCGGTCCATATAACGTAATTGCAAACACTGCAAAAATTAAAGGCACTGTCAGAACATTGAATGAAGAGACCAGAGAATTGATGGAAAAAGAAATGCTAAGAGTCATAGAAGGTACATGTCATTTAAGCGGAGCGGATTTTGAGTTTAATTACGACCGCGGTTATCCGGTGTTGATTAATCACAAAGAAGAAACTGAATTTGTTATGAACGTCGCTGAAACTATACCAGAGGTAAGAAGAATTAAAGAAACTGAACCGATCATGGGCGGCGAAGACTACTCCTACTACCTTCAAGAAGTAAAAGGGACTTATTTCTTTACTGGTGCTCAGCCGGAAAATAGTAACAATCCATACCCTCACCACCATCCTAAATTCGATATCGATGAAAAAGCATTGGTCATCGCTGCAAAAATACTGGCTAAGTCAACAGTCGAATACATGCAGAAAAATAAATAATTAAAAGGAGATTCCTATGGATAACACTTCAACACATTTATGGAAAGACTGGCGGCTTCATCTTGTCGTCGTTGCGATTGTTATCATTACAGAGCTGATTGGGACACATGAAATCGCAGTCGGTGCAGGTGCAATCCTGCTGCTGCCGATGCTATATGCAGTTATTCTTGGACTGGCAGCTTTCTTCACACCTTTAATTAATAAAAAGCAATCCAAAAAAGCAGAGACACTGGTCTTTATGTCTGTCACACTTTTAATTGCAAAATTTGGTGTTCAGGCTGGACCGGCCTTGCCTGAACTCATCCAGGCAGGTCCTGCACTGATACTTCAAGAATTCGGAAACCTTGCGACAATTCTAGTCGCTCTGCCGGTCGCTCTTCTTTTAGGCTTAAAAAGAGAAACCATTGGTATGACACACTCAATTGGCCGGGAAGCGAACCTTGCTTTAATATCGGAAAAATACGGCATATCTTCACCTGAAGGTCGCGGTGTCGTCTCCATGTATATTTTCGGTACGATATTTGGTGCTATATTCCTCGGTCTGACGTCCGGACTGTTTGCATCGCTTCTGCCGATCAGTCCGCTGTCCTTTGCGATGGCAACCGGTATCGGCAGCGGCAGTATGACCGCTGCCTCACTCGGACCATTAGTGGCTATGTATCCAGAGCAAAGCGAACTGATTACCGCGTATTCCGGTGCCAGTAACCTGCTTACTTCCGTCACAGGTTTATACATGAGTATATTTATCGGACTGCCGTTAGCAGAAAAATATTACGCTTTACTCAATAAGCTGAAATCTAAGAGAAGAGGATAAAACTATGTTAGAAAAATTAACAGACTGGACCTTAACACTTTCTCTCGTAGCTGCCATGACATTACTCGGCAACTTTATCGGCTATGAAGTCATGCCCCTGACTGCCTTGCCAGGCATTATTAGTTTGATGGTTATTGTATTAGTCGGTATGGTTATCCATGAATTGCTGCCGTTCAAACTGCCGGCTATCGCTTATATTGGAATACTGGCTTTCATCGTTACAATACCCGGCGTTCCCGGATCAGAGAAAATTGCTGAATGGACGGCAGAAGTGAATCTGTTAGCATTGACGACCCCAATTCTTGCATATGCCGGCGTATCTATCGGTAACTCTTGGGCCGATTTTGCAAAGATGGGCTGGAAAACGATTATTATCGGTATGCTCGTATTGATCGGCACTTACTTGGGATCAGCAATCATTGCAGAAATCATCCTTAGAATTCAAGGCATAGTATAAAACAAAGATGCTAGTATAAAAGTTCATAGAATGTAATATGTTATATGTAAAAATGAAATAATCCGTACGTTAGACTCATGAGCAAATCGCACCAGGAAAGCTGACGTACGGATTATTTATTCTGGAGATATTTATGTTCCAGCCGCTTTTTATTCAAAACTGTCTTTTTGAAATGCTTTATAACCTGAAACTTCTTGCGTTTCAAAAAACTCTTCAAAGCGTCTTAGTACTTCTTCATAGTCTAATTTATCCAGATGATATATTTTTCCATATTCATTCGTTTCCATTGCAGGCAAGGCTTCAAATGTATAACCTTCCTCCGTTTTGACACATTGGATCGTATCAACTTCAAGACCATAGTTTATAAATGACAGTGTTGTAAAGCTGTCTTCTGCTACATCGATATCGCTCAACGCACTTTCAATCTGCTGCCAGCTCGGGTTTTCAAAATCATCCAGTCCTGTAGACAATTCCGAATAGGGTTCTTCTGATTTCGGTTTGATGTTATCCTGGTCATCTTCATTTTTGAAGAAATCCATTATCCCCATAATCTATACACTCCTCAATATATTTCCGTTAGTCCATAAAATTTATATATTTTATAATTCCCCGTTTTACCGCTATTGTAATCATAAAAAAACACGTCCGGTATTTACCGGACGTGTTCAAAAGTTTATTTTATATTCTACTATTTTTCTTCATTGCTTTCCGCTTCAATTTCAGGCGGCTGTTCATCTGGCAATGTTTCTTCAAATGCTTCACGTTTTTCTGCCAGCTCTTTCTCTGTTTCTTCTCTGTAGTCCGATTCAAATATGAGCTGCTGTTTCTCCAGCTGAATAATACCATGTTCGCTGCGCAAGGCTTTGTACAGTGATATCGCCAGCATGATAACGATAAAGGTGAATGGGAATGCGGCAATCAGCATCGCCATTTCCAAGGCGCTTAAACCGCCGGATAATAACAGTACCATTGCAGTACCTGCTAAGATTGCACCCCATACTAATTTAATTTTCAGCGGCGGGTTCAATGAACCGCCAGTTGTCAGCATACTGAGTACGAATGTACCGCTGTCTGCTGAAGTAACGAAGAATGATGCAATCAGCAGTATTGCGATACCCATAATCAGCGGTGCTGCCGGATAATTTTCAAGGAAAGCGAATAATGCCACTTCATTACCTTGTGTTTCAATCAGGCTGTATAATCCTCCGCCTAGAATGTTGTCACTTTCAATACCTGCGACACCGAATACTGCAAACCAGATTGCACTGAACAGTACCGGAACACCCATAACACCGATGATGAATTCGCGGATTGTTCTGCCTCGTGATACGCGGGCGATAAAGCTTCCGACGAATGCAGCCCAGCCGATCCACCAAGCCCAGTAGAATAATGTCCAGTCATTCAGGAACCCTCTGTCACCGACGAATGAGTTCATATTGAATGTCATGCTGACTATGTTCTGTAAATAATTTCCTGTATTTGTCATGAATGATTCTATCATTGTTATTGATGAACCAAAGATAAATACGAAAATCATTAAAGCGATGGCAATAACAACGTTACTCATACTTAAGTAGCGGATACCTTTGTTAACACCAGTCGCAGCTGATGCGATAAATGCAATCGTAATAATAATAACGACAATCATTTGTGTGAATAAGTTATTCTCAATAGCATCGAAACTGTAGCTTAAGCCGGCTGTAATTTGTGTTGCACCCAGCCCGAGTGACGTTGCGATACCGAAAATTGTCCCGAATACAGCAATAACATCCACAGTTGTACCCATCCAGCCTTTTGATCTGTCTCCGATTAATGGAGACAGAGCTGAACTCATTAAGAGTGGCGCATTATGTCTAAAGTTGAAATAAGCGAGCGCCAGTCCGACAACTGCATAAACTGCCCAAGGGTGCAGTCCCCAGTGGAACAATGTATATTGAAGTGCTTCCTGCTGTGCAAGTGCTGTACCGCCTTCAGTCACCGGCGGATTGTGGAAATGCGTTAACGGTTCGTTAACACCGTAGAATACAAGACCGACGCCCATACCTGCTGTAAATAGGAAAGAGAACCATGTGAAATAGCTGTACTGAGGTTTCTCGTCCTGTTTACCCAGACGGATTTTCCCGTAAGGACTAATAATAAGATAAAGCGCGAATACTACAAAGCCCGTCATAGCGAGCAGATAAACCCAGCCAAATTTATTAGAAATGAAATCGTTGATCGTTCCTAGAACTGATTCAACATTGGCAGGAAATATTGCACCCCATAAAATAAATACAAATGCGATTGCAAGTGAAATATAAAAAACAGGGGTTACAGATGATCTTCTGTTCTTCATGAAATATCCTCCTAATTTAGTTTTGTTGCCCTTATACAAAGACATACTCAAACAAACATAGAGCAGACTCCATATTGCAGACGATTGAAAATTGTAAACCTGTACTATTTTTTATGAGAAAAAAGATGGAAGTACGTATGTATTCCATAAAAAAAGAAATAGAAATGACTACTGCGAAAAGTGCGTCCTCATACTTACAATCAGACAGCAAAATGAATTGCGAAAACTCGCATAACAAAAGGGACGTCTAAATATGCTTTAAACAATTAATAATGCTAACATGAATATGACAAAAAGCAAACAGCTGCAGGCAATGAATACGTTTTAAACCGCATATTTGCGCAGTTATACTTACATATATTTCCTATATACAGTAAGAATATACTTATTGATGAAGTAAATAATTTTCTTTAAGGAGTGTTTTAATGTCATTAGAATCAGCTAAAAACTATTTAAGCCGCTTTAATGCAGCAGAAAGAATTCAGGAACTGCCTGCATCAAGCGCGACTGTCGCAGATGCAGCACAGGCATTAAAGTGTAAAGAAGAAGAAATCGCTAAAACACTGTCATTTTTAGTGGATGATCAGGTCGTTTTAGTCGTTATGGCCGGTGACGTAAAAGTATCTAACCCTAAATTCAAACAGCAATTCGGAAAAAAACCTAAAATGATTAAAAGCGATGAAGTTGAAGCGTTGACAGGCCATCCGCCCGGCGGCGTTTGTCCCTTCGGCGTCAATGAAGATGCTGAAATTTATCTGGATGAATCACTGAAACGTTTTAATAAAGTATATCCCGCGTGCGGCAGCGGCAACAGCGCCATCGAAGTGACTTTAGAAGAATTGGAATTATTCTCACAATATAAAGACTGGGTCGACGTCGCTAAAACGGTATAATAAAAGGGGCTGTCGGTGAGACACCCCTTTTTGTTAACCTGTTGGATACTTTCTTTAGTTTCTAAGCGATTATAGTTCTAAAACTAAGGGCGCACTTACACGTCATTCTGACGGCTTTACCACTTTCTAAACGATCATAGTTCTAAAACTAGCTATGCGTGGTTCACTAGGCATAAATGCTTTACCACTTTCTAAACGATCATAGTTCTAAAACTGTCAACATTAACCAGTCTACCCTCGACGTGCTTTACCACTTTCTAAACGATCATAGTTCTAAAACTAACAGCTTGATTTATCGCATTTCTAATTTGCTTTACCACTTTCTAAACGATCATAGTTCTAAAACACAATGGTATCTATCCTCTTTCTACATTTAGCTTTACCACTTTCTAAACGATCATAGTTCTAAAACACTAGGAATGCCTGGGCTTTGGCGTATACAGCTTTACCACTTTCTAAACGATCATAGTTCTAAAACCATATGCACTTTGGTTTTGTGCCTTTGACAGCTTTACCACTTTCTAAACGATCATAGTTCTAAAACACGAAAGTTGGTGGGACGTAGCAAGCAAAAGCTTTACCACTTTCTAAACGATCATAGTTCTAAAACAACTGGTTACATTGTTTCGGGTCAACTTCTGCTTTACCACTTTCTAAACGATCATAGTTCTAAAACAAGTGAAAAAGCAAAACAATCTGTTGAGAGCTTTACCACTTTCTAAACGATCATAGTTCTAAAACAGTTACACGCACGTATTTTTCTAACGAAAAGCTTTACCACTTTCTAAACGATCATAGTTCTAAAACTAATCTAAACCCTCTTTAACTGTATTCTTTGCTTTACCACTTTCTAAACGATCATAGTTCTAAAACTAGAAGTGTTGTTTTACCTTGTGAAGTTTGCTTTACCACTTTCTAAACGATCATAGTTCTAAAACCTCATCGATCTTCGCCTTCCTGTTCGTCGCACTTTACCACTTTCTAAACGATCATAGTTCTAAAACAAGTATTAGCAGATATGGTTTCATTTGAAGCTTTACCACTTTCTAAACGATCATAGTTCTAAAACTGTGAATGCAACAAACCAAGATGTCTCTTAGCTTTACCACTTTCTAAACGATCATAGTTCTAAAACCATGATGTTTACGAGGCTTGTCATTACTTGCTTTACCACTTTCTAAACGATCATAGTTCTAAAACCCTAACCTTATTCAGTTGGGCGGTTATTCTGCTTTACCACTTTCTAAACGATCATAGTTCTAAAACCTCGAAACGAAATAATTTACCAGATTAATTCGTAATAAAAACTATGATTGTTTAGACTGTAGCTATAGTTTACTGCTATTTATAAACTTACTATACTTATCACTTATCATTAATTCAGTTTCTGTGAAATCGAAATAGCTAAGCTGTAGTGACAAGGTTTCAATAACACTTTCACCAATATCTAAAAACAATCTAAGCTCGTTACTTAGGTCAATAATATTATATATATCTTTATTGTGTTTAACTAAGTTAACGTAATTATATTTCGTATTCTTTATAACCCTATAATCATTAGTTAAAATTATTATCGTAACGTTTAACTTCTTTAACCATTTCATAAATTTTTCAATTTCTTTTACACCCATGTGATTCTCAGGATAAATAATAAACAAAATTATTTCTTTTTTATCCACATTCATTTGTTTCATTATATCAAAAAAACATTCTCTCAACTCTAAATGATTCAAAGCAGAGCCATTTCTATGAATATCATATTTTAATAATTTCAACATTTTTTTCACGTCAAATGTCTCACTTTGGAATTCAATTGTATAGTGTGTTTTTGCTACTTCAAGTTTATTTACCAAATTATCTATGGAGACCTGCAGCTGATGAAATATTTCATTAACCTCGTCATGTTCAAAAACCATATTTTCAAACATACTTATAGTGTTATCTTTAAAACTTTTATCATCTGCTAAATCTAATTTTCCACAGTCCATCATAACTGGATACAAATTCTTATAGTTTAAATCTTGGAATTCATCATCCATTAAGTAAAATGCATGTTCATTCATCTCTTTTTTCTTTTTAATCAATAGATCAATACTTCTAATAAAATCTCTGGCTTGCTTGCCTTCTTCGAACATAAAAGTGGTAATCCCTTTTTCTTCCAGCGACACAGCTTGATGTGTATTGGTTTTTAAAATCATAATTCTACAACCCTATCACTGGTTAAAACTCTCTCATCTTCACTAGGTTCACCCACCAAGTATTTCATATCTGCAAATTGATTCTCTGTAACAACTAATGTTTGAACCTTACCGTTAGGTGGCACGTTCGCCATCAATTTTGCTTCATGATACTTTAAAACATTTCTGTTCATTACCAGTTTAGAATAAACTGAGTACTGCAGCCTAAGGTACCCATGCGTTTTTAAATATTTAATAAATGCTCGATAATCTCTACGGTTTTTAGACGTCTCGACTGGTAAATCAAACATCAATATCAGTCTCAAAAATCTTCCTCCCACATTATCCCTCATTTATCCCAAATGGGAAATTTTATATAATTTTCATTACCGGTTTCTAAATATTTGAAAATACTATCAACATAAATATCTACAGCATTTAAAAAATATTGTCTTTTACCATTGATTAAAATTTTGGCATTAAAAATATCCAGTAGTACCCGCTTCTCTTCTTTATCAAAAGTGTCTTCTATATTTTCAAATACAACCCTATCTACTAATGGACGGAATACTTCCATTAAATCACTCGATAGATTATGATGATTAAATTCTGAAGTATGGTTCACGCCGAGCTCTGTCAAATAGCCTTTACTCTTAATGATTCTGCTAAAAGTTGCACTTATTAATGAATATCCATAATTTAATCCCGCGTTAACCTCATCATCAAATGATCTTATAAACCATTCTCCAAATAACTGTCTAAAATATACTTTTGCTGCATGTCCTTCTCTGTTCGTCATATCATTAATTTCAACAGTATCGGCATAGACTGTAAAAGATTCTAAGTCAAATTCCGGATAGAAACTTTTTAATACTCTACCCTGATGTGATATTTTTTCTTTAATAATTAATTGCCATATCCTTTTTGAATTAACAGGGTTCCAATTTATTTGTTTTTTTATGTTTTTACTTTGCCTATGATGTCCATAGACAGACTCCACAACAGAACACGGCATATGATTTTTATCACAAAGTATGGTTAATATCTTACTATTCGCCAGTGCATTTAAGATATGACCTGACATACTGATATTAGGATTCTCTATCAGAAGAACACCAATTTCTGTTAACGGTATATGATTTAATTTGTCGCTCTTTACAACAAGATGATTCATTCTCAGGCTAATCTTAGAGTCTTTACTCAACAGAACAGTTCGAAAACTCATATTAATCCTCCAGGAATTTAATTAATCTTTTAGGTTTCTTATATTTCAATCCTGTTATAGAACTAGATGAATAGCTTCCATCTTGTATAGTTTTATTTGCTGAAGCCGAAGGCCGACCGCCAAGTTTTTCCGATCTAGCAGCTGATGGACTAGATACTTTTAACAACTCATTCACTGATGAGACAAAGTCTTCATGTGATAAAGATGTATTACTAAAATACCCCAAAATTTCTTGTGTTTTCTTTTCATATTTTTCTTGTGTAGCAGGGAGTATATGACTAAATTGATTAATTACTTCACTTGCAAGCTGCTCGTAAATTTTCAATGCTTCATCTTTTTCAAATGCCCATTTATTAAGCTGTTTCTTCAGATTTCTTTGTAGTTCAAAAGAAATATTTAGTTGTTTTGCATTATTCAACTCACCGCTAGACATAAAATAGAAGGGTTCTTTGTTGATATATATCAAATCTCCCTTATTTAATTTTAAGAGTAGACGCGCCTGTTCAATACTGCTGACATTCTCAAGCTTAGATGCGTAAAATTCAGCTAAGCTATTTGCATTTTCGAATTCATTCTGTGCTGCATCTATATTCGTAACATCTATCAATCTATGTTTTTTTATTAGTTCTCCTTTCTTATTCTTAATGAAGTAAGAAATAAATATACTATATGCCTTTTTCACCTCATCATGTACAAATTTTCCGTTTTTCGAAGACGTGTATTTAGGCACCTTAACTTTAGGTGATAAAATTGATTCTTTATAAAATGCAGACTCACTATTCTCTACTTTTTTCGTCACTAGTGGGTGGCTATTTTTTATAAGGTTTTCAAATATAAATTCAAATGTTCTATCATTTCTCAGTTCACTTTTTCTCATTTCTGTTATGAGGAATAATTCTGGGTTGAACTTATTAGACTCTTCTTCATTTAACTTACGCCATTTTTCTTTAGCCTTATGCTTTCTCAAATCAAACTTAAATAAATTTGGTTTTATCTCTTCACCAAATTGATGAATTCCGGCAATTAATAAAGCATCAATTGCATGATGATAATCATTTAATTCACGTATTTTAGGGAAATCCAATTTTTTACGTACTTCTGAAACTATTCCGGCTTTTAGGATATCAATGCTCACTTTATTATCATCAGTGCTGGCAAATCGTTCTTCTAATAAATTTTTCACATGAACAGTAATTTGGCGAGTTTCCACCAATTGACGTGCTATAAATCTTTCTTTATCAACATCTGAGAACTCTTCTTTCATCAGCTTATGCAGCTTACTTGCAGACATCATGTTATTGTCAGCTAACAGTCGCCAGTATCTAATGAGTTTAAGTTTTTTATCCCCGGCAATAGACAACGGCATTTTGTACCCTGATTTTCTTTGATTTGCTTCCTTAATAACAAGCACCTTATTATTGAGGCTGTCATCCTTAACAAAATTTCGAGGTAATATATGATCCACTTCATAATATCTTTGACCCGCTGGTTTTGATGAATCCATGATTAGAGCCTGTAAGTTTATTTTCTCTAGTGTATATAGACATTTTCCACCCTGTAACAAATACAGCTTCAGTTTCTCTAATTTGTAATCTAAATCTCCACGATAATTTGAAACATCTTTAAACATCTCACTAAATTCATCTTTTTTCATTAAATCATTATCTTTAATAAGAACATCCCATTGCTTCTTCCATTCAACGGTACGTTTCTTCTCTCCTTCTTCTCTTGCGAATTCTATTACAATATTTTTAGGCTCTCCAAATATACTGACTAATTCATCGACTATTTTAACAGTGCTCCAGATAGATTTTTTTAATGCAGGGGAACATTTTAGTTCTGCAATATCTGAGTACTCTATTTTATTTTTAATCCCTTTGAATTTTTTATTTATGTCTTCATAAACTTCTTTAAATCCATATCGGGGTGATGTATAAGCTTCCATAAAGTTATAGTCATCTGTACGCATTAGACTAATGATAGATTCATCATTATTAACCAGTGTCAGGGCTTTTTTCGATAATCTGCCCCATCCGCTATAATTTAATTTTAAGATTTTTTCTAACTCATCAGATTCTATGAAATCAAAATTATCTTGAATTTTCTCTCGTATAATACTTTTTTCATTAAAAATTGTTACCCAGCTAATAATGTGTTCGACTTCATCAAGATGTGATTCTAACTTTTCTTTACCTAGAATATTTCTAAAATCAATATACGATGACAAAGAGCTGGCAAATTCATTCTCTTTTTGCGTTCCAAAAACTTCTTTATCTTCATAACCATCAACTGATTTCTTTAAAAATTCCTTTAGGTTTTTATGAGTAACTTTTTTTGTGTTTTTAAAATGATTTTCAAAGACATTGTTCTTAACATCTTGTGGTAATCTATGTACCTTATCGCTTATCTGACTTTCACTTCTCAAATTAATCCCATTTAGTTCGTTTCTGACTTCCATTTCTTGATAAAGCAATGAGTGTTTAGGTAACACGTCCTCTTGCAACAAATAACTGCATTTATTTGTCATTCTATTTATAAATTCAGCAGCACTCGTACTTTTATCTATTACTTCATCAAAATTAAATGGTGTGATGTTAGTATCTTTAATCCTTGAACTCCAGGCAAATTCTGAATCTCCATCATTCTTTACTAACGGCCCAATATAGTATGGAATTCTAAAGGATATTAATTGTGCCACTTTGTCCACTAGATTTTGCGAGATATCTTTATGATATTTTTGCTGATTAAGAAGAATTTTTTTCGCTTCATACAATGAGTTTTGATGAGGAACTGACGAGTTTGAAACATTATTCAAGAATGGCAGAAATAACTCGTTTTCTACTTGTTCTAGTATTGATATTCTATTATTATCCGATTTTTCATCCTCTAAATTGTTTTTTAGTACTTTCTTAATTTCTGAAATAAATTTATCTTTTCCCTTATTCTTATTTAATCTATATTGATCAAAATATGAGAGTTTGGCCAAGTTTTTAACATCCGGTTTATTATAATACTCAGCAAAAACACTTTTCGGGGTAACAAAGAAATTTTTATAAGTTTGAGTATCATAATTTTCCTTTATTAACGATTTTAAAATTTTTAACTGTCTTTTATTTTTATTGAATTCACTCACTTTTGCTCGTGATACATAGTCAAAGTCTTTTAATACTTCTTTGAGAGTCATATCTAAATATAACTTTTTTGCTTGCTCAATGATTTCTAACTGATCGTCTGTTAAGACAGATAAATCTATATCTTCATCATCATTTGATAGTTTAATAGCAATTTTACTTTCTTTAATCTCATCATTATTTTCACAATTATAGAACACATTATGCAAATTTGATTTAAGTCCAGTTAACAATTTACCAATATCTTTTAAGTCTTTAGGAAGATGCTTTTGAACAGCCTTACTCTTATCATTACCTGTTGTCCTTGTATCCCCCAGTATTTCTGAGATAGATTCAACTATTTTCTCTGATACTGTTTCATCAATTTTGTTAATCTCATAGAGATTTTCCAGAAACTCTAAAAGCCCTTCTTTTTCTTCAGATGAATCTCTATCTTCCCAGCTATCTATGTTTAATAAAAAGTGCCCTCTAAACTTAACTAAGTTATGAATCGCTAAATAAATTAATTTTATATCTTGTTCTTCATTCGTAGATATTAAAAAATCTCTTAAATGATATATTGTTGGAAATTTAGTATGTATCTCTTCCTTAGAAAACCCTAGTTCTATCAAAGTCTCTGAGAGCGTCCTATTCTCAAAATTGTTACTGTTTTTCCACTTATGATCAGTACTTAAATTACTAAAAAAATCTTGATCGTTAATGAGTGGCTGAAATAATTCTTGCAGCATTTGAATTCTTTTAATTCTTCTATTATAACGTCTTCGCATTCCGCGCTTAAGTCTTCTAGCTTCCGCGGTATCTGCTGAATTGAACAAATTGACACCAATTGCTTTTCGATTTCTAAACTCTAATAGTTCGTAGTCTTTGTTGATGCAAGACCACCCGACAGAAGCTGTACCAATATCTAAACCGATAGTATATTCACCCTGAAATTTTTTCATCGCACACACTCCTTACAGTTATTACTTATATTGTAAGTATATCTAATAAATAGTTCAATTAAAGTTTTAATCTTTACAAAATTCAAATAATATATTAATATAAAAATTAGAAAGCTTACCACTTTCTAAACGATCATAGTAAGTTAAAATAAGCTTAAAGCGTTATCGTGATTAAATTCATCCCCTAGCCGTATCGGTTGGGGCATTTTTATATTCTGATTTGACTTTACCTATTTTATTATTATTCAAAAGAGAAGCACCGTCCTTGATATAGATAACCAAGGACGGTGCTTCTCTCTATTTAAACCCTCTCGTAAACGATGCAGGTGTTTCCGATTCAAATTTCATTACTTTTCCGCTTACCGGATGTTTAAATTTAATTGCATTAGCATGAAGTCCCAAACGATTAATAGCGTTGATTTCCGATCCGTATTTTTTATCGCCTACAATCGGATGGCCAAGGTCCTGCATATGCACGCGAATCTGATTTTTTCTTCCCGTATCCAGATTCACCTTTAATAATGAGAATCTGCGGTTCGTTTTCAAGACCTTGTAGTGCGTAATCGCTTTTTGACCATGGTTCGGTTTAGGACTCGAATGCATCATATATGTCTTATCTTCAGTGAGCCAAGATGTAATCGTCCCGTTTTTTTGAACGACTCCTTCGACAAGGGCAACGTATGATCTCTCCTGAACTGCTTCAGTCCAGGCTTTCTGCAGCCGCTGCTGAACCATTTTACTCCGGGCAAATATCATCACACCTGACGTGTCTCTATCTAATCGATGCACGATAAACACCCGGTTCTTCGGGTGAATACTCTGTACGTAATCCATCAGCTGCTTGTAGGCTGTCATCTGCCGTTCCTGTTTAGACCCCATGGACAGCAGCCCGCTTTCTTTATCGATTACGATAATATCATCATCTTCATGAAGGATATTCACACCTTTTAATTTTATTGAAGATGAGGCGACGCGTTCACGGATTTGAACATGGTCTCCCGGTTTCAGCTTATCGTCAAATTGTGTGGTCGATTTGTCATTCACGACAACCTGTCCGCGTTTTAAAATCCCTTTTACTGCATTCCGGCTTTTTGACGGCATGACTTTAAACAGGAATTCTAATACTTCTGTATGCTCTTTTACTGTCCACTCTTCGTGGCGCGGTATATCTGTTTTACTTTTAGCTTTCTTCTTCATTCTGTAATCCCTCATCTTTAATTTATTTACAGCACGTTCTTTTTCTAAGCGATTACTCTATTGTACTTTGTATATTCCTGAATTACAGTAAAATATTCATAATAAAAAGCTTCCCGCATATTTAGGCAGGAAGCTGACCGGCAGTTCGATTTAATTTTCACTGATTACTGCCGCTTCAAATTTTTTCATTTCTTTATTCATTACTGATTTAACAACAGGTTTTACAGTCATAATGAACATTCTGACACCCATGCTGCTCTCTATTGATGACTGAACTGACAGTTCCGAGCCAGCACCTTTCGGTTCTACACTAAATAACGTCGTTATAACGCCCTGTTTTAATTTCGTTTTCATGACGATTTTCTCGTTCTCAACGTATTCTGTGATTTCATTCCTAAAACGGTAGGTCTTATTTCTAACGCCTAGCGTTATTCTGAATTTCGCACCTTTAGAACGCTTCCCTTTCGTACTGTACTCAATGTCTTTAAGGATAGTGAAGATCTTTTTTAACTGCTCATCATCATTCACAATCTGAAATACTTCTTTCGGTGATGCTGCCAGCTGATCGCTGCGGTAGCTGTATACTTCCATCTGTGATCCCTCACCTCTTTTTATTTATCTTTTAATTATAACTATCTTACAGTAACGATTCTATCTCTTAAAGTGGACCTAAGTTAATCATTACTGCGACCGCCAGAAGCACAAACGCTATGCCTGTCCATATTAAGAATAATGGGAAGAACCATTTTGCCCATTTAATCCAGGCAACACCTGCCACAGCGAGACTCGCCATCAACGGCCCGGACGTCGGGAACAGAACATTTGAGAAACCGTCACCGAACTGGAAAGCAAGTACACTGACTTGTCTTGTAATACCAATCATATCCGCCAGAGGGGTCTGAATCGGCATCATAATCGCTGCCTGACCGCTGCCAGAAGGAACGAAGAAGTTAAAGACCGAGTTCATTAAGAACATACCGATCGCAGTGGCAATTGGCGGCAATGCTGATAAAGGCTGAGACAATGCGCTAACAAGCGTATCTAAAATCTGACCGTTTTCCATAATAACAAGTACCGCTCTCGCCAATCCGATAATCAAAGCACCATATACAAGATTTTTACACCCTTCTAAAAATGTGAATGCAATTGTATTGTAATTCATTCCTGCTATAATCCCTGCGACTAATCCGATAATCACAAAAAATGCAGCCATATGGTCGGTTGTCCACTGGAACTTGATCACAGCGAATACAAAGAACATTAATGAAGCCGCTGTCCAGATCAGAATTAATTTATGACGTCCTGTAAATTTCTCATCGAAGCCAAGTTCATTATCTTCAGCTGCTTCGATGCCAATCAGACTTCTGGAAGGATCATTTAAAATTATTTTACAGTAGCGCCACGTATACCATATTGTTGCTCCGACCAGTAAAACAAAGGCAACCAGTCTAAACACCATACCTGAAAACAGCGGAAGTTCTGCAATATTATGTGCAACACCGACTGTATAAGGATTCAGAAATCCTGCTGAAAACCCTATAAATGCCGCATTAAATGTAATTGCTACCGCAACAATCGCATCAAATTTCAAGGCTTTAACAAGCAGCACACCAATGGCTACAAATGGAATGACCGAGTTAGCCAGTGCCCCGACGGCTCCACCGAGCGCAAATAAAATAATAATCGTTGCAATTAAAAAGAATTCTTTCCCCTTCATCTTATCAATTGCCGAGTAGATTCCTGTATGTATTGCACCAGATTTATTTATAATCTCGAACATCCCGCCGGCAAACAGAACTAAGAAAATCAGACCGGCACTTTCTACCATCCCTGTTTGTACAGATAAGAACACATCCATAAACCCTGCAGGCGATGATTCTGTGTTTTCGTAAGTCCCGGATACAATCGTTGTGACGCCATCCGTTTCTACTCTGTCAAACGTTCCTGCCGGTACGATGTAAGTTGCTGCCACTGCTATAAGCAGTACCGCAAAAACGATGACGTATGTATCGGGAAACTCCCATTTCTTCTTATGATTTTTCTCTGTGCTGTTTGAAGCTTTTACCATACTACCATCCCCTTATTTTTAGAATATTCCTTAAATTTAAAAATATATTACTATCCTACCATAAATGAATAATTAGTATATGTATTTTTATGCATAATAATAACTATTCAATCATTACGATGAAGGAGTGTGATAAAATCAAGGAATTTTAAACGTGACAAGTTCTAAAATATATGTAATACTATTCATTAATTAAATACTGGTGCCTTTAAATCAGTCCAGTGAGACTGACAAGGACAGCGCGATGTAATATCTTGCGGCTAAGCATGCCCTGCTTTAAGGGAACTTTGCCGTACCTTATTATAGAAAAAAGCTTCTTGTCATGTTTCTGGCAGGGAGCTTTATTTTTTTGCCTGAAACACTACAGAAGTGCACTTTTCGGCGCCAGTTTCTGAAATTCAAAAGATACTGGAGGAGTTATGTATGTCATCTCATGACAAAGAATTCTCACTTGAGGCAGTGCCTCAGTCAAGTCGCAAAAGTTTCTGGAATATTTTAGCCGTAATGTTATCTCTCAGCTTTTTCTCAGCAAGTATGTGGTCCGGCGGAACGCTTGGCGAAGGTCTATCGTTTACAAATTTCATACTTATCGTACTTGCAGGCAACTTAATTCTCGGTCTCTATACAGGTGCACTCGCTTATATCGCTGCTAAAACCGGCTTATCTACACACTTACTCGCACGTTATGCTTTTGGTAAAACCGGCTCTTATATTACATCTTTCCTGCTCGCATCCACACAAGTCTGCTGGTTCGGTGTCGGTCTCGCAATGTTTGCAGTACCAGTCTCGCTTGCAACCGGCATTAATGTTTTTATCTTAATTGGTGTCTTTGGTACACTGATGACGATCTCTTCTATATTTGGCCTTAAAGCACTGGCAATCCTTGGTTTTATCAGTGTGCCGACAATCGCAATATTCGGCATGTACTCAGTGACAGACGCTGTTAACTCGATGGGCGGCATGGACGCACTGCTGCTCTACCAGCCATCTGAATCAGTCAGTATCGCTTTCGCCCTGACAATCTGTGTTGGATCATTTATCAGTGCGGGGACGTTAACACCTGACTTTACACGTTTCGCTAAATCAGCCAAGTCAGCAGTCAGCTCAAGTATTATCGCTTTCTTCTTAGGCAACTCTTTGATGTTTCTCTTCGGTGCGGTCGGTGCCATGGCTTTCGGCATTGCTGATATTTCAGAAGTGATGCTGATGCAGGGCCTGATGATTCCCGGGATCATCGTACTTGGTTTAAACATATGGACGACGAACGACAGTGCACTTTACGCATCAGGCTTAGGTTTTGCTAACATCTTTAAATTCCCTAAGAAATATATCGTTGTGTTCAACGGTATTTTAGGTACACTCGCAGCAATGTGGCTCTACAATAATTTCGTTGATTTCCTGACATTGCTCGGTTCTGCTTTACCATCAATAGGTGCCATTATTCTTGCCGATTACTTTATCGTTAGAAAGAGAAATTACGCTGCATATGAGACAATGACATTTAAAGCAATTAATCCGGTAGCAATCTTTGCCTGGGCTACAGGTATTGTACTTGCAAACTTCGTTCCCGGCATTCCGCCACTGAATGCTTTAATCGGAACCAGCGCCATTTACGTTATCGGGATGAAGCTCGCAGCATATAAATCAACAGTTTCAGTTAAAACCCCAATAAAAACAAAGGATGAGGTTGTACGTGATTATTAAAAATGCATCATTAAGAAATGAATCAGGCTTATGGAATATCGAAATAGAAGACGGTAAATTTAAAAATATTACACAGGACGCCATTCAGGGTGATGACGTTATCGATGTCGACGGGTCAGTGGTTTTACCTCCCTTTATTGAACCTCATATTCATTTAGATACGACGCTGACTGCCGGTGAACCTGAATGGAATTTAAGCGGGACTTTGTTCGAAGGAATTCAGAGATGGTCTGAGCGCAAAGAATGCCTTTCTACAGAAGATGTTAAAACCCGTTCTAAAAAAGCAATTAAATGGCAGATAGCACAAGGTATCCAGCATATCCGTACTCATGTGGACGTGACAGACCCTGAACTCACTGCATTAAAAGCCATGATTGAAGTGAAAGAAGAATTGGCTGACTACGTGAATATTCAGCTCGTTGCTTTTCCTCAGGAAGGGATTTTATCGTACCCGAACGGCAAAGAATTGCTGGAAGAAGCAGTAAAATTAGGGGCAGATGTCGTCGGCGGTATCCCTCACTTTGAATTTACGAGAGAATACGGTGTAGAATCGATGAAAATCGCTTTCGATTTAGCAGAGAAATACGATAAACTCGTCGACATTCACTGTGATGAAATCGATGATGAACAATCGAGATTCGTTGAAGTCGTGGCGAATGAAGCCTATCAGCGCAATTATGGCGAGAAAACTACTGCCAGCCATACCACGGCAATGGGCTCGTATAACGATGCCTATACAGCCAAACTGTTCCGTCTATTAAAAATGTCGGAGATCAACTTTGTGTCAAACCCCCTCATTAATATTCACTTGCAGGGACGCTTCGACAGCTATCCGAAACGCCGCGGTTTAACGAGAGTCAAAGAAATCCAAGCAGCCGGCATGAATATCTGCTTCGGTCACGATGATATATTCGATCCATGGTACCCGCTTGGTACAGGCAACATGCTGCAAGTACTGCATATGGGCATACACGCCGCTCAGCTAATGGGGTATGAGGAAATCGTTAACTCAATTGATCTGGTTACAAAAAATAGTGCAAAAACACTGCATATCGAAGACGAATATGGGATTGAACCAGGCAAGCCGGCGAACTTTATCGTCTTGAATGCTGATAATGAATACGATGTGATCCGCAAACAGGCCGCAGTGACGCATTCATACAGAAACGGCAAACTGATTGCAGGTACAAAACCTGCTGAAACGACTATTCATTTAGATACTGACGAAACTGTTGATTTTGAAAGATAAGATATTATCCGCCTGCGGTGCATAGCTGCAGGCATTTTTGTCGTTAGCATCTGTAAATCTTGTTAAGATAAATAGACTAAAAGAAAGTATGAGAGGTAGCAATATGACTGACAAAGTAACCATATATACATCAGCCACATGCCCTGTATGCGACATGGCAAAAGATCTGCTGGAATCTTTAGATGTTTCATATAAAGAAGTTAAAGTAGATATCAACCCGATTTCAGCCTTAAAACTGATCGGAAAGACGAGAAAATTCACAGTCCCGCAAACTGTTATTAACGGTCAGGTGATTTCGGGCTTTAATCCCGATAAAGTCATCGAGGCAAGTTACAATAAGTAAGCAGATTTATCGTGTTATTTAAACTAAGCTGATAAAATAATAGATAGTTAAAAAATTCGATTGTACGAAAGGAGACTGCAGATGGTGACAAAAGACAAGGAAAATACCGTTTCACAAAAAGAACCTGCGGAAATTAAAAGTATTGAAACACTGGATTTAGGCGGTTCAGGAATGGTTTGTGATTTTGAAACAGGCGTATGCGGTCCTATCACCGAAGAAAAAGAGGATAAAAAATAATGAAAATTACTATTTGGTCAGACTTTGTATGTCCGTTTTGCTTTATCGGGCAGGCAAACTTAGAAAACGCACTGAAAACATTTGAACATAAAGACGATGTGGAAATTGAATACAAAAGCTTCCAGCTGATGCCTGATGCTGACTACACTCCTGGTGAAACTTATGCTGAAACTTTCTCTAAAATGAAAGGCATCCCGGTAGAACGTGCTAAAGGCATGTTTGAACAAGTGACGGAAACAGCAGAAAAAGCCGGCGTTGAAATCAATTATGATATCGCTAAGCTGACAAACACATTTGATGCCCACCGTGTCTTCCAGCATGCCAGAGCAGAAGGCAAAGGCACACCGTTCTTTAAAGCGCTGTATGCCGCACACTTCACAAACGGCGAAGTGCTAAACGACGAAGAAACACTCGTCCGTCTGTCAGAATCAGTTGAACTTGACGGTCAAACAGTCCGCGATATTATCCACAGCGATCAGTACGCTCAAGACGTTAATGTGGATATCTCGCAAGCATCAAGCCTTGGTGTACAAGGCGTACCGTTCTTCTTAGTAAATGATAAATATTCAATCTCAGGCGCACAGCCTGTTGAACTCTTCCAGGAAGCTCTGGATAAAATTTACGCTGAAGAACAAGCTGAGAAATAATATTTGAACTTGGAAACCTAAGGTTTCCAAGTTTTTTTGATTTTCGGGTGCTTGTGCGCGGTTCATTGCAACGTATCTTGACTTGCATGCCAATGAGCACGGTTCATTGGAACGTATCTTGGTTTGCATGCCAATGAGCGCGGTTCATTGCAACGTATCTTGATTTGCATACCAATGAGCGCAGTTCATTGGAACGGAGCTCGACTTGCACACCAATGAGCACGGTTCATTGGAACGGAGCTCGACTTGCATGCCAATGAGCGCGGTTCATTGGAACGGAGCTTAGTTTGCATGCCAATGAGCGCGGTTCATTGCAACGTATCTTGACTTGCACACCAATGAGCGCGGTTCATTGCAACGTAGCTCGACTTGCACACCAATGAGCGCGGTTCATTGGAACGGAGCTTGACTTGCATGCCAATGAGCGCGGTTCATTGGAACATATCTCGGCTTGCACACCAATGAGCACGGTTCATTGGAACCCTACACATAAAAACGGACGGAAATCCAAAGAATTCCCGCCGCTTCTTTACATATTAATTTTTAAAACCCTAATTAACTGTGCTACTGTTCTTTCTATATTCTCAGCTGTCCGGCGACCATCCATCGCCGCTTCAACTGTCAACGGTTCTCTTTGAATAGAGAACACAGCATCAATGCCGGCCTCGTTTAACTCATAAGCATCCTCGGTCAAACTGCCGCCAACAGCAATCACTGGAACATCGAACCGCTTCGCCAGCTGAGCCATTCCAGCCGGCACTTTACCCATTGATGTCTGCGCATCGATTCTACCTTCTCCAGTAATGACCAAATCTGCTGTCTTTAGTTCTTCCTCAACACCGAGCACATCCATAATTAATTCAATGCCTGATTCGAGTCTGCCATTTAAATAACCATGAAAGGCAGCACCTAATCCGCCAGCCGCTCCGCCGCCTTCAACGTTTCTTATATCAATATCCATATTTTCCAAAGTCAGTTCCGCATAATGTTTTAAGCCAGCATCCAATACTTTCAGCATGTCTCTATCCGCGCCTTTTTGCGGCCCGAATACATAAGAAGCACCATGTTCACCATACAAAATATTCGATACATCGCAGGCCACTCGAAAGTCACAGTCTTTAAATTTTTCACTGCTGTCAGTTGGGGATATCGAATGAATTTGAAGCAGCGCTCCGCCGCCATATTCTACCGGGGCACCTTCAGCATCATTAAACGTAAATCCCAAAGCCTGCAGCATACCGACACCCCCGTCGTTAGTCGCACTGCCGCCGAGTCCGATGATGAATTTTCTCGCACCCTGATCATAAGCATGATTAATCAGCTCACCGACTCCATAAGTCGTTGTCACTAAAGGATTTAATTCCTTTGCATTCAGCAGGGGTAAACCGCAAGCTGCTGCGATTTCGATAATGGCCAGCTGTTCATCTGTAACCAAACCGTAAGCTGCATCAATCGAATGCCCCAGCGGTCCGGTCACCCTTGTTTGAACACGTCGCCCCTGCATACCGTCGACAAGTGTCTCCACAGTACCTTCGCCGCCGTCAGCCATAGCAAAAGATTTCACCTCAGCATGCGGATTAACGCTCTTTATCCCCTTTTCAACAGACAAATTCGCATTGACAGACGATAAACTCCCTTTAAAAGAATCCACTCCCGCGACTACTTTCATAGCGTTTTCTCCCCAGTCCTAATTTCTATTGATGCTTATTGAATTACATATATTATCACAATGATATAATGAGCAGTAAAGGAATAAAGAAATGCCCAAAGATGATACGCTGTAATTACATTAATATCAGGAGGCTAACTAATGAATACTTTTAAAGCTTTAATTGCTGATAAGACAGATGAAGGTACAGAAATTAGTATTAAAGATGTCAATATTGAAGCGTTAACTGAGGGTGACGTGCTGATTGATGTCCACTATTCCAGTGTCAATTACAAGGACGGGATGGTTGCGGCTCAAGGCGGCATCGCTGAGTATTTCCCGATTATTCCAGGTATCGACCTTGCTGGAGAGGTAATTGAATCTAGTGATGACCGTTTTAATCCTGGCGATAAAGTGATCGCAACCAGTTATAAAGTCGGCACGGGAATTTCAGGCGGTTTTGCAGAAACTGCGCGCATTCCTGCTGACTGGCTCGTACCGCTTCCCGACGGATTAACATTAAAAGAATCGATGGAACTGGGTACGGCTGGATTGACTGCTGGAATTTCCATAACTAAACTTGAGCAAGCTGGTATTACACCGGATAATGGCGATATTTTAGTTGCCGGCGCATCCGGCGGCGCAGGCAGTTTAGCAATCAGCATGCTTGCTGATTCAGGCTACACTGTTGTTGCCAGTACAGGCAGCATCGATGAGACAGATTACTTAAAATCACTCGGCGCAGCTAAAGTGATTCACCGTGGCGATGTCACAAATCAGGATGAGAAACCGACAGGCAAACCGCTCTTCCAGGCAGCGATTGACCCAGTCGGCGGTAAAACGACAGAATATATTATTAAAAGCCTCCAGCCGGAAGGTGCACTCGCGACATTCGGTTTAGTCGGCGGCATTGCAGTGAGTACGACTGTATTACCGTTTATCGGACGCGGCATTCACTGGCTCGGCGTCGATTCTGTCTTCTATCCGATGGAACTGCGTAAAAAAGTCTGGGACCGCCTGGCTAAAGATTTAAAACCAAAAATTCTTGATAAAGATGTCGTTAGCGAAGTGAGTTTAGATGAACTCCCTCAAGTGCTTCACGATATTATCGACGGTAAAGTCAGAGGCCGGACGATTGTTAACTTAAAAAAATAGACTAAAAAAATGCCTTGGCTGATAAGCCCAAGGCATTTTTCTTATATACTTTTTGGATACGGATCGTCCGGCAGTCTCAATACATCAAACTGACCAATGTCTGCCTGGTACAGCTGAAGTAATTCTGCTGCGATACCGGATGCACCGTCGAGATAGCCGATTTTAGCTGTTACATGTTCAGGATTTGTTCTGTCGAATGCATGATACCAGCACGCACCGGTATTTTCATCATAGACACTCTCACTCAACAGCTGCTTGCCGACACGTTTGGCATACGTTAAATATTTATCGTCTCCCGTTTCTGCCCATAATCCAAGAAATACGCTGCTCATACCGGCAGAGCCGCAGCACTGCGAGGCAACATTCCAATATCCATCTGAATGAAGTTCCGGAGCCCCCGTACTTAAGATCCCGTTAACGATATGTTCTGTCCATTCCTTATACTCCGCTTCACCCGTCACTTGATAGAGCTTATAAAATAAACGTACAGTCCCCGCGGCACCGTGGCATAAGCCTAAATAGTGCACATCTTTTAAGTGAGGGAAACTGTGCGGGAACAGAATATTTTCATTTTCCACCGTGGCAATTGATTGAATGTACTTTGCGCCTTTTACAGCAGCACTTAGATATCTGTCATCACTATTTTCCGCATATAAGGCAACGAGCGCATAAGCCACACCGGCAGTACCGTAAAAATAATTCGGCATGACACTGTCTTCAGGAATACCAAAATAAGCTGGACTAATTGTCGGCCAAGTCATTTTCCCATCATGTTCCTGTCCATCATTCAGCACTTTTTCTCCTGCATCTAACGCCAGCTTCAGCCAGTCTTTTCTGTCGTATTTTTCTGCAGCATGTATTAAAAACAAAATAATTCCGGAGTCAAAAAATATCGCCGGCTCATCTGTCCAAACAATACCTTTATCAGTCTGACGCGCGGCATCTGCGACTTCTTCAATCAGATGAACGGCAAATTCATTAAATTCTTCCAAACCTGAGACTGCTGCAAGCTCACCAAAGACAAAAGCAATACCTGACACACCATTCAGTACGCCCCATTCAGAATGGGCAATATTGCCGCCATACTGCTGCATCCTCACATTACATTCCCAATTGCTGATCATGTACTTGCCCGCTTCAACAGCGTCGCTTAAATACTCCCGGTCACCCGTCACTCTTGCCAGCTGAGCCAGAAAATAAATCACACCCGGTGACCCGCTGTACAATGAAAACTGCCCCATAAATGTATCGTCGTGCGGGTCAGCCGGAGAAAAAGGTTCCTCTTCCCAGTAGATCCCTTCCGGTGTTTTGACAGCAGTATTTTTAAACATCTCTGCCGCAGCTTTTGCCGCTTTCAAATGATCTTCAGCATCCGGTTCCAGAAATAAAGGTCTTAATTGATTCGACATTCAATCACTCCTGTTCTGCAGTTTCAGATTTAAAATAATTGCTGTATGACTGTCCTCAGAACTTCCGGCATCATTACAAAGGCATTTTTCTTATGGAGTCTTTCCGTCATCTTATGGGCATCTTTGCCGAACGGACCGATATTCATCACCGATGCACTCAGCTGCTGCATCTCTTTAAATGGAATTGAATACGATTCTCCCCAGAGCGGCGCATTGTTTTTAAACGACTGCCAGCCTTCATCATCCGGATTGTAGTTCACATAACTCAAATCAGAAATCCCGTTAAAATAATGCTTGTTCGTCACCTTATAATCAAAGCGGTCTTTCATCGTTTCTGTCGTGACTGCAATTAAACGCTGAACTAAATCATCATTTGACGAATTCACTGCCGGCATGTAAGGCGGTGCAAACATCAGCACTGTCGCAGGCGCGAGTTCCTGACAGTATTCCATCAGCTTATCTGCAATCATCAGTGTCAGTTTTCTCTGATCCACATCTTCTGCCTCTATCACTTTTTGAATCAGCGCATCCGCTTCTTCCCTGCTGTATTTATCGATAAAATAATCAAGCAATTCGTTATAATCAAGTACTCTAAAGCAGTTTAAAGGCGGAACATTGCTGTGTTGGCACACCGCTTCATAATCCGTCCGGCATTCATGCATGGCATCTTCTGCGATTTCTCTGAATGTTGCCATGACATCTTCCGCTGTCTGTGTCAAAGTCACCACATTGTACAAAGCATAACTGTGATGAGAGGTCTGCACATCGTAATGCGCCTTTAAATCGTTTGCTTGCAGACAAATCGGCAACGGTGTGGTTTCACCGTCATACGTTTCTGAAAACCGGCTGGTAAATTCCATGTGTTTCGTCAAATACGCACTTAAGAAATGAGCGGTCACACCATTCAAAGGTTCACCCGCGTGAGTCGGCACTCCGTAAAATAAGGCTGCGGGTAAAATCTTGCCGATTGATCCTGAATATATGTAGTGATTCTCATCCAATGGCTCCTGAGTAAATGACGGTTCGCCGTTTAAAAACAGTTTAATATTTAAATGCTTGGCTTTTGAAATCTCTAATACGCCGGGCACTGCCGCCAGCATACCTGCTGAACTAACTTCTTCATCCGGTACAGTGACGAGCAGCAGATTCACCGGCCATTCTTCTTGAATCGCCTGCTCCATTAAATGCATATGCAGCGTCAAGCCCATCTTCATATCCATAGTCCCGCGGCCAAATAAATATTCACCGCTTAAAGCATCCGCTTTGGCAACCAGTGTTAAGTACTCCGGATTATTCTGAAATACAGCCGTCAATGCATCCGCCTGGAATGCCAAGTCCTGCAGCTGACCGTATTCCTCTACACCCACCGTATCAAAGTGACTGAGCAGTACGACGGTATTGCTCGTTGCTTCCGATTGATACAAAGCCGTAAAAGCTTTGCGATCTTTCCCTGCATCAAACAGCTGAATGTTATCTTCATGTGTTTTAAAATATTCGAGCGCTTGAAATTTATCTTTTAATTTATACGGAAAATCAATCTCCCCTTGAGTTCCGGATACACTATTCCAGCTGACCAATTCCTCGAGCAAATTTTCTAACTGCGCTTCTGACTTCCAAAGACACCCCATCTTAATTCCCCCTGTTTTAAAAATTTCCCGGGAAAACTCCCTATTTAAATTATACACTTAAACTATGAATTAGCTTAAGATTCACTTGTATAGCTGACTTTTCCGGATGTAAGAAGTTCATTTTCTCACTTCTATTTATTCCAGTTACCAACTACTTTATACTAAAAGAACAGAATATTAAATTAATCATACTGAATAAGTGATATAGTTTATATTTAAATCTATCGTTTCACGAGGAGCCTTGCACATGATTGGAACAATTTTTAACGTCATAATGATACTGGTCGGTTCGACAATCGGCAGTCTGTTTAAAAAAGGAATTAAAAAGGAATATCACGATGTCTTGATGACAGCCATGGGGCTCGTCGCCTTATCTATCGGGGTTAACGCTATTGTCCAGTATATGCCAACGAGTACTTATCCGGTCTTATTCATCGTCAGTCTCGCACTCGGCGGTGTGATCGGCCAGATGCTGAATCTGGAAGATAAATTCAACAGCGCCGTCTCAAAATATTCAAAAGGAGATCTTGCCCAAGGCCTATCAACGGCAATCCTGCTCTACTGTATCGGAACGCTGTCCATACTCGGACCTGTAGAAGCTGCAGTGAATCAAAATTATACATATTTAATTACAAACGGTATTTTAGACGGCATTACATCTATTGTTCTGGCATCGACATTCGGCTTTGGCATTGCCCTGTCCGCAGTCGCAGTATTTCTATGGCAGGGCGCTATTTATGTCATGGCACTATTTATGGAAAATGCCATTAACACAGATATTATGAATGAAGTGAATATTATCGGCGGTATTTTAATATTAATGTCCGGTTTAGGCATTTTAAATATCAAAGCCTTTAAAACAATGAATTACTTGCCCGCTTTAGCTGTTGTCCCTGTCATGTTTGTGATATTCAGGTTTTTCAGCTAATCAGTGTAGACAAAACTTGAGAATATGGCCTACAATGTATGTAATGTAAAAATAGGGGCCATAGCTCAGCTGGGAGAGCGTTGCGCTGGCAGTGCAAAGGTCAGGGGTTCGAGCCCCCTTGGCTCCATAAGTAAAAGATCCGACTCAAAATTTGAGCCGGATCTTTTTAGTTATTCTTTACAACCAGTCCCATCAGCGACGCCATTTGAATCGCCTGTACGCTGGACACAATACAGCCTTCTAAATCTTCTCTTTTAATGCTTAAAGCTTCAAAATGAGATGAACTGATATCGATGCCGGACAGTGACGTGTCTACAAATCTTGCTTCAGTCAGATCGCAATTTTCGAAGCCGATATTTTTAAATCGGTTGTTAAAGAAGTCGGCTGTCACCATCCTTGCCCCGTCGAATAATACATTCTCCATCTTCGATTCACTGAAGCCGGACAAATTTAAAATCGATTCTTGGAATTTCACATTTTTAATTCTTGCCTCGTCAAAGCTGACACCGGTCATTTTGCAATTTACGAATTCTGCATTATGGATTGATGCGCCAAAAAATACTGTATTTGAAAAATCACAGTTCACAAATCTCGTATCGCTCAAGTCCGCGTTATCGAACTCGTTATTCGATAAATTGCTGTTTCTGATTATCGAATGATAGACAATCAGACGGTCTAAATCTGCATCTACAAATTCAGCATCCTGAATTTCAATATTCTCAAACATCTGGTCTTCATCTGCAGCAATCGTTTCATATGAAACAACCTCCAGATCGTTTGATATCTTCAGCGGTTTGATCTTCATTTAATATGCCTCCTAATATAAAAGGACCATAACACATTGAGTGCTACAGTCCATAATGATATTTCTACGTCCCGTCCGTTCGTTTCTTATAATGGAACTGGCTGACTAAAGGCAGCAGGATTAAAATGTTCCTTTAGACATAATCACAACACCTTGTTTAAAGTTTTATATCAAACATATAAAATTAATTTCTAATATACGCTCTAATCAGTTCGAAAGTATTTTCGAGCGCATCGATATGCGTCCGTTCCATACCATGGCTGCTCGCAACACCCGGTCCAATCAATGCTGCTTTTATATTCGCACCGCCGCTCATTGCTGCAGAGGCATCACTGCCGTACATCGGATAAATATCCACTGCATAATTCAATTCTTTATCTTTTGCATAATTAATCAGTTTGGTTGTCATATCGTAGTCATACGGACCGGATGAGTCTTTGGCACAGATTGATACATCGTATTCTGTACATTCTAAATCTAAACCGATACAGCCCATATCCACTGCCAATAGTTCCGTAATATCTTCAGGTATCCAGGCCGCTCCATGTCCCACTTCTTCATAGGTCGAGAAGATAAATTTCAGATTTGTCGACGGTGTCACGTTTTCCTGCTTCATCATTTTTAAAATGCTGACTAAAACAGCAACCGATGCTTTATCGTCTAAAAATCTTGATTTTATAAATCCTGAGTCTGTAACGACAACTTTAGGGTCATAGGCAACAATATCTCCGTTTTGAATGCCGATATTTTGAACATCTTCTTTACTTTCCACACGTTCATCCAGTTTGACGATTAAATTATCAATGTCTCGATCTTTTGTCGCTGCGTCTTTATAGACGTGAATCGACGGTGATTTAGACAAAATAGTCCCCGTATATACTTTGTCATCGCGCGTAATAATATCGCAGTATTCACCGTCCAGTGTCGGTGTCAGCGGCCCGCCGAGTTTCGTCAGCGACAAGGTGCCGTCTGAGTTGATTGAACGCACCATAAGCCCGAGTGTATCGACGTGGGCGCTCAAACCGCGTGTCACTTCACCATTGTCACCATCCACTTGGACAATCAGATTCCCTTTGGGTGTCGTCATTGTTTCGTAACCGATATCTTCAATCGTTTCTCTTAAAAAGCTTACAGCATTATTTGTGTAGCCTGTCGGACTGTTGATTGATAACAGTTTATTTAAAAATGAAATTGTGCCGTCGCGTTTAAACATAACTCCAGCTCCCCTTTGTTTAATTTAAGTCTTTTTATAAACTATACACTAATTATTTTCCTGATTCCCGACATTTAAACTTACTTTAGAAAGACAACGAGAAAATCAGTATCCGATACCGCTTCAACGCTGTGCATTTCCGCCGCTTCCATGAATAAAATATCATTGTTATACAGTACATATTCTTTATCTGTACAGATAAATTTCACACCGCCCTGACGGACAATAATAAAAATCGGGTGTTTAGAGTCGTGTGCAGGTATACCTTCTCCAGCTTGCAGCTGAATATTTACGATATTTGACTGCTCATGCTCAAATATTTTTTTAATCGACTTGGCTTTTGATGCCAGTACATTTTCCGTATGAATCAGTTTTGCCAATGCTATCCGCTCCTTTTACTCGTCATTATACAATAAAATAACAAAAAGCTCCCCGACAGAAAAAGTCTGGAAGCTTTGCTGCATTACTGCTTATTTTGGGTAATATAATTTTGGCAGATTTCAAAGATTTCTTGTACTGACGTTCTGTGGTCCGGCTTCGGTTCTAGGCAGCGGTCGATCATCTTAAGAAGTTCATCTCCTTCTTTTGCCTGCCTTAGGCTCGATACCGGCACTGCTCTTCTGACGAGCTGGTCATATCGGCCGTCATCAAAAGTTTCAAACGGCCGTTCGCATGTTGCCATGAAAAATAATACCACTCCAATTCCCCAAACATCTGCCTGAGCTGTTAGAGGGTCTCCCTTCGCTTGTTCAGGTGACATATATGGCTTCGTCCCCGTCCCTTTTCTCACTGTACCCGGTTCTGTGATCAGATTTAAATCAAATAATTTAGCCAGCGGCGGCTGCGATATAATATTGGAAGGTTTAATATCTAAATGCAGTATGTCCTTGCTGTGCAGATAGTTGATGACTGATGAGAGCTGTTTGCCGAACTGAGCTAACTGAATTAACGGCAATTCTTCGCCTTGTTTATACGTCTGGCGCACCAGATGCGAGATAGTTTCCCCTGTCAGTGTCTCCTGGATAACTACAGGCACATCGCCCCGATGCAGTTCGTATCCTCTGAGTAAGTTCGGGTGAGACAGTTTCGTAATCAATTCCCCTTCACGCGTCAGTCTGGCGGCTGCTTTTTCTTTAGCTGCAGCATTCGGCTGCACTGTTTTACCGATTACACTGCACATCCGCTCTTCGCTCCACAAATGATACAAATCGCAATCTTTGCCCCGCCTCATGTGCGTAATCACCTTATAGTTTTCTATCAGCGTATCTCCTTCTTCAAGCGGCTTAATTTCAATCACTTCTTCAGTCTTCATTTTTTTACCTCCAGTATTATTCTGCAGCCAGCTTTGGCATGACATAGGCGCTATTTTTATCATCACCCTGCTGATCGCTGTATAATTTTTTATAATTTCCGTTTAAAGCCATCAATTCTTCATGCGTACCGATTTCATTAAGCTCTCCTTTATTAATATAGAGAATTTTATCGGCTTCACGGGCTGTTTTTAAATTATGTGTAATCATCAGCGTCGCTGTATTTTGCATTAATTCCTTCATCACCCGCTTTTCTGTTGAACCATCTAAACCATCCCCCGGTTCATCGAGAATCAGCACGGATGCCTCTTTAATAATGGCCCGTGCGATAGCCAGCCGCTGCTGCTGGCCGCCCGACAGATTGCGCCCTTTCTGTCCGACATTGGTATCATAGCCGTCAGATAACTGTTCGATAAATTCATGCGCATCTGCTCTTTTTGCCGCTTCAATAATTTCTTCGTCCGTGGCGTCCGGTTTACCATACGCAATGTTCTCTTTGACAGTGCCGTCAAAGATTAATGCTTCCTGGAAGACGACGGATATTTTATCACGCAGCGACTGCACATTTACCTTTTCTACAGCGTAGTTGTTCAAGTAAATAAATCCTTTAGACGGTTCGTAAAAACGCATCAGCATTTTTAAAATAGTGGATTTACCCACACCGCTCGCACCGACCAGCGCAACTGTTTCACCAGCTTTTACAGAAAATGAAATATTCGATAAAACGTTCCGCTTCTTATTAGGATATTTAAAAGATACATTATCAAAAATAATGCCCGGCTGATCATTTTCAATCATGACCCCGGAATCAGATGTGACTGCCGGCTCTTCTTCCATGTATTCAATGACACGCTCCGCACTCGCTGAAGCTGAGTAAATCGTATTCAGCAGGCGGCTCAATCCCCTCACTGGACTGTACAGCCGCTTTAACAGTGTAATAAAAGCAACGAGAATACCAATCGTTACTTCACCTTGCATCAACAAAATCGCACCGAATACCATCACAGTTAAAGTTCCTGCCGTTTCTATTAAGGACACGGCCGGCGTAAAGACCGACTTCAATCTGACTTTATACATTTTTGCTGTATATGCAGCCAGGTTTTGATGATGGAATTTTTCGGATTCATTGCTCTCTTGATTAAATGCCTGCATGAGTGAAATATTTGAGAAATTCTCTTCGGTCAGGGCGTTTATCGCACCCATCCGTCTGGATCTTTCGCGGGATGCCATCTTCATCCGAATCGAAAAATATCGGGTGACCATGTAAAATAAAGGCACTACAATGAGTGAAATTAAGGCAAGCTTCCATTCCATAATAAATAACATACCGATGAAGACAATAAGCTGGAATATATAGGACAGTGCGGATGTTGCACCCGTCACAATCAGTCTTTCAATTGAAGCGATGTCCCCGGTCAGTCTCGCGATAATATCACCGAGTTTTCTGCCTTCAAAAAAATGAAGCGATAAACTTTGCAGATGCTCGTATACGTGTTTACGCAAGGCTAGAACAAATTTCTGCCCCACCCAATTCGTTGTAAATGTACCGAGAAAAGAAAAAATACCGGCTGCCAGACTAAAGGCAAAGTAAAGAAGGACAATCCAGTACAGCGGTGTCAGATTTTTGGCATCGAGTACATGGTCTATAAATATTTGAAGCAGCCAGACTGTCCCGGAAGATGCGACCGGCTGCAGGGCAATAAAAATTAATCCGAAAAACAGCCACTTGCGGTAATGTTTAGTAAAAGGCCAAAATCGGCTGAATATCTCTTTCACCGGCACTGGCGGTGCTTCTTTTATGATGTTGCCTTCTGTTGTTTCAAGCGTAAAGAACTGATTAATTTTCGCCTTTAATGATTGGCTCTGTTTATATTTATCTGTCCGCTGCATGCATGTATCCCCCTTTCACAATAAACAGGCGGCCCATAATATCATGGGCCGCCTGTTTCAAATATTATTGAAATTTTCACCCAGTTATTCTAAGAATATTAGTCAGATGAAACGCTGTTGTCTGCTGACTCAAATGAATCATAAGATTCACCTGAATATGAATCGGTCATTACTTCTGCCGTTACTGCCGGCTGGATTTCTTCAAAAAAGTTCATGGATTTCTCCTCCCTCTCTGTTTTGACTTCGCTTAATAATTAATCAGATGAAACGCTGTTGTCTGCCGACTCAAACGATTCACTTGAATAAGAATCGGTTGAAAAATCATTAGACGCTGCTGGTTGAATCTCTTCGAAATAACTCATGATTTTTCGTCCCCCCTTCGTTTGTGTTAACCCTATCATGCCCCTTCAGAGTTAAAGGAAAATTATCAGAAAATTAAAACATGATTAAAATTGGGAGTGTTTTTATTAATTTAAACAAAAAAATGCCTCTTCCGGAACAAACCGGAAGAGGCATGATAATATTTTATGCTCTCATTGTTTTGCTTTTTGCTGTTGCAAGCTGGCCGCCGTCTTCATCCAAGAAACGAATAACACCTTCTGCTGCTCTGTAAGCCAGCGCACCGATTGTCGGTGTCGGGTGGTGTCCGCCGAATTGCGGGAAGGCTGATCCGCCGACAACAAACAGATTATCAACATCCCACATTTGCAGGTAGTTATTCACTGCTGATGTTTCAGGATCGTCTCCCATAACGACGCCGCCTGTGTAGTGTCCGCCTGAGAATACATGGTTAAATTCTTCAGCAATTTCATCATCTTCGATAATGTCAGCGCCCATTTCTTCCATAATCTCGTGACATCTGTCGACACCAAATTGTGCAATCGGACGTTCATTTGAACCGAATTTGTATGTGACACGGAGTAAAGGATCACCGTACTCATCTTTGTAAGTCGGGTCAAGATCCAAATAGTTGTGCCAGTACGACATAGCGATACTTGTATACCAGATTTGAAGTGCACTGTAAGCATATTTCAGAGACTCTGCTTTGTAGTCTGCACCCCAGTTTGATACTTCTCGCGTATGGTTATTACTGCTTGAAATCGCAGCGAAACCGTATTGTCTCAATTCAATAGCACCGCCGCCGATAAAGTCGAGGTCAGAGTGATCGAAGTTGTCTGCAGCATAGTCGTTAACCGCTGCGCCCAGCGCACCGGCACCCATGTACAAGTTGAATTTCTCATTCTCAAAGAAACCGCGGACGCCGTGGAAGGCTGAGTTGTGCTGACCGTTAAAGTTACGTCCGATTAGTCCTTCTCTTGTTTCAGGATCATACTGTTCACCGATGTTTGACAGCATTAACAGTCTGTTGTTTGTAAATGCAAAGGCTGCAAGTACCACAACATCTGCAGGCTGTTCAAATTCTTCGCCTGTCGTTTCATCTACGTACATGACACCGATGGCTTCGTTATTCTCTTCATCGTAAAGGACACGGCGCACATTTGCACGTGTTCTCAATTCAAAGTTATCGTGTCTCATTGCTGTCGGAATCACCGTTGCAAGAGGATCTGACTTCGCATCGAAGTCACAGCCCGCTCTCGTACAGAAAGAACAGTACATACACGCGTTCAGTTTTTCTCCGTCCGGGTTCTCATAGTTTTGAGACATGTTCCCGGCTGCAATTTGGAAAGGATGCAATCCTAAATTCGCTGTCGCATCTTTAAATAATTTCAATGATGGTGTTTCATTTAACGGCGGGTTCGGCCATGGTTTATTACGTTCAGGTGCCAGCGGATCCTGCTCGCCTGAAATCCCTGCCGTATCTTCCCATTTTTCATAGTAAGGTTCTAATTCCTCATATGTAATACCCCAGTCCTGGAGATTCATATCTTCCGGAATTTTATCCTCGCCGTAACGATCAATAGTCTGACTGCGAATTTCGAATTCATATGGCCAGTATCTGTAAGATGCCCCTGCCCAGTGCACACTTGCACCGCCGAGATCTGTACCGAGCTGGTTATCTGCCATCGTTCTGACAGGCAACGCCGTTTCATCAATTTCGTTTCTTGAAGTCACAGTGTCACCTTTTAAAGGCTGCATAATTTCGAAACGGTTATCGAATCTCAACTCATCTTTAACACCGATGTAGTCGCTTCTTGTAGCGTGGTTCCCTTTTTCCAGACCAACGACGTCCTTGCCGGCTTTAGCAAGCTCAGCTGCGACGATACCGCCGGCCCAGCCCATTCCAACGACGACTGCTTCAACTTTATCGAGTCTCTCTACCATTACATTCCGCCCCCTTGATATGCTCTCAGACTTTCAGGTTCCATTTCGACGAACTCTTCAGAAGTAATCTGATCCATCCAGCCCATACGCGGCCCCGGATACTGAATCATCTTCCAGCCTTCCATATTTTTGTTGCCGCCGTAAACCGGATCTGAATATACGCCTTCGATTGTCGTATTTCTAAGCAGTGAGAAGAACGCTTCTGAACGCATGCCCGCAACTTCAACTTCGCCGGCCTCAAAGGCTTTCAGCACTTCATCCTGCACATCGCCTTCAAGATCGACAAACTCTGCATCGTGTTCTTCAACTGCATATTCTCTCATGCGGCGAATACCGAGTAAGAACATTTCTCCGCGATTCAGTTTTTCCTGACGGCCGTGAGTATCGGAAGCCATCGGCTGGAAAGGCCCCATGCGGTAATCTGTCCCATTCGACCCCCAAGTGCCGTAGCACTGTTTATCGATAAAATACGGTACGCCGAGTTCAATCGCACCCGGTCCATTGTCATCTTCAGGATAAATTCTCTCTGCAGCGGCTGCGAGTGCTGCAAAATCTTCCTGTCTGCTGAAATAAGTACGCGCTGCATACTCAGGCGCTTCAGAACCGCCCTCACCGCCAGCAGTTTCACCGCCGGTGCCTGTTTCTGCTGAATCAGACTCCTGATCTGAACCGAACTGGAAGCCTGTAAAACCGCCCAGTAATGCACCGCCGGCAATCCCTCCGGCTGCAACTCCAGTTGTTTTCAAGAAATCACGACGTGAAAATTGTTTTTCTTCCTGACCGTTATTCCCAGAATTTTCTTTAACCATGAAAATCATCCCCCTCTTTTCTGTGATAAAAATATTAAAAGCCTATACACTTGTAAGTTTAGTATTCATTCACAAAGTTGTCAAAACTCTTTTAAGCTAATAAATACAGTACTAATATTCAAAATATTTACATTAAACACATACCCTAAAGCACAGCTGATATCCCTAAATGATGCATATGCTAAAGCAATATTCAAAAAATGGTATTAATTTTGAAATCAGATTCAAAGAAAGTGATGTATTCACGGAATAAATGAATAGATATTAAACTAAAGGGTAATAATACTCATAAGGATAGTACACTAAGTCAGAACGAATATGCCGCTCCGTAATATAATTGAAACAATAGTAACATAATTGCAATAATTCTTAACCTGTGTTACCTTGACCGTAGAAATAAAGTTAGATATTCAGAAAGGTGATTTTCATGAAGAAAGTAACTTTATTAAGTTCATTATTAGTCGCAGGCGCATTGACGTTTACGGGTGTAAACAGCACAAGCGGACGAAATTGAATACGATGACGCGAGAACAGTATGGGGTACTGTAGTAGACGCTCAAAGTGATTTAAATGGTGACGGATGGTCTAACGGCGGTTACAGTCTGGACTGGCTTCCAGATGATCAAAGAGAAAAAATTTCGGATCTGACGAATCAGCGCCAAGTTGGTGATATTAATCAAGTTGAATATAACGAGATTGTCACAGAGATTTTTGATGAAGAACACGTCTTGATTAATGGACCTTACGGCGGTATTGAAACAACTGAAGAAAATCTGGCCAGTGTTGCTTTTAATGCACCGAAAACATTAAACGCTGCGCCGATTAAAGACGAACCTTACAACTACGACTTTGTTTACGACGGATATAACTTTAAATTTTCATATGACGGCAACGAATGGACATGGTCATACGAAAACAAATAATCTTTTAATCCTCTTTTAAAATCAGGAAGGTGAATTTAAATGAAAAAAGTAACAGTTCTCAGTTCACTATTAATCGCAGGAGCATTAACGTTTACAGGTGTTCAAGGTACTGCACAGGCTGACGAAGAAGAAGGTGCAAAAACTGTCTGGGGCGAAGTATTGCCGGCAGACACTGATCCGGATGGTGACGGCTGGGCAAATACCGGATTTGATCCTACTTGGATGTCACAAGAAGGACAGAACAGAATTAGTGGTCTTGCAGAGTCTAAAGACAATGGAGAAATATCACAGGTAGAGTTTAACGAAGCAGTCGCAGAGATTTTCCAAATAGAACAAGCACGTCAGATGGACGGCCCTAATGAAAATGCTAATGCAGAGAATGCCTCACAAGAAATGGTGCCTCATCAAAAAGTTGATGCCATGGATATAGATGTCACAAAGGAAAATCTGGCTAAACTGGCACTGTATTCACCAGCTGCACTTGATGCTGCACCGGTACAGGAAGAGCCTTACAACTATAACTTTGTCTACGGTGATTATGGATTCCATTTCTCATATGACGGTGACTACTGGAACTGGTCATATAGTGAATTAATGCAAGACTTCACAGACGATGAACTGTTGTATCTTGTTCACAACAATCCTGAAGTGTTAAATGAAAATCCGGTGCAAGCCGGCAAATATAACTTTAAAATATCGGATGACAATTATGTTTATCACTTCATGTCAGATGGCAAAAAGTGGGAATGGTCGTATGAAGAAAAATAATATTAAATAATGAAGCGAACATACTGCAGGAAATCTTCCTGCGGTATGTTTTTTTGTTTATAAAATGTATAATTAACAGATACATTGAATGAACGAGAGGATGAATATTTTTGGCAAAAAGTGTTGTACTTGCTGAAAAACCTTCAGTAGCACGTGACATTGCCCGTGTGCTGAACTGCAGTAAAAAAGGTAATGGTTATTTAGAAGGCAGTAAATATATTGTGACCTGGGCACTTGGACATTTAGTGACGCTCCAGGACCCTGAAAAATATGATACAAAATATCAAAAGTGGGAACTCAACGATTTACCTATGCTCCCTGCCCCGCTGAAATTGACTCATATTCCTAAAACAACGAAACAATTCAAAGCTGTGCAATCGCAGCTGAAACGAAAAGATGTAGATGAAATTATTATCGCTACAGATGCCGGCCGTGAAGGTGAACTCGTTGCACGCTGGATCCTTGATTATGCGAAAGTTAATAAGCCGGTAAAACGGTTATGGATATCTTCAGTAACCGACAAAGCGATTGCGAATGGCTTTAAAAACCTTCAGCCGGGAGGTAAATATGTCAATCTTTATCAGGCAGCCGCTGCAAGAAGTGAAGCTGACTGGTATGTCGGTTTAAACGCGACCCGTGCACTGACGACAAAACACAACGCCCAGCTTAACTGCGGCCGTGTACAGACACCAACACTCGCAATTATTCAAGCGCGGGATGAGACAATTAAAAACTTTAAACCGAAAACGTTCTACGGACTTGATGTCGTTACGGATAAACTGACCTTTAAATGGACAGACGGCAAAGGCTACTCGACTTTCGATGAAAATCAAATCGATAAAGTCAGCCAAAAGCTGAATGCTGCTTCATTAATTGTTAAAGACGTTCAAAAGAAGAAAAAGAAACAATTCGCTCCTGGTCTGTATGATCTGACAGAACTGCAGAGAGATGCCAATAAGATATTCGGCATGTCTGCAAAAGAAACACTGCAGACGATGCAGGCTCTGTATGAACGTCACAAAGTACTAACCTATCCAAGAACGGACTCTAAATTTATTTCGGAAGATATCGTGGATACATTGAAAGAGAGAGTCGAAGTCAGCGGCATCGGTCAGTTCAGTAAAGTTGCCGCACGTGTTTTAAGAGCACCGCTTAAAACAAACAGCTCCTTCGTCAACGACAGCAAGGTAAGCGATCACCATGCTATTATTCCAACTGAAAGTCCGGTTTTTCTTGCTGACTTTACAGAACGCGAAAAACGGATTTATGAATTGGTTGTTCAGAGATTTATGAGTGTGCTGCTGCCGCCGTATGAGTATGAAGTGACAACTGTCACTGCTGAAATCAACGGTGAACAACTCGAAGCAAAATACAACAGAGTATTAAATCAGGGCTTCAAAATTGTTTATAAAGAAGAATCATCTGACATTACAACTGATGTAAAACAAGGTGATAAACTGACTGTAAACAAGATCAGGAAAACAACAGGCGAAACAACCCCGCCTGCACGTTTCACGGAAGCATCACTGCTTCAAGCTATGGAAAACCCTGCGAAATACTTCCAGATGGACAAAGAACATAAGAAAACACTGGCAGAATCCGGCGGGCTTGGCACAGTCGCAACACGGGCAGATATTATCGATAAACTGTTCAATACTTTCTATCTGGAGAAGAACGGCCAGGCAATTAAACTCACTTCAAAAGGAAGACAGCTTTTAGATTTGGCACCGGAGATCTTAAAATCCCCTGTCACTACTGCTCAATGGGAAACCCAGCTTGAACAGATTGAAAAAGGTAAAATGAACAGACGGAAGTTTATCGAAGATATGAAAGAACATACGAAAGAGATTGTCAGAGAAATCAAGGCGAGCGAGAAGAAATTCAAGCACGATAATCTGACAGGCAGAGACTGTCCTGAATGCGGCAAACCGCTGCTGGAAGTCAAAGGCAAAAAAGGCACGATGCACGTATGCCAGGACAGAGAATGCGGATATAAACGTAACGTTGAAAAAATAACGAACGCGAGATGTCCGAAATGTAAGAAGAAAATGACGCTGAGCGGATCGGGCGACGGGCAGGTTTTCAGATGTGTCTGCGGTCACCGTGAAAAAATGTCGAGCTTCGAAGCGCGGAAGAAAAAAGAAAACAGAGGCCGTGTCGATAAGCGTACAGTGAATAAATACGTTAATCAGAAAGAAGAACCGATTAATAATGCCCTGGCTGAACAGCTGAAAAAACTGAAGCTGGATGACTAAGATATACACTGAAAAACCTTCCAATCACAATTAGTGACTGGAAGGTTTTTTAAAATTATTCCTCAAACATATATCCATTCAATTTCAACGGTTCAATATATGCCCCATCTTTATAAACACGCATATTTCCGCCTGATATTTCATCGATTAAGAGAATCTCACCTGTTTCTTCATCTCGGCCGAATTCCAATTTAATATCGTAAAGTTCCAAGTCTTTTACTGCCAGTTCTTCTTTAACCAGCTCACTGATTTTCACTGTTAATTCTGCGATTTCTTTGTATTCTTGACCACTTAAAATATTCAGTGCTTCCAGCGCCGCTTCATTGATTACAGGATCCTGACGTTCATCGTCTTTTAGAGTGACTTCTACATACGCCGGAAGTTCTGCACCTTCTTCTACATAGGCACCGTATCTGCGAAGGAAGCTTCCCACTGCTCTGAATCGGCAAATTACTTCCAGTCCCTGTCCGAATACAGATACTTTTTTAACTCTCATTTCACGTTTTTCCACATCCGCACTAATATAGTGTGTCGGAATATCCGCTGCATTTAATTTTTCGAAGAAAAAGCTCGTCATTTGAAGTCCGGCTTTACCTGACCCTTCAACTTTCAGACCCACCTGATTCTCTCCCGGATCAAAAACTCCATCTTTACCTGTCATGTCATCTTTAAAATATAAAACAGTTTCTCCATTATTATCTTTATAAACGTCTTTAGTTTTACCCCGGTAAATTAAATCCAATTGAATACACTCCTATAATCAATTTTATCTTGTTTCATATTTTACGGGTTAAAGTCGAGTTAATCAAGCTAAATAACGAATATAATTTAATATTAATTTATAAATGTTCGGTTTAAATAGATTTTTATCGTTTATTTATTAAAAATTATAATTAACGTACGATTTTACCTCACCTTTTTACTTTGTCTCTTCATCCACACTCTTTCTATATATCCCGTACCAAAGAGCACACCTGCGACGATAAATACAAAGCCGATCAGCTGAGCTGGTTCGATCATTTCATTGAGAAAAATGACTGAAAACAGGACACCAAAGAACGGCACAAAGTTATTAAAGATCGCTGTTTTTGACGCCCCGATTTTTTGGATAGCTGAATTAAATACCATGTGCCCGATGCCTGTCGCAACGATACCGGATGTAAAGAGCACTATGTATACCCCTAATGATGCTGACGTCATGTTGGATAAACCGTCTGGTTCTGCAATAAAGGCAATCAGGAGCAGCCCGACGGACCCCGCCAGATTCATAATTGCGGTCACGGCTTTTGAATCCAGCGTTGCTGTCGCTTTTTTAATAAAAATAAAGCTGATTGCTTGAGCAAACATCGATGTAAATAATAATAGTTCACCCTGTGATAATTTTAGTCCTGAAAAGGAACCGCCCTGAATGAAGAAAACACCTGTCAGCGCTAATATGAAACCCAGCACTCTCATTTTAGTCAGCTGCTCACCTAAGAAAATGACAGCAAGTACAGCTGTTGCCAGAGGGACTAACGACAGTATCAGCGACCCCGTTGAGGCTGCTGTGGTCATCAGACCCAGCGCCAGTGTCAGGTGATGCAGAATCACACCGAATATCATACCGAATGCTGTGTAAAGCCACTCTCTTACCGATAAAGCTCTCAGTGACTTAGCAAAGTAAACAATAATAATCGCTGTAATACCAGCAATCATTATACGAAAAGCTGTCATCGTCTGAGGCGGAAGGTTTTCTACGAGGACTTTTAAAAAGACGACGTTCAAGCCCCAAATTGCGGTAATTAAAAATACTAATCCATAAGTTAACATTAAGCTCTGCTGCTTCATTTTCTCACCACCCTCATGATTTGATTACACATATCATACTTGTAATTTTAAAAATAAGACAATGAATTGTATAAAATATCTGACAGTTCTAAAATGATAATAAGCACTCTATTCGAAAGGACGATGATACTGATGCAATGGACAGAACATAATCAGTCTATTGATATAGAACTTCCGGATATATTTAACTTCAAAAATAATCTCGATTATTTACAGAGAGATCCCAACGAGTGTATGTACGAAGTGATTGAAAATACAGTCATAAAACTTATTCATATCGGAGATTTACAAGTACTCGTACAGCTCAGCGTTAATAACGAGGACTGCCTAACCGTACATTTCTTAAGAGGAACTGCACCAAAATCAGCAGCAGATAAAGCAGCCGTCGTACAGTATATTTGTGAGTGGTTTGATTTAGATCGTGATATCCGTCCATTTTATAACATGGCCAGTCAGGATGACTTGCTTAAAGATGCTGTCAAAAAAGTACAGGGCTTAAGATTAATTGGAATACCGGATCTTTTTGAAGCTTTATGCTGGGCAGTATTAGGCCAGCAAATTAATTTGAAATTTGCTTATTCTTTAAAAAGACAATTTGCAGAAAAGTACGGAGAATCTATCACATACAATGATAAGAAATACTGGTCTTTTCCCTCCTGTGAAACCATCGCCGAACTGAATGCTGAAGATATGTCAGATATAAAAATGACAGGCAGAAAAAGTGAGTACATTATAGGCTTGGCTAAGCTCATGACAACAGGTGAACTATCTAAAGATAAACTCTTAAAAATGAGCGACTTTAAACGGGCGGAAAAAGAATTGACTCACATTCGCGGCATTGGGCCATGGACTGCAAATTATGTATTAATGCGCTGCCTTCGTTTCCCTGCTGCTTTTCCAATCGATGATATCGGGTTGATCAATTCAATTAAGTATCAGCTGAACATGGATAGAAAGCCCACTAAACAAGAGATTTTAAATTATACAGCGGGCTGGAAAGGCTGGGAATCCTATGCAACTTTTTATATGTGGCGATTACGTTATTAAGAAATATTGTCCGCCCTCTTGAGAAAGCGCTTTCTCTATGTATAATTAAAGCAAACAAAGGGGGATTACAATGGCCAAAGAAGATTTATTTGAGCATGAGACAAAGAAAGAATTTAAGTTTTTCATGGCAATCATACCGCTGCTTGTTATGGTAGTAACGATGCTTTACGCAATTGTTGTTCTAGAAACAGACCCGCATCTGCCGCTGATTATTGGCACGATAACAGCTGCGCTTGTTGCAATCATTAATGGATTTAAGTTCGATGACCTAGAAGAAATGATGTATAAGGGGATTAAACTGGCTCTGCCGGCAGTTGTCATCATTATGATGGTAGGTCTGATTATCGGATCATGGATCGGCGGCGGTGTTGTCGCTACGATGATTTACTACGGTTTAATGATTATCAGCCCACAGTATTTCCTTGTGACGATCTGTATTATTTGCGGCATCGTTTCACTCGCAATCGGCAGTTCATGGTCTACAATGGCAACGATTGGTGTTGCCGGCATGGGGATCGGCGTCAGTATGGGAATTAATCCTGCCATGATTGCCGGTGCAGTGATTTCAGGCGCTTATTTTGGAGATAAAATGTCGCCATTATCCGATACGACAAACCTCGCTTCCGGTCTGACAAACACTGATTTATTTGAACATATCAGGCATATGATGTTTACGACAGTTCCGGGGTTGATTGTTTCATTAATTGTCTTTTTTATTATTGGAATCAACGTGATTGGCACCAATACATCATCGCCCGAAGATATTCAGGTCATGATGACATCTATGAATGAAAACTTTGTTATCAGCCCCTGGCTGCTGCTAGTACCTGCGTTAGTTATTCTATGTATTGTATTAAAAGTTAAAGCAGTACCGGCATTAATTGTCGGTGTCATTCTCGGTACACTGTGTGCAATTTTAGTTCAGGGAGAAACACTCGCTGCATCTGCATCATTTTTAATGAACGGTTTTGTCCTCGAATCAAATAACGAGATGGTCAATGAACTGTTTAACCGCGGCGGTCTGCTCGATATGATGTATACAGTGTCCATGACTATTGTCGCCATGACTTTCGCAGGGATTCTGGAATACACTGGAATGCTCCGGGCAATCATGAATCAGATACTTAAAATTGCCAAAGGCACATTGGGTATTATATCTGCTACGATTGTTTCGTGTTTTGCAACAAACGCAACATGCTCTGAGCAATATATTTCTATTGTTGTGCCGTCACGAATGTTTTTAAGAACATATATTGAAAACAAGCTTCATTCTAAAAACCTGTCGCGTTCGCTTGAAGACGGCGGTACACTAACTTCCGTATTCATTCCGTGGAACACTTGCGGTGTCTTCATTTACGGTACGTTGGGTGTCGCAGCATGGGAATATGCACCATTCGCTATACTTAACTTTACAGTCCCTGTGATTGCAGTCATTCTCGCTGCAACAGGATTTGGTATTGCTAAAATATCATCTGAAGAACGCGATGCATATATTAAAGAGCACTACCCTGAAGAAGTAGAAAATCCTCCAGCAACATAAAAAATGTCCCCTGGGCTGGAGAATATCCAGCTTTAGGGGATGTTTTTAAATTACTCTCACTAAATAGCTGTATCATTTATATATATTTCGAGACACGCTCACACATTTACATTATTTTGGTCGTGTGTTAAATTTTAAGTAAAATTGAAAATTCTTTATATTTCGTTTTTTTAGATTTATTCGACATATTTAAACAAGTTTTAGGCAAAGGGGATGCGCAACATCATCCACTTTGCCTAAAAGTGTTTATAAATATAATTTATCTCGCGAATGCATATCGGGAAATATTTAAGAATACATGTGAAAGGAGTTGCAAGAAATGGGCGGTTTTCCTTTAGAAGGCTGGATTATTATCGTTGTCCCGCCAGTTTTAATGATTACATCAGTTGTCATTTGGTACTTCAAAGAAGTAAAACGAGAAAAACTGGAAGATGAATTAATAAAAAAGAGAAACTAAAAGGAGAGGTTTAGTTTGGAAAGTACAGGTATATTAATCATACTCATACTCTACTTGCTTATGCTGCTCGGTATCGGTCTATGGTCCGGTAAATACAGTTCAGAAGGATCTTCTGCATATTTCTTAGGTGGAAGACAGTTAAATCCATGGGTGATTTCGATGAGTGAGAAAGCATCTGAAAGCAGCGGGTTTATGACTGCCGGCTTACCCGGAGAAGCGTATTCTACGGGTCTCAGTGCAGCTTGGAATGCTGTTTCAAGCGTGTTTTCAATTATAAACTGGGTATTTTTCGCAAAACCAATACGCCGTCTGTCAGAAATTTTAAACTCTCTCACCGTTCCCGATTTCCTATCTGCACGTTTTAAAGATGATTCAAATGTAATGAGAATTATATCTATCATCGTCATGACAATATTTCAAACCGTGTACATATGTGCTCAGTTTGTTGCTTTCGGTATATTATTTGAAGTTATTTTGGGCATTGATTTTTCTGTCGGCGTAATTATCGGCGGGATTATTACAATACTCTATACAGTCGTTGGCGGTTTCTTCGCAGTGACAGTCACTGACTTTATCCAAGGGATATTAATGGCTTTTGTCTTTGTCGTTCTGCCAGTTGTAGGGATTTTTAAAATCGGCGGATTTAATGAGATGGGCTTTGCACTGACAGAAGCGATGGGTTCAGATTTCTTAAAACCCTTCTTTGGTAATCCCGCTCTTACGCTTGCAGGTATAGTTGCGATTATCAGTTATCTGTTTATCGGTGTAGGTTTTAATGGTGCACCGCACGTGCTCGTACGCTATATGGCTTTAAGAAATAGCCGCGATGTTAAAATGATTGCACTCATCGGTATTTCTGGTCTCCAATCGATATCTATGAAGGCGGTCCAGCATTCATTGCTGCTCTGATCACTATTGTGATTGTCAGTCTCTTTACAAAACCACCGGAAGGCGAACAATTCGAAAAAATGTGGGAAACGTATACAGAGAAAAATGAAGTGGGCACACCAGAATTCTTACCTTCTGATCAACTAGCTGTTAAACAAGTGAACACAAGTAACATTAAACTAAAAACTGATAAAGATATTGTATCTGCCTTGTTGGAAAATAATATTAACAGCGCCAAACCTTTTACTCAAAAATAACAGAGGAGAAAAGTGAGCGATGGATGATATAAAAAGTGTAAACATTATAAAAACACCATATGACTTAGACGGAAGAGAAATTGTTTGTTATCCTAATTTAATTTTATACGCAAAAATCAAAGTCCCGAGAATGTTCATGAAACCAAGAATAATCTACTCGGCTATTACTGTCGATTTAGTCAGAGGCGAAGCTGCACTTTCAAATATGTTCCCTGAATATGAACCGCTGAACATCGACAGCAGTGCTTTAATAAAGTCAGCAATAAGTATAGAAAAATCTGTGGCAAAAACAGAGAAATTACTGATCAAATGGGCTAGACACAAATATAAAATCTATAAGGTTCCTGAAATTGAAATTCTAAAACAGGAAAAAGTGTATAAGGCTTTCTTTTACACTGAATTTAAAGATCAAAAATTATTAGTGGATTCTGTCAAAGGGGTCGAAACATCAGCCATGTAAATTGCAATATCAGGGGGGATGAAAGATGTCACACATGAAGTATTTTATGCAAAGAAGAAAAAGATTGCTTGAGCATATGACGCGCCTCGATTATTCACTCATACTGATTACAGATCCGAGCTATATTTTCTATTTCACAGGTTATCACAGTGCACTAGGGGCCGAATGGGGACGACCAGAACTGTTTGTGTTAATGCAAAATGGTGAGTCATATTTGATTACACCCTCGATGGAAGAAGAAATGGCCAATGCTCAAACTGACTTAACACAAGTAATTCCCTGGACAGACGGTCTTGATAACGAGTGGAGAAAACCGTTATCACAGCTGCTAAGTAAAGCAGACAGTGAGCGTCTCGGCATCGATTATCTTAAAATACCAAGAGTAGTTTGGGACTTTATCGTAGAACACAAAAATCAAAATAATATCGAGGACATTTGCCCTATCGTTGAAAGTATGCGCATGATTAAAGATGATTATGAGATACAAATCGCACGTCATACTGGAGAAGTTGCTGTTGCTATGCTGGAAGCTGCAATGGAAGTTGCAGCACCGGGGGTTTATGAATTCGAAGTGTCATTAGCTGCTGAAAGAGCCGGGACCTATAAAGCTGCAGAATTGATGAAAAAATATTATGAGGAAGATGAACCTTTCAACTATCCGAATATAAGTAATCACCAGCAGATTATGGCTGCTGGTAAACTTACAACGATGTGCCATCACAGAGCCGGCATGACACAACTTAAACATGGTGAGCCATTATTTATATGTCATTGCGGTGCTGTCAGTTTTAAAGGTTTCTATCTCGGCTTTGACCGAACCTTATTTGTCGGTAAAGGCAATGAAGAAGTATCGCGTCTGCTGAATATAGCAGAAGCTTCTCAGAAAGCCGCTTTGTCGGAAATCAAACCTGGTGCAGTGGCCGAAGATGTTTTTTCAGCCTATGCAGAAGTCATTCAGTCGGCCGGCTACCCTATACCTTTCAGAGCAGGACGTTCCTTGGGATTCTCTGTCAATGGCGCGCCTCAGCTGGCTAAAGGAGACCAGACGATATTAAAAGAAGGGATGATATTTGCAGTCGACGGCGGTGCAGATGGTCAAAATTACCGCACTCAAGTTGGTGACAGCATATTAGTAACAAAAGACGGTTACGAGTTCATTACACCATTTACAAAAAAACACGATGAACTCATTGTCTATTAATGATTCATAAAGGGGATGAATATATGACACCAGCCAGAGTAGATTTTCTGTACCTAGATGAAAAAGATATGATAGCTGCCGGCGTACTGAATATGCATGAATGTATTAATGAAATGGAAAAAGTATTCACCCTGTTAAGTAACGGCGATTATATCATGGGCGGACTAAACGATAATTCACATGGTATACTGATTGATTTTCCAGAGAAACCTCAACATGACAAGATGCCTAAAGACGGACCTGACAGAAGATTCATGGCCATGCCGGCCTATTTAGGCGGAGAATATAACGTGACGGGCTGCAAATGGTACGGATCAAACATTGCAAATATCAGTAAAGGCATGCCGCGCTCCATTTTAATGATGACATTAAATGATACCGATACAGGGGTACCACTTGCCTACCAATCGGCAAACCTGTTGAGTGCATGGAGGACAGGTGCGATTCCGGGAGTCGGTGCAAAATATTTAGCCCGTCCGAATTCCAAAGTATTCAGCATCGTCGGTGCAGGATCGATTGGCGTTTCCAGTGCTGAAGCCATACTCGACGTCTGCCAGACATTGGAGAAAGTTAAAATTTATGATGTAATTAAATCTACCGCCGAGACTTTAAAAAAGAGACTGAACGATAACTTCCCAAAACTAGACGTCCAAGTTGTCACCACATTAAAAGAAGCAATTATAGAATGCGATATTATTAACTTGGCTACTGCCGGTGAAGCTAATCCAAAAATCGAAAGTAACTGGATTAAAGCCGGCGCTTTATTTACAGTATCTTCGAGCGGAGATTTTGATTCTGTATTTGCAATTAACTCAATGAAACTGGTCGTCGACAACTGGGCAATGTATGAAGCAGCCTCAGATGAAGACTCCTACCCATACTACAATCCGACTATGGGTGTCATCGGCAGGCAGTTTTTAGACTGGATACACGAGAATAAAATGACGCCAGAGATTATTACGAACATTGGGGACGTTATTACCGGAAAGGCTGAAGGCAGAACATCAGATGAAGATATCATCCTGTACGGCTTAGGCGGACAACCGGTCTACGATGTGGCTTGGGGCTATAGAATTTATCAGAATGCATTAGAGAAAAACATTGGCACTAAGTTAAATCTCTGGGATGAGGCATACCAAGCAAGATAGTATAGCACAGTAAGAAGGGCTGATATCAGCCCTTTTTTTATTGAAATAATGAACCGTAATTAAATAATGCCGGTGAACCGCCCGTATGCATGAATAACACTTTATCGTCTGTTTTGAAATATGCTGATCGAATTAAATCAATTAAACCGTGCATCGTTTTACCTGTGTATACAGGGTCTAATAGAATACCTTCACTTTGAGCCAGCAGTTTAACCGCTTCTATCATTCCATCACTCGGCAAGGAATATCCTAGACCAATATAATCATCCAGCACCTTAACCGCACTTTTTTCTATTCTATTTTCTATATTTAAATACTCCGATGTTTGTTCAAGCAGCTTAAAAATCTTCTCTTCCTGAGCCTTTGTTTGATTATTTACACTGATGCCTATAATTGGAATGCTGCGACTACTCTCTCCCATTCCTAAAAGCAGACCAGCATGTGTTCCACTACTTCCGGTAGGTGTAATTATATAATCAATATCTATTTGATCTTCCTTCAGCTGTAAATTGATTTCTTCTGCACACGCTGCGTATCCAAGTGCACCGATTTCATTTGAACCGCCCATTGGAATAATGTAAGGTTTTTTACCTTCCGCTTCTACTTTTTTGGCAACCTTCTCCATCTCTTTAATCATATCCGAACCGCCCGGCACGACTGTTTTACTATCTGCATCCAATACACTGTACAGTAAATTATTGCCGGTTGCTGTTGGGCTGTAACTATTAGGGACCCTTTCTTCCAATACCAAATGACAGTCTATTTTTTCTTTTTTCGCTGCTGATAAAGTTAGCCGGCAATGATTAGACTGTACAGCACCGCATGTAATGATAGTATCCGATTTATTCTTTAAGGCATCAGCAAGTAAAAACTCCAGCTTTCTCGTTTTGTTGCCGCCGCCGGCCAAGCCAAGATAGTCATCTCTTTTTATAAAAATATCCGGACCATTTAAAAGTTTAGAAAGATTTTCTAAATACTCAATAGGTGTAGGGCCGCTGGTATAGGCTCTTCTCGGTACACTTTTAAAATCCATGTTTACGCCTCCCGATAATATGATTACATTTTTTCTGGCTTTATATTGAATAGATACCCTGTCCTAGTCTGAATGAGAGAAAAAAGAGCCAAAAACCTTTCAATAAGGTTTTTGGCTCCATAGTGTTATTCCCACTCAATCGTCGCAGGCGGCTTGCTTGTAATATCGTAAACCACACGGTTAATGTGTTTCGATTCATTGACTAAACGTTTAGAGATTTTCTCCAGCACTTCCCAGTCAATTCTTGCAAATTCACTTGTCATACCGTCGATACTCGTTACCGCTCTAATACCAATTGTATAGTCATATGTTCTGTAGTCTCCGGTTACACCGACTGAACGGATATTCGGCAGCACTGTGAAGTATTGCCAGATATCTCTTTCAAGTCCTGCTTTACGGATTTCATCTCTTAAAATCCAGTCGCTTTCGCGTACGATTTCTAATTTCTCAGGTGTGATCTCACCCAGTACACGGATACCCAGTCCAGGACCAGGGAATGGCTGTCTCCAAACTAAGTGTTCAGGGATGCCGAGTTCTACCCCCAGCTCACGTACTTCATCTTTGAACAGCGTATTTAACGGTTCGATTAATTCAAACTGCATATCTTCTGGCAGTCCGCCCACATTATGGTGTGATTTAATCGTTGTCGCTGTTTCTGTACCTGATTCAATAATATCAGTATACAAAGTCCCTTGTGCCAGGTAATCAATACCTTCCAGTTTCGATGCTTCATCATCAAAGACGTAAATAAATTCGTTACCGATAATTTTACGTTTCTGTTCCGGATCAGAGACTCCGGCAAGTTTAGATAAGAAGCGTTCTTGTGCATCGATTTTAATAATATTCATATTGAAGCCTTCACCGAACTGCTCCATGACCATGTCCGCTTCTCCTTTACGAAGCAGGCCGTGGTCTACAAATATACATGTCAGCTGATCGCCGATTGCTCTATGCAGCAGCACTGCTGTGACAGATGAATCGACACCGCCGCTCATCGCACATAATACTTGTTTGCCGCCGACTGTTTCACGGATTTTTTCAACTTCAATATCGATAAAATTCTCCATTGTCCATTCGCCAGTACAGTTACAAATATCACGGATATAGTTTTTAAGCACTGTGTCACCATTCACTGTATGTTTTGCTTCCGGGTGGAATTGCAGTCCGTAGAATGGCTTTTCAATGTGTTTCACTGCTGCATTTGCACACAGTTCTGTTTCACCAATAACTTCAAAACCATCAGCCAGTTTCGTTACTTTATCACTGTGACTCATCAATACTGTTTCTGATGTCGCCAGTCCTTTAAAGATATCCGCTTCAGTGTTGACTTTAATATCAGTTGCACCGGATTCTTTTTCGTTAGATGCAACGACTTCTCCGCCGTTTAACTGCATCATCAGCTGCATACCGTAGCATATACCTAATACAGGCACGCCGAGGTCAAATACCGCAGGGTCAACGGTAAATGCATCGTCTGCATATACCGAACGCGGTCCGCCTGACAGGATAATCCCTTTAGGATCTAATTCTTTAATTTCTTCAATTGTGATACTCGGGTTATGCAGCTCGCTGTATACTCCAAGATCACGAATACGGCGTGTAATTAACTGATTGTACTGACTGCCGTAATCAATTACTAAAATAAGTTCCTGCTCTTTAGCCATTTCCATAAAAGAATTACTCCTTATATACTGTAGTTTGGTGCTTCTTTTGTTACTTGAACATTGTGAGGGTGACTTTCAATCAGTCCAGCACCTGTAATTTTAACAAATTGTGCGTGTTCTCTTAACGCTTCTAAGTTGGCACTTCCAGTATAACCCATACCTGAACGTAAACCGCCTAACAGCTGATACACTGTTTCAGATAATGGCCCTTTGTATTCCGTGCGTCCTTCGATACCTTCCGGAACGAATTTTTTCGCTTCAGTGTCTTCCTGGAAATAACGGTCTTTAGATCCCTGTTCCATTGCACCCAATGAACCCATACCGCGGTATGTTTTATAACGGCGACCTTGGAACATTTCCGTCTCACCTGGTGATTCTTCCGTTCCAGCTAACAGACTGCCGAGCATTACAGCATGTCCGCCTGCTGCTAAGGCTTTAACGATATCTCCTGACAGTTTGATTCCGCCGTCAGCGATAATTGCCTTATCGTGTTTTCTCGCTTCTGAAGCTGCATCATAGACAGCAGTGATCTGCGGTACTCCGACACCTGTCACGACACGTGTCGTACAAATAGAACCCGGGCCGATACCGACTTTAACGACATCAACACCAGCTTCGATGAGTGCACGTGTACCTTCTGCAGTAGCTACGTTCCCAGCGATTAATGTCGTATCAGGGAATTTGCTGCGAATATCTTTAATCGCATCGAGCACACCTTGTGAATGTCCGTGTGCAGTATCGATAACCAATGCGTCAGCGCCGCCTTGAATTAACTCTTCTGCGCGTTTTTCTGTTTCTTTCGCAATACCAATTGCTGCTGCAACAAGAAGTCTGCCCTGATCATCTTTCGCTGCATTCGGGAATTCGATAACTTTTTCAATATCTTTAATCGTAATTAACCCTTTAAGTACATCGTTTTCATCAACAAGCGGTAATTTTTCAATACGGTGCTGCTGTAAAATACGACCTGCGTCTTCTAATTTCGTACCGACAGGTGCTGTGACGAGATTATCTTTTGTCATTACTTCATCAATAGTCATCGAGAAGTTTTCAACAAAGCGCATATCTCTGTTTGTAATAATTCCGATCAGTTTTTTCTCTTCAGGATTGTTAACAATCGGCACACCTGAGATTCTGTATTTGCTCATTAAATGTTCTGCAGCAAATACCTGCTCTTCTTTAGTCAGGAAGAACGGATCTTTAATTACGCCGTTTTCTGAACGTTTAACTTTTTCTACTTCATCACGCTGACGCTCAATAGACATGTTCTTATGAATAACTCCAAGACCGCCCTGACGTGCAACAGCAATCGCCATTTTCGATTCAGTCACTGTATCCATTCCCGCACTGATTAGAGGAATGTTCAACTTAAGATTCGGTGCTAATTCAACACTCAAATCCACCTCTTTAGGTAGTACTGCTGAGTGAGCCGGCAGAAGTAATACATCATCAAATGTAAGTCCTTCTTTTTTAAACTTATCTTCCCACATAAAAAACTGCCTCCTGATTAAATTATTTGTCGTATTCTGCAACTGATATAAAATATTAATTTCCCTATTATAACAAAATCCGAACGGTCAAACAATAATGCATAGATAATAAATATGTCTTATTATAAAACACTATCGTTAGATATGGAAGCCACTCTTAATGTTCGGAATTTTGAGAATTTAAGCGTTTTTGCAGGGAAGTTTAATTGTGAGCGCTCGGGGAATAGACTACTAACAACTTTTAAGCGAGAGGTGAACATAATGCAATACATTGAAAAGTATACTTCATTAGATGAGATTTTAGAAAGAATAGACCTGTTGAAACAAGAAGAAAATTATTACGAAGAAGACTTTAATATTCTGGGACTTGAAGATTTAGAACCGGACTGGACAGACTATATGGGCTGTACTTACAACCCACATTCAAAAAACTTATCTTTTAAAGATTTCTTTACCCAAAATGCTAAAGCTGAAGATTTCCTAAATGCTTCAGGCTTGAATCCGGATCTCGTGTCGACACATTTAAAGACATTGGAAAACGGAAACTTCCTGCTCGCATTTGATGATGATTCTTTAAATCGTGATGTAAACCGCAGCAGCGTAGAAGCGGATATAGAAAAGGGACCGGGAGATAATTTATAAATTATCCCCCGGTTTTTTATAGTATTAATTTCATCTGCTGCTCACGTCTGACACAAATATCCATCATCATTTCCTCGGTCAGCCGCGGGTATCTCTTATAACGTTCATATCTCAAAAGCATATCCCGGTAATGAATCAAAGTAATCGGCAAAGCTTCTTTAAATATAGGCACGCGGTATTGTTGAGTCCTGACTAAAAATATGTAATAGGAAAGATATACCGCCGCTGAAGTTTCAAAACCGCAAAACTTTGTGTAACATTCCAGTTCTACATAATCCGCTGCTGCACGGGGCAATTTCGATAAAGATAATGAAATATGGTCGAACATTTTCATAATAAATATCACTTCAATTGAAACTTCAGCGGGCACAGGCTCGCTGGTCACTCCGATAAAATCAAGAACTTCATAATAATTGAACTCTACTCCCTGCCTGACAATATCGATACAGTACTTGCAGTGATCAATATATTCCTGATCATCATTGAACTTAAGCATATTCTCAAGTGCAGTGATGACCTGAATTTTGCCTGCTGTACTGATAAAGTCAGGACTGCCGGGCGGCATCGCCCTGCGCATCAAAACTCAAAGTCAGGGCAGTCACAATTATTATGCTGAGAAATCTCTTCAGCATCTGCTGCCGTATTAAAAACAAACAAAATTGCAATGATGCCAAAAGACATCAAAGTTTTCCTGAAAATATTCTTCATAAATCAAGTTCTCCTTCTAAGATTTTCTCTGTTTATCAGAGTGACTTAATTATATACAGTTCAATTGTCAGAAAACTATTAAATTATTCGCCCGATATCATATATGAGAAATTTTTAATGTTTGTCACACAACTTCATCCCCATTTAAATATTTACCGGCTTTATTTTCAAGATCTGTTATTTTACCAATCAAATAAGTCGATTCATGTTTATTAAGCAGACATTTCGCTTTTTTGGCATAGCTGTTTATATTTTCGTAATTTCCAGTCCGGCAATACCCATTCATAATATTGAAGTACAGTTTAACCCCTGTCTTATAATTAATTTTCCTAGAATACCGATTATAAATCCGGCCCGCTTCAATGTAGCACGACAGCCCGTTCTTTTTGCTGAGATACAAAATATTGCCCTTTGCCATATATAGACTGACTTTTAAATATTCCAAAGAATCCTTATTATGTGTACGCTTCAGTGCTGAATTTATAAGTTTCAGTGCAGCGGCATACTTTTTTTCTTCTTGAAGCAGAATTGCCTTATGCCAATCATAATAGATGGACAGTTTTTCTTTGCTGCGCCATTCAGCCAAAGTTAATTTTTTCAGGGTAGTCTCGAGAGAATACAATAAGCGCTGTTCTCTAATTCTGTCGAGCTCATCCAGTATGTCCAAATCCGCTGCAGGCGACACCCGGATAATAATATCTTCGAGTGTTAAATCCAATGCTTCCATTATTTTTACAACCGAAAGAAAAGTAACGTTCTCACCCCGTTCAAGACGGCTGACCGTCGAAACAGACACGCCTATTTTTTGAGCCAGAGTTTTTTGGGACACGCTGTATTCCTGACGACGGGACATAATTTCCAGATGATTTAGTTGCATAATTGCCCTCCCTCACTTATAAATATAAGTAATAAGAAATATTTGTCAATATAGAAAAATAGTGAGAGTTTCGGACATTCGTATCAGGGTATAAATACTATAAAAGAACGTGATGGAGGATTGAGTATGACAACAATTGAAATCTATTCAAATACAGATGCACTCAGCGATAAAATTTACGAACTGCGGGCAGAAGGTGTGAAAGACTCCAATATGACGGTCGTCGCTAAAGACCGTTTTAAAGCAACATTTTTAAGATATACACGTGTCCCTTTTAAAAAAGCAGACGGGACAATGTGGGATAAAGTTGCAGCCAAGTTTTTAGATGAGAATTCTAAAGCACGTGTCGCAAACCAGTTAAACTTAACTGGAGAAGATTATTCTAAATATAGAGATGCGGTCGACAACGGCGATATTTTATTACTCGTCCGCACGGAGGAAGATAAAATCAAGCAGACCGAAGACAATGCAGGCGAGCTCATTACACAAGATGATGTTTTAAAAGCACAGGAAACACATACGGATCAGCCAATGCAGCTTGAAGACATCAATCATCCAGGACAGTCAGAGAACAGTAAATCAGCAAAAAGAAAACATGACAGCTATATGGATGCTGCACAAATTATTCATGAAGACGGCAACAGACGCACCGTTGAACTGGAAGGTAAATCATTTACGATCGTTAATATGAAAGAAGAACTGACAGATACAGAAAACAATAAATAGATTCAAAGCTATCCTCTATAAATTTTTTATAGAGGATTTTTTCAGGAGGAATCAGGATGCATAACCAGTACGATGAAGAGAATTTTTTTAATATGTATAAAGAAATACGCCACTCGCCTTTAAGCTACAATGAAATTGTTGAGTTTCCTGAAATTCAACGATATATGCCCGATTTAAAAAACAAACATGTTCTCGATATCGGCTGCGGATTTGGGCATCTTTTAAAATATATACAGAATTTCCAGCCGAAATTGTTAACTGGCATCGACGCTTCAGAAAAGATGATTCATCATTGCCGCTCAGAGGAAAGTTTAAACAATATGGATTTCATTCATGGAGACATTTTAACAGCATCTCATCTCGACAAGTATGATGTCATAATCTCTTCACTGGTATTTCATTACATTGAAGATTTTGATGCTTTGGCTAAAAAACTTTATTCACTTTTAAACCCAGGCGGAAATGTACTGTTTACGATTGAGCACCCGATTCAAACAGCAACTGAAACAAAAAATCTTGTTATGAAAGATACGCATGGGTTGTATGCACGGGTCGATCACTATTTTAAAGAAAGCAGCAGAAACTCTTATTGGCGTGATGGCATTGTGATAAAAAAGTATCATCATAAAATGGATACTATCTTAAATAGTCTGATTCAAAATCAATTAAATATAGAAGTTGTAAAGGAATTAGGAGATTCGCCCGAGGTACGTGAGCATTATCCAGAAGACAGAATCCAAAAGCTAAACACCTTTCCGCCTTTCCTTTTAATCAAATGTACCAAAATAAAATAACCTCCAAAAATTGGAGGTTATTTTTCCTGAAATGCTTTTTCCAGCTTATCAATATCAAATTTTTTCATTTTAAGAAACGCTTCTGTCACGCGCCGAAGCTGCTCCGGTGTACCTTCTTCGAACATACGTAAATATTATCTTCAAGCGGTTTGAACCAACTGATGGTTTTCCTGACGGGCTGTATATGTAAATCAATTTCAGGAAGTAATTTTTGAAGCCAGGCACCTGCAGTGACAATGACCTTTTTACCCTGATAAGTGCCCTTATCAGTTTCAACTGTCACACCGTCCTCTGTCGATTTTAAAGCAGTAACTGCTTCATTTTCATGAATCTCAGCGCCGAATTTGATGGCACCGTCTTTATAAGCTGTAATGCAGTCCTCACTGAATAAAAACCCGGCACTGGAATCCCAGCAACCAATAAAATCATCGGCGATGTTGAAACCGCGCCATTTTGCTCTCAATTCTTTGGCATTCATCACCTTGTGAGGAATACCATGATCTGCTGCACTCTCTATCGTCTCTTTTAGAAAATTTGAATCCGCCGGACCGATTGTAATTGCACCGGTCGGCCTGAATAATTCTCTGCCGGTCTCCGCTTCAAGTTCGCGCCATAATTTTATCGAATCTAGAGCAAGCGGGACGTAACTGCTGCCGTGACCGTAATTCAATCTGAGCATGCGCGTCATGCCATGATGACTCCCCATTTGGTTAGGTATTTCAAACTGATCCAGCACCAACACACGTGCCCCCTGTTTTGCTCTAAAATAAGCCGCGGCAATTCCCATAGAGCCGCCGCCTGCAATAATTACATCATACATATTATACGCCCCTTCTATGTTTTCCCAGATAGTAGCATTTATCAGTGTGAAAGGAAAGATTTCACTATTTAAAAATTTGAATATGGGTAAATAATATAAAGAATAAATCCAAAAAAGAAAAACACCTGATATCAATGATATCAGGTGTTCAGTAATATATTACTGTTCTTCTTTAACGTATGGTAACAATGCCATGTGACGTGCACGTTTGATCGCACCAGTTAACTGACGCTGATACTTCGCTGAAGTACCTGTTACACGTCTAGGAAGAATTTTCCCACGTTCAGAAATGAACTTTTTAAGAAGTTCTACTTCTTTGTAGTCGATGTGTGTAATTCCGTTTGCTGTGAAATAACAAACTTTTTTACGACGACGACCGCCTCTTCTTGGACCTGCCATAGTAAGCCCTCCTCTACAGATTAGTATATTCGATTGTGTGGATCGAATGTGTAATCCATAACTTAGTTATTTACTAAACGTGTGTTTTATAATGTGTGTATGTGCACGATATATACTACAACTTTTATGGTAAAAAGTCAATTATTTTTTCTGCGCGTCTCTCTTGCTGCTAATAATCAAGATACTGAATATTATTATTACAGCCGCAAACAATGCAACACTTGAAATAATAATATAATTCTCACTCTCTGGTCCGCCGTCCGCAAATATTTTCGCGATAATTTCGGGAGCCGCTAACAGGAAAGCGAGTACTGCATAGAACCATTGTTTCATTAGCAGTGATCCAATAACCAGTACTGCCAGTAATATAAAACCGATTGTGATATTGACGTTACTTGCTGGTTCAAAGAAAGTCACAAGCGGATAACGCCGAACTAGAAATAGGGAACCGACTAATACCCCCATAAATAAAAAGCTGAAAATAAAACTGACTGCGTATCCTTTAATATCAAGTTTTTCAGTTTTAAAGTTGGCATAATTTACAAGAATCTTTTTAAACCCTGCATATAAAGCAAATGGACCGAGTACGATAATCGCCGCGTAATATAACAAATTGCTGAGTGTCCATTCAAAAGTACCTGAAATTAATGTGGGCACCGTTAAGATCCCTGCAAGATACACGATAAACAAAGTAATATACTTTTTAATATTATTTGCAGCAGGCATTTCCCCGGAAATATTTTTGATATACTCTTTTACTGAACCGCCTGTAATATCTTTTACGGACTTACCGTCTTTTTCAGCCTGAATTAAATGGTCTTCAAGCTCTGCCTCCATATCATCGATCGCCTCATCATCTTTACCGTGTGCCATCATCTCAATTCTAAATTCTGTTAAAAATTTCTCCGCTTCTTCACTTAACATTTTACTCACCCCTGACCAAGCTGTTCATGCCTGAGTTTAATTTTTCCCATTTATCTTTAAATATCTTCAATTCTTCTTTTCCGGCCTCACTGATAAAATAATATTTTCGCTTCGGTCCGCCGCTGTCTGACTTCACCATTCTCGTGTTAACGTATCCTTTTTTATTCAGACGGAGCAGCACAGGATAAATACTTCCTTCACTGATATCCGGAAATTGATGGTCTTCTAATTTTTTTGTGATTTCGTAACCGTAAGTTTCTCCCTGAGAAATGAGCCCCAGTATTGCACCATCCAGCAGTCCTTTCATAATCTGATCACTGACTGACATTTCCGGCCTCCCGCCTTAACTATCTGTTATAGAAAGATAGTTGGTGTTTTTATAAGACAGCCGTTAGTTTGACTATCTTGTAATGAAATATACTAGATGTGAAAGCTCCCGTCAACTATCTTACATAAAAAGATAGTGGTTTGATAAAAAATGGTTCTTTGCAAAGCTGCTGGTGAGGGGTTCAGTTTAAGTTTAGTTCGCGGAGGACAATGGCGGTTTCCCGTTGTGAATGAACTGTCCATCAAAGCTCAATTGCTCTGATTTTCATCAAAATATGCGCTCTCAACATAGAAATACCCCTAAAGTTGAACGCTGGAGTTCAACCTTAGGGGATATTTATTTCACTGATTTTGTCCGTACAAATAGCAGCATCACAAACGAGATAATGATGATTGTCACGACCCACAGCCAGGCCAGCGTCATATTGCCAGATTGCAGTGCGACATAGATTGCTGTCGGCAGTGTCTGCGTCCTTCCCGGAATATTCCCGGCAATCATCAAAGTGGCACCGAATTCTCCGATCGCTCTGGCAAAGCTCAAAATGGCACCTGTCATTAATGGTATTACCGACATCGGCAATGTAATTTTCATGAATACTTGAAAATTATTCGCCCCGTCAACTCTCGCTGCGTCTTCGATATCTTTATCGATACTTAAAAATCCAGTTTTCGCCGCCTGGTACATTAAAGGAAATGCGACGACCGTACTCGCCAGCACTGCCCCGTACCAAGTAAAAATAATCGAACTGCTGAACAGCCATTCCATCAATTCGCCGACAATGCTGTTATTGCCAAATATAACGATCAGAATAAAACCTACGACTGTCGGCGGCAAAACGATCGGCAGCATGATGATAGTTTCTAAAATAACTTTTCCTTTAAATTGTTTCTGCGTCATAAACTGTGCAGCCAGTGTACCGAAGATAAACGACAGTACTAGCGCAATCGCCGCTACTCTTAAGGACAGAAGAACCGGTGTCAAAAACTCCTCTGTCGTAATTCCGTAATTACTGAGCAGTGAATCCATATTCTTCAAATATGGCTAAAGCGTCTTCTGTCTGCAGAAATTCATAAAATGCCTCTGCTGCTTCAGCATTTTCAGATTCGTTTATCAGGCCGACAGGATACACTATCGGTGAGTGAGCGTCTTCCGGTGCCGTATCTGCCACTTCAACTGCATCACTCGTCAAGGCATCTGTTCTGTACACCAGTCCTGCATTAACTTCACCGCGTTCTGCGTATGTTAAAACAGCACGAACATCTTCTGCATAAACGAGTAATGGATCCAGTGTTTCTGCGATGCCCATTGTTTCAAAGGTTTCCATCGCATATTTCCCTGCGGGGACTGATTCCGGTGTCCCGACAGCAATTTGGTCTGCTTCAGTAATATTTTCAAATGAGTCTACTGTTTGATCGTCTTGTGGTGTCACCAGTACCAGTTCATTCATCAGCAGTGCTTTCGAGTGTTCTGTATCAATTTGCCCATTTTCAACCAGGACATCAAAGTCGCTTTGTGATGCAGAGAAGAACATATCTGCCGGTGCCCCCTGACTGATCTGCTGCTGCAGCGCACCAGAACCGCTGAAGTTAAAGTCTATTTGTATTTCGGGGTGTTCATCGTGAAACACATCTGCGGCTTCCTGAAGTGCATCAGTCAGACTTGCTGCTGCTGAAACAGTTACTGTCGTTGTTTCAGTCTCTGACGTCTCCCCGCTGCTGCATGCGCTGAGTCCTGCTGCAGTTAGTATAAGAATCATCACCATAGCAGCTTTCAGCTTATAACTGTTTTTCATTTGATTTTCTCCTTCACAAACAATGTTAATTTAATATTAGTCTTATCTTTTATAAAAGTAAATGAATGAAAAAAGGCAGAACCTTTCATAAGAAAGGTTCTGCCTGATACAGCAATTAAACAATGTAGCCATGGTTCGTATAGATTTCAAGTGCTTCTTCCGACTGTAAGAAATCGTAGAAAGCGCGTGCTGCGCTGCCGTCTTCAACACTGTGGGACAAGCCCAGTCCGTATACTAAAGGACTCAATATTGAACGCGGTGCACGTGAAATAATTTTTAAATCTTCATTATCCGATACATCTGTACGGAGCAGAAAACCTGCATCTGAATCTCCCTGAGTAATTTCTTCTACGACACTGTCGGTATTTTCAAGTGCCTGCATGCTCTCGGGATTCAGGTTTTTATCTTCTTCACCCTGAATCAGCTCTTCGGCATATGTACCGGACAGTGATTCTTCAGGATCTACGATTGCCAGTGACGTATCATCATTGCTGAAAATATCATTGTAAGTACTAATATCGTCATTGTCAGCATCTGTCACAAGAACCAATTCATTAATCAGCAAATACTTCGTCGCGAGCTGATTTAATATTCCCGCATCGACCAGCGAGTCATATCCATCATCATCGCTCGAAAAATAAATGTCCATATCCTGGTCGTTGCCTTCAATTAAATCTTCAGTCAGCGATGTCGTATGGCCATATTGAACATCGATTTTAATACCTTCGTTATTTTCTTCAAAGTGGACGATGAGCTCATTCATGACATCTTCGAGACTCTGCTCGGCAGTCACGTGGACGACTTCATCCTCCTCCGGCACCTGCGCTTCTTCAACAGTATCATCTGCCTCTTCTGAAGCATCTTCAGCTTCTTCTTTTGTACTGGTTTCAGTTTCGCGGGTTTCATCTGTTTCAGATTCATTATCAGAGGATTCGTCATTATTACTACAAGCTGCTAAAATCACGCACAGCGATAGTAAAAGTGCCCATCCAAGGACATTTTTTCTAATCATTGCGATTTCGCTCCTACTTAAAAAATTGTATATAGTTCATTATAAACACTATAAATCGAAAACGACACCTAAATATAATTATAAAAACGATAAAAATTGCTTATGTATTTATGATTCTCTTTAAAAATAAAAACCTGAGATACAGTATCTCAGGTTTTCACACACATTTCACACACATTAATAAAACACACGATAACAAAGTTTGGATTGTTATATTTTATTTAGAATGGTAGATCATCATCACTGATGTCTACTGGACCTTTAGAGTTAGCAAAAGGATTTTCCTCTGCGTTATTATCTTGACGCTGCTGGCTGCGGCCAGTTGACTGGTTGCCGCCGTACGCATTTTGATAAGAGTCAGCAGAGTTATAATCATTATTGCTTTGAGATTGATTACCGCTGCCTTTAGGCTCTAAGAACTGAACGCTTTCACACACAACTTCAGTTACATATACTCTTTGCCCGTCTTTATTCTCGTAGTTACGAGTTTGAATTCTGCCATCAATACCCACTAAGCTGCCTTTTTTAACGTACTGGTTAACGTTTTCTGCCTGTTTGCGGAAAACGACACAGTTGATAAAATCAGCGCCTCTCTCACCATTCTGGCTAGTGAAAGGACGGTTTACAGCTAAGTTAAAAGTAGCGACAGCAACATTGTTTTGACTGACTCTAAGTTCAGGGTCTCTTGTTAAGCGACCAACTAAAACTACACGGTTTAGCATGTAATCAACTCCACTCAATATTTAACTTATTTTTTTTCTTCAGCTTGTTCGTCACGAACAACGATATGACGGATAATGTCATTGTTGATCTTCGCTAAGCGGTCAAATTCATCAGACGCGGCACTGTCACCGTTAAACTTGATGATTTGGTAGTATCCATCTTTGAAATCTTCGATTTCGTAAGCCAGACGGCGTTTACCCCACTCTTTAGATTCGACGATTTCCGCACCATTGTTAGTAAGAATTTCATCAAAACGTTTAACTAACGCTGATTTAGCTTCTTCTTCAATATCCGGACGGATAACATATAAAATTTCATATGATCTCATCTTCTGCACCTCCTTATGGTCTTTGCGGCCGAAAACACTCGCTTTCAGCAAGGAATAATTTTCATTACTCACAATCAGGTATTATAGCAATAAAAACGGCATTTTACAATAGATTCGCGATATTTAACTTTTAAATTTTTTAAGCAGGTCAAAAAAATACGAAATCCCGAAGTAGGGATTCCGCATTATTTAGTATTTATACGTTAAATCTGAAGTGAACAACGTCGCCGTCTTTCATAATGTATTCTTTACCTTCCAGACGGACTTTCCCTGCTTCTTTTGCTTTCGCTTCACTGCCGGCTTCGACGAGATCGTCGTAGCCGACTGTTTCCGCACGGATAAATCCTTTTTGGAAGTCGGTATGAATAATTCCCGCACATTCCGGAGCAGTCATCCCTTTTTTAAATGTCCATGCTCTGACTTCCTGCACACCTGCAGTGAAGTAAGTCGCCAGACCGAGCAAATCGTAAGATGCTCTGACAAGTTTGTCGAGGCCGGATTCTTCCAAGCCCAGTTCCTCTAAGAACATTTCTTTTTCATCGTCATCTAGCACTGCGATTTCTTCTTCAACTTTTGCAGAAATAACGATAACTTCAGATCCTTCTTCTTCAGCATATTTTTTAATTGCTGCTAAATGCGCGTTGTCTTCTAGTGATGATAAGTCATCCTCGGAAACGTTCGCCACATATAAGGCCGGTTTTTGAGTCAGCAGGTGGAAGTGTTTGACCGATTTAATTTCTTCTTCTGAAAAATCGAGTGAACGCACAGGTTTTCCAGCTTCCAAACCTTCTTTGATTTTCGTTAAAATTTTCGCTTCAGCCATGGCATCTTTATCTTTTTGTTTCGCCATTTTTTCTACTTTCGGCAAACGCTTGTCGACACTTTCAAGATCGGCAAAAATTAATTCCATATTGATGACTTCAATGTCATCAAGGGGATCGACTTTACCTGAAACGTGAGTGACATTCTCGTCATTGAATGCACGGACAACCTGACAGATTGCATCCACTTCACGGATGTTTGCCAGGAATTTGTTACCGAGTCCCTCGCCTTTAGATGCACCCTTTACAATTCCTGCAATATCCGTAAATTCAAATGCTGTCGGCACAGTTTTTTTCGGTTCGACCATTTGTGTCAGGATATTTAATCTCTCATCCGGCACTTCTACGATTCCGACGTTTGGATCGATTGTTGCGAAAGGGTAGTTGGCAGCAAGTGCACCCGCTTTTGTTATTGCGTTAAAAAGTGTTGATTTACCGACGTTCGGCAAACCGACTATTCCTGCAGTTAAAGACATTTTAGTTGCTCCTTTAGTTTAAAATTACTTTTTTGAGACGTTTATCAAAGTCGCGGCGCGGCATCATTATCGTCCGGTCGCAATTCGTACATCTGATTTTTATATCCGCACCCATCCGGACAATTTGAAAATTGTTCGTTCCGCAGGGGTGCGGTTTTTTCATTTCAACAATGTTATTTAAATCATATCTCTTTTCCGTCATCACTTACACCTCGGCATCTGTTTGATCGAAATCACTAATATCCATCGTTGGTACAGATACAAATACACCTTGAGATTCTAAGTACTGTTTCAAGCGTTTACGCGTTCTTCTGGCTGCACCGAAGTGTTCCATCGGCTGAGCGGTCAGCATAATGCGGATCGTCGCTTCACCCTGCTGGATATCCTGAACACCGAGTATTGCCGGCTGCTCTACCAGCACTTCTTCTTCACGCCAATGATTTTCAAAATACTTATCGATCGTTGATTCCACTTGATCCAGATCTTCCTGAATAGAGAAATTCATATCTAAAAATGCGATTGAATTATAACGTGAAAAGTTAACCACTTCGTTAATCGTACCGTTTGGAATCATGTACAATTCGCCTTCGTAACCCTGAATGCGTGATGAACGCAATCCTAATGATAACATTTCACCTTCTGCAACAGTAGTCCCCGATGTATTGACTCTGACAAAATCACCTTTATCAAATTGATTTTCCAAGATGATAAAGAATCCGGTGATCATATCTTTCACTAAGCTCTGTGCACCAAAACCTATAGCCAGACCGACAACACCGGCCCCGGCTAACAGTGTAGCAACCGGAATATTGAATGATTCAAGCACTGCCACGACAACGAAGAACCAGATAAATATCGTGACCCCGTTCTGCAGTACATTAATCAGCGTCTGATTACGTTTATCCGAACCTTTCAGACGGGATTTTGATTTATATTTAAAGAAATTATCTATTAAGCGGTTGGCTATTTTTGTCAGAATATAACCTGCGATTAACAGAATAACTGATACAAGGACGCTCGTCCCGATATTGATCCATAGCTCAGGAGAAGTCAGTTCCTGATAGATCTCCTCGAAAAATGTCAGGTCAAGCGGTTCTTCTGTATTTGCTGTGTTAAATAGAGTTAAAAACTTCATACATCCAAGCCTCTTTCTTTATTTTTTCTGAAGCATCGCCAAAATTCTTTTGAATTCTTCTTCCGATGTAAACTCCAGCTGTATCAATCCTTTATTTTTCACTTTTTTTATTTCTACATTTGTACCGTAATGTTCTTTCAGCTGATTTTCGTAGCCCTGTAAAAATTTAAGCTTTTTACTCGTTTTTCTAATTTTTTTCTTCTTATCGAAAGTCTTCACATAGGCTTCAAGCGCCCGCACACTCATATGTTTAGCAATCGCCTCACTGGCCACCTGCTCCATCAGTACAGGATCTCTTAAGGATAATAGTGTCCGCCCATGCGCACTGCTCAACTTGTCCTGATTCATTGCAGATTTAACAGCTGCCGGCAAGTTTAACAGACGGAGCATATTAGCAATATACGATCTTGATTTACCGAGACGCTGAGACAGCCCATCCTGAGTCAGACCCGCTGTATTCATCAGCTGTTTATAACTCTCCGCTTCCTCCAGCGCACTTAAATCTTCACGCTGCAGATTTTCTATAATCGCAAGCTCCATCATTTCCTTATCAGACATATCGGTAATGATGGCAGGAATTGCAGCGAGCCCTGCTTTCTTGCTCGCCCTCAGTCTCCGTTCACCAGCGACCAGTGTGTAGCCTTTAACTGCCTTTCTGACAGTAATCGGCTGCATAACACCGTGAGTTAGAATACTGTGTTTTAAATCTTCCAGTTTATCCTCATCGAAAGTCTGCCTCGGCTGATATGGGTTTTTGCGTATTTCTTTAATTGGCAGTTCTACAATTTCCACCGCGCTTCACCGACTTTGCATAGTTAAAATACAGTTCAATTATAACAAGAAGCGTACTGTTTGTAAGTTAAAAAAGCACCCGTACAAAAGTACGGGCACTATTTATATATACGTATCGTTACTTCGTGCATATCATCGGTTTCCGATGATTCCATTTTTACTTCTATGCCTTTGTCCCGAAGTTTTTTAAGATCCCGCTCAAAGTCATTCAGCATGAAGGTCACATCGTCATTAAAATTAATCTGCTCCATCCGAACCTTCTGCCGGTTCTTTACAGCGAGCTCAGTCTCTTTAACGGTCAAGTTATCCTTAACGATATTTTTCAGCACGTCGCATTGGGTATCGTTATCCAGTATAAGCAGTGCCCGCGCGTGTCTTTCAGTAATATCATCGTTTTCGAGCGCCGTTATAACGTCGTTAGATAATTTTAAAAGCCTTAATTTATTAGCGATAAACGATTGGCTTTTCCCGATGCTTTCAGCAAGATTTTTTTGCGTAATATCATCCATCTGCAGCAGCTGCTTGTACGCTCTTGCCTCTTCGATACTGGATAAATTCTCCCGCTGTATATTTTCGATCAGTGCAATGGCTGCAGACTCCTGATCGGTTAAATATTTAACAATGGCCTGGGTATCTTCATATCCTAAATGTTTCAACGCTCTGAATCTGCGCTCACCGGCAATAATTTCATACATGCCTTCTTCAATCGGACGCAGTGTAATCGGCTGCAGCAGTCCGTGCGCTTTGATGGAATGTGCGAGTTCCTCAATACGCTGATGATTAAATACTGTCCGCGGCTGATACTGGTTCGGCACGATGTGCTCTACGGGTACAGTGACTAAAGAGTCGTCATCAGAACGCGTTTCACTTTTATCTATTAGATTAAATAATTTTGAAAATGGCTTTTTCACACATTCCACCACCCTTTTATTTTAATGGGGATTTGTTAGGCGTACCCGGTTTACGCGGATACTTCTTAGGTGTCTTACGTATTTTATCGATCATCATAATATAACGGTCACTGTCTTCCTGCGGCAATGACAGCTTATGAACTTCTGACAGTTTTCCGCCAAGCAGCTCGAGAGCAAATTTACTTTCATCGAGCTCTTCCTGTGCTTTTTTACCTTTCATAACGATAAACTGTCCCCCTGTACGAACGAGCGGCAAGCACAGTTCCGATAAGACATTCAGCTGGGCAACGGCACGTGCTGTGACGACATCAAACATATGTCTCGCCTGATGCTGGCCAAACGTCTCTGCTCTGTCGTGTACCAGATGAATTTTAGTTAATCCAAGCACAGCCGTTAATTCATTTAAAAAGTTAATACGTTTATTCAGTGAATCAACGATTGTAATTTTTAAATCCGGACGGATAATTTTCATTGGAATACTCGGAAATCCTGCACCTGCACCGACATCGCAGAGACTTGCATTCTCTTCAATGTCAGCATAGAACAGCGGTGTAATCGAGTCGTAAAAGTGTTTCAAATACACTTCTTCGAGTTCGGTTACTGCAGTCAGGTTAATTTTTTCATTCCACTCGACAAGCTTAGTGTAATAAAGTTTGAATTGTCCAATCTGATCAACAGTCAGCTCAATTCCTTTTTCTTTCAGTGCATTTATAAATTCTGTTTCGTTCATGATCCTACCCTTTTCACACTACCTTGTTCGATATAGACTAAGAGAATGGAAATATCCGCAGGATTTACTCCGGAAATACGGGATGCCTGTGCGATGTTCAGCGGCTTCACTTCTTTTAGTTTCATGCGCGCTTCTGTCGCGATAGAATTCACTGCATCGTAATCGATGTTTTCAGGAATTTTCTTATCTTCCATACGCTTCATCTTATCGACTTGCTGTAATGATTTTTTAATATAACCATCGTATTTAATTTGAACTTCAGCCTGCTCATACTCATCCTGCTTCAGCGTAATCTCTTCGCCGAGAATTTCCATAATAGAGGTATAATCCATTTCTGGACGTCTCAGCAGATCAGCTGCCAGTATACCGTCTTTTAAGGCTGTACCGCCGCGTTCTGCAACGATTTTTTGAGTATGTTCATTCGGTTTAATACGTACTGTGTTCAGGCGGTCCAGTTCCGCTTCAATATTTGCTTTTTTCTGGTTGAATCGTTCAAAACGCTCATCGCTGATCAGTTTCTGCTCATGGCCGATTTCAGTCAGACGAAGATCTGCATTATCGTGACGGAGCAGCAATCTGTGTTCCGCACGGGACGTTAAGAGACGGTAAGGTTCATTTGTACCTTTAGTCACCAGATCATCGATTAAAACACCTATATAAGCATCTGTACGGCTTAGAATCAGTTCTTCTTCACCAAGTAAATTATTCGCAGCGTTAATGCCTGCGATTAACCCTTGTCCTGCCGCTTCTTCATAACCGCTCGTACCGTTAATTTGTCCAGCAGTGTAAAGATTTTTAATTTTTTTAGTTTCCAGTGTCGGCCACAGCTGAGTCGGTACCAGTGCATCGTACTCGATGGCATAGCCTGCACGCATCATGCGTGCATTTTCAAGTCCGGGTATGCTCGTTACCATTTCACGCTGTACGTTTTCCGGCATACTTGTCGATAGCCCCTGCACATAGACTTCTTTTGTATTGCGGCCTTCCGGCTCTAAGAAAATCTGGTGGCGGGGTTTATCGTTAAAACGAACGATTTTGTCTTCAATTGATGGACAATATCTCGGACCCGTACCTTGGACGACACCTGAATACATCGCTGATAAATGAAGATTTGCCGTAATAATTTCGTGTGTATCCTGCGACGTATAAGTCAGCCAGCATGGCAGCTGGTCCATAATAAATTCTGTCGTATCGAAGCTGAAAGCGCGAGGAACATCGTCGCCGGGCTGAATTTCAGTTTTCGTATAATCGATAGAATCTGCATTGACGCGCGGCGGTGTTCCAGTTTTGAAACGGATAATTTCAAAGCCTAAATCCTTCAGCTGATCTGCCAGTGCAAGCGATGGAATCTGATGATTCGGTCCACTTGAATATTTAAGATCGCCGAGAATAATTTCTCCGCGTAAAAATGTCCCTGTCGTAATAATGACAGCATCCGCATCGTAGACAGAACCGATATTCGTTTTAACACCGCGAACGACATCGTCTTCAATAATAATTTCGTCAACCAGCCCCTGAAGAATATCTAAATTCGGTTCATCTTCAAGTACTGATTTCATTTCCTGCTGGTAAAGCACTTTATCTGCCTGTGCACGCAGTGCACGGACTGCTGGTCCTTTACCTGTGTTAAGCATCCGCATCTGGATGTGAGTTTTGTCTATCACTTTTGCCATTTGGCCGCCGAGTGCATCTATTTCACGTACGACGATTCCTTTTGCCGGTCCTCCGACAGAAGGATTACACGGCATAAATGCAATGTTATCCAGATTGATTGTCAGCATTAGCGTTTTTAATCCTTTGCGGCTCGCTGCAAGTCCCGCTTCGACACCAGCGTGACCTGCGCCGATAACGATGACATCATATTTAATATTGCCGGTCATTATTTAACCTCCTGTATTTACTTCCCTAGACAGAATTGACTAAAGAGTTTATCTATTAATTGTTCCGATACATCTTCACCGATAACTTCACCGAGCAGCTCCCAAGTTTTAATGAGATCAATTTGGACAATATCTACCGGGACATCCATTTCCGCTGAAGAAATGGCATCTTCGATAGATGTTTTTGCCTGCTCGAGTAAATTGATATGACGGTTATTCGATACATAAGTCGAATCCGTCGATGACAGGCTGCCGTCGAAAAACATTTTTTGAATTTCATTTTCGAGTGCATCGACACCCTGGTCATTAATAATGGACGTTTTAATCAACGGTATTTTAAAATGCTCTTCCAGATATTTAATATCCAGTTTATTATCAAGATCGAGCTTATTCACAATACCGATTACTTTTTTATCATCTGCTGAGTTTAACAGCTCTATATCTTCAGGTGTTAATTCATCATTGTTGTTCATCACATATAAAATCAGTTCTGCACCTTTCAGCGCCTCTCTTGAACGTTCTACACCGATTTTTTCTACGATATCATCCGTTTCTCTGATCCCTGCCGTATCGACAAGTTTTAACGGGATGCCGTTGACGTTGACATATTCTTCTAAAATGTCGCGCGTAGTACCGGCAACATCAGTGACAATCGCCTTATTATCCTGAATCAGATAATTTAACAGCGAACTTTTGCCGACGTTCGGCTTACCGACGATGACCGTGCTCAGACCTTCGCGTAAAATACGGCCTTCAGTACTTGATTTTAATAATGCCTCAATATCCTGAAGGACTGATTTAGCCTCTGTCAGCAGTAAAGCTGTCGTCGCTTCTTCGACGTCATCGTATTCCGGATAATCGATATTCACTTCGACTTGAGCCAGTATATTTAAAATACTCTGACGCAATGATTCAATATATGTTTTTAAGCGCCCCTGCACTTGCTGGTTGGCAACTTTTGATGCTTCGTTTGTTTTCGCACGGATAAAATCCATCACCGCTTCAGCCTGTGACAAGTCCACCCGTCCATTTAAAAAGGCGCGTTTCGTAAATTCACCGGGTTCTGCCATTCTGGCACCGTTGTTTAATGTCAGCTGCAGCACACGGTTGACTGTATGAATACCGCCGTGGCAATTAATCTCTACAATATCTTCTCTCGTGTAGGTCTTCGGTGCACGCATTAAAGCCACCATCACTTCTTCCACCGTTTCACCTGACTTCGGATCGACAATGTGTCCGTAATTAATGGTGTGCGAATCTGTTTCAGCTAACTTTTTCGCTCCTTTATACAGACGGTCTGCAATTTCAATCGCATCTTCACCTGATAAACGAACGATTGCAATCGCTCCTTCACCAACCGGTGTGGAGATGCTTGATATCGTTTCAAATTGCATTTTAAAAACTCCTTTATTTCTTAATAATCACAACGCGGCGATTCGGTTCCCGTCCTTCGGAATACGTTTCTATATCCTTCATTCTGCTGAGCACATGATGCATGATTTTACGTTCAAACGACGGCATCGGCTCCATTTTTACCGGTTCTTCGGTCCGCAATGCTTTTTTCGACATGTTAACTGCAAGATTCTCCAGTGTTTCCCGGCGTTTCGCACGGTAATCTTCCACATCTAAAAATACTGAGCCATAGCTCTTATATATCGTATTAAAATAATTTTGCGCCAGCTCTTGCAGCGCATTCAAAGTCTGTCCGCGTTTGCCGATAATTTTCGCTGCAAGTTCTGCATGAAATTCAATTGTCACCTGATTATCTTTAATGCTGGTCACTGTCTCATTCGGAATATTCATTTCATGCACGATTCTGGAAACATACTGTGCCGTTTCTTCAGCTGCACTGTTGATCGGCGATTCGTTAATCATTTCTTCGTCGTCAGTACGCACTTCATCAACAGATATTTCGACACTTTCTTCTTCAGGAACGTCTTCCTCAGGAATTTCAGGCTGAACAGCTTCTTCAGTTTCACTTGTTATATCCTCTGTCGCTGTTTTCGGACTTGCTGCCTGATTCTTCTCTTCTATTAATGCTTCGATAGAACCATACGTTTTCAGTTCGGGGTTGATCACCGTCAATTTCACTTCTGCATCGCGTTTGCCGAATCCTAAAAAACCGCTGCTGCCGCTGTCAGTCACTTCAATCTTAATATCATCTTCTGTGACACCAAGCTCATTCAAACCTTTGGCAACTGCATCATCTACTGTCTTTTCAGTATAAATTCTGTACATAATACTACCTCCGTATTATTTAATACATTTTGCGATTCTTAAGACATGCAATAATGATTTCTCCATCTCATGATAGTCCATATCTTTGACGGGATTTCTTGCGATAACCACATACTCGCGCGGTTTCAATTCTGTTTTATGAAGCTGATAAAAAGCGCGGATGCGCCGTTTGATCTGATTTCTTTTTACCGCATTGCCGAGACGTTTAGATACGCTGATGCCAAGTCTCAAGTGAGGGACTTCAGCATTGTCTTTCAAATAGACAACAAACTGCCTGTTGGCAAACGATTTACCTCGTTTAAAAATGAGTTTAAAATCTTTTTCTTTTTTAATTCTATATCGCTTTTTCATCATTATTACGCTCTTTCATATCTATGATTAATTATTATACTAAAAAGCACCTGTTTTATAAAACATCCGACATTGGCGCAAAAAAAAAGATCATCTTCGTCAGATGATCTAAGTGTTATGCAGAAAGAACTTTTCTTCCTTTTCTTCTACGACGGGCAAGCACTTTGCGGCCGTTTTTAGTACTCATTCTCTCACGGAAACCGTGTACTTTTGCACGTTTACGTTTATTTGGCTGATAGGTACGTTTTACCATTAATTACACCTCCGTTTAAATATATATCTCTGTCTTTTATCTTCTCTTAGAATTGCAACTACTAAAGAATACCAAAAACACGCAGTCTTTTCAACTTTTTATTTAAGATTCCTTCTATGAATGATTCATGGATTCATAATAAAATGTGGATAACTTTAAGAGGCAGATGAGTTATCAACAGCTTAAAAATCGGTTTTCCCACAGTTTCACATGCTGTAGACAAAGATTTTGTGGAAAACTGTTAATTCTGTGCATAACTCTTAAAACTATTGATATACAAGATAAAATTAGTTATAATTCAAGGCATATCGTTGTGGATAAGTCAGGAATAGATTATAGTTATCCACAAAATGTGCATAACCTGTGGGTAAATTTTCTACACCTGTGCAAATCAGTTATCCACAGGCTGTTATTTGTGAATAAGAAAGGAATATTTTATGAGCAGTTTAAATAGTATTTGGGAAAATGTGCTGGAAAATATCAGTGAAAACATTCCCACCGTCAGTTTTCAAACCTGGTTCAAAGATACAAAACTGATCGATTTAAACAGCAGCAGTGCTGTCGTAAAAGCGGATAATGAATTCCAAAAAGGCTGGTTATCCGAAAAATATTTAACTTTAATTGAAACGAGCATCTACAGTGCGATCGGCGAAAATGTCTCAGTTAAAATCGTCTTTGAAGGCGAACAGCTGGACGAGACTCATGCTGCCGAGGAAAAGTCAGCTGAAAAATCCGATAATGTTCAAATGAATATACCAGTGAAACATGCTCTAAATGAACAGCATACATTTGATACGTTCGTTATCGGCAACGGCAACCGCTTCTCTCATGCCGCTTCACTCGCTGTTGCAGAAGCTCCGGCCAAAGCCTATAACCCGCTCTTTATATACGGCGGCGTCGGGCTCGGCAAAACCCACTTGATGCATGCGATTGGCAACTACGTGCTTGAACACCGTCCGAACGCTAAAGTCGTTTATTTATCGAGTGAAAAATTTACTAATGAATTTATCAACTCAATTCGAGATAACAAAACAGAACAGTTCCGTAACAAGTACCGCAATGTCGATGTACTGTTAATTGATGATATTCAATTTCTTGCCGGTAAAGAGTCGACCCAGGAAGAATTCTTCCATACTTTCAACTCCCTGCATGAAAACGGCAAGCAGATCGTTATCTCGAGCGACCGGACACCAAAAGAAATTCCAACGCTCGAAGACCGCCTGCGCTCGCGTTTTGAATGGGGTCTAATGACGGACGTTACACCGCCCGATTTAGAAACAAGAATTGCGATACTGCGTAAAAAATGCGAAGAAGAAAATGTAGAGATTCCAAACGAAGCAATGATCTATATTGCGAACCACATTCACACCAATATTCGTGAACTGGAAGGTGCATTAACGCGCGTTGCCGCCTATGCCAAAATTTCCAACCAGCCGATGACACCGGAAGTGGTCTCCGAAGCCTTAAAAGACTTAGTCGTAGCGACGAAATCAAAACGCATGACGATTCAGGATATTCAAGAAGCTGTCAGCGAATATTACGGTATTCATATCGATGAACTCGCATCTAAGAAGCGGACGAAATCCATCGCCTTTCCGAGACACGTTGCAATGTACTTGTCGCGTGAGCTGACGGATAACTCGCTGCCTAAGATCGGTGAAGTATTCGGCGGCCGGGATCACACTACAGTGATTCACGCACACGAGAAAATATCAAAACTCGTGTCGGAAGACGAATTGTTCAGAGATGAACTGAAGGAAATCGAGAAAAAGCTGAATTAAAAAATAATGTGAATACTGTGGATAAATGTTACACTGTAGTCAACACTTTGTGCACATGTGGATAACTTTATGAGTATGGCTTCAGCCCAGTTTTCCACATATCCACAGGACCTACTATTATTACTATTATTTTATATACTATATATCTATTAATAAGGAGTACGTACTTATGAAAATCAGTATTAAAAGACAATATTTTATCGAACAGTTAAATCATTGTTTAAAAGCTATTTCACCAAGAACAACTTTACCAATTTTAAGCGGGATAAAAATCGATGTCTCAGATGATCAAATGGTACTTACTGGCAGCGACTCAGAAATATCTATTGAAATTACAATTCCAACTGAAATTGATAACGAAGAAATTCTCGAAATTGAAGAACCTGGATCAGTCGTTTTAACTGGCCGTTTCTTCGTCGATATTATTAAAAAACTTTCCGGTGATTTTGTAGATTTAGAAACAGCTGATAACTTCCAGACTAAAATCACCGCAGGAAAATCAGAATTTAACTTAAGCGGTAATGATTCTAATCAGTATCCGCTGCTGCCTGAAGTTAATAATGCAGACAGCCTGGTACTGTCATCTGCTGTTTTAAAAACGATTATTAACCAGACAAACTTTGCAGTATCACTATCTGAAACCCGTCCGGTGTTAACAGGTGTAAACTGGAATTTTAACGAAGACAATATTTCATTTACAGCAACAGACTCTCACCGTCTGGCTTTAAGAAAATTATTGGATAAATCATTCAATACTGATCTTTCAAATGCAATTATTCCAGGTAAATCACTATCCGAACTCAGCAAGATTTTAACGGATTCTGAAGAAGATGTTGAAATTAACCTGTCTCAAAACCAGGTGCTCTTTACTTACGGCAATATGCGCTTTATCTCCCGTCTGCTTGAAGGAAATTATCCGGATACATCCCGTTTGTTCCCTGAAAACTACGAAACTAAAGTGAGTGTAAACAATTCAGAGTTCTACCATGCAATCGACCGTGTGTCACTGCTGGCACGTGAAGGCGGCAACAATGTAATCCGCATGACTGTGGAAAACAGCAAAGTCGAATTGACATCGAACTCTCCGGAAGTCGGAACAGTAAACGAAGACATTAATGCATCAGCTGTTGAAGGTGAAGGAATTAAGATTTCATTCAACTCAAAATACATGATGGAAGCGCTCCGTGCGATCCAGGATGAAGAAGTGACTATCGAATTCTTCGGTACGATGAGACCATTCACTATTACACCGAGCGAGTCTTCAGAAGTCGTTCAGCTGATTTTACCGATCAGAACATATTAAACTTCAAACTAATATTTGAGACCATGCCTTTTTTTGATAAAAAACGGGCCTCTGGTCTCTTTTTTTGTTTATCGGTAGGTAAAAGCCTTTTTACCCATAAATCGCTCTAATCGCTTTATTTGCCCTTAAATAATGAAAATATATGAAAAATGTAGTATAATGAATGAGTATGTAATAGGAGGTTATGTCTATGGAAACGATTCATTTGGATGGCATGATAACACTCGGTAAATTTTTAAAATATAAAAATATTATCGGCACCGGCGGCGAAGCGAAATGGTTCTTAAGCGAACATGAAGTGTTCTTAAACGGTGAAGCCGAAAACCGCCGCGGCAAAAAACTGTACGACGGTGATGAGCTGATCATTAAAGATGTCGGCGAATATAAATTTAAGATTCCGGTGCAATGATACTTAACGATATTAAACTGACTAATTTTAGGAATTACGATTCATTATCTTTATCATTTCATCCTAAACTGAATATTTTTATCGGGCATAATGCTCAAGGTAAAACCAACCTGCTCGAGGCAATATACTTTTTATCTCTGGCTAAAAGTCACAGGACTTCTAAAGATAAGGAACTGATTCAATTCGACAGTGAAGAGGCTTATATTAACGGCTCTATCACGACTCAAAATAGTACGCTGCCGCTGTCGATCAGCGTGTCAAAAAGCGGCAAGCGGGCTAAAGTGAACCATCTCGAGTCGGCAAAGCTGTCTCAGTATATCGGTCATTTAAATACCGTACTTTTTGCACCTGAAGATTTGAATATCGTTAAAGGTTCTCCTCAGGTCAGACGGAAATTTATCAATATGGAGTGCGGTCAAATATCAAAAATATATTTGAACCAGCTGTCCAGCTACAACAAAGTCCTTGCCCAGAAAAATCAGTATTTAAAATCCAGAAATGTCGATTCAATTATGATCGAAGTTCTAAACGAACAGCTTGCAGAGCATGCAAGTTTAATTATTTTAAAACGCGAACAGTTTATCTCAGCAATTGAGCGTCACGCGTCTAAAATTCATGGAGATATTTCAAATGGCAGGGAAACGCTGAAAGTCATTTACAAGCCTAATATTAAATATCAGAGCAGTGAACCGAAAGCATTGAAAGAAGAGATCACCGCTCTATTAGCAGAAAACTTAAGTAAAGAAATCGAACGCGGCACGTCACTAGTCGGGCCGCATCGGGATGATATCGGTTTTACGATTAATGATTTTGACGTTCAAACATACGGTTCCCAAGGCCAGCAGCGCTCGACTGCACTGTCGGTAAAACTTGCGGAACTCGAATTAATTCATGAAGAAGTCGGTGAATATCCAGTACTTCTTCTGGACGATGTTCTCAGCGAACTCGATGAAGTCAGACAGGCACATTTACTAACATCTATCAGAAATCGTGTACAGACATTCGTTACGACGACGTCAATCAGCGATATCAACCACCGGATTATGGATGATATGCAGCTGTTTGAAATAGAAAACGGCAAAATCAAAATCGATGAATAACGGAAGGTGAAAACATGGCTGAACAAAATATGGATCAATACGGCGCGAGCCAGATACAGGTATTAGAAGGTCTGGAAGCGGTCAGAAAAAGACCGGGAATGTACATCGGTTCAACATCATCACGCGGACTGCACCATCTCGTGTGGGAAATTATCGATAACAGTATTGACGAAGCACTGGCAGGATATGCTTCTGAGATTAACGTGACTATAGAAGAAGACAACTGGATTAAAGTAACGGATAACGGCCGCGGTATTCCAGTCGATATTCAAGAGAAGATGGGACGTCCGGCAGTTGAAGTTATTCTAACTGTGCTGCATGCCGGCGGTAAATTTGACGGCGGCAGCTATAAAGTATCAGGCGGTCTGCACGGTGTGGGTTCATCAGTGGTTAACGCACTGAGTTCAACGCTTGAAGTGTACGTCCACAAAGACGGAAAAGTACATTATCAAAGCTATACACGCGGTGTGCCTGATGCAGACTTAAAAGTAATCGATGATACGGATAAAACAGGAACTGTTATCCGCTTTAAAGCAGACAGCGAGATTTTTACAGAAACGACTGTTTATGAAGTTGAGATTCTGCAAAAACGGATTAAAGAACTCGCTTTCTTAAATAAAGGACTCGAGATTAATTTAATCGATGAACGCGGCGAGGAAACTGTTGAATTTAAATACCACTATGAAGGCGGAATTAAGTCTTACATTGCGGAGTTAAATAAAACAAAAGAAGCCCTGCATGAAGAAATTATTTATATGGACGAAGCTAAAGATGACATCGAAGTTGAAATTGCCATGCAGTACAATCTCGGTTATACATCGACTCTCTTAACTTATGCTAATAATATTTATACACATGAAGGCGGCACGCACGAAGACGGCTTTAAACGTGCACTGACAAAAGTGATTAATAATTATGCGACCAAACAGAATCTGATTAAATCGACGGAAGAACGTTTATCCGGTGAAGACGTCAGGGAAGGTTTGACCGCTATCGTCTCAATCAAACACACAGATCCTCAGTTCGAAGGCCAGACGAAGACGAAACTCGGTAACTCCGAAGCTCGTACAATTACGGACCAGCTCTTCTCTGCCGGTTTTGAAAGATTCTTAATGGAGAACCCTCAAACGGCTCGAGTCATTGTGGATAAAGGGATCACAGCTCAGCACGCCCGCGTTGCTGCTAAAAAAGCACGTGAAATGACACGCCGCAAATCTGCACTCGAAGTATCGAGTCTGCCTGGTAAACTTGCGGACTGCTCGAGTAAAGATCCAGCGAAGAGTGAACTCTTTATCGTTGAGGGTGACTCTGCCGGCGGTTCGGCAAAATCAGGACGCAACTCTAAAATACAAGCAATTTTACCCTTAAGAGGTAAAATTCTGAACGTTGAAAAAGCGCGCCTCGACCGGATTCTCGGCAACAACGAGATCCGTTCTATGGTTACAGCACTCGGCAGCGGTATCGGCGAAGAGTTCGATATTACAAAAGCACGCTACCACAAAATTGTGATTATGACCGATGCGGATGTCGACGGTGCACATATCAGAACCTTGCTGTTAACGTTCTTCTACCGCTTTATGAGACCGTTAATCGAACACGGCTATGTATATGTCGCCCAGCCGCCGCTTTATAAAATTGAGCAGGGTAAGAAAAAACATTACGTCTACGATGATGAAGCACTTGATGTGCTTCGGAGCACCTTGCCTGAAACACCGAAAATTTCAATGTCGAGATATAAGGGTCTCGGTGAGATGAATGCGGATCAGCTTTGGGAAACGACGATGGATCCGGAACACAGAAATCTGCTGCAGGTTCAGCTGGATGATGCGATTGAAGCGGATCAGACCTTTGAAATGCTGATGGGTGATGTCGTAGAGCACAGACGTAACTTTATCGAAGAAAATGCGAGATACGTTGAGAATCTCGACGTTTAAAAAGGAGATTTAATTTATGGCGGACCATGATGAACAATTTCAGAAAATAAATATTACGAAAACGATGCGCAGCTCGTTTTTAAGCTATGCCATGAGTGTTATCGTATCTCGTGCATTGCCTGACGTCAGAGATGGAATGAAACCCGTTCACCGCAGAATTTTATACGGTATGCACGATAACGGGATGACTTCTGACAAACCATTTAAAAAATCAGCGCGTATCGTCGGGGACGTTATGGGTAAATATCACCCCCACGGGGACTCCTCGATATATGACGCAATGGTGCGTATGGCTCAGGACTTCAGTTACCGCTACCCGCTAGTGCACGGCCAGGGGAACTTTGGTTCCATGGATGGCGACGGTGCCGCAGCGATGCGTTATACAGAAGCTAAAATGAGCAAAATTTCGATGGAACTGATGCGCGATATTAATAAAGATACGGTCGATTTCCAGCCGAACTACGACGAGAACGAAAGAGAACCTTCAGTGCTGCCGGCACGCTTCCCTAACCTTCTCGTCAACGGTACGAGCGGGATAGCAGTGGGTATGGCAACAAATATACCGCCGCACAACCTGACCGAAGTGATCAATGCGGTACTGGAACTTGCGGACAATCCAAATGTGACGACATCAGATTTGATGGAACACGTTACCGGACCGGACTTCCCGACTGCCGGTTTAATTATCGGCAAGAGCGGTATTAAACGCGCTTATGAAACAGGACACGGTTCTGTCATTATGCGTGCCCGCTGTGAAGTTGAAATCATGAAGAGCGGCAAGGAACGTATTGTTATTTCAGAAATTCCTTACCAGGTTAATAAAGCGCGTCTCGTTGAGAAAATTGCGGAATTAGTACGCGATAAAAAAATCGAAGGTATTACAGATTTACGCGATGAAACAAGCTTAAAAGAAGGCGTCAGAATCATTGTGGAAATCCGCAAGGATAAAAATGCCAATGTCATTCTGAATAACTTATATAAACAAACGCCGCTGCAGACATCATTTGGTGTGAATATGCTGGCGCTTGTTAACGGTGAGCCGAAAGTACTCGGCTTAAAAGAAGTGCTTTATCATTATTTAGAACACCAGAAAGTCGTTGTGACCCGCCGGACGAAGTATGAATTAAAACGTGCTGAAGACCGCGCGCACATTTTAGAAGGATTGCTGATTGCACTCGATCATATCGATGAAATCATTAAAACAATCCGCGCATCTGATACGGATGAAGAAGCGAAAAACAGCCTGATGAGCGAGTTTGACTTGTCTGAACGCCAGGCTCAAGCCATTCTCGATATGAGACTGCGCCGTTTAACAGGACTGGAACGCGGTAAAATCCAAGCTGAATATGATGAGATTCTGAAAAACATCGAATATCTGAAGAGTATTCTAAACGATGATGCTAAACTGCTTGAAGTCATCAAAGAAGAACTAATCGATATCCGTGAACGATTTGGAGACGACCGCCGAACTGAAATTACGCTCGGCAGCATTTCTGATATCGAAGACGAAGACCTCATTCCGAGAGAACAGATCGTTGTGACTTTAAGCCATAACAACTACATCAAACGCCTGCCGGCATCGACATACCGTGCACAACACCGCGGCGGACGCGGAATTCAAGGTATGAACACAATCGATGACGACTTTGTCAGCCAGATTGTGACGATGAGCACGCACGATTACATTCTGTTCTTTACAAACACAGGGCGCGTATACCGTCTGAAAGGTTACGAAATACCTGAACTGTCACGCCAGTCTAAAGGACTGCCGATTGTTAACCTGATTGAAATCGGAAAAGAAGAAAAAATCAGTACGATGATCAGCGTGAAAGATAAAGAAGAAACAGAAGGCTACCAGTTATTATTTGCAACGAAAAACGGTCTGGCTAAACGTACACCGCTCGACGACTTTAAGCAAATTAATAAAAACGGTAAAATTGCCATCAGCTTCAGAGGCGAAGACGAACTTCTCGGTGTGCGTCTCACAGACGGCTCTAAAGAAGTCATTCTCGGTACACGTGAAGGATCGCTGGTACGCTTTGAAGAAGAACAGGTCAGAAGCATGGGCCGTACCGCAGCAGGAGTTCGCGGTATTAAACTGAGAGGCGACGACGAAGTAGTCGGCGTAGACGTGCTCGATCCCGGCCAGCACGTATTGATTGTTACCGATAAAGGATACGGCAAGCTGACACCAGAAGACGAATACCGCTCAATTAAACGCGGCGGCTTCGGTGTGAAAACAGCTAATCTAACAGATAAAAACGGTAAACTGGTGTTTATCGCGTCAGTTGACCGTGATGAAGACATGATGATCGTTACCGATAAAGGTGTAATTATTCGCCTGACTATCGATGCAATTTCCATTACGAGCCGCAATACTCAAGGCGTTCGACTGATTCGCTTAGACGAAGAGCAGGACGTGGCGACAGTAGCCGTAGTGAAAAATGAAATTGCCGAAAAAGAACTGACAGAAGACGGTTCTGAACAGGCAGAAGAAACACTGGAAGCAGAAGACAGTCTGGAAACAGAAACTGATGAAGTAGAAGACGATCTAAATCCTGAAACAGAATCAGAAGAAGAATAAAGAAAAAGGAACCCGCCCTTCACGCGAATCTTGAGAAAAGATTTGTGGAGGGGCGGTTTTTTTGATTATTTGAGTGGAATTATGGGTTGTGATTGGTGAATCCGGGGGCAATCGGGTGATTCGCCCGCATGAGTGGGTGACAAGCGGCCGCAATCGGGTGATCGACCGCATGAGCGAGTGACAAGCGGCCACAATCGGGTTATCGTCCGCATGAGCGAGTGACAAGCGGCCGCAAGCAGATTATCGTCCGCATGAGCGGTTCACAAGCGGCCGCAACTAGATTATCGCCCGCATGAGCGGTTCACAAGCGGGCGCAATCGGGTTATCGCCCGCATGAGCGAATCACACGCGGCCGCAACTAGATTATCGTCCGCATGAGCGAATCACACGCGGCCGCAACTAGATTATCGTCCGCATGAGCGAATCACACGCGGCCGCAACTAGACTATCGTCCGCATGAGCGGTTCACAAGCGGCCGCAATCGGGTTATCGTCCGCATGAGCGAGTCACACGCGGCCACAAGCAGATTATCGTCCGCATGAGCGAGTGACAAGCGGCCACAAGCAGATTATCGTCCGCATGAGCGGTTCACAAGCGGCCGCAATCGGGTTATCGCCCGCATGAGCGGTTCACAAGCGGCCGCAATCGGGTTATCGCCCGCATGAGCGAATCACAAGCGGCCGCAAGCAACCGCCCCGCCCCAATCCTCCAATCCACCCAATCCCCTGCTTAATCTTTCCTGTACTCCAATATATCTCCGGGCTGGCAGTCCAGCACCTCGCATATTTTCTCCAGTGTTGAGAAGCGGACGGCTCTCGCTTTATTGTTTTTCAATATCGAGAGGTTTGCCATCGTCACGCCGACTTCATTGGCGAGTTCGGTCATGCTCATTTTTCGTTTGGCCAGCATTACATCAAGATTTACTAAAATTTTTGTCATATTGTCAGCTCATTTTCTTCTTTGATTGACACGGCTTTACTGAGTATTTCTCTCAGCACAGCGACGAGTACATAAATTGAAAAGGGAATGAAGACAAATCCCGCACCGATTAAAACGAATCCGGGTGCGTCATCCAGCTGCCCGACGGTAAAGAAAAACGGCATAATACCGATTGTTGCGACAGCAATTGCCAGAGTAAGTCTCTGAATATGTTTCATAATTTTTAAAGTTTGTACGGAAAAAATTTCATTCGTATCGATTAATTTTAAAAGTCTGTTTAAAGAAAATACGATCATCAAACCTAAAATGACATCGATCCAAACGATTCCGACGGCGATATAAATAACGAGTAATACTTCTTGTTCCGAAGTGAACAGCTGAATGCCCATTAAAACTCCAAACAGTAACATTATGGCAGCGATTATCAGCAGCGTCAGACGGAGGACTATAGTTTTTTTAATCATCATTTTTCCTGCTTTCAAATTTTATAAATTAAAAGTATCACCATTCACATTTATAAACAATAAATATATATTGTTTATCGATAAAAACCAGCGCTCCGGTCTGCTTGTTTTTATCTTATGAAAGCGCTATAATGTAATCAGTTATTAGTGATTAGGCAGGTAAATTATGACTCAGCATACACATCGTGAATTTGGTAAATTCACTACACTCGTTGCATTGACTGATGAAGAAACGGCACTCGGTCTGCTGCCCCATTTTGAATCGTTTAAAGTAATGACGGGCAAAGTTGGGTCGATGGATTTAAGTAAAGTCATCTCGTCAGTTGAAACAGCTGCTAAACGCGGCGCTTTAATCGATGGAAACATTTATCGTGAAACGCATTCTTTATACCATGCGATTTTAGAAGCACTTCAAGGTGTGACCCGCGGTGATTTAAGTGTCGGGGAAATTATGCGTACTGTCGGACTTCGTTTTGCGATAGTCAGAGGCAATCCATACGACAGCGATGATGAAGGCGAATGGCTGGCGGTGTGTTTCTACGGCACAATCGGTGCGCCGATCAGAGGGAAAGAACACGAAGCTTTAGGGCTTGGGATTAATCATATTTAAAAAGTAAATAGAATTGTCATAGACATTAGTAATTAGGGACATAAAAATCTAAGGGATTTTTGTGTCTTTTTTTGTACGTAAATTTAGGAGGGATTACATGTCAGTTTTACAATTGGACGGCGAACATTTAACAATCGATAAAATTAAGGATTTCCTGGGAAATTCCGAAAGTACAATCGAAATTACGGCGGATGCGTACAAACGCGTCGATGCGTCAAGAAGAGTTGTAGAAAATATTATTGCAGAAGAGAAAACAATTTACGGTATTACGACTGGTTTTGGACTCTTTTGTGATGTACTTATTTCAAAAGAAAAAGTAGAAGATTTGCAGATCAACCTGATTCGTTCACATGCATGCGGCGTCGGTAAGCCTTTCGGTGAGCCTGAAGCACTGCTGATGATGGTTTTTCGTTTAAACACTATGTTGAAGGGCCATTCAGGTGTTACGAGAGGCCTGGTGGAACAGTTGAAGCTTTATATTAATAAACGGATTATTCCTGTCGTGCCGGAACAGGGTTCACTCGGAGCATCCGGAGACCTTGCGCCGCTGTCTCATATGGCACTGACACTGATTGGCGAAGGTGAAGTCTTCTTTATGGGCGAAAGAAAAAATACGCGTGACGTTCTGGAATCGCTCGGTATTGAATCGATCACACTGCAGGCAAAAGAAGGTCTGGCACTGATTAACGGCACACAGCCGATGACCGCTCAAGGTGTAGTTAACTATATCGAAGCCGATAAACTCATGCACGACAGCTTGTGGATCGCATCACTGACGCATCAGGCATTAAACGGGATTACTGATGCTTACAACCATCAAATTCATGAATCTCGCGGCTATCCGGAGCAGATTTACGTCGCTGAAAAAATGCTTGAATACTTAGAAGGATCGAAACTGACAACGCGTCAGGGTGAGCTGCGTGTCCAGGACGGCTACTCTATCAGATGTATTCCGCAAGTTCACGGTGCCTCCTTGCAAACGTTGAAATATGTTAAAGAAAAACTGGAAATTGAAATGAATGCAGCAAATGATAATCCGCTGATTTTTAGTGAAGACGAGGTATATTCAGGCGGTAACTTCCACGGGCAGCCGATTGCGATTGCTATGGATCTGTTGAAAATCGGTGTTGCGGAAATTGCGAATATTACAGAACGCCGAATTGAACGCCTGGTAAACCCGGCCTTAAACGGAGATTTGCCCGCCTTCTTAAGTCCTGAAGATGGGCTGCAGTCCGGTGCCATGATCTTACAATATTCGGCAGCCAGTCTGGTGTCGGAAAACAAAACACTCGCTCACCCTGCCAGCGTTGACTCAATCCCGTCATCGGCTAACCAGGAAGACCACGTATCGATGGGAACAATCGGTGCGCGTCATGCGAGGGATATTATCAATAACACGCGTTTCGTTATAGCGACTGAGATGTTTATCGCGATGACAGCAGCTGAAATTAAAGGAAAAGATAAATTATCACCTGCGACGCGCAAAAAATTCGATGAATTCCGCCTGATTGCAGATTTCATCGATCATGACCGTAACTTCAGTATAGAAATTAATGAACTTGCTAATGCGCTGACTGAGGTTAATTAAAGTAATCACGATTTTTCACATTATTAATATTTTAAGGGGATGACATTTATGTCTAGAAAAATTACTGCAAAAACAGGTTTGGAATTAGAATGTAAAGGATGGGAGCAGGAAGCGGCGCTTCGCATGCTGTATAACAACTTAGATCCGGAAGTGGCGGAACGTCCGGAAGATTTAGTGGTATACGGCGGTATTGGTAAAGCAGCCCGTAACTGGGAGGCTTTTGAAGCGATTGAAAATACACTTCGCAATTTAGAGTCAGATGAAACGATGCTTATTCAGTCTGGTAAACCGGTCGCGGTGTTTAAGACACATGTTGGTGCACCGAGAGTGCTGATGTCTAACTCTGTACTCGTGCCGAAATGGGCAAATTGGGAGCACTTTAACGAACTCGATAAAAAAGGCTTAATGATGTACGGACAAATGACTGCCGGTTCATGGATTTACATCGGTTCACAAGGGATTGTTCAGGGGACATATGAAACATTTGCGGAACTTGCCAATCAGAATTATGACGGGACATTGCGCGGTACGATTACACTGACTGCCGGTCTTGGCGGCATGGGCGGCGCTCAGCCTTTATCGGTAACGATGAACGAAGGGGTTGCACTGTGCGTGGATGTCGATGAAACACGAATCGATAAGCGCATCGAAACACGCTACCTCGATACAAAAACAGATTCACTGGATGAAGCTTTAAAACTGGCTGCAGAAGCACGCGATGCAGGGAAACCTTTATCGATTGGTCTTATCGGAAATGCTGCTGAAGTACACCACGAAATTTTAAACAGAGGCTTTGAAATCGATGTGGTTACGGATCAGACGTCAGCGCATGACCCTTTAAATGGTTATGTTCCCGAAGGTTATTCACTGGAAGAAGCGAAAAAATTGCGTGAATCAGATCCGGAAGAATATGTGAAATTATCGAGTGCATCGATGGCCAAACATGTTGAAGCGATGCTGGAGTTCCAGAAAAACGGGGCTGTCGTATTCGATTACGGTAATAATATTCGTCAGGTTGCTTTTGATACCGGCGTTAAAAATGCCTTCGATTTCCCGGGCTTCGTTCCCGCTTATATCCGTCCTTTATTCTGCGAAGGGAAAGGTCCGTTCCGCTTTGTCGCTTTAAGCGGAGATCCTAACGATATCGCTGTTGCAGATAAGAAAATGCGCGAACTGTTCCCGGATAACGAGAAATTAATCCGCTGGCTGGATATGGCAGAAGAAAAAATTGCTTTCCAGGGACTGCCGGCCCGTATCGCATGGTTAGGTTACGGCGAGCGTGCTAAAATGGGTCTCGCTTTAAACGAACTTGTTAAATCCGGAGAAATTTCAGCACCGATTGTAATCGGACGCGACCACCTGGACTCAGGTTCAGTTGCCAGCCCGAACCGCGAAACAGAAAGCATGAAAGACGGCAGTGATGCGGTCGGCGACTGGGCAATTTTAAATGCCCTTGTAAATACAGCGGCCGGCGGTTCATGGATTAGTGTCCATCACGGCGGCGGTGTCGGGATGGGCTACTCACTGCACGCCGGCATGGTCGTCGTTGCAGACGGTACAGATCTTGCTGCAGAAAGATTGGGACGTGTATTAACGTCAGATCCGGGTATGGGAGTAGCAAGACACGCCGATGCAGGATATGACATCGCAATTGACACTGCCAAGGAACGCGGCGTAAACATTCCAATGTTAAAGGAGAATAAATAATGAATGATGTACTGATTACAAATATAAAGTCACTGATTTTACCGAAGAAAACCGAAACACCTTTAAAAGGCAAAGAGATGGATGAACTGAACATCGTCGAAGACGCGATTGTCGTTATTAAAGATGGCAAAGTCGTTTATGCGGGTGCAAAAACAGACGATTATGAGGCGAAAGAAACAATTGATGCAGAAGGGAAAATCGTTTCCCCTGCCCTCGTTGAACCTCATACGCATATCGTGCACGGCGGTTCACGTGAACATGAGATGTCTATGAAACGCCAAGGCGTCGATTACTTAACGATACTCGAACAGGGCGGCGGTATTTTAAATACGGTCAAACAGACACGTGAGGCATCATTTGATGAGCTGTTGAATAAGGCATCGGTCAATATGACACGTATGATCCAGCATGGTGTGTTAACAGTTGAAAGCAAGAGTGGTTACGGTCTCGACCGTGAAAATGAATTAAAACAGCTGAAAGTATCGAAAGCACTGGAAGAGAAATTCCCTGTTTTAATGCGCCATACTTTCTTAGGACCGCACGCGATTCCTAAAGGACGGCAAGCCGAAGAGTTCCTGCAGGAAATGACAGATTTACTCGATGAAGTAAAAGATTATGCGGACTTCGCTGATATCTTTACGGAAACTGGGGTTTTCTCTGTTGAACAGTCAAGAAAATATATGGAAGCGGCAAAAGAGAAAGGCTTCCGTGTTAAAATTCACGCGGATGAAATCGATCCGCTCGGCGGACTTGAATTGGCAATTGAACAAGATGCAATCAGTGCAGATCACTTAGTTGCAGCAAGCGAAACAGGTAAAAAACAGCTGGCTGATTCTGATACAGTTGCTGTGCTCTTGCCGGGGACAACATTCTATCTCGGTAAAAATGAATTTGCAGATGCACGCAGTATGATTGATCAGGGCGGCGCTGTTTCACTGGCAACGGATTATAATCCGGGCAGCTGTGTAACGGATAATTTGCAAATGATTATGGCTATCGCTGCCTTAAAACTGAAAATGACACCGAACGAAATCTGGAATGCTGTCACAGTTAACGCTGCGCATGCAATCGATGCCGACCGCGGCACATTGAATGCGGGTGACGATGCGAATATCGTTGTCTGGGATGCACCAAACCACGAGTACATTCCATATCACTACGGTGTAAACCATGCCTATAAAGTCTTTGCAGATGGCAAACTTATATTTGAACGTCCGGTCTTAAATTTATAAACTTGCGTTTTTAAGAACAGCGTTATAAAATAGCACCAAGTTAATATTTACTACTTTGAAAGAAGCAGTAGCGTATCTGCGCTGTCAGAGAGATCATGGCTGGTGTAAATGATCACGGGATATGTGAATTTCTGTCTTTCGTTAAATAAAGTAGCCGGTGAAAACCGTTAAAATGTTAGAGATAGTATCAGTAAATGATGCTAATTAGGGTGGCAACGCGTAGACCACGTCCCTTTCAGGGGGACGTGGTCTTTTATTTTACCCTGAATTAAGCATTAAATATAAAATTTTTGGAGGTATGCACATGTTAGATATTAAAGTACTGCGCAACGACACTGAAACGGTGAAAAAGAAAGTATCACAACGCGGACTGGAACCTGTGTTAATCGATGATATTTTACAGCTGGATAAAGAAAGACGCGCGCTGATTGTTGAAACTGAAGAACTGAAAAGCCGCCGTAACAAAGTATCCCAGGAGATTGCTGTTAAAAAGAAAAATAAAGAAGACGCTGACGATGTTATTAAAGAAATGCGCGACGTCGGAGAACGTATTAAAGAAATCGATGAAAGACTGAATACGATTCAAACGGACTACCACGATAAGATGAGCCGTATTCCAAACTTAATTCACGACGATGTGCCGGAAGGTAAAGATGATACTGAAAATGTTGAAATCCGCCGCACTGGTGACGCACGCACCTTCGATTTTGAAGCGAAACCGCATTGGGATATTTTAGAAGATTTGAAACTGGCTGACTTCGAGCGGGCTGCCAAAGTATCAGGTGCGCGCTTTGTTTACCATACCGGTGACGGTGCCCGTCTCGAGCGCGCACTCATGAACTTCATGCTCGATGTGCATAATAATAACGGCTACCGTGAAATGATGACGCCGCAAATCGTCCGTGCGGATGCAATGTATGCAACCGGTCAGCTGCCAAAATTTGGGGAAGATTTGTTTAAAATCGAAGATGAGGAAATGTACACGATTCCGACATCAGAAGTGACTTTAACAAACTTCCACAAAGACGAAATTCTTGAAGATGAATCATTACCTGTGAAATTCACAGCGCAGACTGCATGCTTTAGAAGTGAAGCGGGTTCTGCCGGCAGAGACACTCGCGGTCTGATCCGTCTCCACCAGTTCAACAAAGTAGAAATGGTCCGTCTGGAACGTCCTGAAGACTCATGGAACGCACTTGAAGAAATGACTCAGCACGCTGAGAACATTTTAAATCTGCTTGAGATCCCGCACCGCACAGTGCTGCTCTGCACAGGCGACATCGGTTTTGGATCTTCGAAAACATACGATGTGGAAGTTTGGCTGCCGAGCTACAACGACTACAAAGAAATCAGTTCTATATCGAATATGACTGACTTCCAGGCGCGCCGGGGCAACATTAAATTCAAACGCGATAAAGACTCAAAACCCGAGCTCCTTCATACTTTAAACGGCAGCGGACTGGCTGTCGGAAGAACGATGGCAGCCCTCTTAGAAAATTACCAGAACGAAGACGGCACAGTGACTGTACCGGAAGTGCTTCAGCCATATATGGGTGGTCAGAAGAAGCTTGAAAGGTTATAATATAAATACTGAATGCTCCTATTCAACATTAGATAGGGGCATTCCTTTTTAAAAGGATCAAAGAGGAGTGTAAAATTGAATAACAAAATACCAACAGGGACTCTGGCCCTTACACTGCTCGCTGTTGTCGCTTATATTATGCTCACAGAAATTACTTTGGTTTTCGGACCTGTCGTGATGCCTTTTGCAATATACTTATTGTTAAAAATTAAGAAACAGTCTACAGTGAATTACTGGATTTTATTCTTTAGTTTTCTAATACCGGCAATGCTGTTTTTATCACCGCTTGCCTCAGCCAGCTTTATCATTTTATATATTGTTTCCAGCCTGCTTGCTTACACGCTGGAGCAGAAAGTATCTCAGGAGATGACACTCTTTTACACGACTTTTGCACTCGGACTCAGTACGATGGCAGCAGTCGTTATCATGCAGATGCTTGGATTTTTAAGACCTTTATCAGACTTGTATTCATCATTTAGAAACTGGTATGAAACACAGCTGGAAACAGTCAGCTCATTGACAACGGATGCTATGGACGCTGATATGATTCTGCAGTCGTTGGATTTATATTTCCAAAACATGCCGGCCTTTGTCATGATTGGCAGTTTCTTTTTGGCGCTGTACATCGTACTCATGGTTAGAATACTGCCGCAGGATAATACAAAAATGTGGACTTACCGTACATTCGACAAGTGGATGATGCCGAGAATGCTGCTGTACTTATACTTATTACTCTTTTTCATTATGCTTTTCAGCGGCGGCTGGGAAGAAAGTACAGTGACACTTATCAGCAATATTTCATTGATTTTAGAATGGGCACTGTTCATACACGGTCTCGCATTTATTTATTACTTCATGCTCAGAAAAAGTATGAATAAGGTGCTGGCGGCCGTTGTTTTAATACCGTTTGCACTGTTAAGACCAATTACGGTTCTGATTGGATTATTTGAAATGATCTTCAGAATTAGACTGATTATGGAATTGAGGAGGAAATAGCAATGTTTAAAGTTTTAGATAAAAGATTGATGCTTATACCATTTATTGTGCTGGCATTCCATATTTCTATACTTAGCATTGCTATCGTCATCAACTATACTGTTTTTGGCGTCATCAGTATCATTGTCAGTATCGTAATCCTCGTCCTGGTATACATTTATTTATACCGCTGGCTGGATTTAACTGAACACAGACTCGTCGAATTGTCGAAAGACATGTCGGGGGCGAGACAGTACACGATCGATCACTTGCCACTCGGTGTGATTTTATTGAACGATGATGAAGAAATTACTTGGCTTAATGATTTTATGACGGAACAAATTTCCGAAGAATTTCACCATGAGCCGATTAACCGTGTCTTCCCGAATATTATGACGACGCTGAAGGCGAATAATATTCAGTCGATCGACTCATCATACGGCGAGAAGAACTATCAGATTCACTATTACGAAGAAAATAACGCACTCATTTTACTCGACATTACAGACGAGAAAACGATGCAAAAACAATTAGAAGATAAAGACCCGGTTATCGGTATTTTGTTCCTGGATAACTACGATGATATGACTCAGAATATGACTGAAGCACTGAAGAGTGACTTGAATAACAGTCTGACAAATACCATTAACGACTGGGCACTTGAACACAATATTTATCTTCGCCGCTTTTCAAACGACCGTTTTATGATGGTAATGTCTGCCAAAAGTTTAGCGGAAATTGAAAAAACTAAGTTTGTCCTGCTTGACCAGATCCGTGAAAATTCTGCCGAGCACGGTGCTCAGATTACAATCAGTATGGGTATCGGCGAAGGCTCGATGAACTTTATCGAAGTGGGAGAACTGGCTCAGTCCAGTCTTGACCTGGCACTTGGCCGCGGCGGCGACCAGGTGGCGATTAAAACCATTAACGGCAGCGCGAGATTTTACGGCGGTAAAACCGATCCGATGGAAAAACGGACACGTGTTAAAGCACGCGTAATGGCACATGCCCTCCGGGATATACTGCTTGAAGGTGACAACGTTATTATTATGGGTCATAAGAGCCCGGACGTTGATTCGATCGGTTCATCGATCGGTGTCGCTAAAATTGCCAGTTCCAACGGCATTGAGGCGCATATCGTATTAAATGATGAGGATATCGATGATACGCTGTCCCGCCTGATGAAAGAAGTCGAGTCACGTGAAGAATTGTACGAAACGTTTATCAGCAGTGAAGCAGCCTGGGATAAACTGACGCCGAAGACAACGGTCGTTATTGTGGATACGCACCGCCCGTCTATGGTGCTGGATGAAGATATTCTGAACAAAGCGACGCGTAAAGTAGTCATCGATCATCACAGACGTGCAGATGAAATGATTTCAAATCCTCTGCTCGTTTATATGGAACCCTACGCGTCCAGTGCCAGTGAACTGGTTGCTGAGCTGCTCGAATATCAGAACAGACAGAACAAGTTATCGCGGATTGAAGCGACGATTATGCTGACAGGTATTATCGTTGATACGCGCAACTACACGCTCCGTACAGGGTCCCGGACCTTTGATGCGGCAAGTTATTTAAGAAGCAACGGTGCCGATCCGGTACTGGCACAGACTTTCTTAAAAGATGATATCGATACGTTTATCGCAAGAAGTGATTTAATTAAATCAGCTGAAATTCGCGATAGCGGTATTGCGATCGTCAAAGCGGATGAAACGATGACCTACCACCCTGTCACTGTTGCTCAGGCAGCCGATCAGCTGCTGCAGATTGAAGGCGTACAGGCATCATTCGTGATGGCGCTTCGTGAAGATGAGACAATAGGAATCTCAGCCCGTTCTCTAGGTAAAGTAAACGTCCAGATTATTATGGAAAAATTAAACGGCGGCGGGCACTTAACGAATGCTGCAACGCGTATGGAAGGTAAATCCATCGAGGAAGCGTATGAAGAATTAACTGCGGCAATCGATACTTTTATATATAACAGGAGTGAAGAAGAATGAAAGTAATCTTTTTAAAAGACGTTAAAAATAAAGGTAAAAAAGGTGAAGTTAAAGATGTCGCATCAGGCTATGCGCATAACTTCCTCTTCAAGAAAGGCTTGGCTGAAGAAGCGAACGCTGTAAACTTGAAGAAATTGGACAATCAGAAAGAAGAAGTCCGCCAGCAGGAAGCTGACGAACTTCAGGCAGCTAAAGATCTGAAACAAGAACTCGAAGGCAAAGAAGTGGAAGTTAAAACGAAAGCTGGAGAAGACGGCCGTCTGTTCGGTTCAGTCAGTTCTAAACAGGTGATTGAAGCCTATCAGAAACAGCACGATATCAAACTCGATAAACGCAAGCTGGATATGCCTGAGACTTTCAAGAGCCTCGGCTATCACAAAGTATCAATTAAGCTGCACAATGAAGTGGAAGCAGAGTTAAAAGTACACGTTGTTGAGCAGTAATATAATTAAAAGGAGGACTCGATAATGGAAATGAATCGCCAAATGCCGCATGATAATGATGCAGAACAATCGGTGCTTGGGGCAATCTTTATCGATTCCTCCATTTTTTTAAATGTCACTGAAATATTGGATCCGGAAGATTTTTACCGGCCGGAGCATCAGCAGATTTACCGTGCGATGATGCTCTTATCTGAAGAAAATGCCGAGCTCGATGTTGTGACAATTACCGACAAGCTGCGCAGCATGGATGAGCTGAATAATACAGTAAATCCGCGTTATTTAGGTGAATTGTCGAACGTCACACCGACGAGCCGAAACTGGCAGTTCTACGCGGATATTATCGCCCGCCAGTCACTCCGCCGGAAACTGATCGCAGTGGCGGATGAAATTGCGAGTGACGGATTCCAAAATGAAGTCGATATTAATGAATTGCTGGCAGAAGCTGAGTCACGCATTATGGGCGTGTCTGAAGGCCGCCGCAATGACGGTTTTAAATCGATGAAAGAAGTCGTTCATGAAGTTTACGAACAGATCGAAGCACTGGCTGGAAATAATACAGGGATTACAGGTATACCGACAGGTTACCGCGATCTTGACTTTATGACGTCCGGTTTTGGCCGGAATGATTTAATCATATTAGCAGCCCGCCCTTCCATGGGTAAAACGGCGTTTGCATTAAATATTGCAGGCCATGTCGGTACGTCGCCAGACGGTTATACTGTCGCAGTATTCTCGCTCGAGATGGGTGCAGATCAGCTCGTCAGCCGGATGATTTCGAGTCAGGGCATGATCGACGCTACGAAACTGCGTCAAGGTTCGCTCGACCATCAGGACTGGGATAACTTTACGACAGCCATCGGTACACTGGCTAATTCTAAAATATTCATCGATGATTCAGCGGGTATCCGCGTTAATGAAATTCGTGCGAAATGTTTGCGTTTAAAACAGGAGCACGGGCTCGATATGGTAATTATCGATTACCTGCAGCTGATTCAGGGCTCAGGCAGCCGCCAGGGTGAGAACCGTCAGCAGGAAGTCTCTGAGATTTCACGAATGCTGAAAGGGCTGGCACGTGAAATGCAGTGCCCGGTAATCGCCCTCAGTCAGCTGTCGCGGAGTGTAGAATCACGGCAGGATAAACGTCCGATGATGAGTGATCTGCGTGAATCCGGTTCGATTGAGCAGGATGCCGATATCGTTGCCTTTCTTTATCGCGATGACTATTACAACCGCGGTGACGGTGAAGAAGAGGACGAAGGCGCTCAGAGCACCCAGGATGAAATCGAGATTATTTTAGCCAAACACCGTAACGGTCCGACAGGAACCGTGAAATTAATATTCAATAAAGCCTACAGCAGCTTTTTTGACCAGGATACACGTGATTTTGGCGATAATTATATACCGCCAGCTTAGAAGTCCGAATGTTTTTCAAGAGTCACTTGAAAAACGTTCGGACTTTAATTGATTTTTGGCGTAATTATTGGTAACATTGGAAACGGTAAAATTAATCAATCATTTGGGGGCAATCATATGTCTGGAACAGTAGTTGTTGGAACACAATGGGGAGACGAAGGTAAAGGTAAGATTACGGACTTCCTGTCGGAAGATGCACACGTCATTGCAAGATTTTCAGGTGGGAACAACGCAGGTCATACGATTCAATTTGGTGGCGAAACTTACAAACTTCACCTGGTACCATCAGGTATTTTCTATAAAGATAAATTATCTCTAATCGGTAACGGTGTCGTTATTGACCCGCTGTCACTGATTAAAGAACTCGATGGCCTGCTTGAACGCGGCATCAGCGTGGACAACCTGCGCATTTCAAACCGTGCACAAGTCATTCTGCCATATCATCTGACTCAGGATGAGCTGGAAGAAGAAGCACGCGGCGACAACAAAATCGGTACGACTAAACGCGGTATCGGTCCATCTTATGTCGATAAAGTACAGCGTATCGGTATCCGTATGGCAGATCTAATCGACGACAAAGTATTCACACGCCGTCTGAAAGAAAACCTTGAACTGAAAAACCATACACTGAAAGCATTATACGGTCACGAAGGATTTACTTTCGATGAAATCTACGAACCATATAAAGCAGCTGCAGAACGTCTGGCGCCATACGTATGCGATACTGCTAAACTGCTCGATGATGCATTTACAGCAGGAGAAAACGTACTATTTGAAGGTGCACAAGGCGTAATGCTCGACGTTGACCACGGGACATACCCATTCGTGACATCAAGCAACCCGATTGCAGGTAACGTTACAGTCGGCTGCGGTGTTGGCCCATCACACGTTAAAAACATTGTTGGTGTATGTAAAGCATATACATCACGCGTTGGAGACGGCCCGTTCCCTACTGAATTGTTCGACGAAGACGGACATCATATCCGTGAAGTCGGCCGTGAATACGGAACAACAACAGGACGCCCAAGACGTATCGGCTGGTTTGACTCAGTCGTTGTCCGTCACTCGAGACGCGTCAGCGGTATTACAGATCTGTCATTAAACTCAATCGATGTCATGAGCGGACTAAAAACAGTTAAAATCTGTACAGCATATGAAATCGACGGTGTTGAAATTACAGAATACCCTGCAACACTTGAAGATTTAAAACGCGCGAAACCAATCTACAAAGAAATGCCAGGCTGGTCAGAAGACATCACTGGTGTGAAAAAATTAGAAGACCTTCCGGAAAACGCATATAACTATCTGCGTGAAATCGAGAAACTTTGCGGTGTGAAAGCATCAATATTCTCAGTCGGTCCGGACAGAAACCAGACGAACCTTCTTAAAAACTTCTGGAACTAATATGAATATGGGATTCCCCCGGCACATTATTGATGTGCTGGGGGATTTTTTAGTTTTGCGGTGCTGGTGAGGTGTGTGATGCTGACGGCTAAGCATTTATCGACCGCTTGTGCTCTGTTCATGCGGTCGCAATCTGTTTATCATCCGCTTGTGCTCTGTTCATGCGGCCGCAATCTGTTTATCATCCGCTTGTGCCTCGTTCATGCGGCCGCAAACTGTTTATCGTCCGCTTGTGCCCCACTCATACGGCCGCAAGTTGATTATCGTCCGCTTGTGCCCCACTCATACGGCCGCAAGTTGATTATCGTCCGCTTGTGCCTCGTTCATGCGGTCGCAATCTGTTTATCATCCGCTTGTGCCTCGTTCATGCGGTCGCAAACTGTTTATCATCCGCTTGTGCCTCGTTCATGCGGCCGCAAACTGTTTATCATCCGCTTGTGCCTCGTTCATGCGGTCGCAAACTGTTTATCATCCGCTTGTGCCCCACTCATGCGGCCGCAAGCAGCTAATCTCCTCACCCCTCACCAAATTTTCCACAATCCCTCTAAAAAAGTGTTGTATTAAAAATTCCACTCATGTTATAATAAATCTTGTGCAATTCACACATGATTACCATGGCCCGTTGGTCAAGCGGTTAAGACACCGCCCTTTCACGGCGGTAACACGGGTTCGAGTCCCGTACGGGTCACTTTTTTTAAAAATATACAATTGCATATAAACTGGTCCCGTGGTGTAGCGGTTAACATGCCTGCCTGTCACGCAGGAGATCGCGGGTTCGATTCCCGTCGGGACCGTCTGATTAAAGTCTCCAGCATTTATGCTGGCAGACTTTTTTATTTGTCTGAAAAGTGATACATTTAAAGATGGATAAGTTTACGTACACAATAATGTATACCGGAAATGAGGGACATCTAAAATGGCCAAGAAAATAGTTGTTGTTGATGATGAAAAACCAATTGCAGATATTCTTGAATTTAACTTGCAAAAAGAAGGATACGAGGTACATTGCGCATACGACGGTAATGATGCATTGGAACTGATACTGGATATAGTGCCGGATCTTGTTCTATTGGATATTATGCTGCCGGGCATCGATGGTATGGAAGTCTGCCGTGAAGTTCGGAAGAAACATGATATGCCGATTATAATGCTGACTGCCAAAGATTCCGAAATCGATAAAGTACTCGGTCTTGAACTGGGTGCAGATGATTACGTTACAAAACCTTTCTCAACACGTGAATTAATTGCGCGTGTGAAAGTGAATTTACGCCGTAATAATACGGTGACTGCAAAAGAAGAACCGGAAGATAAAAATATATATATTCGGGATATTACTGTTATCCCCGACTCTTATGCGATTAAAAAATTCGGTAAAGATATCGATTTAACGCATCGTGAATTTGAACTGTTTTTATATCTTGCCAGACATAAATCACAGGTGATGACTCGTGAGCATCTGCTGGAAACAGTATGGGGCTACGATTATTTTGGTGATGTGCGGACAGTGGACGTAACAGTGCGCCGTTTGAGAGAAAAAATTGAAGATGATCCGAGTCACCCGGAATATATTATGACACGCCGCGGTGTCGGCTACTACATTAAAGGTGATGACTAGATGAAGCAGTTTTTAAAAAATCTGCAATCTCTCCAATTTAAATTAGTCATGATTTACATGCTCCTGATTATTATCGGTATGCAGATTATTGGTTTGTATTTTACCAATAGCTTGGAGCGCGATCTGACAGGAAATTTTAAAAATAATATCGATTCTCAAGTCACTTTAATCGATACTCGCATTAAAGAGATTTTCCAGGAATCGGGAGATGACCGCGAGCAGATGCATTCGGATATTCAAAGTCTGCTTGCGGATTACGGCAATCGTCCGGAAATTGAAGAGATTCGTTATATTAATGCAGATAACATACTTGTCGGGACAAGCAGGATTTCTAATGAATCCCTCGTCGGCTCCCGAATCAATGAACCGATGACCCGGGATGCACTGCAATCCGGCATCGCCAACGACGAAATCTTTGTCAATGTGGACAAAGATAATCAGCGTGTCTGGATTTTAAACCAGCCGGTCGTCGTCAGTGATGAAGTCGCCGGTGTTATTTACGTTGAATCAAATGTTGAGAGTATCTATGCTCAGCTCGAAGCGATTAATAATACATTTATCATTGCGACCCTCTTCTCACTTGTCATTACGAGTATTCTCGGTATCTTTGTCGCGCGTACAATTACGAAGCCGATTACGGATATGAGAAACCAGGCCCTTTTAATGTCCGAAGGGGATTATACATCCCGCGTACAAATATACAGCGATGATGAAATCGGCCAGCTTGCCGGCAGCTTTAATATACTGTCTAAAAAAGTTCAGGAAGCTCAGGCCAATACAGAAAGCGAGAAAAAACGTCTCGACTCCGTTATTACGCATATGTCCGACGGTATTATTGCCACGGACCGCAGAGGCCGCATCCGCATCGTCAATGAAATGGCAGTCGGTATGCTGAACCTCCGTACGCAGTCTGATGATCTGCATGGTAAAAATATGCTGGACCTGCTCCGCCTCGGTGAAGAACTGAATTTAGAAGATATTATCCAGGAAGCAAATGACAGTCATTTAATCTTTATCGACTCGGGAGATGACGTTACAACGCTCCGTGTAAACTTCTCGACAATCGTTACAGATACCGGATTTATCAACGGTTATATTGCTGTACTGCATGACGTTACAGAACAGGAACGTATCGATGCAGAGCGCCGCGAATTCGTTGCGAATGTATCTCATGAATTAAGAACGCCTCTGACGTCTATGAGAAGTTATATTGAAGCACTGCAGGACGGAGCATGGCAGGATGAAGAAATTGCGCCGAAATTCCTCAGTGTGACGCGTGATGAGACTGACCGCATGGGCCGTCTCGTCGAGGATCTGCTGCAGCTGTCTCGCATGGATAACGATGCAGAAGAAATACAAAAAGAAGTCGTCGATTTTAAATTGTTCATCAACCGCGTGATCGACCGTTTTGAAATGACACACAAAGATGAAGTTGTGTTTACACGCCACATACCGGATGCGCCCATATTTACCGATATTTCAGTCGATAAGATGGGACAAGTGCTGGATAACGTACTGTCGAACGCGATTAAGTATCAGCACGGTGATCCTAAGCGTGTCGATATTCATCTGAAACAAAATACACTTTACAATCGCATGACCATTCGCATTAAAGACTACGGTCTCGGAATTCCAAATAACAAAGTGGATCGCATTTTTGACAGATTTTACCGTGTCGATAAAGGCCGCGCGCGCAAAATGGGCGGCACGGGTCTTGGTCTCGCGATTTCAAAAGAAATTATCGAGGCACATAACGGTAAAATATGGGCGAACAGTGTAGAAAACGAAGGGACGACGGTCTTTATCAACTTACCTTGTGAAGTGATAGAGGAGGATGAGTGGGATGTATAAAGAATGGCTGAAATCCATCCTGTTAATCGTGCTCGTCGCCTCCAGTGCGGTGCTGACTTACCTGGTCTGGAGCTACGAACCGGAGTTTTCTCAAATCGATACGTCACTTGAAGGGACGACGAATATCAGTCAGGGTGAGCGGGTCACTTTCGAAAAAGTGATGAGCACCTACCAGCTCGTCTGGATTCAGGGTGAAAACAACACGAGAGGCACGACAGACCCTAGAGCCTTAATTGGTATCAGAGAACATCTCGACGGCTCTAACGTAACGAGTATGAACGTTTATAACAGTATTAACCGTTTAAACGTCAGAGGTGAGGAATCAGGCGAAGAAGAATTTCTGCTGATCGATTACTACTCCGGCCTGCCGTCTAAATCTCTGTTTCAAATGCTTGGTCTCGCCTATGATACGACCTTGCCTGCCTTTGAATTTGACCGGATAGTCGTGGATATGAAAGAAGGTCACGTCGTCTTTAATTTACTGGATGAAGACCGCTCGAGAGTCGCCGTCGTGGAGACGGATATTGATGCCGGCTTTTTACAAGGTTTAGTTGAAGATTACAGCGATACGTTCGAAGCCTATACACCGATTATTACTAATCAGAGAACATCGAATAATATGACGGCGATATACGGACCATCATCACCCGGAACTGTTAATACTGAACGATTTATGATTAACCAGATGAATACTGATGTAATGAACCGGATTTTATTCTCAGATCCACCGGCGGCCAGCCCGTCATCAGATGAAGTATCGATTTACGAAGATGAAAACCAAATCGCGACATATAATAACTCTACTTATGAGTACAGTTATACTAATTTAAATGAGTCATCCGCTTCTAGCGGCAGAAATCACCAGACCCTGCAGGATATATATTTCTTCCTGAATTCGCATAATGGCCTGTCGCAAAATAACGTGCTGTTTGATTATAACGGCAATGAAAATGCAGCGACTTTCCGGTCTACATTAAATGGACGCGTCGTGTTCAGTGAAAATCTCAGTACGTCGATTACTGTTAAGTACGGCGAAAACTCAGTCTACGAATATACGCGCCCGCTGATTCGTACCAATGCGAAAGTATCGGATGAAGAAGAAGTCGAACTGCTCGATATCGAAAATGTGCGCTATCAAATTGCACTGCACGATAACTTTGATCTGCAGAAAGTATCTAAAATCGTTCTCGGATACGATATGACTTTTGCAGACGATGAAACGGATTTGGAGTTTATCGATTATACACCGCAGTGGTACGTTAAATACGACGGTGCCTGGATGAAATTCAATGAAGGAGGGCTGTCCTGATGGATTGGAAATTAACAAAATCCCTGTTTGTTGCAGCCTTTCTGCTGATGAATTTCGTCCTGATTTATATTTTGTATAACGAATCAAACGATGAAGTCAGAGAACTGTCGGAATCGACCAATGCACTGTCGGAAACGAATATCGATACGAGCGCACTCGAATCATTTGAAACCGTGCAGATGCAAATTATCGTCGGTGAACCCGCCGCATTGGAAGATGAAGCAGATACGTCAGATGAAGAAACAGAACTGACCGTGCCTATAGAAGATGGTGTCACCTTTGCACCGGAAGGATTAAATACTTATAAAAACAATTCGATTTACAGAGGCGAAGAATACCATTATGATGAAGTAATGAGTGATCCGGAAACGCTGATTTTTAACCAGCATTATGAAGACTATCCAATCTTCAGCCATGAAGCAGCCCGTCTGTACTTCAGTGAAGAATCAGCGAGCATGACTCAGGGTTATGTTGAAAACATCGAAGCAAGTGACTATTCAGTTGAACAAAATGTGCGTCATCCTAAAGTTATCGTGGAAGAACTTTATCTGCAGGAAAATATTACAGAAGACGCCGTTATCAACAGCGCAACACTCGGCTATTACATCATTCTGGAAGAAGAAGATCAGATTATGATGCGCCCGAAATGGCAATTTGAAATTACTGACGAAAACGTCGAACGTATACTGTACGTCGATGCGATCAGTCAGACAGAAGATATTATTGAAAGAGAGTGAAAGAAATGAAGATGAGCGTATTAGCAAGCGGCTCAACAGGCAACAGTACATTCATTGAAACGGATAAGGGAAGTGTACTTGTAGACGTTGGACTGTCATGTAAAAAAACTGATGAAACGCTCAATCAAATAGGTAAATCACTCCAGGATATCAATGCTATATTCATTACACATGAACATGTAGACCATATTAAAGGCTTAAAAGTGATTGCAAAGAAATACGATATACCTATATATGCCAATGCGAAAACATGGGAAGCCATTGAGCGTAAAGATATCATCATTAATTCAGCGCAGAAATTCCATTTCAACCCGCTGGAAGAACAAGATATACTTGGCATGAACGTTCAGTCATTCAACGTATCGCACGATGCGATTGATCCGCAGTTTTATACATTTTCACAAAACGATAAAAAAATATCACTGATTACGGATACAGGTTATGTTTCCGACACGATGAAAGGTATCATTAAAGAAAGTGACGTCTTTCTGTTTGAATCAAACCACGATGTGGATATGCTCAGAATGGGCCGTTATCCCTGGAATACAAAACAGCGTATTCTGTCAGACGTCGGTCACGTATCAAACGAAGACGCTGCACACGCGATGAAAGACGTTATTACTAACAATACAAAACGCATTTATTTAGGCCACCTGAGTCTGGATAATAACATTAAAGAACTCGCGAGAATGAGTGTGGAACAGATTTTGAATCAGTACGATATCGATACGCACAGCGATATAATGATATGCGATACAGATAAGGCCGTGCCGACCGAAATTTATCAAGTATAATAATTAGACCAAATTGTGAGAAAAACGGCGCAATTTGGTCTTTTTTAATGGCTGTTAACAAGTTGTCCACAGGAATGGTGATAAACTGTGGGAAAGTTAGAGAAAAACGTGGATAAGTATGTTGAAACATGGAAAATACATAAAATATGCAGTAGTAAACCCAAAAAAAGTGCGTAATCATGGGGGTTATGGTAGAAAAGTTATCAACAGCCTGTGGATAACCCGTGTATAACTTATAAAATTGCATGATATATACGAAATTGTCCACAGTTATGTATAATTGAAAAAAAGACTTAATAAATGGGTGTGGAATAAATGAAACTGACAGTAATCACTGTGGGAAAATTGAAGGAAAAATATTGGCTGGATGCTGTAAAAGAGTATCAGAAAAGAATTAGTAAATATGCAAAAATAGAGCTGATTGAAGTTGCGGATGAGAAAGAGCCGAATAATGCGAGCGAGAAAGATTTAGAGCAGATAAAAGATAAAGAAGCTGAGAGAATTTTATCGAAAATAAAAGACACACAGCATGTCGTAACGATGGAAATTAACGGTAAGGAATATACGAGTGAGAAACTGGCGAATGAATACCAGCGGTGGATGAATATCGGTAAAAGTGATGTAGTATTCGTGATCGGCGGGAGCAATGGGATTGGCGACACTGTGAAAAAAAGAAGCAATCAGGAAATCAGTTTCGGTGCCCTCACCTACCCGCACCAAATGATGAAAGTGATGCTGCTTGAGCAGCTGTTCAGGGTGAATAAGATATTGAGGAATGAAGCGTATCATAAATGATGCGGTTTTCAAGTACTTTTAAGTAAGGTAATCTGAAATGTCTTATCGTTAATAATGTTATAAGGAATTATGGTAATTTAATCAAAAAGTAATGAGAAGATTACCAATCGAAAAAGCAGAAAAAGAGAGGTTGTCAGTAGTTCCAACCTCTCTTCTAAACATATACAATTTTAGAAGTGAAAAAATCAGTGTATTAATTGATAATTCATTTGATTTTATACAATTTATTTTGTAATACTCTTGAATTTCACATAGAAATATATCAATTCCAAAAATAAAAGAATGATTGCTATAAGTGTTAAAAAATAGCTGAACGAAAAAGAAACATATAAGACAAATAATGTAAAAGAAACTACTATCGATATTTTATAAAATAGTTTAGCAATTATCGGCCATGTTTCTTTAGGAATATCAGAAGTGTCTATAGATGCGATTATATTCAAATTATTAGTTTTGTAAACATATAAACCGAAAGAATACATAACAAGTGATATAACGGCGCCTATAATTATATCTATATACATTAATTCTCACCAAGGCGTAAAAAAATGGCTGTAAATTTTACATTGTTCTTCACTAATAGTATCGGGAGTGCACTGGTATATCTATGTATAACTCGATGTAAGAAATCGCTACTACTCAGTGTATTATGGGTTTCTTTTAAGTCCGTATATTGTAATACTCTCTTATTGGACGTAACTAATATTGTGTTATCAAATTCTACAGTTTCAACAAGGTCAAAGTAATCTACTATAAAACTTGCTGCTTCAGTGATGTTAAGGTACTCAAGAAAATTTTTATATGGATGAGTTTCATGATATTTAAAATGCATAACGGTTTACTCCTTTATATACTTTTGAGTCTTTTTTTATAATACATACTTGAAATACAGAATGCTATACTTATTCTGTAATGCGTAGTTAAAGTGAAGAAATCGTCTAACTATAATATGAAGGAATTGATAAAGAATAATGATTGGTGGATGTTTTACAGTGTTGGAATACATGATGACGTTATCAGAACACATAACTTTTGGTGGTGTTTCAGAATGGGAGCTTTCCAGTTTCGACTGGTCTATAATTGCGGCATTTTTTTCTGCAGTAGCAGCTTTAGGCTCGCTATTTATTGCGATATCACAATTTAATTATTTAAAAAATAAAGAATCTGCGATTTTAGGACTCAGCTCTAGATTTGAAGAAATATCATTGAATTATGATTCTACCCAATTTGAAGAAATAATAGAATCACATTACTTCGTTCTTCAAAATTTATCAGTATTACAAATTAATCTAGTCGAATTAGAATTGGGACAAGACCTAAACAAAAATAAAAAAAAGTTTTTTCAAGATGCAGATGACAATCCTGCTTTTATAACATTAGGATTTCCTATGCAACCTGTAATAAAGAATTTCCAAGAATATTTCACATCTAAATTAAAATTTAACTACATTAGATCGGATGAAGTTATAAAAGTAGAGTTACCCTCGTTCATATTAAAAGAATTTATACATGCTTCATATAAAATGAGAGACGGAAAACCATTTTCATATAATAACTATTTAATAATTAAAGTGAAATATTTTGATAAAGCAAAATCTAAATTTCAGTATCAAATTACTAAGATGCCATACGAAATAAAATTTATGGGGGCTAGGGCTGTGCTGCATTTCAATATTGAACCGGCAGTTATAAAATTAGATTGATTATTAAGGTAGTAAAGTAAAATTCGCACCATAAACTGATACGTTGAAGCATATCACAAGTAGTGCGTGTTAAGATACAATACGCACATGTGGTAACCAGAAAATTATCATAAATAGATATAAATTAAAAAAAGATGTGTTCATTAATGAAATGAAAGAGCACACAAAAGAAATCGTTGCCGAAATTAAAGCAAGCAATAAAAAATACAAGCACGACAATATCTCAACAAAATCGTGCCCTGATTGCGGTAAGCCGATGCTTGAAGTGAATGGTAAAAAAGGTAAAATGCTAGTATGTCAAGATCGTGAATGTGGACATCGTAAAAACGTGTCACGTATAACAAACGCTCGCTGCCCTCAATGTAAAAAGAAAATGGAACTACGTGGCGAAAGAAAAGGACAAATCTTTGCATGTAAATGCGGCTATCGTGAAAAGTTGTCTTCCTTTGAAACTCGTCGAAAAAAAGAAAAGGGGAATAAAATGGATAAACGTAGCGTACAGAAGTATTTAAGGAAGCAAGATAAAGAAGCTGAACCAATTAATAACCCATTTGCAGATTTATTAAAAGGAACGAAGTTTGATAAATAAAGTGAGGTCAGATGGTTTATGAAATATCTGATATAATTAAGTTGGCAAAGTAGTAGTGTGGCAGTTCCAAATCCGAACCAGTTCGTGGAATAGATTCTTTCAGCTAGTTAAGGAACAATGGTAAATGCTCGCATAATTAGAATGAAAGGTGCATATAAACTAAGCTACGTTGGCACAGTAAAGGAATCCAGGGAAATAACAGGACTTTCCCAGCAGAAAAAGTAAGAAAGCATAAATCTGTCAAAAAGGCAAATTGTGCTTTCTTTTACATACAAGTTTTTCAATTATACAGTGGTTACTTTTCATTCTTCTTATCCACTAAACCAAGTGTTAGTGAGCTTGAAGCATAAACCGCATGAAGTAGTTCTGGATTCTCCGCCAGTGACTCACCGTAAGAAGGAATCATTTCTTTAATTTTCGGCTCCCACTCTTTTAAATATTGTGGGAAACATTTTTGGATGGCATCCAACATAATCGAAACGGAAGTCGATGCACCTGGCGAAGCGCCCAACAATGCAGCCATTGAACCGTCTTTTGAATGGATCACTTCCGTACCAAATTGAACTGTACCTTTGCCATCAGCCTCCGTATCCTTAATCACCTGTACGCGTTGTCCAGCTACCACGAGATCCCAGTCTTCACTTTTAGCATTCGGAACAAAATCTCGCAACGCTTCAATACGTTGTTCTTTTGACAACATCAGCTGTTGGACGAGATATTTGGTCAATGGAATATTCTTAGCGCCTGCTGCCAGCATGGTGATGACATTATTTGGTTTAATAGAGCCCAATAAATCCATATATGAGCCGGTCTTTAGAAATTTAGGCGAAAAACCAGCAAACGGTCCGAATAGTAATGTTTTTTTGCCTTGGATGTATCGTCGATCAATATGCGGCACAGTCATAGGCGGAGTGCCCACAGGTTCTTTGCCGTATACTTTTACATGATGTTGATCTACAACCTCCGGATTGCTACAAACCAAGAATTCACCACTTATCGGGAATCCGCCGATATGCTTGCTTTCGGGAATCTCCGTTTTTTGCAGTAAAGGTAAGGCACCTCCACCAGCGCCGATAAAAACGAAATTCGCAGTATGGTATTCAAGCATATCGTCTTCGAAATTGTGCACTTTCACTTCCCATGACCCGTTTTCCATACGTTTGATATCATCTACTGAATGATTATAATGGATATCCACATTATTTTGATTCTCTAAGTTTTCGAACAATTTGCGTGTCAGTGCTCCAAAATTAACATCTGTTCCAGAAGCGACTTTTGTTGCTGCTATATACTCTTCTGGTGCACGGCCTTCCATTATCAAAGGAATCCATTCTTTTATTCTTTCTGGGTCGTCAGAAAACTCCATCTCTTGAAACAATGGATGGTTGGAAAGTGCTTCAAATCGTTTCTCTAAAAGTTTTACATTATCTTCCCCATTGAGGGATGTTGTCCAGTTTTGCATCATACATTCCATTTATTAAGTGGATAGCTCCAGGGCCCCCGATACTTAATGCCACACCGATTTTACCAGTCAGTTTTGTGAAACTGGAGGCGGCCAGACTTGCTACTTCTTCATGTCTAACATGATAAAAATCAATTTCATCTTCTACAACTTTTAATCCATCAACGACCGCATCAATGGAATCTCCTGGAATTCCGTATACATGATCAATATCCCATGCTTTCAAGGCTGAGATTAATGCGTGATTTGCTTTGATTTTTTTAGGCATACATACATTTACTCCTTTATTTTTCTTGATTTAGTGTGCCAATTTGCGTATTCAATTATGCATCAAGGGATTAACGTGCACTACCGTTATTTAAAATTACTTCAACAAGGAATTAATAGAATAATGTGATGATAAAAGGCAAAAATATTGAGCTTAAAACGGCAGTGAGTATCATACCAATTGAACTAAAAGCACCAGACTCTAAATCCAGTTCAAGTGCTTTTGCGGTACCAAAGGCGTGGGATGCATTACCATAAGTTAATCCTTTGGCAATTGAGCTTTGGAAGTTACCTATCTTTATTAAAGAAGAACCTAATATGCTCCCTATTAATCCGGTTGCTATAATAAAGATAATGCTAAGTGTTTCTAATCCTCCCATTTGGTGGGATACTTGAATTCCAACTGCTGTCGTAATGGAACGCGGCAGCAATGTAACAATCATTTGTTTTGAAAATCCAAATAAATTCATAACGAAATAGATAATGATAAAATTAAGTAAAATACCAAATACCACACTGGTCATTATGACTTTAAGATTACGCATTATCATATGTCGATATTTATATAATGGGTAAGCTAGACATACAACGGTACAGTCTAAAAATTTGGAAATCCATTGGCCGCCAATCATATAATCTTTATAATCAAGGCCGCATATAATTAAAATGAAGATGATTGCCAGTGATGCAATCAGTGCCGGGTTCAGTATGGAATAGTTGAATTTGTTCTGGATATAGCATGCAATGACATACATACATATTGTTAAAATAACCATCATAAAGCCCGTTAAAATCATGGTGAATCATGCTTTTCGTTAGGTGTCCATTTTTGCACCATTTTTTCGGCCAAATAACCAGATGCTAACGCAACAATACATGTACCTAATATGATTAAAGCGATAAATATTAAGTAATTAAGGTTGATTTGTTCAATGATGTTCATACCTCCAACTATAGAGGGAATGAAAAAGAGAGCCATTGTACCTAATAATATATTAGCCCCTTCTTGAACCCATCTTTCAGGTATCACTTTGAATTGAAGTAATAAAAAGAAAGTCGCTAACCCTACAATACTTCCGGCAATTGGTATGTGTAACACACTTTGTATCTTATTACCTAACGCGGTGATTAAAAATATTATGGAAATCTGTGACAGAATTCTAAAAAACTTAAATAACATTCGGCTTCATTCCTTATTGTCTTTTGCTTCTAAAAAATCCTTAATTCTTCCTCCCTCGTTTTGTTTACATACTCATTATAAGACGGAACATGTTATTACAAAAATAGTGGTTTGTCATAATAGATATTACGTTTATCTATGTAAGCGATATCTTCTATTTTGAATCCAGCTGTTTTTGCATAAAGTGAAGCCATTCTTTAGTGACAAAATTCATGTATTTATTGTTTTTCCATATCACACCAAGTTGCCATACAATAGATGGCGACTCGATACTAACGCTTCGAACATCGTCACTTAGCATTTCAATAATACTTTTAGGAAGGATACCAATACCAATTTGTGCAATAATCATTTGTTCAATAGAATTCCACTGAGAAATTTTCGAAACAATATGAGGTATAAAGCCCGCGCGTTTACAAGAGTCAGTTATTATGTCGTTCAGATAAAAATTTTCGTTAAATAATATAAAGCCTTCATTTTCTAGTTGTATTAAAGACACTTTTTCTTTATCTGCTAAAGGGTGATTTTTATTTACAACAAGTTTTAATTCTTCTTCGTAAAATGGAAAGGATTGAAAAAGACGATCATCAACAGGTAAAGCAGTAATTCCAACATCGAGTTCATCAATTTGAATACTTTGCTCTATTGTTTTTCCACCATTTTCGATAAGCTCATAAGTGATATTGGGATAGCAATTATGAAAATCGGCTAAAATTTTTATGAGTTTCTTAACATTCATAATTGGAGAAAGACCAATTTTGAGATGTCCAGTTTTAACCCCAAGTAAATTATCCATCACAACTGGTAAGTCTTTGTATAAATTTACAATTTCATTACATTGTTCAAAAAAGATTTTACCTGCATCTGTTAGTTTTAAACTTTTTTTGCTTCGATCAAATAAAATTAATTGCAATTCATCCTCTAAGTTTTTAATCGTTTTACTGATAGTAGGTTGGGCGATAAATAGTTTTTCCGATGCTTTAGTCATACTTCCTTGTTTTACAACTTCAACAAAATAGACCATGTGTTGTATATCCATATTATTCCTCCTGTGTTTCAGATGCTTAATGAAGATATTATCATAAAGTAAACAGGTTATGAATGGCATGGTAAATCCCTATAATTTAGGTCATCTAAATTAGTGGCGCTAGGAGACTTCCAATTTTACACTCTGGTGATACGATAGTGATTTAGCGATTAGTGAAGCCTTGGGTTACAATTAGAGTATTCAACCGATGTTATTGGGGAAGTCCTTGATGAATAAGCGTAACAAAATGATCTATGAGGCAACTTTGGCTTCAACTGATGAAATAATTTGTGGACGTAACTTGTTTGCCAAGTAATACTCATAATTCCATAAACAGTCGATTGTAATATGATGAAATTACAATCGCCCTAAATAAGCAGAAACGGGGGGGTCTACATTTATTCATTGAATACATGGATACAATGAAATAACATTGACTAATTCATACTTTTTAATATATAGGTATTGATAACAAGAAAACTATTTAATAATATTATCATGATATATATAAGATTTGAGCTCGGTATTCTACCGAACTCAAACCTTAGAAGTTATCTAAAACTATTTTTTAAATTCATGGTGTCAGCTTATAGATGGGCTTATCATTTATAAATTAAACATATGATTCTGTTAGCTCTAAAAATTCTTCAATATCTTTATGCACTGAATCCAGTGCTTCCTGCCAGAAGTCTGGTTTTCTCAGGTCAACATTTAAGTGCTTTTCAGCAAGGTCTTCAGTAGTCATGCTCGCAGTATCGCGAAGAAGTGCAATATAGTCATCTTCAAGTAACGTATCGTCTTCTAAGAAACGGTTGTATATACCTAAGCTGAAAAAGTATCCAAATGTATAAGGGAAGTTATAGAATGGTACGCCTGTAATATGAAAATGTAACTTTGTTGCCCAGAACATTGGATGGTATGAACGAAGTGCATCTTGATAGGCTTCTTTTTGTGCTTCTTCCATCAGTTCTTGCAGTCTGTTGCTGTCTACAGTTCCTTGTTGGCGTTCATCATATAAATTGCGTTCAAAGATATAGCGTGCATGGATATTCATCATGAAAGTCGCACTTCTAGCAATTTTTTCATCTAGTAAGTTGATTTTTTCTGCATTGGACGTTGCATTTTCAATCGTTGCATTTGAAACGACAAGTTCTGCAAATGTAGAAGCTGTTTCTGCAACGTTCATTGCGTAACGTTGGTTAAATAGTGGTAAATCACGCAGGACATAACTATGGAATGCGTGTCCGAGTTCATGTGCGAGTGTTGACACGTTGCTTGTGCTACCGGCAAACGTCATAAAAATACGTGACTGTTTAGATTCAGGAAGATTTGAACAGTATCCACCTGGACGTTTTCCTGGACGATCTTCCGCTTCAATCCACTGCTCTTCAAAAGCTCGATGTGCCATCTCTGCCATTTTTGGACTGAATGATTTAAAGTTATCGATAATAAACGTTGCTGCTTCATTGTAAGTATACCGCTTGCTCGTATAATCACCTACGTCAACACTTGCTGTAACATCGAGCCATCCTAATTGATCAACACCAATTAATTGCGCCTTTCGTTCAAAGTATTTTTTGAAAGGTGCTTTATTTTTTGTAATAGTATCCCACATCGTATCGAGTGTTTCTTCTTCCATACGGTTGTAGTCTAGTGGTACTTTCATATAATCTTTATAGTCGTGAAGTTCATAGTCGTTTAAACGGAATCCTGATAAATGATTTAGCGTTGTAGAGAATAAATCAGCTTTTTTCTTCCATGTTTCTTCCCAAGTTTTTAAAAGTTTTTCACGATGTTTTGGATTTTCTTCTGACTTCATCTTGTTTTCAAATTGACCGGCTGAATAATAAACGGTTTCATTATCTTCAGTTACCGGAATTTGAATAGAAGCGACGAGTTGATTGTACATATTATTCCAGCCCTGTAAGCCGTCTAGTGACAAATGATTGATGATTGTTTCTTCTTGAGTTGATAGTAAATCTTTTTCTTTTTGTCGTATTTCTTCTAACGGGAAATGCATCGGTTTAAAGAAATCTTCCTCTAACAGCTTGCTAAATTGATCTTCAGTCAGTGCACTGATCTTTTTATTTAAAATAATATTCTGTGATGAGAGGTCTTTACGTAAGTTCGCAACCGCATTTAAATTCTGCATTGCTTTTTGATCGGTAACATCTGCAGATACTAAACCATTCGCAAAACTCCCCATCTCACCAAGCGCGTTTGAAATTTTTTCATAGTTTTGTAAGATTCCTTTCAGTGACGTAAAATCATTTGAATGTTCGTCCAGCTCCCAATTATCGAGTTCGTGAGAAAAAGCTGTAATACTATCTCTTACTTCTGATAATCGTTTTTGGAAAGCTTCAGATCCACTTCCACCAGGAAATATACTCTCCATATCCCATTTTTCTTTGTAGTTCATCAATTACCTTCCTCTCTAAATTAAAACTGTATTTATTTTTATCATACAGGAAATGAATGTAGAGAAACATTAATCACGCTGATATACATTATTAGTCCGAGCATGCACCTATGCTAAACGATAAAGCAGGAACAATATTTGTAGAATTTAAACTAATAAGAAAATGCGATTTTAATTAACACAGCAAGAGTTAGGATTGTAGATGAGATGACTCTTGTTGAATACTGTAGCAAAAAGACGGGGCTAATTTAAATTAGTCCCGTCTTTTCTAAATGCTTATTTTTCGAATACTGCATCAACAACTTTTTCTGACGATCTTCCGTCATCCCAGCTGCAGAATCTTTCATAAAATTCGTTATACCGCTCTTTGTATTTTTCAGTAACTTCATCGATATTTTCAATCGCATTCATTATGTCATCATTGTTCATGAGCAATGGGCCTGGCAGTTCCGTCTCCATGTCGATGTAAAAACCGCGCAGTTGTCCCTGATATTTTTTAATGTCATAAGTAAAGAACAATATCGGACGTTTCAGGTTGGCATAATCAAAGAATACTGATGAATAGTCAGTGATGAGAATATCAGACATCAAGTACAGTTCACTGACATCACTGTATTTTGAAACATCGTATGCAAAATCTTCTAAGCCTGTGAAGATCGAGTTTCAGATTGAATTTGTACTTCCCAACTTTGAAATATTCATCATCGCGCCATGTAGGTGCGTATAGAATGACTTTCTTATTAGTTGGTATCTGGTTTATTCTTTTCAGTCCGTTGATGGTTTCTTTATCATTATGGTTTGTTAAGATATCATTTCTTGGGTACCCGGTTGGAAGCATTTTGTTATTGAACCAAAAAGCTCTTCTGAAGATTTCAGCAGAATACTGGTTAGGTGCAATCAGATAGTCCCATTTATTAGTTTCATGGTTAAAGTTTTTCTTATACCGTGCAGCATTGGTACCTGGCATATGAACATTGTCCATGTCGCCTGCAAGTCTTTTAAGCGGTGTACCATGCCAAGTCTGGAGATATGACTGTTCGTTCCTTTTGATGTATTTGTTTGGCATTCTTACATTGCTGACGATATATTTTGCTCTTGCAAGATAGTAATAGTATTTGAGTGAGAATCGTTTAACAGTTCTAGGGTTCCCTGGTATCCTGGACGGTTCGTTCATAACCCATACGAATTTATAGTTACTTTTGTTCTTAAGCATGTATTCATAGATATATTTAGGATTGTCAGAATAAGCTTTACCCTGGAAACTCTCAAAAACAACAAGATTATCTTTGATATCTAAATTATTAAATACACGTTTATAAAACAATTCTTTTCGGCCTTTTCTGGAAGTAATGCCATTTTTAATGTCTCTAAGAAAATGGTTGAAATTGCTTAGTTTTCGGAAGTTGTTTATCTTGTTTGATTTTATTGCTTTGACATCATTTTTCAGGATAAAATCTTTGTTACTCAGTCGATCCGGGTCAATTTTATTTATACTTTCCACAAGCCCTGCAAAATAATAATCGATGGTGGTATCATCTTTAAATTCGGTCACCAAACGTTTTCTATAGAAATTAAGGAGTTTATCATCTAGATATTTCTGCCCCTCCTCACTCAAGTCATCTGTTCTCAACTGATTATAGACACCAAATAGATCAGTTGCGAGTTGTTCCAGGGAAGACTGTCTAAGAGAAGGGTTATTAATTGGATCGTTTCCTCTTCTTCTGAAATAGATCGCTTCGTAAGAATAAGGTATTACCTCAACTTCTTCCATTAATGGAATCATGAATGTAAGATCAGAATAAGTTTTGAATTGTTCGGAAAACCTTAGATTCATGCTGTCTATGAATTTTTTTGAAATCAGGTAGTTAATTGCTGACTCTGTTCTGAGTAAGTCGTGTCTTTTGTCTGAATACATTTTTATTTCATTTGTACCAGGCAGTATGATGGCAAAGCTGGTGCTGAAATCCGTCGATTTCATTCTCCCCCGTATTATCGGAAATTCTCCGATATTATCATGCAGCAGCTGCAGTATGTTTTCGGATACATGATCGTCGCTGTCGAGGAAGTATACATAATCGCCTTTTGCTTCTTCAATACCGATATTGCGTGCAGCACCTACATAAATATCTGCGGGTGTATTAATAAATCTGTATCTGTCATCATCCAGGTATTCATCATTAACCACTCTTTTCAATGCATCTATATCTGAGTGGAGTACCAGCACCTCAAAATTTGTGTATTTCTGGTTTTTTAATGATTCTAAAGCAGTATTTATATATTTTTCATTTTTTTCTGCTGGAGTGATTACAGAAATTAGGTTATTCATTGTTATTGTTCCTTTCTAATTCTTCAAGCAGTTTATCCGTAAGAGAAAACCATAGTTTCTGATAGATTTCCTTGCTAAATTTCGTTTGTATTGTTTTATCTGCTTCATTGCCCATATCTCTTGTTTTTTCAGGGTTTTTCAGCATTTGTATGATTCTTTCTGATAATGCTTCTATGTCATTTTTTTCTATGAGAAAACCATTTACACCATCTTCAATCATGTCAGATGGGCCATACCTTATATTATAACTGACGACTGGTGTTTTATTTGCCATGCTTTCCATGACCGCAAGGGAGAAACCTTCAGCGTTGGAAGTCAGGACGGATAAAGCACCGCTTTGGTATATTTTTCCTGGATTCTGAGTATATCCCTTAATCAGCACGTTATCATCGAGCTCCAATGATTCTATCATGCCTGCATATTCTTTTTCTTTATCCCCCGAGCCCCAAATTTCTAATTTAGCTTCCGGTACTTCCGCGATGACTTCTTTGAATGCCTGGATGATATGGTCTATATTTTTGATTCCTGAAAATCTTGATACGATGACAACTTTAGACATGTCTCTTTCACTTTGACTGCTGTCTTGCTTTACAGTGGTAAAAATAGATTTTAATCCTTTGATTTTAGAGACATTCGGATCATAATAGTTTGGAATCACATAAACTTTGTCTTCATGTCCATAACGGCTGACTATATCATGTTTCTGTTTTTCTGTAAGAACGATAAGTGCATCGACACTTTGTATATTTTCTATTGCAAAGCCGTTTCGTTTATTCAGTTCGGAATCAGGATTATCTGGATTTTTAAGGTGGTTGCTGTGCATACGCAGTGCTTTTGTTGTGTATGAATGTTTCAGTTTAACAAGCAGTTCGTCGGTGCTGCGTGTATCAGAAATGGCCATTACTCTTGACTTCGATTCGTTCAATACACTTTTTAACCAGTAGAGTTTATGGGGCACAGTGTTGCCAGTTGTTTCACTGATGACTTCATTATTTGAACCGAAATGGATAACCCGGCTAATTTTCCCAGTGGAAGACTCGCGCCAGAAACTAAAGATGGCCTTTCCTCTTTTGTCAAAGAACACTTGCTGCTTGAACTTGTTGTCTTCATAGCTGAAATACTGTACTCTGCTTACCTGACCGTAATAGTTATAATTCTCTCGTCTCATCCTGTAGCGGTTTTCATTGAAGTAGTCTATGAAATCGAGAGTGTTATCATCCCGAAGAGCGATATATTTTTCATATATCCCATTGTTGTATAGTCTATAAGCATTGTAGTTCTTCCTCTGGGTTATGGCATAGCTTTTTTCATAATCGGAAAGGTTTACTTTCAATTTACGGATATTAACCTTATCTTTATCAGTGTATAATGCCAGTTCCTCAAACATATTACGTATAACAACTTTTTCGCTGACCTTACCCATTTCTTTGAGCTTTTTACAGATTATCGGGAAACGTGGTTCATAGTGGAATGTCAGTATCTGGGTATCATAGCCGGCATCAGCAAAAGTACTGGCCTGCCTCAGAGATGCGTGCGTAAGCCCGCCCTTATTTACGTCTATGGAATTAAGTAGAATAATAATCCTGGGTTTCATAAAGTCATCCTTATCTGATTCTCATTCATTAGAGTACTATTATATTACTTTGAATCTATAACAAAAGAAAAGTTTTGCGTACATATATTTACTTAAATACAAGCTTAACGAATTGTGCAGCCTTAAATTACTATTTTAACATGTATAGACTGCATACCCTTAACTCGACCATTCTAATAAAAAGACGATACGATGAGAATTACCACAAATAATTCGCGTTAACAGCTGTAAAAAAGCATCTAACCTGACGAAATGGTTAGATGCTTTTATAATTTAACGGAGGATTTTACAGTTAATCTGCAAATTGCTTGTTATTTCTATGCTTAAGATGTTCTATACTGATTAACATTAATAGAATCCCTGTGAATATCCAGCTGGTGGTAATGTTCAGGATACTAAGTCTCTCAATAGTCAGCATTATAAATGCAATAGTTAATATAAAAAATTCTATTTTTGATAGTGTTTCTTTAGACAATAAGAAAAATACAACTGTCAGTACAGTAATAATACCGTAAATCACCGGCAGTAATATAGTTAAGAAAGGTACATGATATTTAAAGATAACTATTGAATCAAGCATGGGATGACGTGAAAAAAATATCATCTTCTATAAAATACTCTCTGTCATTTTTACTCATCTCTTCAAGCATTTGTTCATACTCTTTTACGATCTGTTTCATAATGAGTATCCTCCAAAAATATCGTATTTACTGCAGAGTCAATTCTGTCCCAATTATCTTTATAAATTTTTAAATATGATAAACCCTCTTCTGTCAGAGAGTAATATTTTCTCATCGGTCCCTGCTTTGATTTAATACGGGTGCCTTTAATATAGCCTGATTTTTGTAATTTTAAGAGTAATGGATAGATACTGCCTTCGCTTACCATATCTAGATTAAATTCATGAAGGCGTGTAATTATATCGTAGCCGTACATGGGTTCTTTCTCGATTAGTTTTAAAATACAGCCCTCTAGAATACCTTTTAACATTTGTGAATTCATTTATATCAGCACCTCCTAACTTGCAAAGCAATTTAGTGGAAATATAAAACAAAGCCGCTAACTTGTAAAGTAAGTTAGCGGCGGAAGGTTTTGATTTGTTTGTTACCTCTGCTATTCTTTTAGTTCTTCAGCATAGTCGGGATAATCTGTAATAAGTCCGTCGACACCGAATTTATAAAGCCGTTCTGCTTCTGCTTCGGTTTTTATTGTGTAGGGGCTGATCTTCATTCCTGCTTGATGTACTTTGTCTACCAATTCAGATGATGCGATTTTTAAATTAGGGTTAAAGTACTCTGTGTATGCTGCGAATTCTTGCAACTGCTGATCTGTTACGTTTTTATAATTCTCCCCGGCGAGTACACCGTGGGTGATTTCCGGCAGCAGTTCTGCTGATTTGATAACAGAGGGATGATTGAATGACTGAATAACGATATTGTTTGAAGTATCCAGCTGATATTTGGCTAAAGCTTCTGCCACTTTTTCCTCAACTCCCGGATAAAGTTCGGGAGATTTTAATTCTATTAAGATATTTATCTTCTCACCGTACATTTCTAGGACTTCATTTAAAGAGGGAATCTTTTCCCCTGCATATTTTTTATCAAACCAGCTGCCGGCATCCAATGATTTTAATTCCTGTAAAGTGTAAGCCGAAATATTTCCTGTACCATTTGTAGTTCGATCCAGAGTGTCATCGTGAATGACGACCGGTAAATCATCTTTTGACAGCTGCACATCAATTTCTATATAATCTGCCTGCATCTCAACAGCTTTATCAAAGGCGGCTAAAGTATTTTCCGGTGCATAACCGGAAGCGCCTCGATGAGCAATATTCATTATCTTGTTTCTGCTTTCGTCTGTATCTCCTCCGGAAATAACGGTGAAAGTGGCTGTCACTCCAAAAGATAAGATAATTAAGAAACTAACAATTATAGCGAATCGTTTCATCTGATATCTTTCCTTTCCCCTGTGTTTTATAACTTATGACTTTTAACTATTTTTACTGCCATTTTAGGATCATCCGTGATAATGCTGGTAAGACCTAAAGGCAGCATTTCCTTAATTGATTCAGCATCATTTAAAGTCCAAATGTTTAATCCTGTATTAGAGTTTTTGCAGTTTTTAACCAGCTCTTCGTCAATCATTAAATGATTCGGATGGTAATACTCCACACTGTATTTTCTGCAATACTGTTCAGGATCAAGTAAGTTATGCATCGTTAAAAATCCACAGCTAATCCCGGGGTTCTCTTTCTTCATTTTTAAAATGCTTTTATGATTAAAGGAAGAGATAATCACACTTCTTTCCTGCTGATAATTTACAATGATTTTATTCACCATTTCCTCTATTCCATCATTCTTTACAGTACTTGTTTTTAATTCAATATTTGTGATTAAATCTTTATCCTTTGCCCATTCAAAATACTCCTGAAGTGTCATTATTTTTTCTTCAGCTTTTTTCTGATATTCATCATTGGACTCAAAGTTTGCTGCAAAATCAAAACCTTTCAGCTGTTCTAAATTATATTCGTATATAAAACCACTGCCATTTGAAGTTCGGTCGATTCTATCATCATGACAAATTACCACTTCTCCGTCTTTTGACAGATGAACGTCGATTTCTATTCCGTCTGCCTGTTCCTGATATGCACTTTCAAAAGCTGATTTTGTGTTTTCCGGGTATTTAGAAGCGTATCCGCGGTGAGCAATAATTTTAGTCATTATAATCCTTCCTCTCTAAGCATTGTTTCCTCAGTATCAAAATCAAACAAATAAATATTTTCCAGATTAAAAGACACTTCGATAACATCATCAACAAAAACTTCTTCTGTCGGGCTTAGACGGGCAACTATATCCTTTTCAGCATTTACAGAATTGAAGTATACGTAGGTATCGCTCCCCACCTGCTCCACATTACTGGTTTTAATTTCCAGCGGAAAATCCTGCTGATTATTTACATCATAAAAATTAAAGTGTTCCGGCCGCACACCAAGGTAAATATCTTTTTCAGAACCTTTAAAGTCCAATCTGTCGGAAACTGAAGATGGGAGCAGCATTTTTCGATCTCCCATATAAAGATGTACGCCGCCTTCTCTGATAAGCTTTGCTCTGAAAATATTCATTTGAGGACTGCCGATAAATTGGCCGACAAATAAATTGTTGGGGTTTTTATAAAGATTTCGCGGGGTATCGAATTGTTCCAGCACCCCATCACGCATCACTGCTATACGGTCTCCCATGGTCATCGCTTCTGTCTGATCGTGTGTGACATATATAAATGTTGTTTCCAGTTTACGATGAAGTTTTACTAATTCTGTCCGCATAGTTACACGTAGCTTTGCATCCAGATTGGATAAAGGTTCATCTAATAAGAACACTTTGGGATTTCGTACCATAGCTCGTCCGAGAGCCACCCGCTGTCTTTGCCCTCCGGACAAGGCACCCGGCTTTCTATCCAGGTATTTTCCTAATTCCAGAATTTCAGCAGCAGCATCCACCTTTTGCTTTATTTGAGCTTTAGGTTCTTTTTTCATTTTTAAGGCAAATCCCATATTATCTCTTACTGTCATGTGGGGATATAAGGCATAATTTTGAAATACCATCGAAATATCTCTGTTTTTAGACGGCAGTGTATTCACCAGTTTATCGTCTATAAAAAGTTCCCCGCCTGAAATGCTTTCCAGTCCAGCAATCATTCTTAATGTTGTTGATTTTCCGCATCCTGAAGGGCCAACAAAAACAATAAACTCTTTATCTTTAATATCCAGATTCATATTATTTACTGCTTTAACATCTCCATCATAAATTTTTGAAACGTCTTTTAATACTAGATTTGCCATCTTATGTTCTCCTTTTATTTTTACTTTAATCAGCCTTTAACCGAACCGGCTGTTAACCCTTTAATCATGTTTTTCTGACCAAATATAAAGATAAGCAGCGAAGGCACCATACAGATTACGACTCCTGCCAGCATAAGAACCATAGACTGCGAGTCCACACTGTTCAGCATGCTGACACCGATTTGCACGGTCCTGTATTCATCAGCATTTGTAACCAGCAGGGGCCACATAAACATGTTCCATGCACCGAGGAATGATTGAACTGCCAAGGCACCTATGGTTGGTCTTAAAAGGGGAATTAAAATTGTAATGATAAAACGAATATTAGAGCAGCCGTCCATGCGCGCGGATTCGTAAATTTCTGCCGGGAATGAATGGAGAGCCTGACGAAATAAAAAGATACCGAGAGCCGAAGTCATAAATGGAATGATCAGTACTCTCAGACTATCAACCCATCCCCAGCCGCTCACCATAATATATTGAGAAACAATTACAGATTCTCCGGGAATCATCATCGTGGCTAATATGACTGCAAAGATAACACTGCTTCCTTTGAACTTTAAAAAGTGGAAGCTGAAGGCAGCAAATATTGAAGTAATGATTTGCGAGAAAGTTATTGCAACTGCGACAATAAGCGAGTTTTTAATATATGTAGCAATCGGCGCTGTTTTAAATACATCTATATAATTCGAGAAAACAGGAGCCTCTGGAAAGAAAGAGGCGTCCTGCTGATATACTTCTGATGGAGCTTTCAGTGACATGCTGATTGCATAGATCAAGGGGAAAAGCACAATCCCTGCAACTGCAAGGTTCACAATAAGTAAAATAATTGACCGCCAATTCCAGAATTTTTTAAAATCAATGGCTAAAGATGTTTTTCTTTTCTTTTGAGGCAAAGTATCCACTTCGGTACTATGCATTGATTCTTCCTCCCTTATTCACTTTAAAAATGATGATTGTTAAAATTACGACAATAACAAACAAAACAATAGACTCAGCTGAGGCATAACCGTAGCGGTAATTCATAAATGCATTGCGGTAAATGTCGTAAACAATCACGTTAGTAGATTCTCCGGGACCACCGCCTGTCAAAATTCTGATTTGAGCGAACCCTTGAAAGGCATTGATGATATTGGTTACAACGACAAAGAAAGTGATGGGCTTTAAACTTGGTATCGTAATATGACGTATTTTGTTCCACCAATTTGCTCCATCAATTGATGCACTCTCATATAAAGATTCATCAATACTGGAGAGACCGGCACTAAAATATAAAAAGTTTAAACCGCTGTTCAGCCATCCTGTCAGAATTCCTATACTTAATAAAGCGTATGTGGGGTCAGCCAGCCAGTTAATATCTGTCCCGAGAATCTGGTTGACGATTCCTATGCTTTGATTGAGCATCACTTGGAACACCAGTGCTATACCGCTGGTAGCGATAGCTATAGGCAGAGCATAAGCTGCAGAAAAAAGACGAATTCCAGGAAACGTGCGCTGACATAAAAGTGCAGTAAAGAAACCTAAAAGCACTCCGACTATTACAACTATAAAAACAAAAAAGATTGTAACGATTAAACTGTTATGAAATGAACTGCTTTTAAACAGTTCAATATAATTTTCCAAACCTACAAATAAAGCATTTCTTCCGAGGTTATCTGTTATATGCAGACTGCGTATAATTGTTTGAAAAAAAGGCCAGAATAGAAATATCCCGAGTAAAAGCAGTGCCGGAGATAAATACAGAAGCGGCTCAATTTTTTCAGTCAGCGGTCTTTGTGATATTTTGTTGCCTTGAAATTTTTTTGGCTTTTTTGAAGCTTCCATTGAACCACAGTCACCTTTCAAAGATATAATTTATTATTAAGTACCGGGTAACCGGCTCCTTGCTGATCTAAGAAAATACCAGCTGTACTAAAAGAAAACAGCTACCCGATAAACTTAATTTTATTGATTATTTACGCGATTATAATTTTCAATTGCATTATTTGACTGGTCTATAATATTTTGAGCTGCTTCTTCCGGTGTTGTGCTTCCATTCAGCATATTTTCAGTTTCTGCTTCCTGAATTTGACGAATTTCCTGATAAACGGTGCTTAATCCGCCTTGAGATTCCGGGTTGGAATCATGCAGCTGATCTATTGCTGTTTGGAACTGCGGGTATTCTTCCAGGTTTTCTTTAAATTCCGGTTCCTCGTGAGCATCAACAGTAATTGGGAAATAACCAGTTTTTGCATTCCAATAGGCTTGCGATTCAGGTTCAATCATAAACTCGATAAAATCCCATGCTGCATCTTTTCTTGCTTCATCTTCAGAGTCAATCATATAAAGCGAAGCACCGCCGATGGAAACCTGACCTTCATCTTCTTCAGTAAGTGAAGGGAAGTATGCAGTACCTACTTCAAAGCTGTCGCCGACTTCGTTCAGGATTGTTCTTAAAGTTGCTGTTGAGGCAAAAGTCATAGCTGATTCCCCGGCAACAAATTCAGGCTGTCCGCCATTACGTCCAACGTTTGGAGCATAACCATCCTCATAAAGCTGATTCCAAGTGTCTAAAGCATTTTCTATTCCTTGATTTTCATCAAACACAACTTTAGAAGGGTTTTCTTCGCGTCCATTTCCATTATCGAACATATCTAATCCCTGTTTGTTCATCCATTGATCAAACCACCAGCCGTAGATATTCATTGAAATCGGCATTTCAGCACCGCCTTCTTCCATAAGTGCAGCACCAATTTCATTAATTTCTTCCATACTTGAAGGTGCTTCTTCAATTCCTGCCTGTTCGAACATATCTTTGTTGTAATAAAGAAGAGGTGTAGACGAGTTAAAAGGCATAGAGTTTAATTTGCCCTCAATTGTGTAATAAGCTGCAAGGTTAGGCTCTATTTGATTAATGTCATAGCCCGACTTATCAATATAATCCTGTACGGGAACAATCAAACCGGAGTCAATCATATTACGTGCGCCTAATTCAAAAACTTGTACAATATCAGCGCCTACTTCAGAACCTTGGGTAGAGTTTCTCAGTTTTGTAAGAGTATCATCATAGCTGCCCTGATATTCTGCAGTAACATTTACATTTTCACTTTGCTCATTGTAACGTTTGACTAATTCATCGATACCTTCACCAGGTTCGCCGCCCATGGAATGCCAAAAGGTCAATTCAACCTTTCCATCCGCAGTACCTGAAGCTTCTTCATCTGCTGAACTTTCATTACTTCCGCAAGCTGTAAGTATTACCGCAAAAGTCAGTAATAAAGTGAATAACGTAAATTTCTTCATTTTTATCCTCCTGGTTATATAAATAATTTTTCAATCACTACGTTATGCTTTTAGTATTTAAAGATAGTTCTTTCATTAATTGAGATAAATCCTCGTATATCCTATGAGGTGTGATATTCGTGTTTTCTGCTTCCTCTGCTGAAGTGACTCCAGTTAGGACGAGTGCGGTGTTCATACCGGCATTGCTTCCAAATAAAATGTCAGTATCCAGACGGTCGCCAATCATTAAACATTTTTCTCCTGCCAAATCAGTTTTTGAAAAGATATAATCAGCAGGGAACTTTGACGGTTTCCCTATAATATTTTTTGCCTTTATGTTACTTGCTGACTCAATTGCCTTAATTAAAGTACCAGCATCCGGAATAACCCCATTTTTCATAGGACAGAAAGGATCAGGATTAAGGCCGATTAATTGTGCGCCTTTCCGGACTGCTTCAGCAGCCGAATTCAGTTTTTTATAAGAAAATTCTTTGTCTAAACCGACAAGTACATGTGTGATTTCGTCTGGATTATTTGTAAGAATTATTTTTGCTTTTGCTAACTCGCTTTTAACTGAATCTCCTGCAATTACCATTACTCGCGGCACTTCCGAATATGTACGAAAATAGCTGCTGATTAAACTTACAGGTGTAATGATGTCCGAAGATTCAGCGGGTATAGAAAGGAAGTTTAAATGCTCAGCCACCTCTTCATTTGTGCGGGTTGATGAGTTCGTAAGAAAATAAATTTTCTTATTAAGTCTGTTTAAAAATTGAATAGTTTCCTCAGCATAGGGCAGTAATTTATCTTCCAATAAAATAGTGCCATCGATATCAAATATAAATAATTCTATTTCTGTCAAATCAACTATCGTTATCACCTCCTTTTAAACAGCAAAAAACCCTTCGAAGGCAAAACGAAATTATCGGACTTAAAAAAGCCGATATACTTCAGATTGCAACGAAGGGTTTTTCTCCACATATTCTCTAACCCAGAGTGCTATATGTAATTTTCACACAAGTATTATTATAGAGATTCCTTATTAATAATAAGTTAAAAGTATGTATATATTCAGTAAATTTGCACTGCTTAAATATTTACTTGTTATAATTTAATTATTATCCTAGAAGGGAACATAATATTTTATGACATCTATTAATTCGTTATTAAAAACCAACAAAGTATTCGCAGCATGCAAACCAGAAAATATTGCTACTGTATACGAAACTGAAGTAAGCGGCGCCATCTTAATGAACGGGACATTAAATTATTATTTAAATAACGTCGAAGAATTGAAGGTCTGTCCCAAACCCTTATTCATTCATACAGACCTTATAAAAGGACTTTCTAATGATAAAGAAGCTATTCATTTTATTGCAAAACACTTGCAGCCGGCGGGTATTGTTTCTACAAAGAGCGGAATGATCCGTACGGCGAAGAGTGAAGGACTGCTTACTATTATGCGTATTTTCCTAATCGATACAAGCTCCTTGAAAAACTCAATTAAACATATTAAAGACAGTAAACCGGATGCTATTGAAATTATGCCTGGCATTGCTCCGGAGATTGTTAAAACATTAAGAGAGCACGTCGAACAGCCGATTATTCTCGGCGGTTTGATCTGGAATAAAGAACATATTGACGATGCATTTCAAGCCGGTGCAGATGCTGTCTCACTCAGTAAAGAGCAATTTTGGGATTTGCGTTACTAAAAAAACGAATGTGATTTGATGTACTAAAGCGTATCGTAACTAATCCATAAAACGTTTCGCCCACAAGATATGAGTGCAAAAGCCATCATGCTCAAAAGTGACGTAGAGAAAGTAATTAAATGAGAGTATATCGTGAGTTATTCAAAAAAGTGATTCATCATAAGCCGGTGGGCTACGATGAATCGCTATTTAATTTTCACGCTATTTATTTCAGATTTAAAATATAGAAGTTAATTTAGTGAATTTGCATGCAGTTTAAAAATTTCCAATTAACGTAGTCGAAAGTTATGATGAAACCATCGCAGTACTTAATGCTGCAAAAAAATGAAGATTTAATAAGATTTATAAAGGAGAACTAATTTAAATGACAAAACATATACCTTTAAATGTTCTGGAACTGGTGGGCATTTCTGATAACCAGACAGTCAGAGAAGCCATTGAAGCCTCGTTGGATAATGCGGCGCTGATAGACGAGCTCGGATTCAAGAGACTCTGGTTCGCTGAACATCATAATACAAGAAGTCTTGCATCCGCTGCGACTTCCCAGCTGATTGCAATGGCAGCAGCACGGACAAAAAATATCCGTGTTGGATCCGGAGGCATTATGCTGCCTAACCATTCACCGCTGCAAGTAGCAGAAAATTTCGGAACTATAGCCCAGCTGTATCCGGATAGAATTGATCTTGGTTTAGGCCGTGCACCGGGTACAGACCAAAGAACATCACAGTTAATTACTCGTACCAGCAGTGATGCGCAAAACTTTGCCAATTCAATTTATGATCTTATCGGCTGGTTCAGCGATGAAGGACTAGGCCATAGTGTTCCCGTGACTTCCACAGTAGGCACAGGGACAAATATTCCAATCTGGGTACTCGGCTCAAGTATGAACGGCGCATCTATTGCCGGTCAGCTTGGATTACCCTATTCGATTGCGACTCACTTTACTCCTGAAGATTACAAACAGAAAATCGATATGTACCGTTCGTCATTCAGAACAGACTCGCCGACTGCACAAATCGATGCACCTTATGTGATGGCAGGGATTAACGTGATAGTCGCACCGACGGATGAGGAAGCAGAGAAAATATGGACAACGACACAACAAATGCTGATGGATATGCAGACTGGCCAGCAGCGTAAACTGCAGCCCCCTGTGGAGCCAGAAGAATTAGGTTCAGCAGAACAGCGGAAAATGATGGATGGTATGTTCAGTCTTAAAGCTGTCGGTTCACCAGAAACAGTTCAGAAGAAACTGGAAGAGTTTACTGAAGAGACAGGTGCGGATGAACTGATTATTGTGACTTACACTTATGATCCGGAAAAACGAAAACAATCGATGGAACTGCTGGCGGATTTGTGGTTCTAAATACAAGATAACCATAAGTTTTTAAAAAAACAGCGATTCAACAGTCCTTGCTAAATGGATTGATGAGTCGCTGTTTTGTTTTCCATGCTGAGCGTGAACAGCCAGTCACTCATACTGCCAATATACTATCTAATGAATCACAGCTTTACCAATCACAGCGTTTTTAAGTTTGTTGTCTTCAGTAAGTATATTTTTAACGATAATCTCACTCGGACGATTCATTGCCTCACCCTGGATAATATATAAATTCTCCGTTTTGGAATCTGCCAAATGATGCTGATATACATATATGCCTAAAGCAGAAGCGGCGACACCCGTCGCCGGGTCTTCGTTATAGCCGGTATTATTCGGAAATTGTCTGGCAGCAAAAGTATTTTCTTTTTGTTTATATTTTGCAAAAGGATAAAAACCTGTCGACTGGTACTTATCGCAGATTTGCCACAGTTTTTCAAAATCGGGTGTGAGCTGATTCAGGACATCTGCAGATTTCAATTTGACGATAGTTTTATAACGCGACGTTGAAATATTATTTACCGGGAAATAATCAATATCATTTACACTGATATTGAGTGCATCTGCAACTTCTGTTTTATTGGGCTGGTCTGCTGAAATTTCATGTAAGAGCTGCTCCACTTCCACCAAAATTTCACCGGATGATTGATCTATTGTTACCGGCATTTTTCCTGCCAGTGTTTCTATCATTAAGTGATTTTTTGCGGTCATCTTTTGATGAACAAGCACGGTGGCACAGGCAATTGTTGCATGGACACACATTTCCATTTCATGATTTGGTACAAAATATCGGAACTGAAAATCGCAGTCTGCATGCTTAGATTGACTGATAAATCCCGCCTCAGCTTTATATTTTTCAGCAACTGCTCTCATCTCTTCATCAGATAAATGATCTGCGTTTAAAGTGACAGGGCAAGGGTTGCCTCCTTCTTTACTGTATGGAAATACAGTTGTTTTTATTAGAGTATTCATCACACATCACATCTCCTTCATTGACATAATATTACTATACTTTCATGAAATAATATAAAAAAATAGGGGTTCAATTTTAAGGAAATTCCCCTTATTTTTGTTAGACTTGTCGTATAAATATAATTATTTATTTCTGAATTCTAAATATATAGAAAAGGATGTGGAAATTATGAGTCCGGAACAAGTCGGTTTCGCTCTGCTTTACTTAGGAATATTTCTGCTGCTTGGTAAATGGATCAGGCTGCACTCAAAAGGGATGCAGAATTTATTTCTGCCGGCATCGGTGATTGGAGGGTTTCTCGCCCTGCTTTTAGGTCCTGAGATCCTTGGACGAATCATAGGCAATTTTGCCGGAGAGGATGCTTTTCTGGCCAATGGAATTATGACTGCTGAAATTATGGAAGTCTGGTCTGCCCTGCCCGGTTTAATGATTAATGTTGTCTTTGCAACTTTATTTATCGGTACGGTACTGCCGAATATGAAAAGAGTCTGGAATGTCGGAGGACCGCAGCTCGCATTTGGCTGGACGCTTGGCTGGGGTCAGTACGTTGTCGGCTTGCTGATTGCATTACTGATACTCGTTCCATTTTATGATCTCCCGCCATTCATCGGTGCTCTGATTGAAGTGGGATTTGAAGGCGGTCACGGTACTGCTGCCGGACTGCAGGGAACATTTGAAGATCTTGGCTTCCCTGAAGCTTATGATATTGCTGTCGGTCTGTTTTATTTTGGTAAACGAAAACCAATAGAATAGTATGTATAGACACTCCGAAATCGGGGTGTCTTTTTTTATAAGAAAAAAAGACCATTCGAATGAATGGTCTTTAAAATGATGCGGATAAAGGGAGTCGAACCCCCACGTCGATTAAGACACTAGAGCCTGATTCTAGCGCGTCTGCCAGTTCCGCCATATCCGCTAACTTATTAATATTAATTAACAATAATACAAAAACCATGATTGTGTCAATACATTTATATCATTTTTGTTAAATCCAATTAAATCACAGTATAATAGAAATATATTAAAAACAGTGACGGAGGTAAGCGTTTCATGAATGAAAAAACTGTAATCAACAATATAGAATTCTGGGTGAAATCAGAATTGATGAATGAAAAGAGCGGGCATGACTGGTATCACATAGAAAGAGTAACTAACCTTGCAAAAACCTTATTAAAATCAGAAGAAGCCAATGCGTTTATCGTTGTTGCAGCAGCATTACTGCACGACATCGCTGATGATAAGGTGACTGATAATGAAGACGCTGCGCTCGATCGAATTAAACAGTTATTAAAAGATAATGCGGTCGATGAGGCTTCAATAGAAATGATTATTGATATTATTACGACGATATCATTTAAAGGCGGTACGGGAAAACAGCTGACTTATCCTGAAGCTAAAATTGTCCAGGATGCTGACAGACTGGATGCCATAGGTGCAATAGGTATCGCCAGAACATTTCAGTACGGCGGCTCAAAGGGACAGGCAATGTACGATCCGGATATTCCTGTCCGGGACAGTATGAGTTTTGAAGAATACCGTCATGGCCAATCGACTTCGTTTAATCATTTTTATGAAAAGCTGCTGCGCTTAAAAGATCAGATGAACACGCCGGCTGCTGTAAAAATCGCTGAAGAACGGCAAGTGTTTATGGAAACATTTTTAGATACCTTCTTAAAAGAGTGGAACGGTGAACGGTAAGCAATATAAAAAAGCTCTCCATAAACTAAGGAGAGCTTAATCACTATAAAATTATTCATTAACCTGATAATCGAGCGCTGATCCGGTTAATGCTTTGACTGCCTGGTCCGCTGCGACTTCGGCCATTTTATTTCTGGCTTCATAAGTGTCGTTGCCGATGTGCGGCGTCAGAATCACATTATCAAGTTTAGCCAGTGCTTCATTGATGTGCGGTTCTTCTTCATGCACATCCAGGGCTGCAGCTTGTATCTGCTTGTTTTTCAGTGCGTCAAGGAGTGCTGCTTCATCAACAACTCCGCCGCGTGCAGTATTAATGAAATATGCAGATTCTTTCATCTGTTCGAATTCTTTTTTACCAAACAAATGATGAGACGTTTCATTATAGTTCACTTGAGTGATCAGATAATCTGCTTCTTTCAATGCCTCATCCATACTGACTTTTTTAGCGTTAAGATCCGTATCTTTTTCTTCCAGATCCACATATAACAGTTTCATATTAAAGGCCTGTGCCAGCTTGCCGATAAACTGCCCGATTTGTCCAAATCCAACGATGGCCAGTGTTTTATCGACAACTTGATTACCGCCGAGGTAACCCATAACCTGCCAGCCGTTAAATTCATTTTTAACAGCCATTTCATGACCGGGAAGTACGCGGCGCGACAAGGCCAGCATCAATGTAATTGCGAGCTCAGCTGTCGATGCAACGGATTCGTGTACAGGAGTATTAGTCACTGCGATATTATGCTTATTCGCTTCATCTACATCAATATTATTAAAACCTGAACCGACATTAGCAATGACTTTCATATCCGGATTCGCTTTAATCACTTCTGCGGGTGCCTGTACATTAACACCTGTAATTAAACCGTCGGCATTTTTAACTTTTTCAATCATTTCTGCCGTTTTTGGAGTGGTTAATTCATTATGCATATCCAGCTCAATATTCTGATTTGCAATGATTTTAATTGCAGACTCAGGAAGTTTTACTGCACTGTAAATTTTAGTCATACTCATCCTGCTTTCTATAAATACTCTTTATAGCTTATATAGCCTAAAGTTAATAAATTAAACTCATCCAATGACAACAAAAAAACCGTACTATCTGGATAACCAGATAGTACGGTTTTTAATATTGGTGTTAGATCTTACCACCAGTTGTTAGCATTACGGAATTGGATTGCTGCATCGATTGAACCGTAACGTTGTTCAGCATAGTTAAGCATACCTGATGTTTGTTCTGCTACTGAACCAGTACCCCATGATTCTTTAGTTTGGCCAAGTCCTTGGTAGCCGTTCGGGCTTACTGCATTTGGATTACCGCTTGATTCTGGTAATACGATTGAGTTCCACATTGCTTCAGTTCCGCCAGCAGCTAAGAATTGTGACTTAGTAGATCCGCCAGTTGATTGTGTTGTTTGTGGAGCTGGTGTTGCTGCTGCAGGTTCTTCTACAGTTTGAGTTTCTTCTTGAACAGCTGGAGCTGCTTCTTGTGTATTGTTAACTTCTTGTGTTTGTGCAGTTTCATAGTTTTGTACTGTTTGTGTTTCTTCTTGAACAGCTGGAGCTGCTTTTTCTACTGCAGGTGCTTGGTTTTGTGCATCTGCTTGGCCATTCATTTCGTATGCCCATGAGAAGTTAGTTCCATCTGATTCGAAGTCGTAGTTAAAGTTGTTGTGGTTAAAGTTGTAGTCATATTCACCTTCGTGTAATGCTGATGCATTTAAAGCACTTGGGTTATTTTGAGCTGTGTGAGCAAGTTCTTCTTTATTAAGATCGTATGATGATGCTTCTGCGTCCTGACCTGCTGCAATTCCTGTTACGCCTAAACCTAATACTAATGTAGTAGCTAATACTGTTTTCTTCATAAAAATTTCTTCCTCCATTTAAATAAATTATATAGTAAACTGATTTGATATTTTTTTCTCTAAAGCTAATCACACTTTTTATGTCTTGCTTCCTGACGACAGTTATCAATGTAACACAGAATATTTTTACGTGTGTTACAGCTCAATAATAAAGAAGTTACAATTCCTAACGGAACTGTAATAATGACATCTCACTGTATTATTTCTGACTATTACCATTAAACGGACATATTCGTGTAACACAACTGCCAAATTAGACACACGTTTGATAAAAAAACACCGTATTCTGAAAAAATCAGATACGGTGTGATTGATTATTTACAGATCTCTTTCATCGACACCTGCATTTTTTTGCTCTTCATATTGTTTTTCTTCTTTTTCAAGATATTCTTTCATACGTTTCGTATTTGGCGTTATCGTTAAGCCAAGATATTTTCTTTCTTCGTTTGCATCCTTATAGAAGGAAATCATCATCATGATAATGACGAAGCTGAATGGCAGTGCAGCGATAATCGCTGCGGACTGCAGGGCTTCAAGTCCGGTATCTCCGCCGGAGAGCAGGAGCACATAAGCGATTGCTGATAAACTCACACCCCAGACAATCTTAATGCTTGCGGATGGACGGAGTGAACCGTTGGATGTCTGCATACCAAGAACAAATGTTGCAGAGTCCGCTGATGTAATAAAGAATGATGCAACGAGTATAATCGCGACAATGGACAGCGGCACACTGAGCGGTATTTCATTAAATATTGCAAACAGCTGAGTTTCCGGACCGTGTCCAATAATCTCATTTACGCCGCTGGCAACTTCTATCCCGGTCACACCAAATACGGTGAACCAGATTATACCGATTGTTGTCGGGACAGTGAGCAGAGCTAGTACGAATTCACGAACCGTTCTGCCTTTTGACACACGGGCGATAAAGATACCAACGAAAGGACTCCAGCTGAGCCACCATGCCCAGTAGTAAATCGTCCATGTTTGCAGCCAGCTGTTTTTATCGCTGCTGAGCGGTGCGGCATCAAGTGTTCTTGCAACAAAAGTATTAATGTACTCACCGGCTGCAGTCGGCAGCATGTTTAAAATGAGCATTGTTGGACCTAAAATCAGAACGACGAGCAGTAATATAGAAGCAAGTATCATATTTAGATTACTTAAATACTTGATTCCTTTACTTAAACCGCTCCAGGCGCTGGCAAGGAAAAGTATAGTGACAGCAGCGATGATTAAGCCTTGTGCAGCGAGATTAATCGGCACACCGAATAAGTAATTCAGGCCGCCGTTAATTTGTGTTGTACCGACACCTAATGAAACAGCAACACCGATAACAGTTGCGAAAACTGTCAGAACATCGATCAGAACACCAATAGGGCCGTCGACTTTATCGCCTAAAATAGGTCTCAATGTTTTAGATAAAAGGCCTGACTCCCCTTTTCTAAACTGGAAGTAAGCGAGCGCTAATGCAACTGCACCGTACATTCCCCAGGCATGTACGCCCCAGTGGAAAATCGTTGCCCGGATAGATTCGAGCATAGCTTCTTGTGATTCCGGTGTCGCAGTGGCAGGCATGAAGTAATGCGAGATTGGTTCAGAAGTACTGTAGAACACAACACCGATCCCCATGCCGGCGCTGAACAGCATGGTCAGCCATGAACGTGTGCTGAATTCCGGTTCATGATGCGGTTTGCCGAGTTTTAATTTACCGATTGGGCTGAAAATAAGAAAAATACAGAAAAACAGTGTGGCTGAAGTAATAATCATGTAGTACCAGCCAAAATAGTTGCTGACCCAGTCTGCAATCGCACCTGCAACGGCACCGAACTGCTCTGGATTAATTGCCCCGATGATAACGAGTATGCCAACGATGACTACTGAATATATAAATACATTCGACAATTTTTTTGGATTGGGAGAATCCTTCATTAATTTGCTCCTTAATATTTAATAGAATATTGTTCAATACCCTAAATTTCTAAAATGTGCTAAAAGAATAACCTATTGATAGTACCAAATTTATATAAGAAGCGCAATTTGCTTTTAAAAAAAGAGCCTGTATTTAAACAGACTCTTTTGCTGGCAATTAATTTTCAAATTTAGCCATTTTATTCGCTTTTTCTTCGTATTTAGGAAATTTATCTTTCAGCAGCAGAATGACGAGTGCAAGAACATATGCAGCAGCTGCGGTTGCGAGCAAGGTATAGATCACTGTGCTGAATTCCATATTAAAGGCCTGGTTGAAAATCGCATCTTTAAAGCCGGATACGATGAAGGCCATCGGTAAGAATTCATACAATGTCTGATAGAAATTATTCGCAGTTTCTATCGGGAAGGTACCGCCGCTGGAAGATAATTGTACGATTAACAGGACGATACCTAAGAACTTGCCGAAGTTTCCGAAAGTCATCACTAATAATCCAATCAGGGAAATCGACACGAGAGACCAGACCAGCATGGCGAGGTAGAATCTCCAGTGGCTGGCCACTTCAATCTGCATGACCCAGACTATGGCTGCGTAGAGCAGTGTTGTAATAATGACTGAGTGAGATAAAAATAACATGCCGCGGCTGATCCACTGGCTGAATACAGATTTTTTATCTTCGAATATTTTATTCATCGGGTAGACTACATTGAATGTAATACCGCCGATAAACAGGCTGACGGCAATAATGAGCGGTGCAAAGCTCTGTGCATAGTTTTGGGTTTCGACAGAAGACTCGATGTCCATGTTCACCGGGCTGGCAATTGCTTCTGCCCCTGCATCGCTGAAGACGATATTCTGTTCGTCTATTTCAGCAAGCAGGTCATTAAACCTGCTGTCCACTTCAGTCAGTGCATTTGCAATTTGTTCAGAACCGGCTTTCAGTTCGCCGATGCCGCTGTTCATTTGTGTCATACCGGTATTCAATTCAGAGGCACCGCTGTTTAAAGCAGTGCCAGCTTCACTCAGCTGACCGGCGCCGTTCTCGAGTTCTGACTGAGCCCCTTGTACCGGCTGTGCGTAGTTTCCAAGCATCGGAGCCAGCTGATTCATTTGACTGCTGAATTGCTGTTCGCTGCTGTAAAGTGCGGCGGCCCCTTCATCGATTTGAACTGCACCGTTAGCGAGACTGCCCGCTCCGTTAGTAAGTTGTAGGGAACTTTCCTGCAGCTGGCCGAGTCCATTGTCTAATTCAACAGCCCCATTTTTAAGTTCTGCGATAGCAGATTGAGCTTCATCACTCTCATCAGATAAGCTGCTGAGTTCTCCAATCAGTGTTTTGGTATAAGTTTCTGTAATTTGAGTTTGTACTGTATCCACTAAAACTGAACCGACTTGTTCAGACATAATTGACCCGATAAAGTTAAATCCGGGATTAGTCTTTAATGTCAGGTTAACGTTTTTTGGTGAATCCGTTAAAAATGTCATGGCATTATCTGAAGCATCTTTAGGAATGACGAGATAGCCGTATGACTCCCCGCTTTTAATCGCTTCTTCTGCTTCATCCAGATTAGAAAACTGCCAATCCAGCTGGTCATTGTTATTTAGCTCATTCTCAATTTCTTTACCCAGTTCGATATCTTCATTTCCAGTATCTTCATTAACTAGGTGGAATTTCATATCATCAGTCCGGTCGTAGGGATTCCACATAGCGCCGAGAAATGTGATGGCATATATTACCGGCAGCAGAGATATGAATGCAAGAGAAATTAATAAGAGCGGTTTTTTCAATATAAATTTAAAATCTTGAAACATCTAATCATCCTTCATATTTTGTGTTAAAGTTATCGTACACGATGTACAATAACTCATTATAAGATGATTAAAATATACTTCAATGGTCGATATATCAAGCTGTGTAGGATAAACGACACATTGTACCGAAGGGTTGTTTATTTTTGAAAAAAGATTTAAGAGTACAAAAAACATTGCATGCTATTGATCAGGCGATTATTTCCCTGTTGGAGAAGAAAGCTTTCGAAAGTATTACTATTCAGGACATCAGTTCAGAAGCGATGATTAACCGCGGGACGTTTTATACTTACTATAAAGATAAATACGAACTGATTGAAAGCTACCAGCAGTCTATGATGGCGGATATCGAACAGCTGCTTTATAAAAATATTACCGGCAGCAGTTTTAAAGACTTAAATGAACATGATCTCAACCAGACCATTTTAAAAATGTTCCAGTATCTTAAAGATAACCGGAAACGGGTGCTGGTTATCGCCAACAGTCTCGGCAGTGCAGAGCTGGCAACATATTTTTCGCAGCATATGTTTGATTTTTATAAAGTGAAAAGCCGGGAGTTTGGAGTTGAATTGGACTCCGAAGTATTTACGGATTACTTAATTACGTACATTACTAACGCTCATATGGGAATACTTTTAAAATGGCTGAAAGGCGGCTGTGAAGAGTCAATTGATGAGATGGCGATGTTTATCGAAACATTTACTATAAATGGTGTATTCAAAACTGTTGGAATCTGATATGCTAACTTGAATACTTTTTCATTGGATAAAATGTGTAAATATTTCTGCTTAGGGAATACTACTATATAAAGCGTTCATTATATAAAATATGACGAAAATAAAAGGATGTGTAAAAATGTATAAAACTATATTACTGCCATATGATTTTGGGAATTCTTTTGAAAATGTCCCTGACCAGCTGGCTAAAATGACAGAAAACAGCGAAGGTGCCAAGATTACAATTTTTAACGTGATTACTGAAAACGAGATGTCCAGTGACGTGAAATTTAATGGTAAGAGATTTAATGCAATCGCTGAAGAAAAGCGCGAGCAGCTGAAACCTTTTACGGATGAACTGGATAAAAGAAACCTGGCATATGAAATTCGTTTTGAAGTCGGCCGTGTCATTACTGAGCTTTTAAATGAAATCAATAATCATGATTATGAAGTGGTAGTAATGAGCAACAGACGTTCTAAAAGAGACATCAAGCATGTACTTGGGCATGTGACTCACAAAATTGCTAAACGGGTCAATGTACCTGTGATGATTATAAAATAATAGTATTGAAAAACCTGCTTACAACATTGTAAGCAGGTTCTTTTAGAAGTGATCGATGCGCTGTTCACTGTTTAAATCAAAGTAATGCGCGTGTGACATATCGAATGAAACTGCCAGATTATCTCCGGGCTGCAGGGGCGTATTTGCTTTGATGCCGATATCAAAACCTTCAAAATCCCCGTCAATTAAATATTCCGAACCCAGCAGTTCGCTCACTCTGACTTTAATGTTAAATGATTCAGCGTGAAGGCTGCCGGGATGAATATTCTCGGGACGGATGCCGAAGTAAATCTTCTGCTGTGTATAGCCCTGCTCTGCCAGCATCTGCTGAGCTGACTTCGAAATTGGAATCTGACTGCTGCCGATTATTAATTCTGAGCCGTCAAAAAAGACTTCAAATATATTCATCGCAGGCGAGCCGATAAATTTTGCTGTAAACAAGTTTTCTGGTGACTTGTAGACTGCCTGAGGCGTCCCTGTCTGCATCATTTCACCCTGATTCATTACGGCAATCCGTGATGCCATAGTCAGTGCTTCAGTCTGATCGTGAGTCACGTAAATCGTTGTTGTTTTCAGCCGCTTATGAAGCTGAATTATCTCTTTTCTCATTTTAATGCGCAGCATGGCATCTAAATTTGAGAGCGGTTCATCCATTAATAGAAGATCTGCATCTCTGACAATGGCGCGGCCAAGGGCTGTACGCTGCCGCTGACCGCCGGACAATGACTGCGGTTTTCTATGGAGATAATCCGTTAAGCCAAGTACGGCTGCAGCATCTTCAACTTTTTCTTTAATGTCCTGTTTGCTGGTTTTCTTTATCTTCAAACCAAAAGCAATATTATCAAAGACCGTCATATGAGGATACAAGGCATAATTTTGAAAGACCATTGAGATGTTGCGGTCTTTAGACGGAATGCTGTTCATCTTAGTGCCGTTCATGAAAAACTCACCGGCTGTTACATCTTCAAGACCGGCAATCATTTTCAGCATAGTAGATTTGCCGCAGCCGGAAGGGCCGACAAGAACGATGAATTCTCCGTCTTCAACTTCCATATTAAAATCTTTGATCACTGGACCGTCAGTGCTGCTGTATTGTTTTTGAATGTGTTTAAAATGAAGATGAGCCATTAATCTGTCTCCTCAGTCGTAATAATGTAATTATAACTTTTTGATTATATATGTAAAAGAAGGGAATAATATTGCCAAAACGTCTGTATTCCATTTAATATTAAATGTGATAGGAATGATATAAATTTTTTAAATATTAGAGAGGGTGTGTGAATATGTATAAAAATATATTACTGCCATATGATTTCGGAAACTCTTTTGCTAATGTTCCGGAACAGCTGGTGAAATTAACAGACAACAGCAGCGAGTCTATGATTACAGTTTTCAATGTTATCTCAGAAAATGAAATGGCAGATAACGTGAAATTTCACGGTAAACATTTTGATGACATTGCCAAAGAGAGAGTTCAGGATATGAAACCATTTACTGATCTTTTAGACGAACACAATTTAAATTACAAAGTGTATTTTGCAGCAGGCCGTATTTTACATGAGCTCCAAAAAGAAATTGAGGACCATGATTACGATGTTATTGTGATGAGCAATAAACGTTCTAAAAGAGATATTAAGCATGTTTTAGGACACGTGACACATAAAGTGGCAAAACGTGTAAACATACCGGTAATGATCATAAAATAACTCAGGTTAAAACTAAGAAAGCTGGCTAAATATGACTAACAATACTTCCAAAGATATCATATTAATTGGTGCAGGGATTATGAGTACCACTCTCGGATCCTTTTTGAAAAATTTAGAAGGCGGCTGGACCATTAAATTATTTGAACGTCTGGACGTCCCCGCTAATGAAAGTTCGCATGAAACGAATAATGCAGGCACTGGCCACGCGGCCTTATGCGAACTGAATTACACAGTAGAACAGCCGGATGGTTCAATAGATATTGAGAAAGCTAAAAGCATTAATGAACAATTTGAAATTTCTAAGCAGTTCTGGTCCTTTTTAGTAAAAAATAATCACATTCAGGACCCTTCGGCCTTTATCCGGCCGCTGCCCCATATCAGTTTCGTTACTGGCAAGGAAAATGTCGATTATCTGAAGCGGCGCTTTGATGTACTGTCGATTCATCATATGTTCCAGGGCATGGACTATACGGAAGACAAAAATATTATGAAAGAATGGATTCCTCTAATGATGGAAGGCCGTTCGCCGGACGAGCCCGTTGCCGCCAGTAAAATTAACAGCGGCACAGATGTGAATTTTGGTGAATTAACCCGCCGGCTGGCAAAGAATATCGAGTCGCATGAGAATGCAGCAGTATTTTATCAGCATGAGGTATTAAATCTCAGACAGCTGGATAACGGGAAATGGGAAGCCGAAGTTCGTGACCTAAATACGAATAAGATTGAATATCACATCGCGGACTATATATTTATCGGTGCAGGCGGTCATGCGATTCCCCTGCTCCAAAATACAGGCATTCCAGAAAGCAAACACCTCGGCGGATTTCCGATCAGCGGTGCATTTTTAGTATGCAATAACCCTGAAGTTGTTCATCGCCATAATGCGAAAGTATACGGTAAAGAACCGCACGGCACGCCGCCGATGACGGTTCCTCACTTAGATAGACGCTATATGGGCAGTAAAGAAAGCCTGCTGTTTGGCCCATTCGCTGCAATTGGACCTAAGTTCTTGAAGAATGGTTCAAATCTGGATTTATTTAAATCGATAAAAACCGATAATCTGTTAACGATGATGTCAGCCGGCGTGAAAAATCTGCCGCTGGTAAAATACTCAATTCAGCAAGTGCTGATGCGTAAAGACGACAGAATGCAAGAGCTGAGACGATTCGTTCCAGATGCTAAAGATGAGGACTGGGACCTTCACATCGCAGGTAAACGCGTGCAGGTCATTAAAGACACAGAAGAGCATGGCAGAGGATTTATCCAATTTGGTACAGAAGTCGTGAGTTCTGAAGACAACTCTATGATTGCCCTCTTGGGAGAATCCCCGGGGGCATCAGTCTCTGTATCCGTTGCTCTAGAAGTATTTAAGAAAAGCTTCCCTGAGTATATTGAGAAATGGGACGCAAAACTGAAAGAAATGATTCCGTCATACGGTCAGTCGCTAATTGAAGACAGCGAGCTGTTATTAGAAATAAGACAGATGACCGCAGCAGACTTAAAACTTGAATAGATTATTGAAGCATCCCGGACGATGATAAAAGTCCGGGATTTTTGTGTTTTCTAGGCGGGTTGAGTGAGATTTGAGTGAGTCGGAGATGATATTTAGGTTGATTGGATGAATAAGGGATCTAGTCGGCCAATGAGATGAGTTGATTGTCCGAATAAGGGGTCTGGTCGGCCAATGAGATAAGTTGATTGTCAGAGTAAAGGGTCTAGTCGGCCAATGAGATAAGCTGATTGTCCGAGTAAGGGGTCTGGTCGGCCAATGAGACAAGTTGATTGTCCGAATAAGGGGTCTAGTCGGCCAATGAGATAAGTTGATTGTCCGAGTAAAGGCTCTAGTCGGCCAATGAGATAAGCTGATTGTCCGAGTAAGGGGTCTGGTCGGCCAATGAGACAAGTTGATTGTCCGAATAAGGGGTCTAGTCGGCCAATGAGATAAGTTGATTGTCCGAGTAAGGGGTCTAGTCGGCCAATGAGATGAACTGATTGTCCGACCAGAACCCGCCCCATCCCCCTACACCTGATCCAGCGCCTGCTCCAAGTCTTCTACTAAATCGTGAACGTTCTCGAGTCCGATGGATAAGCGCAACAGGTTTTGCGGTGCTTTCGTCAGTTCTTTTTCTACCGAGGAGCGATGTTCGATGTAACTGTGTGTTCCCCCGAGGCTGGTAGCCTGGGTGAATATGTTAACCGCGTTTGCAACCGTCAAGGCCTCTGCATCACTGCCTTTAACTTGAAATGACATGAGTCCGCCAAAGTCGCTCATTTGTTTCGCGGCGATGTCGTGTCCGGGATGGTCCGGCAGTCCTGGATAATGTACGGCTTCTACTTTATCGTGTTGACTTAAAAACTCCGCAACTATTTTCGCACTGGCAGTATGGACTGACATTCTTGCCGATAAAGATTGCACCCCTCGGAGGGCGAGCCAGCAGTCAAATGATGACGGTACAGCACCTTTTGCATGCTGCCATGTTCTTAACCGCTCAAGCATTTCACTCTCTTCTTTTGCAACAACGGCGCCGAGCAGTAAATCGCTGTGTCCGCCGATGTATTTCGTTACTGAATGAAGTGCGAAGTCAGCTCCCAGTGTAAGCGGGTTTTGCAGGACAGGTGTTGCCGTCGTATTATCCACAACAGTCACGGCACCGTTAGCTTTCGCAATTTCAGCAACAGCTTCGATATCGATAATTTTAATTTGAGGATTTGACGGGGTTTCAATCCAAATCAATCCGGTGGGTTCACTTTCGACAACATCTTTCAGTGCATTAAGATTTGTCATGTCTGCTGAGACGATATCAAATTTTTTGCTGATATCCGTTTCATTAAGTAAAGTGAGAACACCAAAATACATATCATCCGGCAGGACGATTCTTCGAGGTTTATCCTCATGAAGCACTTCGATAATCGATGTGATTGCCGCCATGCCGGAAGAAAAAGTAACACAATCGTGCCCTTCCTCAAGCGCTGTCAGACATTCTTCAAGGGAACGGCGATTTGGATTATCGCCTCTGCTGTACATAAAACCGTCAGTATAAGACCCGTCATGAGATCTTTCGTAGGTTGTCGATAAATGAATAGGTGTCGTCACAGCGCCGGTCACCGGATCGACCTGTCTGCCTGCATGAATTGCTTTCGTTTCAAAACGCATAGATATCCCTCACTTTTAAAGTTTGTATGAATCAGTATACAGCTGAGGCTTTGAATTATCTATAAATTCAGATAAAATATAAATGGAAGAGGATTTCTTAAAGACAAATGTCACCGGCAGATTATAAAGCCGAAAGGAGCATTGTGATGGAAATTAAAAATGTTGAGTCTGAAGCAATTGCAGGTTTTGAAGAGGAACTGCAGCTTGAAAATGTTAAATATTTAACGCTGTGTACAGAAGAAGGCATTGTTGCCTGGCTGGCAGGAATTCAAAGTGATCAGAACGATGAAATCGAAGTTCAATACGGATTTGAAGAGAACTTTAATGAATCTGTGGCCAAACAATTGTACGTATCATTTATGGAACATAATATTCCTGAAGAGATTGTTTTCAATCCTGAAAGTGAAGATGAAGAGAAGTTTATAGAATCATTATAAGAAAAAATCCGTCTGGCATACTCTGATTCGAGTACCCCAGACGGATATTTTTGTATCTAGAATATTTGTATAAAGAATAATGAAATAGTTTCCCAATAATATTGAATAACAACAAACAGTACTGCAAACAATATGGCAGGCAGCATATTGGCAACCCGGATGTTCAAAATGCCGAGCAGCCTGATGCCGATGGCAATAATCATGACACCGCCCGTACCGGTAATAGCGATAATAATATCATCCATTAAGTCCGGCTGAATGAAGCGGTTAATTTGGGAAGCGGATAAGGCAATGGCTCCCTGGAAAAGAAAGACAGAAACAGCTGAGAACATAATACCGATGCCCATCGTTGATGTCAGGAAAATTGCGAGTACTCCGTCGATTAAAGCTTTCGTTAAAAGTACGGTATGGTCATTTCTTAAACCGCTGTCCAAAGCACCGATAACGCTGACTGCACCGACGACGTAGACTAAAGTGGCCGTCACAAACGCAGCGGCTGCTCCGCCTTCTGTGGCGCCGGTTTTTGTCTCCAGCCAGATTCCGAAGTGATTCATTTTATCCTCAATATCCCATTTCTCGCCCAGCATGGACCCAATTGCAAGACTGGCCACAACGACAATCAGTATGCTGTTGGCTTCAAGTGCCATATCGATTCCGATAATCAGTATGGTAATTGATAATGCCTGGAGTATAGTAACTTTCATGTTTTCATTTATATTTTTCCAAAAAAGACCGATGAAGCTGCCGATAATAATAGCGAGCGTATCGACAATCGTTCCAAACAGCGCCATAAAAATTCCTCCAGGTCGATAAATATCTAACTTAATATATCATACAGATTCAACAGTAGATATAAAAAATGAACTATCCGGAATAGTTGGATAGTTCATAAATATTTCATTTTATTCATAAGTTTACAGTTGTTGTATTTTGTTTTTCTGAAGGCAAAGGTCAAGCCTAGTTGCTAGCTTAATCTTTCTTCGGCATCGGATACACGCCGTTATACAGCTGTTTCCATAATAATTCAGGCAGCTCGTATTTATCTTCTCTTGCCGGATCAAAGTACTCAAAAATTTCATCTTCTTTACCGTCTTCAATTTTACTGATGAAGTTGTAGTCAAGCAGCAATACTCTGCCGAGGGCAATCATTTCCATATTGCCTTCCTCTATTGCTTTCAGTGCCTGATCTGCTGTGAAGACAGAGCCGATACCGATTAAGGGCATTTGTCCATCAATCCATTTGTGCAGGAGTTCTACACGTTCGATCCCTTCGTATTTACCGTCACGGGTTTTAGAGTGAACGTCGCCCAGTGATACGTGGAGATAATCGAGCGGATATTTTTTTAGTTTACCAATCAGTGTTTCCGTAATTTCCATATCAATACCGGGTGTCTGCGGTTCTTCCGGAGAAAAACGGTAACCGACTATAAAATCATTGCCGGCATGTTTTTCTTTAGCTGCCAGTACTGATTTTACAACTTCTTCAGCAAATAAATAACGGTCCTGCCCCCACTGATCTGTGCGCTGGTTAAAGTGAGGCGAAACGAACTGATGAATAATGTAATGGTTTGCACCATGAATTTCAACACCGTCAAACCCTGCTTCAGCAGCTCTTCTCGTCGCTTCGCCGAAGGCATTGATTGTTTCTAAGATCTCTTCTTCAGTAATTTCACGGACTTGATGGGGTTCTGTTTCATCAAAGCTCTGCATAGTTATCGGACTCGGACCTGCAGAATCAGATCCCGGTGTCAGTCTAGGTATCGCCTGTGCACCGCCGTGATGAATTTGAAGTATTGCCTTAGCACCGTTTTCTTTCATGGCATCAGCCAGGCGTTTTAAACCTTCGACGTCAGAGTCGTGGACGACTGACGGCTGCCCCGGGAATGCTTTTCCGAGATCAGTCACGTTTGATGCTGCAGAAATTGATAGACCGACGTCTTTAGAACGGAGGCGCATATATTCAATCTCAGCATCGGATGCTGTCCCGTCATCGTGCGATGAAATATGTGTCATCGGTGCGAGTGCAAACTTATTCTTTAATTGAACGCCGTTTTTTAAAGTGACGGATTCAAACAAAGTTTTATATTTTTCATTCATAGATAAAAATCCTCCAGTAAGCATTGTTGAAATACTGATACAGTTTAAAATCATAACGAAACAGCACCTGTGACGCTATGTTTTTGCTCACAGCAGTTAGTGTTTTATATAGCTGTTTAAGTGGGAAGCAGTGACAGATTCTTTTACTGACAGTAACCCTTCAGGTTCACCGCTGTATAAAATCTTGCCGCCCTTCAATCCCGGACCGGGACCAACATCAATCAGCCAGTCGGCATGCGACATCATCGTTAAATTATGTTCGATTAGAATAACGGTATTATGCTGTTCAATCAGCTGCTCGAAGCAGGAAAGCAACGCCGGTATATCGTCCTCGTGAAGGCCGGTAGTCGGTTCATCAAAGATGAATATTTTATCTTTTGCATCACTATCTAAATACCGGCTCAGTTTCAAACGCTGAATCTCGCCGCCCGACAGTGTATCGAGAGATTGTCCTAAAGTCATGTAATGCAGGCCTGTCGCTTCTAAATTTTTTAGACGCGATACTACATTCTCATTATTTTTAAACAGTTCAACGCCTTCTTCAACGGTTAATGCAAGAACATCGGCGATAGAATAACCGTTGACCGTTGCTTCTAATACTTCTTTTTTGTAACGGGTGCCGTTACACACTTCACAGACTTGGGAAAAGTCAGCCATAAAGGCAAGTTCTGTTTTTATCACGCCTTTACCATGACATTCCGGGCAGGCACCGTCTGAGTTGTAGCTGAACATACCTTTTTTCAATCCGGTCTCTTTACTGAAAAAGCTTCGGACTTCATCAAATAGGTCCATATAAGTTAATAAGTTGGATCGGTTTGTTGCCTGGACGCCCTTTTGATCTATAAATATTGAACAGTCAGATTTTTCTAACCCTGTTTTAATCAGCGTACTTTTCCCTGAACCTGCAACACCTGTGATCACGCTTAAGAGTCCTTCTGGTATATCAGCTGAAACATTCTTTAAATTATTTCTGCTGATATTTTTTAGGTGGATAAATGATTCCGGCTGTCTCGGTGCGTTTTTTAGCTGATGTTTTCTGTTGAGTGCTAGACTGGTCGGTGTATTGGTCTGCATCAATTCTTCATAGGTTCCTGTAAATATAATTTCACCACCGTGCTGTCCGGCACCGGGTCCGATATCGACAATATGGTCTGCTGTATGAATAACGTCCGGGTCGTGCTCGACAATCAGTACTGTATTGCCCTTATCCCGGATGGAACGCATAATCTCATTAATCTTTTGTATATCTTCCGGATGCAGGCCGACACTTGGCTCATCGATAATATAAACAAGGTCTGTTAAAGGGCTGTTCAAATGACGGATCAGTTTAATCCGCTGTGACTCCCCGCCTGACAGCGTTGGTGTTTCACGGTTCAGCGTTAAGTAGTTTAATCCGATATAAGACAGAGCTTCCATCTGTTCAAGCAGCGGTTTAACGATAAACTTCGCTTTCTCATCGTTCAATTCTTTTAAGAAATCAATCGCATCATCAATCGATAAGGCAGTGAAATCTGAGATACTTAAACCGTTAATTTTACAGCTCAGTATTTTATCGTTTAGACGCTGGCCGTGACAATCCGGACATTTTTGGCTCGTTACAACACGTTCTACATCTGTTAAAAACCTCTTTTTCTCAAAATTATCATTGAGCAGGAAAGAACGGCGAAAACGGTGAATTAAGCCTTCGAATTTCGCTGTTCTCGGCCAGTTATCCGGCGGATTTTTAATTTTTCTCGGTTTGGTATAAAGAAAAGTATCCATTTCTTCTGTCGTATAATCTTTTAGCTTTTTATCATTATCAAATAAGCCGCTGTATAAATAACGTTTACCGCGCCAGCTGTCCGGTCTGAATGACGGGAATTTAATAGCGTCTTCGTTCAGAGATTTGTTAAAATCGAGCAGTTCATTCAAATCGATGTCTTCGACGTAACCGAGACCTTGGCAGCGTTCGCACATGCCGCTGGTATTATTAAATGAAAAAACATTGGAATAACCGACGAAAGGCTCGCCAACGCGTGACCATAAGAGACGGACTGATGAGTAGATATCAGAAATGGTGCCGACAGTAGAACGTGAATTGCCGCCGAGCTTCTTCTGGTTAATAACCATAGCGACAGGCAGATTTTCAATTCGGTCTACATCCGGTTTTTCATATTGGGTCAGCTGATGCTGTATATAACTGGAGTATGTTTCATTTAAAAGGCGCTCGGACTCGGCTGCCAGCACGCTGAACACGAGCGACGACTTGCCGGAACCTGAACGTCCGGTAAAAACAGTTAATTGATGTTTAGGAATATCGATACTGATATTTTTTAAGTTATTCTGGTTTGCACCATGTACGCGTATATAAGACATAACATTCACCCTTAGCTAATTTTGTTGTCATATAAATCATACCCTGTTTTAAAAATGAAAATCAGTTTTAAGCGTTCATATTGCGTTCATATAAAGACTGTATAATAAAAAATAAACAGTTAATGAAAGGGAGTTATTATGAAAAATCCAGTTAAATTATTACTTGTCTTCGCCGGTATTTTCGGCTTGATTGGATCTTTAATGGGCGCCCACATGGCCGGTTCAGGATCATATGCACTAAGACCGATTCATGCACACATACTTGTTGTCGGCTGGCTCAGCCTGTTTTCATGGTCAGTATTTTATAAAGTTTTTGATGTCGAGTATAATGCATTATCGAAATTCCATGTCTGGTCAGCAATCATCGGGACGACTGGCCTGGTTATCGGCATGTTCCTAACGAATGTTATATCGTTTAATTTACCTGAAGTATTTACACTGATTGTGTATATCGGCGGCGGTGTTGCCCTCTTGCTGAGCTTCGTAGCATTCTTCGTACAGACAATACTCTATCAGCCTAAAAAGTAAAGCGACGGTCATTTGACCGCCGCTTATTTTTATAGCTATTAAGCTTAGAAATTTTTAAGGATGTCACATTTTAGACAAAATATATGCTAACATATGAACTAAATAAAATAATATAGTAAATTAACTCACTATAAAGGAGATAAACTTATGGGGAAAAAGGGCTTAACAATACTTGGCGTCTCTGTCGGAGTAATTGCGGTACTCGCGATTGGTGCATTTATTCTTTTTCAAACGATGGTAAATACTCCAAAGAACAGTTATCTGTTAGCAGAATTGAATGAAGTGGAAGATACATTTGATGTGTTCGATGAACGTTTTGAAAGTGAAATGGATTGGTACGAACATGCCCAGTCAAATGCGATTGAATCTACTGTAGGAATTACTGCTGAAACGAATGACCCCTCTTTTCAGGAAATGGGGATTGATCAGATGATTAACAATTCTAATATAGAATTAACAGTCGGTCAGGATATCAACAATGAAGTCAGTACTCTGGGATTGAATGCGAATATTGCTGAGCTGTCTATTTCAGATGTTAATGCTTATATCACGGGAGACAAAGCAGGACTGACCTTACCTTTCATAGAAGAGTATATGGTCGTGAATGAAGCAGATGCAGCAACCTTTTTAAATACTATAAACCCTGAAGCATTTGACGGCAGTGAAGAAATTGATTACTCAATGTTTTTTGAAAGCAGTGCTATAAGCGAAGAACAGCGTGAATATATTACGGATGAATATTCTTCATTCATTAAAGATAACTTGCCGGATGATGCTTTTGAATCAGACACTGAAGAAGTGACTATAGGTGAAAACACAGTGAACGCTGATAAACTGACAATGACTTTATCAGAAGAACAAATCCATACATTTTTAAGAGATTTATTTAATAAAATGGCGGAGGATGAAGAGATTGCCAGCATAATAGAGACACAAATGATGGCTGCAAGTTTTGGTAATCCAGAAGCCCCTTCTGCTGAAGAAACCGCTTCTGAGTTTAACAGTTCATTAAAAGAAGCCGCAGAAAATGTAGAAAATGTCGGTTTCCCGGATGGTTTAACATCAGTCGTCTGGACTGACGGCAATGATAATATCGTTCAGCGGGACTTTGATATGTCAGTAACTGTCGATGATGCAACAGATCAAATCGCAATAGACGGAACGAATGAAGTGCAGGAAGACAGTCAGCTCATTAATTACGACATGACAGTCACTGCAGAAGACGGTAATGAAGGCGGAATCGGTATTACCGCAGACTTAAAAGAAACAGAAAACGGTTATGAAGATGTTCTGACTTTAAGAGCAGACACTGAAGATCTCATTGTACTAAACTCTGTAAAATCAGAGGAAGAAGACAATGAAGTTTGGAATGCGGATGTCAGCTTTAATGAACAGGCATTTGGTTCTCCGCTGACGGTATTCATGGAAAGCTCTTCAGTATATGACGGTGACCAGGCGACAAGTGACGTGACCATTTACGCAGAAGACGGCACGAGTATTACGAGAGATACTGCCGCTTTAAATATTACGGGTGAGAGCCAGACAGTCGATGAGATTGCAGTGCCTTCAGCAGATAATGAGAAGGACATCGGTCAAATGAGTATGGATGAGCTGAATGACTACTTCAATAATGAAGTCGGTCCGCAATTTGAAGAGTGGATGACGGAAAACTTCGGTGCACCGTCAGGATTTTAATTAAAAAAGAAAGGATGCGTCAGCGATGAGAAAAATGAGACATGTATTTGTATTCATCGCTAACGACATCAGCAGATTGAGGAGGAAGTGGCTGACACTTCCTCTTATTTTCATTTCTCCGCTTATTTTTATCGGCCTATTGCTTTGGATTATGAGCAGTGTCTTCATGCCTGATGAGCCGGAGGACATTGAAATTGGTCTGGTTAATCTGGATGACAGCGAACCGGCGTCTATGATTGTATCCGCTTTGGCTGATTCAGCTGAAGTTGCAGAAGGACTGGAAATTAATGAAATGACTCAAGCTGAGGCTGAGGAAATGATCGGCGATAATACACTCGTCTCATATATATTATTTCCCGAGAAATTTACGGATAAGATGATGCGGGGAGAATCCAGCCAGCTGGAAGTTGTGGGTAATCCCGATATGCAGCTGGAAAGTTACGTCATCAGCGGTGTGATAGATACAGTCGTCAGACATATTAGAAATTCACAAGCAAATATTTTAACGATAAACCACTATGCTGAAACGCTGGGTATGTCTGATGAGGAACGGGAGGCTTTGATTTTCCAGGAATTCGTCAATCAATTTATCCAGGTGTTATCGAGTGATACTTTAATGGATGAACATGAAATTTCACAAAATATCAGTGCTGGAGCGATGTATTTTATCGTTAACGGCCTATTTATACTGATGACTGTCTGGGTTTACATGCTGCATATCGCGTTGATGCGGGATACAGATCATCAGTTAAAAGAGCGGATAAAGCTTGCCGGGGGTACTTATTTCGTACAGGGTGCCGCAAGGAGTATTACAACGAGCGTTATTGTTTCATTGTTCAGTATCTTGCTGATGCTGGTGATATTGAAGCTGTCAGCAGCAGATTTGCCTGTTGAAAATATAGGACGGCTGGCAGTTCTTATGATACTTCACATCATTATAACGTCGATATTGTTGATTATTAGCGGCTGGCTGATACGCTCTTTTAAAATCAGCATGACCGTCCAGCTGTTCGTTATTCTGCTGGTTATTTTATTCGCCGGCAGTATTATTCCGAGAATCTATTTCCCAGTATATCTCGACCCGGTGTTTGATTATATGTACAGTTATCAGACATTATTCTGGATGGAAGAACTGCTTTTAAACGGCAGATTCATTATTGAAACTGAAGTTCTGTTAATTACGCTGGCTGTACTGTTCGTCGTCTTTTTAGCAGCAGCCTTGTATAAGGAGCGTCGGTTCTTATGAGAAATGTACTCTATGCAAGGTTCCTGCTTATTAAACGCTATATGCCAAAAATGATTTTCTGGATGATTATGCCGCTGATGGCAGCAATCGTTATTACCCTGCTGGTCAATCGTACGAGTGATGATTTCAAAGTGCCGGCAGCTCTTGTTATACATGAAGAAAGTGCAGAAACAGAAATGATGATCGAGGGGTTCAAGGACAGCCGATTTATAGATGTTCAAGTGTTTAGCGGAATCAGGCAGCAGGATGCACTCAGGAAGCTCGAACAGTATCAGTTTGACAGCGTCTTTATTTTCACTGAGGGGTTTAGTGAAAAACTGAAAAATGGACAGCGTAGAAACTTGCTGGAATCGTATTACACAGACCGTTCACTCTATTATGAACCATCTAAAGAGTTGATTGCTTCACTCGTACAGGAACAAATCGGTGTGCATACGACAGTTGATAATATATTAAAATTAGAGGAAGACTTAAACGGCGGCATGACACTGGCATCAGAAAAGATTGTTGATGAAAGAAAGAGAATTGAAACAGAAACTAATCTCGTTGAACAGATATTTTATTTCCTCGGTGAGCATACGCAAGATAAGGATGAGCGTATCTTGAACCCCTGGACAGTATGGGCATATTTTACATTTGCTGTAACGATTTTTATATTTGATTTTGTTACACGTGAAACGATGAGTACAGCCAGCAGCAGATTTTATTATATGAAATACTCATTCACCTATTTTATGATAGTGTCCTTTACTGCGTTGACAGGGATGATGCTGTTTTTCGATATGATTACCTATGTTATAATAAACAACTTTCTGCAAGCTGATACCTCGCTGCTCTCGCTACTGTTGTTCAGACTTGCAGTCAATGGCATTGCCTTCTTCTTGGCATATTTAATGAAGTCTGAGATGAAGCTGTATCAAACAGCAATTGGATTAACAGTTATCCTGCTGGCGCTTGACTTAGTAATTATATTTACCGGGCTTGATATTATAACGATGCTGCATCCTGTCGTTAATTTCACAGAAGACCGTCACAATATTTTATGGATTGTAATACTGCTCATCATAACGTTCATCTGGATCAGGAGGGATAAGCTTGCTTAAGGTTACAGAGTTATCTAAGAGTTACGGCAAACGGAAGGTATTTGATAATTTAAATATTACAGCTGAGCGCGGAGAAATCATCGGCCTGGTCGGAGAAAATGGTGCGGGGAAATCGACACTGCTGAAAATACTTGCAACTTTATCTAAGCCGGATGACGGAGAAGTATTTTTAAATGATCAATCGTATAAGAAACATTATAGGGCGCACAGAAAAATTATCGGATATGTGCCTCAGAATATAGCTGTTTGGGAAGATTTGACGGTGTTAGAGAACATGAAATTTTTTGAAAAACTATCGCCGGTCAAAAAGTCAGTTAAAGAAATGAAACATCTGCTCGATAATATTCAGCTCGACAGATATAAAACAAGAGTCAGTCAATTATCAGGCGGCATGAAGCGGAAACTTAATCTCGCTATCAGCTTAATTCATGAACCTGAATTTCTGCTGCTGGATGAACCGACTGCCGGGATAGATTTGAAGTCGAGAATAGAGATTGGTGAATTTCTTAAAAATCTTGCGAGAAATAATAACATGCTGATTATGTATACTTCACATGATATGAATGAAATTAAGGAAGTTTGTGACCGGGTAATTATTATTGGAGAAGATAACTTTTATAGAGAATTACTGTCTGACTACATGGTATAACGCTATGCGATATAAAATAACGACATACGTTATGCGGGCTGATTTGATAGCTTGTTATCATGAGTAAATTGACGTGCGACAGGGTATGACAGTTATAAAGGAGAGATGAATATGATCGCTTATGTATGGGCAGAAGATGAAAACAAGCTCATAGGAAAAGGCAGCTCGCTTCCCTGGAGACTGCCTGCAGATGTAGCTTTCTTTAAAAAAATTACGATGCAGGGCGATATAGTGACGGGGAGAAAAACGTATGAGACGATTCCGAATCGCCCGCTTCCCGGCAGACGTAATATCGTACTGACCAGACAGAAAGATTATCAGTCACCTGGAGCAGTCATTGTTCATTCTAAAGAAGAAGTACTTGAACTGGAACAAAACGGTAAAGAAGATCTGTATGTTATCGGCGGTGCGGATTTATTTAAGATGTTTGAAAATGAAGTTGATGAATTATACCGCACAGTGATTCACGACAGTTTCGAGGGCGATACTTATTTTGATGAAAACTTTGATTATGACAAATTTGAACGGGTTAAATCAAAAGATGGTATTGTCGACGAGAAGAATATATACTCCCATACTTATGAGTTATGGCGAAGAAAATAATGAAAACATCCTGGCCCCCTTACTGTTTTTTCAGAGGGGGCTTTTTTATTCTTTGTTGTTCAGCATTTCTGCCAGCATCCTTGTGGCACCATTACATGATATGTCTTCAGCAAATTCACTGAGTTCAACTTCATCTATTCCTCCATGTTTTTCCAGCCATAATTGGAACATGCCGATTAAGGCTGAAATCTGATACTCTATCAAGTATTCTATTTTTTCAGGCTCCTTAATTTTCAGTTCATGTATATAGTCCATAATAATTTTACGAATACGCATTTTAAATTCGTGTACAAATGCAGGGTCACCTTCAGGTCCAATTAACACAGCGATTTTTTCACTGTGTTCTTTAATATATTCATTAGTCCGGTCGAGTGTATCAAATACGTTATTGCTCGTTTTATCAAGCTGCATGAGCGGGCTAAGTAAAATATCTTTAGTCGGTATAAGCTGTTCTTTCAGCAGGGCTTGAATTTCATTGATATCACTGAAATATGTATAAAATGTTCCGCGATTATAGCCCGCTTTATCCGTGATTTCTTTGACAGTAATTTTTGGCAGGGGTTTGACTTTGTATATACTCCAAAATGCTTCGATAAGATTATTCTTTGTGATTTCTTTTTGACTCATTTTAGACACTTCTTTCTTTTTTCAACAGATTTCAAGTTATTGTTTGTTGATAGTATTCAACTACTTTATTATGATTATAAGGGATTATACAACACGTTGTTGCCTAAGACAATTGAACAATATGTTTAAGGAGAGTACTTAATTTGAAATTATCGGATTTTTCCATAAGACGCCCTAAATTTACGATCGTCATTATGATTATACTTATGCTGCTCGGTATAGTGTCCTTAACCAGACTGCCCTTGCAGCTCATGCCCAATATACAGCCGCCTATAGCCGCTGTGGCCACTACTTATCAGGGGGCCGGTCCTGAAGAAGTCATGGATGATGTGACTAAGCCGATAGAGGAAGAATTATCATCCATTAACGGACTGACTAACATATCTTCACAATCACAAGAAAGCTCTTCGGTCGTAATTTTAGAATTCGGTTACGATATGACAATCGATGAAGTTGAAAGTGATATTACGAGAGCACTTGAAAGTGTTGAACTGCCTGAGCAGGCGGGAGATCCTTCATTCCTTGAGTTTGATATCTCTATGCTGCCGAGTATTCAAATGGCAGTAACATCAAATGGTGAAAGTGTTGCAGATTATCAGGGACAGGTCGATGACTTAGTGACTGAACTGGAAAATATTGAAGGTGTTGCTTCAATTTCAGAGAACGGCACTGTCGTTGAAGAAATTCAAGTCAACCTTGATATTGATGCACTTTCAGAAGCAAATATGAGTCAAAGTGATGTTGCAGGCTTAATAGAAGCCAACAATATTTCGATACCTAACGCAACTATCGTAGATACTGAAAACCGCAATTCGATTTCTACAAGGACAATCAGTGAAATTGACGGCGTAGAGACACTACGTGAACTCGTGATTGCTGATTTGCCCGGAGGAGAAACTCTGACACTCGATGATGTTGCAGATGTTTCTGTTGAAGAACAGGACAGCAATACAATTACAAGACTAAATCAGAGTGACGCGTTATCAGTTGACGTCATGCTGGCATCTGATGCAAATGCATCGAACGTTAACAGCGAGTTCAATGAAGTACTCGATGAAAAACTGAGTGAAGATGAATTCAGTAATCTGACTGTTGAAACACTATACGATGAAGGTGAATATATTGACCTTGCCATTAACAGTGTTTATACATCGCTGATCAGCGGTGCAGTACTGGCAATGATTATTCTATTTGCTTTCCTAAGAAACTTAAAAGCACCGCTGATTATTGGTATAGCGATACCATTCTCGGTCATTACAACATTCGCACTGCTGTTCTTTACAGATATCAGCATTAACTTAATGACACTTGGCGGGCTTGCCCTCGGTATCGGTATGCTGGTGGATAACGCAGTCGTCGTTATTGAGAATATATACAGGCACTTGGCGATGGGCAAAACACCGAGACAGGCAGCCAGTGAAGGTACCAAAGAGGTTGCATCAGCAATCGTCGCTTCAACATTAACAACCGCGGCAGTCTTCCTGCCAGTTGTATTTGTCAGCGGGCTTGTTGGTCAGCTCTTTACGCCGCTCGCAATTACTGTAGTGTTCAGTTTATTCGCTTCGCTGTTTATCGCACTGACTGTCGTTCCGATGCTGGCGAGCCGTATTTTAGATGCGCCTGAAGAAAACTTGGAACAAGTAAGAAGCGAACGCCCGTATATGAAAGTTTTAACGCGCTTCACACGATGGACTTTAGAACATCGCCTATTGGTTATGATTATTACTGTGCTGCTCGTTATCGCAGGTATTTTTGGTATCTATAATCAGGGGATGACATTAATGCCTGAAAGTGATGAAGGTGCCATTACAATAGAGATAGAAAAAGAACAGGGTACAATTTACGAAGATACTTTTGAGACAGTTCAAAGTATAGAACAAGAGCTTGAAGATCATTCTGAAATAGAAATGTACTTAAGTAACGTTGGCTCAACCCAGCCGATGATGTCTATGTCGGAAGAAACCAACAAAGCAAGTATTACCGCGACACTCGTAGATCAGAGTGAGCGCAGTGTGACAACAAATGAATTTATCAGCAATGTTGAAGATGACATTGAGGCACTTGATGAGTCTGCGGATATAAATGTTATCCCAATGTCTCAGTCAGGTATGAGCTCAGAGCCGAATACACTGATGCTGAAAGTGTCTGATGATGACGCAGAACGATTAAGAGAATCTGAAGCAACAATCATCGAAGAACTGGAAGCAGATGACAAAATCGAAGGTGTCAGCTCTTCGAGAGAAGATATGGTTACTGAGATGCAGATTAATGTAGACCGTGCAGCTGCTCGTGAAAACGGTCTTCAGCCGGCACAAATTGGCCAAGCGATATACGAAGCATCAAATGGTGTGAAAGCATCAACTGTTGAAGCGGATAATGACTTCCTGTCAATCAATGTGAAATATCCGGATACGTTCCTCGACAGTGTATCTAACTTTGAATCAATGGAAATTCCAAATGCTGAAGGTGAGTATGTTCAAATCAGCGAAGTGGCTGAATTGGAAGAAGCAGACATGCTGCCGATGATTACGAGAGACAGCCAGGAAGAAACAAGCGAACTGACAGTCACTTATTCTTCTGATATGTCACTGAATGAGGCAGGAACTTACGTCGAAGATATCGTTGCAGGTGCAGACTTCAGCGATGACACACACTACTCTGTCGGCGGGGATCTTGAGATGCTGGGAGATGCGATTCCTCAAATGCTGCTCGCCATTGTACTGGGTGTAATCTTTATTTACCTGGTTATGGTTGCTCAGTTTGAATCATTTAAACATCCATTTATCGTTATTATGGCGATGCCGTTAAGTATCGTTGGTATCATGGCGGCACTTGTTGTGACAAATAGCCCGTTAAGCGTCGTATCGTTCGTCGGTATTATTATGCTGCTGGGTATAGTGGTCAATAACTCCATACTGCTGGTGGATTATACAAACCAGCAGAAAGAAAAAGGAATGCCGACTATAGAAGCACTGGAAATCAGTGTTCAGCACCGCTTCCGTCCGATCGTCATTACTGCACTGACGACAGCACTTGGAATGCTGCCGCTGGCAATAGGTATCGGTGAAGGCGGCGAAATGATCGCCCCTATGGGTACAGTCGTTATCGGCGGACTCGTCAGCAGTACATTCTTTACCTTGTTCGTTATCCCGATATTCTATAGTTATATCGATAAAGAAACGCGCAATATGCATAAGAAGTACATGACACCTGAAGGTGAAGTCATTACTCAAAAAGAAGTGGATGCTGCTAAGAGAAAAGAAGCAGAAGAAGAACAGATGAGTATTGATGAAATTGACGAAGAAGAACAAGAAAGAAACTATATCGATGAAATGCAGGCACTCATTGATAAGATGAAGAACCATCGCAATAATAAATAGAAGATACAGTAATAACTGCCTCACCCGTTTACAAATTGGGTGAGGCAGTTTTTTTATTTGTTCAGCAGCTCTGATATAAGATTATCCATTTTTTCAGGTTCATCCTGCGGGCCGAACCTTTTAACAACTTCACCATTTCTGTCTATCACAAATTTAGTAAAGTTCCACTTTATTTTATTACTCAGCAATCCGCCCCAGAATGTTTTCTTGCCGTCAGTCTCATAAAACTGATTTTCATTCATAATAAATTTGACGCCTTGTTCCTTCATCCATAGAATCGTTTCGTGAGATTTAGAAACGAGATGATCTGCAAGTTTTGGATTACTCTTTCCCTGAGTGACTTTCATTAAATCATCATGGAAGTCCTGAACACTGTATTCAGGCATTTCAACATTATCTTCATCCGATAAATCTTCTACAATGCTTCTAATGCCATCTAGATCGTTATATGCAAATCGGATAGCGCCGTCAGTAAAGTAGGAATTACCGCCGCGTTTATGTTCTGGTCCTTTTTCAAGCATCAGCACTTTTCTATTCTTTTCACTGGCTGTGACTGCCGCACTCAGTGCAGCATTCCCCGTACCTACGACGACGACATCAAAGTGTTTATTATTTTCCATAGTCATTATCCCCTTAAATTTAATATTAACTTTAATGATAAGAGTCCAGTTGACATAAGTGAAATATATATATTTAATTATAATCAATAGAATTATTCTATTTCAGGAAGCGGGTGAAGAGATTGGATGAGAAGGATTGGAAATTGCTGGTTAATCTTTATGCTGAAAAAAATATTACGAAGACTGCTAAGAAACTGTACATATCACAACCCTCATTGACCTATCGGATTAAGCAGCTCGAAAAGGAATTTGGCATTACTTTGCTTCATCGGGGCAATAAAGGAATTACATTTACAAGTGAAGGTGAATATTTAGTAAAATATGCTGAAAAAATGCTCAGTGAATTGAGGCAGGCTGAAGACGCTCTGGCAAATATGAATAATCAGCTGCAGGGTACGCTCCGGCTGGGTTCATCAAGTAATTTTGCACATTATGAACTGCCGTCAATTCTGGAGGGTTTTATCTATTTATATCCAGATATCGATGTACAATTAAAAACCGGCTGGAGTACGGATATTTTGGAACTGCTCCAAAGTGAATCTATTCATGCAGCGTTTATTAGAGGGGATATTAAATGGAGCGGTGAGAAGATGCTGTTAAGTGAAGAGCGTATGAGTATTGTCTCAAAGCATGAAATAAATTTGGGAGATCTCCCACAGCTGAATTATATTAAATATGATACGGATCAGCATTTGAAAACTACGCTCGATAACTGGTGGATAAAAACCTTTGATGTTCCAGCCCATGTATCTATGGAGGTCGACAGGATTGAGACATGTAAAGAGATGGTAAAAAAAGGACTCGGTTTTTCCGTTATGCCTAATATGAGTCTTCGGGGAGAAGATGATTTATATACTAAGGAGATAAAAATAGACGGACAACCAGTGACCAGACAGTCCTGGCTTCTATATAAAAGTGATATGATCGATTTGAAAATAGTCGAGAGTCTGAGTCATTTTGTAAAGCAGTATTACAACTTAGATTCTTAAATAGAAAAAGGCGTTGAATAGAAGCAGAAGAATGTAATGTGTTCCATACAAAGCAAATAAAATCCGTGCGTTAGACTCTCCCAGGGGAAGCTAGCGTACGGATTATTTTTAGTTCAAATATTTTTTAAACGAGACATATACATGTCATGCATAATTTTTAGCTGGGTGGCGGGACTCGGGTTTTTCTCAAGAGCCATTATATTTTTAATCAGTGCGAGTTTTCTTGCAAACATATTGTAATTATTAATCATCGTCATAATTTCATCGGTCACACCTTCACCTGACGGCAACGTTTGATCAGCCTGGCCTTTTTCAACAATGTCACTGACGATATTCGAAATTTCATTTCTGATTGCAAAATAATCAGCTGCTGCAGTTTGAAATTCTTCAAAATCATCGATATTCGATTCGAATATATCGATAAATTTAGATCGTTTCAAGAGCTCTGGATGTTCCAGTCTGTTTGCTCTTTGAAATACCGCTTCAATTTTCTCGATGCCGGTCAGCTGTTTTTGGCTGATAGCACGGTAAAAATCCAACTCGGTTGATAAAATCTTATCAGCCACTGCAATAATCAGTGTTTGTTTTTTGGGGAAGTACCTGAAAAGCGTTGCCACACCTAAGCCGGCTTCTTTGGCAATATCCTGCATCTGTACACTGTCTGCATAGCGTTCTAACAGAAGTTTCTCACCTGCATCTACAATGGCGTTATAACGGCGTTCTTTATTTTTAAGCTGTTTTGACATGACGTCTTCCCCTTTCGAATATTCATTATAATACATGATTAAATAATAGCCTATTAGTTTAATAAGCGTTATAATAAAAGTGAGAGTCGAACTATCAATAATTATGGAGGTTATGTGATGACAAGATTATTAGATAAAGTTGCTATTGTGACAGGCGGAGCGAGCGGTATGGGTGAAGCTCATGTACGCCGTTTTGTAGAAGAAGGCGCGAAAGTTGTGTTTACCGATATCAATCAGGATGCAGGGAGCAAGATGGCAGAAGAGCTTGGTGAAAATTCACTGTTCGTGAAACATGATGTGACTGATGAAGCGGGATGGCAGGCAGTCGTTGAGAAAACTGAAGCAGTTTTCGGACCGGTAAATATATTGGTCAATAACGCTGGTATCAGTATGAGTAAAAGTATTTTCGATATGTCATTAGAAGACTATAAAAAGATTGTTAATATTAATCAGGTATCAGTATTCCTGGGAATGAAATCAGTACTGCCTTCTATGCAAAAAGCAGAAGGCGGCTCAATCGTAAATATTTCATCTATGAATGGAATCGTTGGCGGTGCAGTCGGCTATACAGATACTAAGTTTGCTGTCAGAGGAATGACAAAAGCAGCGGCATTACAAGTGGGACATTTAGGAATCAGGGTGAACTCAGTGCACCCGGGTGTAATTGAAACGCCAATGGTGACTCAGGGTGATGCTGTAGAACAGATTAAAGAATTTGCTAAAAGCATTCCAATGCGCCGCATGGCACAATCTGAGGAAGTAACAAACATGGTATTGTTCCTGGCTTCTGATGAATCAAGCTACTCAACAGGATCAGAATTTGTTATCGACGGCGGCTTAACAGCGATGTAATTAATTTTTAACAGATAAAGGCGGCGGATCGATACAAATCCGTTAAGCAATTTTTAGGAGAGACTCTGCAGCTTTTGCAGAGTCTCTTTTTTTTATTTAAAAAGTATTGAAAAATAGAATTTGCCTTTAAATTATGGTTTGATGAAACAAAGAGGATTCAACATGCATAAGGAGGGTTATGATGATAAACACTAGTAAAAGCGGCACTATAATGAAACGGTGACGTCGCATTATCATGAACATGGCCAATTTTTGTTTCCGCTGCAAGGGTCGATGGAATTAAAAACAGGCAGTCAGACAATCAATCTGACACCGGATCATTGTTTTTATCTGGCGCCATACTCGGACCATGATTTTCGTTCTGTTAACCAGAATGAATTTCTGGTGCTGGATATACCTGAAAGAATTTTACCTGGAAATACCAGTGATATGTATGAAGAAATGAATGACAGCTGGACAGCAGTTAAATATTTGCTACTGCAGGAAATTAATAATACCGGTCATTCGGATGCACTTGGCAATTTAACGAGTTACATTACGCATAAAATTAAAACGATGACGCCGTCGTCGATTGAATATATTAATAAAAATTATAAACAGCGTCTCAGTTTAGAAACATTAGCTGCGATTGAAAACTATCATCCATCATATTATTCAAAATGGTTTAAAAATCAAACAGGTAAAAGCGTTAAAGATTACATCAACGAACTTCGTCTGAATGAGACGAAGTCTATGCTGCTGTCGACCAGCTGGTCTATTACGCGGATAGCCGGGGATATGGATTTTGATAATTTATCATCATTCACGCGCTGGTTTGTAAAAAATGAAAGTGTATCGCCGAACGTTTACAGGGCGCTTAAGAAATGACAATAATAATGTTGCCGCTGGCAAAGTAAAGTTTCGTATTATCGAATATAGTGTATTTATTAGAAATTATACGAGGTGATATTATGAAACAGCAACTTGCGCCTATTCTTATTTTATTTGCTGCGATGCTGTGGGGAACGACAGGGACAGTTCAGGCCCTGGCACCGGACTCCGCACATCCTGTTGCAATCGGAGCGGCCAGATTGTTTATCGGCGGTCTGTTTTTACTTATTATTTTACTTTTGTCAGGCAAGCTTGATCTATCAAAAATCCCTGTCAAAGCAACGATTACAGCAGCAATATGTATTGGTGTGTATCAGCCGTTATTTTTCTCTGCTGTGGCGATAACGGGCGTTGCCATAGGAACGGTTGTTGCCATAGGAAGTGCACCGGTGCTGGCAGGAATGATTGAAATGCTGTTTTTGAAAAAGAAACCCGCACGTATTTGGTGGATATCAACTATACTTTCTATTGCAGGCGTGATTTTATTGTTCTCAAATCAGGGATCAGTCCAGGCGGACCCAGTCGGAATCTTACTTGCACTCTCTGCGGGGCTGGCATTTTCGGCTTATACGACAGTAAACAAAGAAGTTGTTGTCAGCATGAGCGCTCTGCCGGCAGTAGCAGTCGTATTTACACTGAGTGGTATTCTGCTGTCTCCATTCTTATTTATTTTAGATATGAGCTGGATATTCACTGTTGAAGGTATGATTACCGGCTTGCATCTAGGTGTCATTGCGACAGGCATTGCGTATTATTTATTCGCTACGGGACTGTTTAAAGTATCGTCCTCAACAGCAGTAACTTTGTCGCTTGCTGAGCCGCTGACAGCGACAATGCTTGGTATCTTCTTCTTAGGAGAGCATATGAGTCTGCCATCATGGGCGGGGCTCATACTCATGCTGTTTGGTATCGGTGTACTGATACTTTCAGCGAGGAAACCGCGACCGGTTATAACAAAATAGAATACTTTAAAAAAGAAGCGGTCAGGATAATCATTATTATCCTGACCGCTTTTCATAATTAATTATTTATAGGATTTTGAATAGCCGATAGTACTTTGTGTGACGTAGCCGTCCTCGACTTTAAAAGCGATGATATTTTTCTTAGTATCATCTTCCTGGTCGCCAAGTTTATAAACATATGTCTCGTGCTTTCCGTCTTTACTTTCTTCTATTTCAAAATCATCACCATAAGCTTCAGTGATATCCTCGATTGCGAGTTCCTCATCCTGGATTGGGAATACAACTTTTGTAGCCGTCCCGCCGTATGTTGTAAATTTCTGATCTTTTTCTTTTACGAGTTTATATTCTTTATCCGAGTGTTTTTCATAATCATCTTCAGAGGCTTCAATTATATGACCGTTAAATGATAAATCGCCATCTTCTTCAAGTGTATTGATTAATGCATCATTGGTAAGGAAACTGCCGTCTCCATATCCAGTATCGCCTTGATATTTGTAGTGTGTATTTGTAGATTCAGCGGCTTCGACAGTATTATGTCCGTCTTCTTCAGCTGCAACATGCGCACTTGTTACGACAGTCGCTGCAATTCCTGCTGATGCCAGTACTCTAACTAAACTGTGCATGTTCATTGGAACCATCTCCTAAATGTTTATTACTAAGTCTCGATTGTGACATAAAAAGATAAAAACTTCAATTCAGGACCTGGAAGACGAATGTAATGCATGGCGTTATTTTATAACGCCATGCATTACATTGTTGATATATCGGTGTTTCGGGACGCTTAAACATTATAAGTTTAAGCTGCAGAGTCAATTATGTTTCACGTCAAACAATTTATAAGATGTTCTCTATTATATTTTCCGCGGCCTGCTGATTTTTTTCTTTACGCATTTGGCTTTTTATCGTGTGTCGAATTGAGTGGTTTCTGATTATGCTTTCGGTATGTGTCATTAGCTCTTTTTTATTATTCGCAACCAGCGCCATTTTATTGGTCTGGAAATATATTGCGTTTTCCATTTCCTGGCCTGGTGTCGGTTTGTATAAGATTACAGGAGTTTCTGTTACCAGTGCCTCGGTCAGAGTAATGCCGCCGGGTTTAGTAATGAGTACATCAGAGGAAGACATCCAATGTTTCATGGATTTTGTATAACCGATTATAACGACGTTACTGCAGGTTCTAAAGTCATTTTTAAGTTTTAAACGGAGGGAATCGTTCTTGCCGCAAATAATTACGAGCTGTGTATTTATATCGTCAGCACAGCTTTTAACATATGATTTAAAACCTTTCAGTATGCCGAGTGCTCCGGTGCTGATTAGAATGGTCTTTTTATCTGGAGATAAATTAAATCGTTTGAGCCAGGCTGTTCTGTCAGTTTTAATTTTAAAATTCTGGGCGATTGGGATACCGGTAATTTTAATCATGCCAGCAGCGACGCCTTTAGATATGAGATCAAATTTGATTTTTTTAGTGGCAACATAGTAAGTGTGGGTGTTTTCGATGACCCAGTTTTTATGGGCACAGTAGTCTGTAATCACAGTATGAATAGGAATGGTGATATCGAGTTCTTTTTTTATTAAGCCGAGAACTGGGGTCGGAAATGTATTCAGGATTAAGTCAGGCTGATGAATATCGATAATGGTTTTTAAATGATTTAAGCCATACTTTTTGTAAATGCATGAGTTCAGCTGATCCTGCCGTGCATAGTAAAACAGCTTATAGGTCGGTTTAAAATGAGTGAAGCATCGCATATACCAGTCTTTAATGACTCTGGTTAAAAGAGGATGGGCTTCAAGATATAAATCGTGCTGTATGACATCGATGTTGTAGTGCTCAAGTATTGTGTTAAGGCTATTGCTGACCATTAAGTGTCCGTTGCCGAATGAACCTGTAATGACTAATACTTTTAGATTTTTCATTGTTCTCCCCTGGTTTTAATTATTTAAAAGCTAAGCTTCATCAATTAAAACAATGCTGTATCTTCAGTACGAACGGCTGTAAATCGGTGTTTTCAAACAAATTGTATCATGAAATTTATAACTTATTGGAAAACAAACAGACTCTTAACAATTGTTAAGAGTCCGCATATTATCTTGCGTCAGTAATATTTATTACAGGAATAGATGAGCCCAGAAGAATGGCTATCCAGATGGATGCTAATACTAGAAGAATGAAATATAAATCATATTTTGAAAATGAGGTTTTATAATAATATGTGCGTTTGTTATCACTGAAGCCTTTGGATTCCATTGCAATCCCCAGGCGGTAAGCTCTTCGTATACTTTGACTTATGAGCGTTACAATCGTTGTTTTAATCCCTTTAAAGCCGGAAATATGTTTTTTATAAATGAGCGCTTTGCGTACTTTTTTTGCCTGTCTAAGCTGCATGTATTCAGAAATTATGAGGGGCACCATACGAATCGCTGCCATAAAAGAATATGCATATTTTGCTTTCACCTTCAGCTGTATCATCAGAGAATAAAAGACATCGGTAATTTTCACAGTGAATATCAATAACGCTCCGAATAACGATAGTATAACGCCGCGCATAGCCACGTGAATACCTCTGATCAGGCTTTCTTCAGTAATGTTTATAATTCCGAATTCAAATAGTAACGTAGTGCCTTCGCCGTAAAATATCATATACATACTGGATATTAGTCCGGATATAAAAATGAACAGCAGCAGAATAATCAAATATTTGTACTGAATGCCACTGAGTACAATGAGAAGGAAAAGCATAAAAATCATCAGGTAAAATAAAGTATTAGGATTATGAATAAAAATCACTGTGACAAAAAGAATGACAGCAAGCATGATTTTTGTCAGCGGATTTGTCTGATCTGTAAAAGTGCTGTATTTTTTAACGGCTTCAAACATCGTCCGACCTCTTCTCGTGCAAAATCCCATCTTCTATTAACAAGCGCCGTGACGGATATCGTAATTTAATATTCTCATCATGTGTAATCATAATAATTGTGACGCCATCAGCGACCAGGTGATGAAACAATTCCAGCATAGAAAAAGCATGTTTTTGATCGAGACCGAAGGTTGGTTCATCGAGCAGCAGTACTTTTGGCAGACCGCCGAGTGCTGTAGCAACACTCAGCCGTCTCTTTTGACCGGTTGAAATTTCAAGCGGATGAAGGTGTGCTGTGCTGCTGAGGCCCATCTGCTTTAGTATTTCCTCTGTTTTATGAACGGCATCATTGTATTTAAAGTGCGGTTCCATGTTGATATATATTTCATCGAATACTTTGTGGGTAATAAACTGCAGCTCCGGATTCTGAAAGACAGGGTAAACGTCTCCAGCAATCTGTTTTGTTTTTTTAATTAATTTATTTTGATAATAAATTTCGCCGTCGGATGGAATGAGTTTCATCAGTGCCAGCAGTAGACTGGATTTCCCTGTACCGTTTTTGCCTTCCAGAGTAATCCATTCTCCTTTTTGAATAGACAAATAATCGATATTCAAAATATCCTGGCCGCGCCGCTCAAGTTTAAAATCTTTAACCTCGAGCAATGTTTCTGACATACTCTCAATCTGATTAAATTCCGGCGCGCCCTGCCATGAATCCGGATGCCAGACGCCGTACTGATTTAACAGTATCTTATGATGACTTAAAATATAGTCCGGTGTACCCTGCTGGATAATTTCTCCTTTATCACTCATCAATATAACTCTGTCAACTTTGTCCCATATATAATCAAGCCGGTGTTCTACAATTACGACAGTTCTATCCTCCCAAATATTCTCAATAACATTCCATAAAGATTTGGTAGATTCATCATCCAGCATACTCGTAGGTTCATCGAGAAATAGAGTATCGGGATCTTGCAGCAGTGCTGAAGCGATAGCAAGCTTTTGTTTCATACCGCCGGATAAATGATTGATATTCAGATCAAACGGGATATCGAGGCCGGTCTGTTTGAGTGCAGTTTGAAACATCGGCTCCATTTGTTCTTTTGGTATACTTCTGTTCTCCAAAATAAACGCGAGTTCTTCATTGACTTGCGGCATGGTGAACTGAGCATCGGGGTCTTGAAAAACGTATGCCCTGTCTGACGGGATATTTAGGACTTCTGCTTTCATAGGCGTATGGATTACAGCGGGGATTAATCCGCCCATAACATTTAACAGTGTACTTTTTCCAGAACCGCTTGGTCCGAGCAGCAGAACCTTTTCTCCTGAGCGAATAGACAGACTTAAATCCGTGAATAATTTTGACTGTGCCTCCGGGAATCTTAAGTTCAGCTTGTGTATATTTATATCTGTCATTTTTACAAGCCTTCAGTAGAGTCAGAAGACGAGCTGCCTATAAATTTCAATACGCCCGTCTCTTTGACTGCACGGTACAAGACATGACCCAGCCAACCTGCAACAACAGCGCCACTTAGTATTCTTAAGGAGAACATGAGAATTAAATTCCAGCTTTCCAAGTGCCCGAGATAACCGTAATACCAGTCGAGTGGCAATGTGATAAGAGCTGCAGCAATCCCCGCCATTACAACAACCATCAAATGTGTACTTTTGTATTTAAAAATAAGGAATATCAGTTCGCATACCAAGCCTTGTAACAGTCCGTACATGATTAGTGAAATATCGAACTGCAGCAGGACAATGGTTTCTCCAGATGCTGCTGCAAATTCAGCAATTAAGGCAACACCCGGCTTTCTAATAATTAAATAAGCAACGATTGCAGCGATAAACCACATACCGTAAACCAATTCATTTAAATGCAGTCCGAACGGCTGGAGTATGGTGTAAATACCATCCCATAAAGAGTAAATAACAGCAAAAACGAGTGCGATTACGACAGTAATTAAAACATCTGTCAGTGTTAAACCTTTTCTTTTAGTCATGTTGAAGCCTCCGTTAAAAATTTCAAACAAAAAAACACACCACTAACGGAATGGTGTGCATATAAAAAATATGCCACTTCCCTACGCTAGTATGATCTAGATCAGGTGATAAGGGTCAGTCTCAGTCCAAAATGGACACCCCCAGTGGTGGTGATTTATTTATTTGATTATCACTATCATAGTCCAGTTCACTGTTTTTGTGAAGCAGGATTTATTTAGTTACTGTGATTCCTTGATTATCAGTCTCATAGAGCGTCACACTTTGCAGCACATCTTCAGCAGGAAGATGTTTATTAAACTGCTCGAAAATCCAGTACGCGATGTTCTCGGCAGTCGTATTCATATCTGGTAAAGTTTGATTGATTAGACAGTTATTAAGCTTCACACTGATATAATCGTTATAAATTTTATCGATTAAATGGAAATCGGTAGCGAGACCAAGATCGCCGACATGGGATTGTATTTCCAGATTGAAAGAATAACGGTGATTTTTTAAGTCCTTAAATGCTGTATCAGAAAAAAATATACGGTTGTCGCATGTGAAAGTATAGTGTTTGTGGATCGTAACGGGTTTGTTAAAATATTTGAACATATGCGGCGGTTTTACTTCTTGGATATCCATCTTTTTCTCCCCTTTTTAAGTATCAACACTGTTAATTATATACGAAAAATTTTATTAGTATCAATTGTGTCAAATAATTGACAGCGTTTTCAGATGTGATAAGGTATACAAAAAGATGCTAGTTTTCAGAATATTTCAGATTTAATATACAGGGGGAATTATATGAAATATTATCTAAGACGTTTAGGCTTGGCTTTTAGTTTAGTGTTGCTGGTATTTACTGCGGCACATCCCGTTGTCTCTGCAGAAGCGTATCAGCCGGACTATACGGAAGAGAATGATGTTGCGACAGGTAATGAAGGAATGGTTGTTTCAGCGCATCCTCTGGCTTCAGAAACGGGTTACAATATACTTAACAATGGCGGTAATGCCATGGATGCTGCGATTGCTATGCAATACGTACTGACAGTTGCTGAACCTATGATGTCAGGTCTTGGCGGCGGCGGTTTCATGATGGTTCACGAGGGTGAAACAGGTAAGACATCGATTATAAACAGCAGAGAACGCGCGCCGGGAGGTGCGGATTCTGAAATGTTTTTGGATGATGAAGGGGAAGCTTTACCTTTTGAAGAACGCGTCAGAAGCGGTAAATCTGTGGGAGTACCGGGAACATTGCGAGGTCTGGAACACGCCCATGCACAATGGGGAACAATTGATATGAATGAGCTGATTGCGCCTGCGATATCCATTGCTGAAGAAGGATTTGCAATCGATGATTTCCTTGCCAACCAAATTTCTGATAATGCTGAGAAACTTCAGGCTACAGCTGCAAAAGATGTTTTCTTTGAAGATGAAGAGGCATTAAAAGAAGGCGATGTCCTTGTACAGAAAGATCTGGCGAAAACTTTAGGTCTGATTAGAGATAATGGTATTGATTATTTCTATAACAGTGAGATTTCAGAAGCTACTGCGAATGCAGTTCAGGAGTTCGGCGGGTCGATGACTAAAGAAGACTTATCGAATTATCAGGTAACACAGGATGAACCAATCTGGGGCGAATTTAATGGCTACGATATTGCGACCATGCCGCCCCCAAGCTCAGGCGGTGTCTTCATGCTTCAAATGCTGGGGATGCTTGATGATTTTGGTTTATCACAGTACGATTCAAAATCTGCAGAGAAATATCATTTACTGGCTGAAGCTATGCATTTAGCCTATGCAGATCGTGCTGAATATGCAGGAGACCCTGAATTTGTAGATGTGCCAGTTGAGGGGTTACTCAATCCAGATTATATCGATGAACGGAAAAACCTGATTAGTCTGGATGAGGTAAATGAAAATCCTGAAGCGGGAAATCCATGGGATTACCAGGAAGGTAAAGATGAAGTAGAAAATGTTGAACAGCCAAACGATAAAGTAGACGGCCAGACGACTCATTTCTCTGTTGCTGATAAATTCGGCAATGTTGTATCTTATACTACAACTATTGAGCAGGTATTCGGGTCCGGTATTATGGTGCCGGGTTACGGCTTCATGCTGAATAATGAGCTGACAGACTTTGATGCGGAGCCGGGCGGTGCTAATGAAGTACAGCCGAATAAACGTCCGTTAAGCAGTATGACACCGACAATTGTCTTCGATAACGGAACCCCTGTAATGACTGCTGGGTCACCGGGCGGCCAAACAATTATCACGTCAGTGCTGCAGACAATTATAAATACGTATGAGTATAATATGGATATACACTCAGCAGTAACTGAACCAAGAATCTTTTCAAGCGATATAGAATCATATAGATTTGAAGAAGGTGTGCCTGAAGAAGTCATTCAATCATTAAATGAAATGGGACATAACTTTGAAGATGAATCTGAAGCAATCGGCAATGTAAGCAGCATTAAGATTGATCCAGATACAGGAGAATATTCAGGTGCGACAGATAGAAATAGAAACGGCGCAGCATTTGGACTGCAATCAGGTGAATAAACGGCATGAAAAAAAGGCAGCCTTTAAAAAGCTGCCTTTTATTTATTTAACTAAACATGTTTATAAAGAACACAATAACGGGAATATTAACTATATCGATAAGAAAAGCGCCGACAACAGGTACAATTAAGTAGGCAGTCTTCGAATCCCCGAATTTACTCGTAATAGCATCCATATTAGCCATAGCAGTAGGTGTCGCACCTAAGCCGCTCCCGATCAGGCCGTTAATCATAACAACAGCATCATAGTTTTTACCAAGTAGTCTGTAAACAATAAATATTGTATACAGAATAATGACGATTACATGCACTGAAACGATCAGCAGAATTGGTAAAGCTAAGTCTGCAAGTTCCCACAGTTTGATGCTCATCAATGCGAAAGATAAGAACAAGCCAAGAGATACCGCACCGATCTTATCATTTACAGTTGTATCAAAATCAAATTTAATCCGATCCTGAGTGGCATCTATTAATGTTCTGACTACAATCGCAACAAACATTGCACCGACATAGTCAGGTAAAATAACTCCTGTTAAATCCGAGAATATTCCACCGATATAAGTACCAAGTGACATTGCAAAAGTAATGATTGCTAAATAAATAAAGAACTGATCTATACTTACTTTATTATCTTTTTTGTGAGCTTCAAATTCATATTCACCGGCTTCGAACTTGGGTTCGTTGCTTTTAAGATTATGTCTGTTAATCATGAAGCGTGCAACTGGTCCGCCGAAGACTCCGCCTGCGATTAGGCCAAGTGTTGCTGCAGCGATACCGACAGTCGTCGCCCCTTGTACGCCAAGACCGTCAATTGTTTCACCAAAAGCAGCTGCACCCCCGTGTCCTCCTATCATTGCAGGAGAAGAAGCCATAAGGCCAAGCAATGGATCAATACCCAGAACGCTTGCTAATGAGACACCCAGTGTATTTTGAATAACGGATAAGGCGCTGGCTGCCAGCAAGTAAATAACAAGCAGTTTCCCACCTAATTTAATCAGTTTAAAACTGGCACCGAGACCGACTGTTGTGAAAAATATAATCATAAATAAAGACTGCAGAGAAGTATCAACAGTAATGGTCACCAGGTCAGAAGTGTGCATAATTAATGTGAATACAGCAAATAGCAGCCCTCCGACAACCGGTGCCGGTATAGAGTATTTATCTAAAAAGTATATTTTTTTAACCAGATAAGCACCGATAAGATAAACTACCACTGCTAAAAATAATGATGTTACTAAATTTAATTCCATATCCCATCCTCCATCGTTTAAAAAATACATCAGAAATCTCATTCTAATCTATAATTCTGGAATAACCAATGATAACTTTTACATATTTAAAAAAATATGTTTATGTCTATACATCACATATAAATGAGCGAATTAATGGAGGGAGTGAAAAGGCATGAAAAAAAGAACTAAATTGATTATTGGTGCAGGGCTGGCAGCGGGTGTTTTGTATGCATCGAAGACGGAAAACAGACAATTTGTTATAGGACAGGTAGCGGATACGATTAATAAATGGACTGACGATGATTATATTATCAACCTCGGAAAGCCGGAAAATGTTCGAGATGCAAATATGGTGGATGAAGGTGCAATGACCAGCGTGCAGTTTTACTATGATTTGCGGGATAAGGCGAATAAAGTAAGTTAAAGAAAAACCGCCCGGTTTGTAAGCCGGGCGGTTTTCATATAGCGGTGATACAATATAACGCTATGCGTTACACTTTAAATGCAGCACGGCTTTCAAGGTTTAGCTGTCCCATTTAGAATGCAGTATGCAAGTGCAGAAATTATCATTGCTGTAATCAGGAATGGAATTAAGTGATTTGGCAGTCGTTTACAATATGGTGAATAACGGTTTTGGAGTATCGCTTGTGTCAGATACTTCGCTGTTATTTTATGATTCCGATGATTTAAATGTGCTGAAGATTAAAACCGGGGGACTTAAGCGTAATGTGGTGATGCATCATAATGGAAATCTTAATATAAATCAGCATCACCAGGAGTTTTATAATATGACGGTAAAAGAATTGAAAAAATTACGTATTATTAAATAAAGTTCAACAATCAAACTCTGTACCTTCTAAAGGAAATATAACGGTTTAGAAGGTATTGAATCACAGTTGCGAACATAGTCGCACCAATTTTAACAATGATAGCATTCCAGCCCATTGTCTGAACGAATACTAATACCAGCAGTGCGACAATTATAAAGCCGACTGTACCTATAGTTAAGAATGAAAAGTATCGTTTTAAAAATTTGCTGTGAGCTTTAAAGTTATAATGATAATTTAAAATGAAATTAGTGGTTACTCCTGTAAACATACTGATTAGATTAACCACTTGTATGTGAATATCTGTATATGTGTGCAGCAGGATAAACAGTGCCAGATCTAAAATACCGCCGACACAGGCTATCATACAGTATTTGGTAAATTCTTTTAATTTTTGCATGGAAATACTTCTCCCAGCTGTTTTTACGTTGGATTATACCATAAAAAAATTAGCTGTATGAGAGAATAAGCCTGTAAATACGCCATAAAAAACGATTCCGTTTAAGGAATCGTTTTTTATTCAAACATTGCTTTAGAAATGTTTAAAGCCCTCAGCATCGCTGTTTTTTTGTAATTATGGTTTTCACTTTTACTTAAGATATCATCGACGGTTTTGACACCTTCAGCGATATAATCTCCTTTATTTAGCATTATACATTCAGCTCTTGCACCGGCAACGACATCGGATATTTCTGACCGCGTCGGTATACCAGTTTTAATTAGAGATTCCAGCACTTGAGTCGCCCAAATGACAGGAATTTGAGCGGCTTCACATATCCACAGCAGCTCTTCTTGTATTTCGCTGAGACGTTCATAACCGATTTCTACAGCAAGGTCTCCTCTTGCTACCATCACACCAAACGGTCTTACAGCAGCAGCTTCCGCAATAATATTAGCGATTTCACCAATCGCTTCCGTCGTTTCAATTTTAGCGATTACAGGCAAATCTTTTTTATTTTTAGGGAGTAATCTTTTAAATTTATCTTCAATATATTTTATATCTTCAGCACTTTTAATAAATGAAAAAGCAATGACGTCTGCATGACTGACTGCGAATTCTAAATCTGATAAATCTTTTTCCGTCAGTACTTTCAAGTTGATGTCGAGATCCGGAAAGTTAATGCCTTTCTCTGTTTTTACTTTTACTCCTTTATCTTTTGCTGCTTTAGTCACTTGGCAAATCAGACCGCCGTCTTCTATTTCAGTGACTTCTGCTTCAATTTGTCCGTCATCAATTTTAATTAACTGCCCGATGTCGACATTTCGAAGTACTTCAGGCACTGAAGTATTAATGGCAACTTCTATTTTATCAGGAAGTACCATTGCCTCCTGATTCGATAAAAGAAAAGTATCGCCAATTTTTAGTTTCGGATTTCTTCTGGACGTTAAGAGTGTCTTGATTCTGACCTTGGGACCGCTAATATCCATCATGATTTTACAAGGCTGACCAGTTTCAGCGGATCCTTTTATAATATTTTCTATCATTTGAGACCATGCGGACTCATTATCATGCGCACAGTTGATACGTGCTGAATTCATGCCGGATTCAAGAAGTTCTTTAACCAATTCATAATCTTTAGCTGCTGTTGACGGCATAGTCACCATAATCTGAGTATGACGGCTTCCGCTGCTTTTACCAAGCAGTGTCTCAGTGTTCTTTTCCAGCAGGCTGTTTCTGTCCGCTGATTCAGGGTATTTGAAGTATTCCGTATCATCCTGTTTTTCTCCAGTAATATAGCCCAGTGTCTTAATAACGGCATCAAGTGTACCTGATACATTAGGCTCGAGACGTCCGAGAGAAGACACACCCCATGGTATTAATGCGTTCTGTATATCTCTGTGGTCGTGCCGCCTAAAAGCCATATAGGCGGCAAGGTTATGAAGACTGTATTCTGAGTCTTCCCTTATTTGATCGTGCTGCCAGCCGCTGAGTATCTCTCTGCTGTCATTTTTAACCTGCTCTCGTATCTGCTTGACGTCATTTAATAACGGTACGGCTTCTTTATTCATAATCTCCTCCTGGATGTTTGCTGATAGTATATGAATATAAACAGAACTGCCCGGTAAATAGAGCCAGGCAGTTCATTACTTTTTTAGGCGAAAATTTTATCGGTGGCTCTTGCACCTTCGATATCGCGTTCTTTCAGTTCATGGGTTGAAAATGTTGTCCATACGACTGTTACTGTCGTGTAATTGATTCTTATACCGGGATGATGCTGTTCTTTTTCTGCATGCTGCGCAAGTGCATTTACAAATTCAATGCCGTCTAAAAAGCGTTCAAACTTAAATTTTTTAATTAATTTCTCGTCTTTTAATTCCCAGCCATCGAGTTTTTTAGCTTCTTCTTTAACATCCATAATCATTACCCCCTGATCATTTTATTTATATATATTTTATACCCTGATACAGGCAGAAGAAATCATTCAGATGATTGAGCAGTGGATATTGTGGTATTTAAATAAAAAATGCTAATTAAAGAAAGGTGATATCAGTGGAACAGTCCAGAGCACTTGAACGTATTGAAGAAATACTGAGGGAGTCAAAAACCGGCGTGTTATCGACAGCTAAAAATAATGTACCCAACGCCCGTTATATGTGGTTCTATAATGATGGGCTGACACTTTATGCTAAAACCAGTGATCAGTCGCCAAAATATGATGAGCTTGATGAAAATCCTGAAGTTCATGTCCTGTTAGGCTTTAATGATACAGAGAATCATGCTTTTGTTGAAATAAACGGCCGGGCAGAAAGAATCAATAATCAGGAAACTATCGACTGGCTGTGGGAGGAAAAAGATGAAAAATTCTTTGGCTCTAAAGAAAATCCACATTTGAAGGTTTTAAAAATTACGCCTTCGGCAATTAAAATTATGAATGATAATCAAGAACCTGCAGAAGTGAATCTTCTTTAAAGTATTTTCAATATGTCCTTATAGAGATCTGTTTAATCATGTCCCAAAGAGGGTTTATAAACTAAGAGAAGATTTATGCCTTAAATATATTTAGGAGTGGTCATTTATAATGAGTAAAATATCTAAAGAGGATATTTTAAAGATTGCTGCAGAGGAAAACATTGGATATGTGAAGCTGCAGTTTACTGACATACTGGGAGCGCTTAAAAACGTAGAGATCCCTGTTGAACAGCTTGAAGAAGCTTTAAACGGTCAGATAATGTTCGATGGTTCTTCCATAGAAGGATTTGTCAGAGTCGAAGAATCAGATATGTTTTTAAAGCCGGATTATAATACATGGTCAATATTCCCATGGTCTGATGAAGATTGCAGAATCGCCCGGCTGATTTGTGATGTTCACAATTTTAATAACGAACCTTTCGAAGGGGACCCGAGAAGTAATTTAAAACGCATTGTGAAAGAAATGGAAGATATGGGTTACGATGCGTTTAACTTAGGACCGGAACCGGAGTTTTATCTCTTTAAACTCGATGCTGACAGTAACCCGACGACTATAGTTAACGATAAAAGCGGCTATTTTGATGTGTCTATTACAGATACCAGTGAAGCGTGTCGCCGTGAAATTGCAAAAACTTTGAAGGACATGGATTTTACAGTTGAAATGTTCCATCATGAAGCGGGGCCGAGTCAGCATGAAATCAGTTTTAAATACAGTGATGCTGTGACTTCGAGTGATAATATTCAAACCTTTAAACTCGTTGCTAAAACTGTCGCAAGAAAATACGGTCTGCATGTAACATTTATGCCGAAGCCGCTGTACGATGAAGCCGGAAGCGGTATGCACTATAATGTATCGCTATTTAAAGACGGTAAAAATGTCTTTGATGATCCAAGTGATGAATTTGGACTCAGTTCAGAAATGAGATACTTTATGGCTGGTTTACTAGACCATGCGCGGGGGTATACAGCGGTGTGTAATCCGCTGGTCAACTCATACAAACGTCTAAGTTCAGGATTTGAAGCACCGCGTTATATTGCTTGGAGCGGGCGCAACCGTACACCGCTTTTACGAATTCCTTCAACTAGGGGTGCTGGTACCCGTGCAGAAGTCAGATCTCTTGATCCTTCGGCAAATCCATATCTTGCCACAGCGGTTATTTTAAAAGCAGGATTAAGCGGCATTCAGCATCAGAAGGATTTAACGACACCGGTAGATGAGAATATTTTTGAGATGAGTCATAAGGAACGTCAGGCAGAAGATATCGAGGATCTTCCGACGACTTTATATACAGCCCTGAAGGCTCTAAAAGAAGATGACGTCATTCAGGATGCTTTAGGAAAACATATTTGTGATCATTTCATTGAGAATAAAACCTACGAGTGGAAAATGTACAGTGCACAAATCACTGACTGGGAAAAAGAAGTCTATTTAAATCAATATTAATAGTAAAAGACAGGAATAACGCATAGCGTTATTCCTGTCTTTTTTATACGTAATCTTTCACGTCATAACTAGCTTCACTGCCGAAATCATCAAGCGTTACAACGGTATGTAATGCTGCGGCAACTTCTTCCGCCCGGCGCAGTACCTTGTTTTCTTTATACTCTTTAAATCTGCCAAGATCCGGGAACTCATTAATGTCTGATGCGCGTATTGTTTCCTGCATACCTGTATCGATAACACCCGGATAAAATACAGCACTCTTAATATTGTTTTTCTGGCTGATATTTTCTTTGTCGAGCACGCTGTGAATCATATTGACTGCGGCTTTTGAACTGCAATATATACTCCAGCCCTCCACTGGACCGCGTGCAGCACCGCTCGTTACTGTAACGATACGCTTTTCTCCGCCAAACGTTTTAAAACGGTTAATAAAACCTTGAATTAGCAGCGTAGGTGCGACGACGTTGACTGTATAGTTTTTCATCATCTCTTCTGCTGATATGTTACTGACGGACTTCACCGGGTCAACAATGCCTGCCACATTCAGTAAGTACACTTCGTCTGTTTCGTCAGGTTCTACAGAATTGAAAATTTCTGGAATAAATTTTTCCATTGCATCGGCATTGCTGAAGTCAACAGAGAAAGCCTTATGGATATTCTCCGACTCTTCCACTGAACTTCTTGTAATGCTGATAATTTTACTGTCTTTAAAAGTTTCGGCTGCAGCTTGGCCAAGTCCTCTGTTAGTCCCTGTTAAAAATACATATCTCATTAATATTTCCCCCTTGTATTTATATCTCAACGATTTTATTATACTCTTTTATTTGCTTCTGCTAAACGTTCTTCACATATTTCTATAATTGTTTTCAGTGCTGTAATCCGGGCGAAGCGTTTATCATTCGCGGGTATGATTTTCCACGGTGCATATGACGTATTCGTTTTATTTATCATATCTTCAGAGGCTTCCAAGTATAGCGCCCAATTCTCGCGGTTTCTCCAGTCCTCATCAGTAATTTTCCATTGTTTTTCAGGCGTGTTTTCACGCTCTTTAAATCTTTCAAGCTGTTCATCTTTATCCAGTGACAAAAAGAACTTAATGATAATGGCGCCGGAATTATGCAGTGATTTCTCATAGTCATTGATTTCGCCATAGGCCTGCTGCCATTCGCGAGTTTTTGCAAAACCTTCGACACGCTCGACGAGCACTCGTCCGTACCAGCTGCGGTCAAAAAATCCGATGTGACCGCTTTTTGGTATACGTTTAGCGAAGCGCCATAAGTAGTGGTGGTTCAATTCAATATTTGACGGCGGGCCAGTGGCATTGTTTTTATAGCCGGTCGGATCAAGCAGAGCCCTCGTTCTCTTTATGTTGCCGCCCTTTCCTGCCGCATCCATCCCTTCATAGACGAGTACAAGAGGTATTTTTTTCTGATAGAGCTGAAATTGTATTTCTCTCATTCTGGACTGCAGTTTGGGGAGTATTTCTTTATACTCCTTCTTTTTAATTTTTTCCTTTTTCAAATCAAAGGTGAACATTTTCGTTTTGAAATGATCTGTAAACATGCCGTCTTGATCTGTTGTCTGTTCTGGAGCACTATTAATACGTTTTTTGAGCTGTTCTATAATTTTTGAATATAAGTTGGCAGCAGCATCTTCCTTGTTATGAAAATCGATGCAAGTCCACGGCAACTCTGTATTTAAATCTAAAAAGTGTTTCATTTCAGTATCATAGTCATAATGCTGAAGCCTGCTTTGAAATTCTTCAGCTTTCCATTTGAGTACAGGATTATCTTTTAACTTTTGCAGGTGACGGTCCCTCACCTTTTTGTCAGTATTAATATAAAATTTTAAAATTTCATAGCCGTTATTCTTTAAAGTTTCCTCAAAATTTTTCATATCTTTTTCAATTTGTTTAAAATCGGTATTGATATTGCGTTTGATATCGAAGTCTTTGTACTCAATGTATTGTGAGTACCAGCTTCTGAAGTGAATATTTATATTGCCGTTTTTAGGTAAATGGTACCAGTAACGATGTAAAAACGGATAACGCAGATCCGATTCTTGTGGCGGTCTGGCAGCTACAAAGTCAGTGTATTTAGCATCTAGTGACATATATAATGCGTTGGCCAGTCTCGATTTTCCCGATGCTGGCGCACCCTCTATAATAATCATGACAGGTATATTCATTTCATACGCCTGTCTGGTGACTTCACCCAGTTCAAATTCGAGTGCTTTATCTATTGAAATCATCAATCATCCATCCCCATTTCTGAATATGCTATTTCAATTAAAGAAAAATTCTTATTAACCAGTATAACTTTATAAGCTGCAAATACCATAAAATAATAATATGAGTTTAATGCATTGCCTTTTTCCTAGTGCTGTACTATATTTTAAATAGAGTTTTTCAACTGAATACTATTCTTTCGGGGCAGGGTGTAATTCCCAACCGGCGGTAATCTTTCGAGAGAGCCCGCGACCTGTACGATATTTTTATCGTATGGCTGATCCAGTTAAAGTCTGGAGCCGACAGTGAGAGTCTGGATGGGAGAGAGAATAATGTAGCATCGTAAAATTTTTAATTCTTTTACGTTTATTTAACATTGTGTCAAACACTGTGTTAATTCAGCATACATTTTTTTAGCGCCGGCGGATGATTATATTCGCGGGCGCTATTTTTTTCAGGAGGTAAAAACTTGAACAGATATATGGATATGGCCGTAAATTTAGCTAAAATGTCCGCCGGACAAACTTCGGTTAATCCGCCGGTCGGTGCTGTGATTGTTAAAAATGGCAGAGTAATCGGCTACGGCGCACATTTAAAAAGCGGTGAACTTCATGCGGAACGGGCAGCTTTAAATCATTGTACGGAGTCAGCAGAAGGTGCTGAAATATATGTCACGCTTGAACCATGTTCACATCATGGAAAGACGCCGCCGTGTACCGATGCGTTAATTGAGGCGGGAATTAAACGCGTGTATTATGCTTCCAGAGATCAAAACAGCAAGGTCGACGGTTTAAATGTTTTAAAAGACCGCGGTATCGACACTGTGCACTTGGAGCATCCTGATATTGATGCACTTTACCGGCCGTTTTACACGACTATGAAAGACAAGCGGCCCTTTATTACTTTAAAAAGTGCCTTAACGCTGGACGGTAAAATGGCCCGTGAAAATGGTGACAGTCACTGGGTAAGTAATGAGCTCTCCAGACAGGATGTTCATCAGCTTCGACAGCAGCATGACGGGATTTTGATCGGTGGACATACGCTTCGTAACGATAATCCAAGCTTAACGACTCGTTTGTCAGATAACGATAAACACCCGGTACCAGTGATTTTGCTTGGTTCGCAAAAATTGAAGCGGGATATGAATATTTTTAATCATCCTCACCGGCCGCTTATATTTACAAATAATAAGGAGAATATGCAGTTTAAAGATGCTGCAGAAATATACTTAGGACATTATGAAATCAATGAAATAATGCAAATTTTATATGAGAAATATGAAATTGCTTCAATTTTAGTGGAAGGCGGTTCGTCCGTTCACACTCAATTTTTAAACGATAACTTATTCGATGACCTCATCATTTACATTGCCCCGAAAATATTTGGTTATTCTGAATATCAGCTCCACAATGGCGACTTACACAGTCAGCCGGATTTGATATTGGATCATGTTGAAAAGCTCGAGTCAGACATTAAATTAACTTACAGGAGGACTCCAGCATGTTCACAGGATTAATCGAACAAACTTCACCCGTACTTTCTATCAGTAAAACACATGATTTAACAAAAGTTGAAATAAGAAATAAGTATTTTGACGACTTGAGTATCGGCGATTCAGTCGCAGTTAATGGTGCCTGCTTAACTGTTACAGCACTCACGGCAGACGCTTTTTCTGTTGAGATTGTTAACGAAACAAGCAGTATAACGTCGTTATCTGAACTTGAAGCAGGAGATATTCTCAACTTAGAGCGAGCTATGCGGCTCGATCAGCGTTTAGGCGGACATATCGTATCCGGCCATGTCGACGGTACAGGTGAAATATCTTCAATCGATAAGGACGGCGACGCTTTAGTCATCTCTGTAAAATGCAGCAGACAGCTGATGAAATATATGACTTTAAAAGGTTCTGTAACGATAGACGGTATCAGTTTGACGCTGTTTGATATTCAGCCTGAGCACAATACAATCATTTTAAATATTATTCCAGAGACGCAAAGTAAAACGAATATCTTACAAAGAAAGCAAGGAGATATCGTCAATATGGAGGCGGATATCATGATTAAACATCTTGACCATCTGCTTAATTTTGAGAAAGCGGGTGAACTTCATGTTTGATTCTATAGACAGTGCACTGGAAGATTTAAAACAGGGAAAACTGATTATCGCAGTCGATGACGAGGATAGAGAAAATGAAGGTGACCTTGTCGGGATTACAGAGTTTATCGATGCGGCAGCAATTAATTTTATGGCAAAGTATGCCAGAGGACTAATCTGTACGCCGGTATCGTCAGAAATTGCTGTCAAGGCCGGACTTCAGCCAATGACAGAGCATAACAGCGACGGCTACCAGACAGCCTTCACGACTTCAATCGATCATGTGAATTCAACGACAGGTATTAGTGCATTTGAACGCTTTAATACAACACGCGCTCTGATTGATGAGAATGTTTCACCTGAAACATTTAACCGTCCGGGTCACGTCTTTCCGCTGATTGCAAAAGACGGTGGTGTGCGTGAAAGAAACGGGCATACAGAAGCGGCAGTGGACCTTGCAAGACTGGCAGGTGCCAAACCTGCAGGTGTGATTTGTGAAATTATGAATGATGACGGGACCATGGCGCGTTTGGACGACTTAATGATTTATAAAGAAAAACATAACCTTAAAATTATCACGATAGAGATGCTACAAAAATATATTGAAAACATTCAAACAGTTGCACTGGCGAGCCAAGTAAAGCTGCCGACAAAATTTGGCCGATTTAAAATGTATGATTTTGTCGACCGAAGTGGCAAGGAGCACTTGGCACTGGTTCATGGTGAACTTAAACCGCATATGAATGTCCGCATTCATTCTGAATGTTTGACAGGTGATGTATTTAAAAGTGCGCGCTGTGACTGCGGTGATCAATTGGATAAAGCAATGCAGATTATGAGTGAAGAAGATGGCATTATTTTGTATATGCGCCAGGAAGGACGAGGCATCGGTTTGACGAATAAGTTAAAAGCGTATGAACTGATTGAACAAGGCTACGATACAGTGTCAGCCAATGAACATCTGGGCTTCGATGCAGACCTTAGAACATACGAAGAAGCTGCGGCAATGCTGAAGCATCTCAATGTTGAAGAAGTGACTCTCCTCAGCAATAATCCCCGAAAGATTAAGGGGCTGGCTGATGAAGGTATCATCGTGCATTCACGTGAACATATTACAGCAGCAAATATATATAATCAGGACTATTTAAAAACAAAAAAAGAGAAGCTTGGACATCTTTTATAGGAGGACTCAAATCATGAATGAATTGACAAAAACAATGAACGGTGAAGATTTAAAAATAGCAATTGTGACTGCGGAGTTTAATGATTTTATTACCAGCAGACTTTTAGACGGTGCACATCACACTTTATTAAAGCATGGTGTGAAAGAAGAAAATATTGATTCAGTCCATGTACCGGGAGCTTTTGAACTGCCGCTGACAGCAAAAACACTCGCTGAAACAAATAAATATGACAGCGTAATTACACTCGGCTGTGTTATCAGAGGCAGTACAACGCACTATGATTATGTTTGCAATGAAGCTGCAAAAGGTATAAGCCATGTAGGACTGTCAACTGGGATCCCCGTTATTTTTGGCGTTATAACGACTGAAAATATTGAACAAGCGATCGACCGTGCGGGTGCTAAAGTTGGTAATAAGGGGTCGGAAGCTGCTATAACGGCAATAGAAATGGCAAGTGTACTTCAAAGTATCAAAGGATAATATCTGGAGGTCATTGAATGATAACCGAAACGGACAGAGCATACTTAAAACGCAGCGTAGAACTTGCAGAGCAGGCACTGAATACAGGGAACTCCCCCTTTGGCTCAGTGCTCGTTTCACAAGAAGGTAAAATACTGTTTGAAGATCATAACCATGATAAAGATGGAGACAGAACGCAGCATCCTGAGTATGCTGTCGTTAAATGGGCACTGGAACACTTGACGGAAGAGGAACGCCGAAATACCGTTGTCTATACTTCAGGGGAACACTGCTCGATGTGTTCTTCGGCACATGCCTTAGCAGGCCTCGGCCGTATTGTTTACGCCAGTTCTTCAGCACAATTAAGAGCATGGCAAAAAGAACTGAGTGTTAATCAGAGTGGACCCTTAAAAGGTTTGAGTATTGAAGACGTCGTTAACGATACACCAATCGACGGACCAGATCAGGAGTTGTCAGAAGCAGTTAAACAGCTGCAAATTGAATACTATAAAAAATAAAAACAGGCAGCGGAATAATTTCCGCTGCCTGAACTATTTTGTGAGCTATTTTTCCTTGCCGTATCTAAATTTGTAATAAAAGTAGTAAAGCGCCGGTGTTGCAATCATTGATAACAGTGTCGAGAAAGCCAGTCCGGCAATGACAGTGACTGCGAGGGGCTCAAACAGGACATCACCGCTTAATGCTACTGGTACGAGTGCAAGTATGCTCGTGACTGTCGTTAGAATAATCGGCTTAAATCTGGCGCGGCCGCTTTCGTAAATCGCTTGGTATATATCATTGACGCTGCCGTCTTTACGGCGCAGTTCGATAAAGTCAATTAAGACTATCGCATTCCTGACGACGATACCAGTTAAGGAGACCATCCCCATAATACCGAGGAAGCTGATCGGTGTCTGAGTGACAAACAAGCCGATAATTCCTCCGCTGATTGCCAGGAAGATACTGAAAACAATAATCAGCGGCAGAATGAGTGAATTAAATTCAAATGCAATAACGAGATAGACCAGTATCAGTATTACTGAGAATAATATACCGATTTCAACAAAGAAGTCTGTCTGGTCGGACGATTCACCGCCAACGATAACTTCTGTGCTGCTTTCAAGGTCTTCACAGTATTTGCTGATTAAAGTTTCCAGCTCGGCTTCATCGGCTGCGTATACTTGAAGTTCGGCTGTTCTTTCACCGTTCTTATGCTGGATGACGGAAGTATCTTCTGTTTCTTCGACCGTGACAAAATCACTTAGCGGATACATCACAGGCCGGCCATCTTCCATGTTCACAATTTCAATGTTATTAAGATCGTATTCATCAGAATATTTTAGAGATAATTCTTTGCTGCTGCCGTTTTCTATAACTTCCTGCAGCGGTATGCCTTCAGACATCATGTTCAGTTCATTCTTCACTTGTGAAATCGATATGTCATTTTCTTCAAGTGCCTCGAAATCGATACTGTACTGAAGTGTTTCTACAGAATTTCCAATATTACTTGTAACAGTTATTTCTTCATTTTCAAGTAAGTCAGTGAGCCCGCCAACAGCTGCATCTAGAATATTTAAATCTTCTTCATAGAACTCTACAGTTACTGGAGCACTGGCAGGCGGCCCCTGGATGATGGTTTCCATAAAGATTTTCGCATCGGGGAAGGCTTCCTGGAGTTCTGATTCGTATTCATCGATCGTCGCTGAGGCACTCATCTGTTCTTTATCGATTTGAAGTGCAATCTGTGCCGTATTCTCTCCTGCCTGATCAAGCGAAGCACCAAATAAATTCGGCAGACCCTGCCCTGTAAAGATTGATGAATTTTCAACATGATTCATTTCGCGTAGCAGATAATCTAAAATCTCTTGTGAGGACTCGTGTGTCTGCTCTATCGTCTGTCCTTCATCAAATATTAAATCTATCGTTACTTCAGAACGGTCAGCCTCAGGGAAAAACTCAAACGGTGTGAAGCGGACGAGTCCGATAGATAGTAAGGCAACTGCAAGTATAATAATAAAGGCCAGCAAGGGACGTTTTAATACTTTCGGCAGCACTTTATCTGCATAGATTTTACTGCCCCATTCAAATGCTTTACCTAAAATACCCGGGTGCTCAGGTACCTTTCTTGATGAAATCACATGACGCATAGCTGGAATAAATGTCAGTGCGAGCACCGTTGAAACAATCATGGTAGATATTAGAATACTCGGCAGAGCCTTTATAAAGTCGCCATTTGCGCCGGACAGCAGCAGGAGCGGTGAAAACGTAAAGACAATCGCTGCTGTCGAGGCAATGACTGACGGTGCGACTTCTTTGACACCATTATATATAGCCTCTGATTTGCTGTCACCAAGTGAAAATCGGCGTTCAATATTATCGTTGACGACGATAGAGTCATCGACGAGAATACCGAGTGCGATAATTAATCCAATAACTGAAATCTGGTTTAAATCGACACCGAGCCACGGTACTGGAATCAAGCCGATAAAAATCGAAATCAGCACGGTAAGCATGACGGTGATTGAGCCGAACAGCGACAGACCGATCGATGTACCGATAATCACTGCGATCACTGCAATTAGAAGTGATGTATATAAACTGATAAAGATATCCTCGACATTTTCACGTTCAGACGAAATGTTATCCACTGTCACAGTGTCAGGTAAGTTTTTAAAGCCGTCATTAACGACTGCTTCAACATTTTCTGAGACTGAGGGCACATCTTCCCCGCTCGATAATGACACGGTAAACGATATTGCTTCCCTGCCGTTGTACTGCACGATATCTTCCGGTGCATTTTCAACAGTTTCGATAGATGCAACATCTAAAAGCGGCACCCGATTTTCACCGATACGCACTTGCTCCAGTGTTTCAAGAGCTGCTGTATCTTCAAATGAAAGACGGATTATATTTTCATCCTCGACATCCTGTAAAAGAGCGACGGGACTGAGAGACGAGTCAATTTCATTCATAATTTCATTGGGATTCAGCTGTTCTACTGACATCGCGTCCCAGTCCAGCTGGATTTCGTATTCAGAGTCCCGGTAGCCTTTAATTGTAACGCTGTCGACACCATCCATCTGTGACACTTCTTCTTTTAAATTTTCAATATCATCCCTTGCTGATTCAAGGTTGTCAAAAGAATCACTATGTATTTGATAACTTAAAAGCGGAAATGCATTAGTAATAGATTCTACCTCCGGCTGGGCAGCATTTTCAGGCAGACTACTGCTGATGCCCTGTACCAGATTATTGACGTCATTCAGAACATTGTCGGGAGTACTATCATCACTGAGAGAAAGTGTGATGACCGAAACGTTATCTTCTGATACGGAAGTGACGTCTTCAATATCTTCAATACTGAACATTTCAGTTTCAATAATATTGGTAATGTTTTGTTCTATGTCATCTTTATTAGCGCCCGGCCAAGCAGTGACAACATTAATCAAATTCACTTCTGTTTCGGGAATCTCACGCTGATCAATCGTTAGAAAAGTATATACGCCGACAATCGACAGCGTAAAAATTAAAACGATAAATAAGAGACTTCTCTGTAATAGTAAATCTGCCAGTTTCTTCATCTTGCATCCTCAATTCTATTCGTAACATTTTTATGCTCGTAACTCTAGTATATAGTAAACAAAATGCGGGGATACATTAATTGGTAATTAACTTAAAAAATACTCACCAATATTATTGGTGAGTTTTCTTTATCTGATTAACTGTCTTAAATGTTCGGGCAGCATGACAACTTCTGCCTGCATGTCTGCAGGACGGAATGTCTGATCAATACATGCCTCCATATATTCAAGGTGTTTTTCATCAAGAGGAGTATCGTCGATCGTCTCGCTGCCGTCGTCACTCTGAATGCTGTACCAGTATAAGTATTCAACATCCATAAAGACTTCGCGGAAAATTGTTTCAACATACATTTTTTCACCTTCAAGATTTAAAAGCACATCATCCATATTATCGCGCATATATTCGATCCACTCATCGACCAGGCTGCTCTTTCCCTCTTTAACTTTGAACTTTGTCAGTTCAGCTCTCATATTATCCCTCCCTGTAAATCTGCTGTACTTCGTATTTCGTATCTTATTTATATTTTATATGAAAATTAATACGGATGCGAATTTCTAATATGCATCTATAAAGAAATTTATATATTTCATCTGCTATACTTACAGTAAACACTATGTATTAGGAGCTAAAATAAATATGAAAGAAAAGCTTAAAAGGGAATGGCTGACTGCTCCAGGGACGAATATTATGGCAGGAATCGTCGTCGCTTTGGCATTAATTCCGGAAGCCATTGCGTTCTCCATCATCGCAGGAGTCGATCCGATGGTTGGATTGTACGCTTCGTTTTTAATTGCAGTCATTATTTCATTTGTCGGCGGCAGGCCGGCAATGATTTCAGCTGCCACTGGTGCAGTTGCACTGATTGTTGTACCGCTGGTTAGAGAGTATGGTGTAGAATACTTATTTGCAGCAACGATATTAATGGGGATCATTCAAATCATCCTCGGTATTTTTAAAGTCGGAAAGCTGCTTAAATTTATTCCGAATTCAGTGATGATCGGTTTCGTAAATGCTTTGGCAATCATGATTTTTATCGCGCAGCTGCAGCATATATTTGGCATTTCATTTGATACATATATTTATGTCATTATTACGATAGCAATTTTATATATACTGCCGAGGTTCCTCAAAAAAGTACCAGCACCGCTTATCGCTTTAGTTGTACTGACAGGATGCTATATTCTATTCGGTGCTGAAGTGCGTACGGTGGGAGATTTAGGGGTGATTGAAAAGTCACTGCCCTCATTTATCATACCGGATGTGCCATTTAACCTAGAGACTCTAAAAATAATTTTCCCCTACTCGCTGTCTATGGCGATTGTCGGACTGGTTGAGAGCCTGCTGACGGCACGTATTGTTGACAATGCAACGGACACATACAGCAGTAAAAACAAGGAGTCACGCGGACAAGGGATTGCCAACCTGATTACCGGCTTTTTCGGCGGTATGGGCGGCTGTGCAATGATTGGACAATCTGTCATTAACGTAAGGTCAGGTGCGACAACGAGACTGTCAACCTTTACAGCAGGTGTCGTATTGATGATTTTAATTATTGTTTTTGGTGATCTCGTCGTTCAGATTCCGATGCCGATACTGGCCGGGATTATGGTAGTCGTCACAATCAGTACTTTTGATTGGAAAACATTTAAGTATATGAAGGCGGCACCGCGTACGGATGTTTTTGTAATGGTTATGACAGTGTTTACTATTCTCCTCACTAATAACTTGGCAGTTGGTGTCATTCTTGGCGTATTCTTTAGTGCGATCTTCTTTGCAACTAAAATATCTAAAGTGAAAGTCACTGAAGAATTGATCAATGATCATCACGTATTTTATTTTGAAGGTCAAATATTCTTCGCTTCTATCGACACGATGATTGAGCAGCTGGAATTTAAAAAGTATGATAAAGATATTCGTCTGAACTTTTCTAAAGCACACCTTTGGGATGATTCTGCTGTAGATGCAATCGATACTATGGTGAGAAAGTTTGAAGATAAAGGCAATACTGTTTACGTTGATAAATTGAATGCAGACAGCAGGAAAATTGTAAAAGAACTCAGTCAGCTGAACGAGCAGCATTTAACATAAGTACCGGGAGGAATTTTTATGTATAAATCAATATTACTTGCAGCAGACGGATCAGATAACAGTTTCAGAGCAGCTAAAGAAACTTTGAATTTTATCAATGAAAATACGAAGGTGACTATACTCAATGTAATACAAGTTGAGAAGTCTAAAGATGCAATACTTCACGGCGAAGATATTGTTAGGGAACAGAAAGAAAAACTGGCAGATATAATGCGGCTATACGAAAATGAAAACGTTACTTATAACGTTATATTCGAACGTGGCATACCTGATGAGACTGTGGTTAAAGCAGCTAACGACGGAGATTTTAACATAATAGTGCTTGGCAATAGAGGTTTAAATGCACTGAAGGGAATGATGATGGGCAGTGTCAGTCATAAAGTAGCGAAGCGGGCTAATATTCCAGTGTTAATAGTTAAATAAAAGTAAGGTGAGTGTAGAAGACGCTCACCTTTTTATATTCAGTTATTTTAATTATCAGTAAATTGAAAGCCTTTACATTTGGCTTTGGATTTAGGTAGAATGAAAGTATCAATAAATATAACAAGGGGGAAATGTAATGGTATTTGAATTTCCGAATAAAGCAGACGCTAAGTATAAGATTAAAACGCAGTACGAAAACTATATCGGCGGAGAGTGGACGGCACCTTCAGACGGGGAATACTTCGATAATGAATCACCGGTAATCGGTGAAAAAGTATCAAAAGTACCTCGCTCAAAACAGGACGATGTAGATAAAGCGGTCGCAGCAGCACGTGAAGCGCAGAAGTCTTGGGGATTGACTTCAGTGACTGAACGAAGCAATATACTTTTGAAAATTGCAGACCGGGTTGAAAAACATTTAGAAGAACTGGCTGTACTGGAAACGTTCGAGAATGGTAAAGCTGTTCGTGAAACCCTGAATGCTGACTTGCCGTTAGTCGTTGATCACTTCAGATATTTTGCAGGTGTTATCCGAGGACAAGAAGGCGGTATTTCACAAATTGACAATGATACAGTCGCGTACCACTACCACGAACCGCTGGGTGTTGTTGGACAGATTATTCCGTGGAACTTCCCGCTCTTAATGGCGACCTGGAAAATCGCACCGGCACTTGCTGCGGGGAACTCGATTGTCCTAAAGCCGGCAGAACAAACGCCGACGACAATTCTTCACTTAGCAGAACTTATAGGAGACCTGCTGCCTAAAGGTGTACTCAACATCGTTAACGGCTTTGGTTCAGAAGCAGGACAGGCACTTGCAACTCATACAGGAATTAATAAAATTGCCTTTACCGGCGAAACGACGACAGGCCGTATCATTATGCAGAATGCCAGTCAAAATATTATCCCTGTAACGCTGGAATTAGGCGGGAAATCACCGAATATTTTTGCTAAAGATGTTATGGATGCAGATGATGAATATCTGGATAAAGCAATCGAAGGTTTAGTAATGTTCGCATTAAACCAAGGGGAAGTATGTACTTGTCCATCACGTGCATTAGTGCATGAAGATATCTTTGATGAATTTATGGAACGCGTCATCAAACGTGTTGAAGAAATTAAAGTCGGCAATCCGTTAGATCCGAACACTATGATGGGTGCTCAGACTTCAAATGAACAGAAAGAAAAAATTGCTTCTTATCTTGATATCGGTAAAAAAGAAGGGGCAGAAATACTGACAGGCGGAAACTTAAAAGAAGTCGACGGCGATATCGAAAACGGATATTATTTCGAACCGACTATCTTTAAAGGCCATAATAAGATGCGCATCTTCCAGGAAGAAATTTTTGGGCCGGTACTTGCAGTAGCCACTTACAAAGATGACGATGAAGCAATCGAAATTGCAAACGATACACTGTACGGACTTGGCGCAGGCGTATGGACACGCAGCCAGAACAGAGCATATCGTTTAGGACGTGCAATTCAGGCGGGTCGTGTATGGGTAAACACTTACCATGACTACCCTGCTCACGCAGCATTTGGCGGTTATAAAATGAGTGGTATTGGCCGGGAAAACCATAAGATGATGCTTGGACACTATCAGCAGACTAAAAACCTGCTGGTCAGCTACAGTGAATCACCAAAAGGATTTTTCTAATTGGCAGTACTTGAACAAGTCTATGCGACTGATCAGGCCAGATCACTTATTAAAGAATTAAAAGAAGAACACGGAGACTTAATTTTTCACCAGTCAGGGGGGTGCTGCGACGGTTCCAGTCCGATGTGCCTAAAAGAAGGCATGATGATTATAGGAGATGTCGACGTGCAGCTTGGTGAAATAGAAGGTGTGCCTTTTTATATGAACCATAAGCAGTATGAATACTGGAAGCATACGCAAATTACGCTTGATGTTGTTAAAGGCATCGGCGGTATGTTTAGTGTAGAAGGACCGAGAGGTGTCCGGTTTCATATTAGAAGTGAACCGATAGAATAAAAAAGAGTCACATATGACTGAGTAATGTCATATGTGACTCTTTTATTTTTAAAGCTCTTCTTTTTTAGTTCTTCTAAAGACCGTGAAAACACTGCCGACCATGAGCAGTAAGCTGGCAAGAAGCGTCGTGTTTCTAGCCGCTTCACCTGTATTTGGAAGGATGTCTTCTATCGTTGAAGTAGCGGCGTTGCCATTGTCTGAAACGACTGCTGTATAAGCATTTTCTGTATGATCTGAAATGTTATTTTCAGTGGCCGATATGATGCTTGAATCGACTGTCTGCTGTCCGTCAGCAATCATATTTTCAGCTGATGAAGATACTTCAGAAACAATATTCTCTTCAGCACTTTCATTGCCGTTACTACTAGAATTATCACTGTTCTGATCTATTATGCCGGCGGCATCTTCATCTGTGTTGTCTTCATTCGTATTTTCTTCTGCTGTTTCAGACTCGAGCAGAGACTCAAGTGAGAAGGTTGAAATAGTACCTGAGAGTTCGTGTCCGATAACAAGCATTGGAATGCCATCAGGGCTATTTTCTGCTGAAACGAAGTCCATGCCCTCAGGAGAAATATCAGTCAGTGAAGCATCGTAAATATAGTCCACAAAATATGGCGCATCTGGATTTGTAACATTATATATGAAAAATCCTCCAGTTCTTTCGGAACCGATAAAGGCATACTGCTGCTCTCCGACAGTACCGACAACAACCGACTCTGTTTCAGGACCTTTGTTATCGCTGCGTCCGTCCATAGTCAGTTCATCCGGCGCTTCGATGTCAACATTAAACCAGTCTGGATTGTATTTTAGAGTCTGCTGTTCAAAGTCATCACCGCTGTCGTAAACCATCTGCATATCAGAAGCACGCAGTATAGAGAATGAACGTGCACCGAACGCCACGATTGCTCTGTGGATATCGCCATCTTTAAACGGATGATCCATAGTGACGGTTAATCTTCCAAGCTGATCATCATCAAACAAACCATTTGCGACTAGTAAATCGAGCTCTTCCTGAGTAAAGCCTTCATAGTACTGAGCATCCAGTTGAATCAAATCTTTAATATCGCTGACTCTCGTTTCTTCACTGTACCCATCGTAATCTTGAGAATCACCTTCGTTAGCAGTGACAATATATGTTTCTCCGTTTACTTCATATAGAGAAACTTCATCCGGCTGATACATACCAAGAACAGGAACGGGTTTAATATTTGCACCGCCGTCTTTATCGGAAGCATCGAGACCCATGCCTGCTACAGAATGATCTTTATATCCCATAGAAGAAATTTCGGTAAATTGTTTATTTTCGATATCAAACTTTCCAATAGCGCTGACTTCCTGGAAAGCAACATAGGCATACTCGCTATTTTTATCTACAACGATATATTCAGGCTCGGCATTCAGGTGATACGCTTCGGGATTCGGACCGAGCGGTCTGAAATCTTCAGGTAAATCTTCAGCAGTAACATCGACAGTTGTGACATCGTCTTGAGTCAGCTGATCCGGAGATTGGTCAGTAGAAATGACAGACACACCGCCTGCAGGGTTTACAGTATATTCATCGTTTAATTCACCCTCATTTGCAACGAGTAAATAACGGCCGTCAGGTGTGAAAGTAACCATATCAGGCAGAGCACCGACTGTTAAACGATTTAAATAAGCACCGATACTGTCGAAGAAAACAACTTGACCATTATCCGTTTTAACTTTAGCGGGAGCCGCAACGGCAATGTATTCACCGCTGGGATTAATAGCGACACTAGTTAAGTCACCTGCTTCAATACCGTAATCTTCTAAAAAGATTTGGTCGACTAATGTCATGTTATCAGTAGAGGCATCGATAATATCGAGAGATGTTTCATAGCCGTTGACTGAATATAAATATTTGTTTTTGCTGTTGAACTGTACGATTTCAGTACCTGCTTCATCAAATGGGGCACCAGTTTCGTAACGGCCCTTATGAGACACTTTTACTTCTTCGTTCGATGTCTCAGGATAATCAGATTTTACTGTTTCTTGTGAAACATCATCTTGAGTCACTTCGGATTCTGCAACATTATCTGCAGGCACTTCAGTCACTGTTTCTTCAATTGCCGGTTCCTCAGTCATTACTTCATCCTGTAAATGTGATTCAACTGGTTCATTCTCAGTATCTTCAGCAATTTCTTCAACAGTCACTTCTTCTTCAGTAATTACAGCTTCATCAACAAGAATATTTGACTCTTCCTCAGGTACTTCTTCAACTTCAGTTTCTAAATTGTCTTCAGTCACTTCCTCAGTAATGACAGTTTCTTCAGTGTTATCATTATGAGCAATCTCATCTGCAGGAGCAGCTTCGGATACAGGAGTTTCTTCAGCAGGGAGTTTCTTCAGCAGGGAGTTCTTCAGTCTGTTCAGCAGTTTCGTCAGCAGCTGCAGTATCTTCAGTCACTTCTGCCCCTTCTGCAGTTTGACTGAAACCTGTAATAAGTAATGATCCCAGGAGAATAGACCCTACCCCTGTTTTCAATTTTCTAATACCATATGTATTCCTTTTGCCAGTGCTGTTTTGAATGTTCATAAGTATCCTCCGATTATTTAGTTTTCGTAATTAAAAGTAGCATAGCACTGTTAAGTTAATGTTTATTTAAGTATAGAAAATGTAAAAATTTTTAAAATATCTATATAGACGAATATATATATAGATGGTAATCTATATATAATTTAATGGGGGTTAAAATATGACTTACAATGAAACTGCTTCACTATTAAAAATAATAGCGGACCCGAGCCGTCTCGAAATATTAGATTTACTATCCTGCGGAGAGCTGTGCGGATGTGACTTACTTGAACACTTTGATTTTTCTCAGCCAACTTTGAGTCATCATATGAAGATGCTTGTAAACAGTAATTTTGTGTCAAAAAGAAAAGCGGGCAACAAAGTGATGTACCAGATTAACCATTCAACGATGAACAATCTTTCTAATCATCTGCAGTTAATCAATACAGAAAATGACAACTGTGCATGTCGAACGATGAAAAAAGGTGTCTGTTAAATGATCATACTTGCAAGCGTTATTTTTATAATTACTTTAATATTTGTAATCTGGCAGCCTAGAGGTCTGGACATTGGTATTACTGCAATGGCTGGTGCAACGCTAGCCGTTATAACAGGTGTTGTATCGCTTGGCGATATAGTAGAAGTCACAGGGATTGTCTGGAATGCGACGCTGACATTTGTTGCCGTTATTCTCATCTCTCTAATCTTAGATGAAGTAGGTTTTTTTGAATGGTCTGCACGTCATATGGTTAAAGCTTCTAAGGGAAACGGACTGAAAATGTTTATATATATTGCAATCCTTGGATCTGTTGTCTCTGCATTTTTTGCCAACGATGGTGCTGCATTAATCTTGACACCAATTGTTTTAGCTATGGTGCGCAATTTAAACTTTAAGGAGAAAGTGATTTTTCCATTTGTCATTGCCAGCGGCTTTATTGCAGACACGACTTCACTGCCTTTAATCGTCAGTAATTTAGTTAATATCGTGTCAGCTGATTATTTTAGTATTGGATTTATTGAATATTTTTTACATATGATTATACCGAATATATTTTCACTGGTTTCAAGTATTCTCGTTCTGTGGTTATTCTTTAGAAAGTCCATTCCTGGATCGTTTGATGACAGCAGTTTAAAATTGCCGCATGAGGCGATTAAAGATAAAAATATGTTTAAACTATCATGGGCAGTACTGATACTGCTTCTGACAGGTTATTTAGCCAGTGAATTTATACAGGTACCCGTTTCATTCATTGCAGGATTTATCGCTATAATATTTCTGCTTCTGGCAAGTAAATCTGAAGTAGTCAGCGTGTCGAGGGTTGTCAAAGGCGCGCCGTGGAACATCGTTGTATTTTCTATTGGAATGTATGTAGTTGTCTTCGGTTTAAGAAATGCGGGTCTGACTGATGTCTTGGCAGATCTTATTGTCGATATAACTGAATATGGTCTTTTGGCGACCGTGATGGGTATGGGGGCAATTGCAGCGATACTGTCATCTGTTATGAACAATATGCCGACAGTTATGATTAATGCGATAGCAATCAGCGACACCGGAACAACTGATGTGATTAAAGAAGGCTTAATTTATGCGAACGTTATCGGTTCTGATTTAGGTCCGAAAATAACACCGATTGGTTCATTGGCGACGCTCTTGTGGCTTCACGTACTTGCGAAAAAAGATATGAAGATATCATGGGGCACATATTTTAAAATTGGGATATTGATTACACCACCTGTGCTAATTATGACATTGATGGGTCTGTATCTTGCACTGCTGTTATTTTAAAGGAGGATGAACATGAAGAAAAAGACGATATATTTTGTATGTACAGGAAACTCGTGCCGCAGTCAGATGGCTGAAGGACTGGGTAAGGAAATACTAGGTGAAGGCTGGAATGTATATTCCGGCGGTATAGAAGCGCACGGCGTGAATGCTAATGCCGTAAAAGCTATGTTAGAAACAGGTATTGATATCAGCGGGCAAACCTCTGATTTGATTCAGCAAGATATTTTGAATCAATCAGATTTAGTCGTCACTTTGTGCAGCGATGCAGATAAGAATTGCCCAGTACTGCCGCCTAATGTCACGAAGGCACATTGGGGATTTGATGATCCGGCAGGAAAAGAATGGGCAGAATTTCAAAGAGTCAGAGATGAAATTGGGGAACGGATTAAACAGTTTAAAGAAACCGGGAGATAAAAATTGGCTGGGACTCTTATAAATGAAGTTCCCAGCCATTTTCTATTTTTTCATTTGTATCTCTAAAAGTGTTTTCAAAACATGCACCGTCGTCACGCAGTCGTCCAATGATGTCCATTCCTTCGGATTATGGCTGATGCCGTCTTTACTGCGTGCAAATATCATAGCAACTGGAAGTTCCAGGCCGATATTCATAGAATCATGCCCTGCTCCGCTCGGCAGTTCCATCGGCTCAATACTCATATCTGTTAAAATATCTTGCAGTTCATTTTTATAAGTATCATCAATTGGAATGGGTTTTACACGGGAAGTAACGCTCGCTGTAACGCCGATATTCCTATCTACAGCAATTGTTTCTGCTCTATCTTGGACAAGTTCAATCAGCTGATTACGAGTATCTTCATGAATATCTCTAATATCGACAATCATTTTTACTGATTCGGGTATAACATTAGCACCGTTTGGTGTAACGGTCAGTTTACCGACTGTAGCAACTGCCGTATCGCTGACTTTTGGAGGAAGTTTTTCCAGTTCACTGACAAAGCGTCCTGCAGCAACCAATGCATCTTGTCTGTCATTCATTGGTGTATTTCCTGCATGTCCGGCTAATCCTTTAAATTCAACTTCGAGCCAAGCCTGTCCGGCAATACCGCTGACAATACCTACCGGGAGATTGTTTTTCTCCAATAATTTACCTTGTTCGATATGAGCTTCGGTAAAGAAGTTCCAGTCTCTTTTTTCAATGTTTTTAAATGCTTCCAGTGAAGAACCGTAGGCTTTTAATACCGTTGATAAGTCCGAACCATCGCTGTCTCTTAAAATACTGATGAGTTGATCATCCACTAACCCCATATACGCTCTGCTGCCGAATACCCCGCTCGAGAAACGTGCGCCTTCTTCATCAGAAAAGATAACGACTTCATATGATTTTTCAGGAGTATACGATGAAGCTTTCCATGCTTCTGCGACTTCCAATGCCGCCAGTACCCCAAGTACACCGTCAAAGTTCCCGCCTGAGGGTACTGTATCAAGGTGTGAACCGGAGGCAATAGATGAAGTATCATCATTGCCTTTCAATCGTCCGAAGACATTACCTGCAGCATCTTCCGTCACAGTTAATCCGGCATCCTTCATCCAGCTGATGACTAAATTCTTGGCTTGCCTTTCTTCTGGGGAAAATCCCTTACGACTGACGCCGCCTTCAGGTACTGTACCAATTTTAGAAATAGCATCGAATCTTTCAGCCAGCCGTTTTCCATCTATTCCATCTGAACTCAGTTCGGTATTATAATCTTTTAATAATTTTTCTAGCATAAGGTTATTTCCTCCTGTGTAAATTACTTTCTGACTGGCTTACGCAGCCATGCCGCAATAGCGAGTATAATTAATGCAAAGCCGAGATAACCCATAACAACATAGACACTGCCGACAAGAGTTGTAAACCCGACCATGCTTGCGATGAATCCAAGGATGCCAATCACAATGACCGCCGGACGGAAAGACTTGCTTTCAGGTGCTATAAAACGAACTGTAAAGGAATACAGCATACCGACAGCAGTATTATATATCATTCCAAGCAATGCGATTGCGGTCAGCAGCCCTACTGCCGGGTGTATTTGACTGGCAAGTTCAAGAGTAGGCATTTCTTTGCCGCCAACGATATCAATTCTAAACAACATGGCAATATGAATCAGTATAATTAAAACACCTAACATCAAACCGCCGAGTATACCGCCCATACCTGCGACTTTTTTATTCCTTTCATTTCCTGTCATTATAATCAGTAGTGCTGCACCTGCTGCCAAGTTATAAGATACATACAAGAAAGCACTTAAGAGCCAGTTGGATGTTGCTGAAGTTTCTTCTCTAGCCAGGGCATCTGCTTCAGCTAATGACAGGTCCATCGTAAAAATAGAGTATATTAAGATGATAAAAATAATGGCAATTAAATACGGCGTGATTGTCGCTATAATACCGATGATTTTATTTGTATTAAGCAATAACGTTAAAATAACGGCAATGGCCATAATAACACTGCCGGCTGCTGCACTAATTCCGAACATTTGATTGAATGTTGATCCTGCTCCGGCAAACATGACGACTGCGACTCCAAAAAGGAAAAATGTAATCACTATATCGAGTATCGGCCCAATGTATTTACCGCCTATGTAATATAAAACTGTTTTATGAGAATCAGCTTTTAAGTTTGTTCCCAGTCTTGCAAAAGTGAAGCCTAGAAATATAAAAAGCAGAGCAGTAACGATACCGCCTATAGTCCCCATCATTCCAAAGCTGGTAAAGTATTGCATGACTTCTTGACCGGAGGCAAATCCTGCTCCGACGATTAAGCCGACAAAGGCACTCCCTATTTGAAAACTTCTTTTCATATGCATCTTTCCTTTGTCTTATTTATAGTGTTTTTTTGATTTAGTAAATGACTCAACAGTGTCGCGATTAATTTTATATCCAATACCAGGAAGTTCAGGTACTTTAATTACACCATGTTCCGAGACGACTTCAGGTTCTATAATATCTTTATCCCAATATCTGCTGGAGCTGGCTGTATCGCCGGGTAAAGTAAAATTAGATAAAGTTGTGAGCGCAACGTTATGCGCCCTGCCGACACCCGATTCAAGCATTCCGCCGCACCATACGGGAATGTTATTTTCCTTACAGTAATTATGGATTTTAACGGCTTCAGTTAAACCGCCGACTCGTCCTATTTTAATATTGATAATTTTAGTGCTGCCGAGCTCCACTGCTTTTCTGGCATCTTCAAGAGAGTGGATACTTTCATCTAGACAAATTGGTGTTTTCAGTTCTTTTTGTAATGTTGCGTGGTCGATAATATCATCTGAAGCGAGCGGCTGCTCAATCATCATCAAGTCAAAATCATCGAGCTGTTTTAGTAAATCTATATCCTCCAGACGGTAAGCAGAATTCGCGTCGGCCATAATAGCGACATCTGGGAAAGTGTTGCGCAGTGTACGCATTACTTCGACATCCCAGCCTGGCTTAATCTTAACTTTTATTCGTTTGTATCCTTCATTGATAAAACCATCTACAATCTCTACCAATTCTTCAATAGAATCCTGTATACCTATGCTTATACCAACATCGATTGTTTTTCTTGTACCGCCGAGAGCACTGGCAAGAGACTGATTAGTCTGCTGGGCATATATATCCCATACAGCAGCTTCAATTGCAGATTTTGCCATATTATTTTTACGAATTGATGAAAATATTTCAGTTACTTGATCAGGATGGCTGATTTCTTTATGTAAGATAAGGGGTATTAAAAAATCTTCCAGCATATGCCAGTTCGTTTGTACGGTTTCTTCGCTGTAAAATGGAACATTAAAAGCGACAGATTCTCCCCAGCCTGAAGTTCCATCTGTATCGACTGCTTCCAGCAGCAGAAACTCCCTAGTTTCAAATGTACCGAAGCTGGTTGTAAATGGTGCTTTTAAATCCATTTCCATATGTCTAATAGTTATATTGTCTATTTTCATTTTTGATTTCCTCCAAGTTTTAACGTATCTTTTTTTACAAATATGTAGTGTGCCGTATATTTCCCGGGAATTAATTGAATAGCTGCATAGCCGGATTCAAATAGTTTATTAAATAATTCTCTCGTCTTCATTCTCCAGTCGAGTGCAGCGTTCTTGTCTTCATTTTTTATACGCTGGAAATCTTTTGGAACTTCTACAGCATAAACTGCTTCAGTAAGTGATGTATCGTCCAGCTGACTGCAGACCGGTACTTGACTGTGATTACTGACTGAATTTAAGAAAATTAGATTGTCATATACCGGCGGGTTTTTAACATGGTCACTCGTGATATGCCAGTGGACTTCAAAACGGTCAGATGGAAGTCCTTTGTTTAAACCGTCTTTCATCTCGCCGTATGCATTTTCCATATACACTGAAGAAATGCCATTCAGTTTTGATAAATTTAAATATCCGTTTCTTGTTTCAAGCGGATCGTAGGTCCAATGAATCTCTGTATAGCCTTTTTGCTGTGCAATTTCCAATTGCTTTTTCTTCAGCTGTTCTCCTATTTTCTTAGAACGGTACTCAGTTTCAATCCCAAGCATATGTGAGCATAAATAGACCTGATCATCTTTAAATCCGGCAAATCCATAGCTGAAGCCTATAATCCTATTGCTGTCGAATGCACCGACAATTATCCCGCCATTTTTAACTGCGGTTAATGTCTGATGAACCGGAAGAGATTCCATGCCCCACACGTTTTGCTCAATGATTTCTAATTGTTCCAGTTCTTCGATATTAGTCAGTTCTTTGAGTGTAATCATGTCTAACCTTCTTTATCTGAAAAAGTAATTTTTTCCTAACATTAGCACAATAGATGTCGGAATACAACAAATTTTCTGATAACGTAAAGTTTGTAAAAATATATTAAATTTAATATAAAATACTTGATATTTAGAATTCGAAGTATTATACTTCATATATATTAAATTTAATATATTACTCTGTGCTGGAAAGGGAGGTGCAAACATGAACGAAAAAGAAGCGAGAATTAATGCATTTACAGTGTTTATCAAATCCTCACAGTCAGTCCAAAAACTCATTAAACAGGATTTTTTGAAGAAAGAAATTAACCTCAATGAATATGCAGTAATGGAACTGTTGTATCACAAAGGAGACCAGCCGATTCAAGCTATCGGTAAAAAGATACTGATGGGCGGAGGCAGCATCACGTATGTCATCGACAAACTTGAGAAGAAAAAGTTTCTGTACAGAAGAAAATGTCCTGAAGACAGAAGAGTAATGTTTGCTTGTATGACGGATGAAGGCAGAGCATATATGGATAAAAGAGTCACGGAACAGGAAGCGCTGATCAATACGATTTTTGATGAGTGGAACGATGATGAAGTTGAAGATGCAATTCAATTATTGAAGAGAATCGGTATGCACGCAGAGAGCTTATTAAAATAAAATTTGGAGGAATTTATAATGACCAATAATAATTTAAAAGGGATACACCACGTTACTGCAATGACGAATAAGGCGATGAGAAATTATGAATTTATGACCGAAGTTGTCGGTATGAGACTGGTTAAAAAAACTGTAAATCAGGATGATATTCAAACCTACCATACATTTTTTGCAGATGACGTCGGTTCACCAGGTACAGATATGACATTTTTTGATTTCCCGAACAATCCTAAAGGATCTAAAGGTACAAACTCTATTTCAAGAACGGGTCTCAGAGTGCCGAATGATGCAGCGCTTGAATATTATTTAAACCGCTTTGAAGAACACAATGTTAAGCATGAGGGGATTCAAGAATTATTCGGTAAAAAAGTACTGCCTTTTGAAGAAGAAGACGGGCAGCGATACCAGCTGTTTTCTGATGAAAATAACGAAGGTGTCGCTCCGGGTCAGCCATGGAAAAATGGTCCGGTCCCTGAAGATAAAGCAGTTTATGGTTTAGGACCCATTGAAATTACTGTCAGCTACTACGATGATTTCAAAAAAGTACTGACTATATGGTATGAAACCCATTCTTGAAGAAGATAAAGTAACGCTCTTAAACGTCGGCGAAGGCGGTAACGGCGGTCAGGTTATTCTTCGTAAAGATGAAGGTGCGGAAGGACGTCAAGGCTACGGTGAAGTTCACCACGTATCATTCAGAGTAGAAGATCAGGCTGCATTAGCATCATGGGAAGAAAAATATAAACAAATCGGTATAGGCAATTCAGGTCTCGTAGACCGCTTTTATTTCGGTGCTTTATATGCACGTATCGGTCATATTCTTATTGAATTGTCTACAGACGGACCTGGTTTTATGGATGATGAACCTTATGAAACATTAGGTGAAAGCCTGGCACTGCCGCCATTCCTTGAGCCAAAACGCGAATATATTGAATCGCAGATCAGACCATTCGACACGACGCGAAATAAATAATAGGAGTAATTAAAATGCAGGCAATTAAAAGAATTCATCATATTACAGCTATCGTTGGAGATCCAAACGAAAACATTAAATTTTACAGAGATGTTCTGGGCTTAAGAATGGTTAAACAGACGGTCAATTTTGATGATTCCGGTGTTTATCATCTGTACTTTGCAGACTATGACGGGACTCCGGGAACGGTAATCACTTTCTTTAACTGGATGGTGGACAGACCCGGACAAAAAGGAAGCGGACAAGTTGGACGAATCGGCTTTAGAATTCCCAAAGGCAGCATGAGCGAATGGCAGCAGCATTTTGATAAATTGAATATCTCGACTAAGATCAGCCAATTATTCGGACAGGACACGTTGGAATTCGATGATGTTCACGGACTTGAACTCGCTTTAATTGAAGATGATACAGCACGTGAAAACCATGAAATTATTGGATTCCACGGTGCAGTACTGTTATCATCTGATCCAGATGGCACAAAGGAATTATTAGTCAGAACGATGGGCCTAAATCAGCTGGATATCAATGATCGTAACTACCACTTCGAAACAGCGGGTGAAGAAAAACATCATATAATTACTGAAATTCCGCCATCACCAAGAGGACGATTCGGTATCGGGACAGTCCACCATATTGCATGGTCGCTGCCGGAATTATCAATGCTCGAAGAATGGCAAGGCTTATTGCGTGATAAAGGATTCGCAGTTACTGAAGTCAGAGATAGAAATTACTTTAAATCTATTTATTTAAGTGAACGGGGGGATGTTGTCTTTGAATTTGCAACGGACGAACCCGGTTTCGATGTGGATGAAGACAAATCGAAACTTGGCACATCATTACAATTGCCGCCGCAATATGAAGACAGAAGAACACAGTTTGAAAAGGAACTGCCTAAGCTGGATTTGTAAGGAGTGACACTATGTTCAGTTTTTCTGATAAAGATTTAGATACGAAAGCTAAAAATAAAATCTTAATCGGTACCGTAGTGCCGAGACCAATTGCTCTCGTTACAACAAAATCCAAAGATGGTGTAATTAATGCAGCGCCGTTCAGTTACTTCAATATCGTGACTTATAAGCCGCCGATGTTGTCGATTGCTGTGCAGAGAGTAAACGGCAGAACAAAAGATACGGCGAGAAATATATTAGAAACGAAAGAAGCGGTTGTCCATGTTGTCGATACAGATAATGTTGACTTAGCGAATATTACTGCAGCACAATTAGCGCCGGAAGACAGCGAACTAAATTATGCTGCATTTACACCGGTAAAATCGACAGCAGTCGATGTCGAAGGATTAAATGAATCCAAGGTCAGATTTGAAACAACATTGTATGATAATCACGTGATCTATCATGGTGATGAAGCGACAACTGATGTTTTATTTTTAAAAATTGAACATTATCATATCGATGATTCAGTATACGATGAGTCAAACGGTTACGTCGATATTAAGGCGCTTGGTGCAGTCAGCAGGCTGGCAGGCAATGATTACGCAGAAATCGGTAAGATGTTTACGATAGAAAGACCAGAATAATCTTAGGAGTGATTAGTAATGGAGCACGTTTATAAAGAAAATAAAAAAGGCGCACCTGTATTTGTACTGCTGCACGGTACAGGCGGTACAGAAACGGACTTACTGCCGCTGGCGCAAGCTTTAAACCCGGAATATAATGTACTGGGCATACGGGGTAACGTTAAAGAAAACGGTATGAACCGATACTTCAGACGTCTCGGTGAAGGGAATTATGATTGGGAAGACCTTGAGTTCAGAGGCAATGAGCTTTACACATTCATCGCAGAAAAAGCGAAGGAATATGATTTTAAATTAGAAGATGTCATCTTCGTCGGCTTTTCAAATGGGTCAAATATTGCGATTCAGCTTATGCTGCAGCAGGCAGATAAATTTAAAAAAGCGATGTTGTTTGCACCGTTATATCCAGCAGATATCGAAGTGAAAGAAGACTTTAGCGATGTGAATGTATTCCTGTCGCTGGGCAAAGCGGACCCAATCGTGCCGGAAGTAGAAAGCGAGCGGGTCATTCAGTTATTTGAAAACCGTAACGCCGATGTAACGCATATATGGGTAAAAGGCCATACGCTCCCGCAAGAGGCATTAGCTGCTGGTAAAGCATGGCTTGATAAACAAAATTAATGGAAGTGACGTGTATCCTTGAGGTATGCATCTTTTTTTTATAATAAAAAGGTTGAGTGCTAAATAATCGGGCTATATATAGCTATTGAGATATAAAAAGGAGAATTGCTATGAAAAAGCCGCTTATTGGTATTACAACATTTATCGGTAAAAATAATTTGGAAATCCCTAAAAGATTTATAGATGTTATTAGTTCAGAGCACGGTGTTCCGGTACTGCTGCCGGAGATAGAAAATGAGGATTTAATAGAAGCACAAGTAGATAGTATAGATGCTTTGCTGCTTACAGGCGGGGATGATGTAGATCCAGCTTTATACGATCAGGATCCACATCAGAAACTGGGCAATGTGGAACCTGAGCGCGATCAATATGAATGGAAGCTTATCGATTTTGCCTTAAAGAGAGACATTCCTATTTTAGGAATATGCCGCGGTTCACATATGCTGAACATTCACGAGGGTGGAACGATTTATCAGGATATTTACAGTCAGATTGATGGGAAAGAACTGATTAAGCATCAGAGAAATGACAGCAAGGAGCACTTTACACATAAAGTGACAATCAAAAAAGAAAGCAAGATGTACGACATTGTGAAGCAGGAAGAGATATTTACTATAAGTAATCATCACCAGGCAGTGGATAAAGTAGCACATGGCTTCCATGTTGCGGCAAAAACAAATGACGGCATTACTGAAGCGATAGAAAGTACAGATCATGCCTTTGTCATCGGTCTGCAGTGGCATCCAGAAGAGCGTTATCATACTGATGAATCTTCGCAAAATATTATAAGAAGTTTCGTCGAAGCAGCGGGCAAATAGCCTGCTGTTTCTTTTTTAACTGTTAAATTTAAAATATTCTGATAGTATGAAGTTCAAATATAGGGATAAGGAGAGAGTGATATGGCAAATCCGGTTATTGGAGTGACAACATTTATAAGCAGTGACGGTCTCAGACTGCCTGAAAACTACAGTATTGCAATTTCAGGTGAAAAAGGGGTGCCGGTCATACTGGCTAAAGTTGAAGATGAGACGTTAATTAGAAAGCAGATAGAGAGTATAGACGGTCTGCTCTTGTCCGGTGGTGACGATGTAGAACCTAAATTTTTTGGAGAAAACCCGCATCAAAAGATGGGGGCAATAGAGCCGGGACGCGATCTATATGAAATGAAGCTGATAGAATATGCACTGGCAGCAAATAAACCGATTTTGGGAATTTGCAGAGGCGCTCAAATATTGAACGTGCAGCAGGGCGGTACATTGTATCAGGATATCTATTCACAGCATGGTGACGTGACGATTAAACATAATCAGGATGCAGCGAAGGACTACTTATCTCACAGTGTTTCAATAAGTGAGGGGACGAAGCTGCATGAAATAATCGGAGAGACAGAAATACGCACAAACAGTTTCCATCATCAGGCGAATAAGCATAATGCTGAAAAATTTATCATATCCGCAACATCGGAAGATGGAATTATTGAAGCGATTGAAAGTACAGAACATGACTTCGTGTTAGGTGTTCAGTGGCATCCAGAAGGCACTTATTTAGCGGATGAAGCATCGCAGAAAATTTTCAAAGCATTTCTAAAGGCTGCAGATTCACAAACTTAATTTACAGAATCTTTCAAAATCTTATTGTAATTTCGGTTACCGAAAGGTATGCTCTATATGTAAGCGTATACATATAGAGGGGATGAAATGTTTATGCAGAAAAAGATATGGCTGTTTATGCTTTTTGCGATGCTGCTGATTGTGGCTGCCTGTACGGATGACAGTGATGTGGATGAAGCGGCAGAAGGTGAATCAAGCGGAGATGCTTCTGGAAATGATTTAGTTATCGGAATGATTAATGAAGCGGTGTCTCTTGATCCGCATGTATCGAACGATATTCCGTCAGCTCAGCTGCGTACTCAGATTTTTGACACGCTGGTAGAACAGAATGTCGACATGGAATTTGGGGAAGGACTTGCAACATCTTTTGAACAGGATGATGATCAATGGACTCTTCAGCTGAAAGAAGATGTTACCTTCCATAACGGCTCAGATTTTACTGCAGAAGATGTTGAAGCAACTCTCGACCGTGTAATGGATCCTTCGGTCGGTTCATCCGTTGCTTTTATGTTTGAAATGATTAACGATATTGAAATTGTAAATGATCATGAAATTGTCTTTACGACGGATTATCCATTTACACCGCTGCCGAGTCATCTGGCGCATAATACAGCGGGAATCTTAAGCAAGGAGGTCATCGATGAAGATTATCAGAATGCTTTAGATGAAGCAGGCTCTGATGTTACGCTCGAAGAATATTACGAACTGCGTGAAGAAGGCGGAGATGAGTTCGAAGCGGTGTCTGAAGAAATCGGTTCTCATGTCGGTGCGATAATTTCCGAGAAACCTGACGGTACAGGACATTTGAAGTTGCAGGAACGTATACCGGGTAATGAAATCGTACTTGAGAAATTTGAAGATTTCCACGGCGGAGAACGTGAGTTCAATACTGTGACATACCGTGTTATTCCTGAGAACTCAGCACGTCTTGCCGAGCTTGAAACCGGCGGTATCGGCGTTACTGATAACGTCGATACAGAAGCGATGGACCGCGTTCGGGATCATGAAGATACAGATATTATCGACCAGGATGGCTTATCCATGACCTATGTTGCATTCAACTACGAGAAAGAGCCGTTTGATGATGAAAATGTCAGAAAAGCAATTTCTCATGCGATTGACAGAGAGCAGATTATCAGCGGTGTATTAAATGACCGCGGGCTTCATGCGAAGAACCATATTTCACCCTCAGTATTTGCACACAATGCTGATATGGAAGAAGTACCGTTTGATCTTGAATTAGCTAAAGACTATATGGCTGAATCCAGTGTGCCTGACGGTTTTGATACTGTGATTTGGACTTCTGATTCCGAACAGAACAGAGATATTGCTCTGATTATTCAGGAGTCATTAAGTGAACTTGGTATCAATGTTGAAATTGAACAATATGAACACGGAGCCTTTTTAGAAATGGCGGACCAGGGTGATCATGATATGTTCATGCTTCAGTGGATTACAGTTACGGGGGATCCAAACTACGGGCTGTATCCGATGTTCCACACGGACTCTGTAGGGTCGGGCAACCGCTGGAACTACTCTAATCCGGAACTCGACAGTTACCTTGAAGAAGGGCAGCAGACTTCCGGTGATGAAGAACGTATTGCAGCATATGCGACAGCACAGGAAATACTAATGGAAGATCTGCCGATTACACCGCTGTATTACGGTGAGCTCGGTATAGGGGTTAACAATACACTTGTAGAAGATGTTGAACTTGATCCCGTGGGAATCGTCAGAATTGAAAATGTAACATTCCCTGAATAAGACAGTAAAAAAAGCATTGCCGTAATCGGCAATGCTTTTTTTATTGGAAGAGGGAGGGGCTTTTATCTTGTATATTTTTACTGGACAGCCATGCTTGAAATTTTGTTCTGACAGACTGGTATAAAACGAGTGAGAAAAGCACACTGGCAGTACCGAAAGAGAAGCCGGCCAGAACGTCTGTTGGAAAATGGACTCCAAGATATATTCTTGAAGCCATCACAAACGAGATGAGGGCAAACGCCAGAATACCAATCAGAACTCTTTTCCATAACGTATGGATTAACAATATAAGACTGACAGCTATCAGACCATAAAATACAGTAGATGCGGTCGAATGGCCGCTTGGGAAGCTTTGAGACGATTCAAAAGCGAGCCTTAAAAAATCCGGGCGGTCGCGGTCAACGATTAATTTTATGATGCTGACGAGAACTCCCGGACTCACAAACACTGTCAGTCCGAACCAAAATCCTGCAACGTACATTTTTCTGATGAACAAGATGATAACAGCGGCAAGAGTAAAGATAATAATTTCTTCTACTCCGCCAATATTAGTCAAAATCGATATGACAGAAGCTCCGGTTTCTGTAACGTTAGCCTGAAGAAGACTGATTAACGATAAGTCAATCTTTTCTACCCACCTGCTGCCCGTCATAACTCCGGCTGCAATGATTAAAAATATTATTAAAAAAATAAATGCTGTAATATTAAAAGTTTTTTTCATTTCTAATCTTCTTTCTTGTTTACGATAGATTTATCTAATCTAACATGTTGTTGACAATTTGTCATCATTCTAATAACATTCATTATGCTTATATAGAGAAGAGTGGTGATATTATGGATAATCAAAAAGAGCTGCAGAATTTTTTAAAAAATGAGGTTAAAAGCCGCAGTCTCTCGTTAAGAGAACTGAGTAAACTTACGGACATCGATCATGCAACGCTGTCTAAAATTATAAATGGCAAAAGGACAGCAAATTTAAATCATTTAAAAAAACTTTCAGAGAGTTTCGGAACAGAGCTGGAACAGTTATTAAAGATGGCAGGATTTACGGATTCTGAAAGTGATGAACTTAAACAGACGTGGAAAGCAGTACAAAAAGTAGTTCATGAACTGGGTGGAACGGATGAAGAAATTACTTACGAACGCGTCAATCAGGAAATCGAAGTTTTTAAAAAACGGAGTCAAACAATATCGGGTAAAGAAAAAATACGTAAAGAATTTAAAGCTAAGATGGAAAAAACATCGGGCATCGGCAAATATATAGATCAGCTGAAGGCAATGTACTGTCATTTTCTACAAGGGAACGGTCACCCTAGAGATCAAATATTAATTGGGGCAGCCCTGCTTTATTTTATCGTAACGACAGACCTGCTGCCAGACTATCTGCTGCCTATCGGTCTTCTGGATGATGCATTTATTGTGCAGGCAATTTCACAGCGGCTGGAAAATAAAAATATACTGCTGTAGCTGAGGAGGCGGGAATAGATGGTTCAAAACTTACATCAGATTGTCCATAGCGTAACATATACACTGGAGCAGAAAGATGAACATGCATTTCAGGAAAATATTAAAGATTTACAAAAATATGATTTGACCCGGATATTTTTGGAGCTGTCTTCAGGGGAACAAAAATTATTTCTAGAATTTATATCGATTCATCAGCTGGCAGATATATTATCAGAACTGGATGGTGATAATCAGCGCAAGGTAATCGATATGATCAGTCCGCATACCGGAACGCTGGTCATCACTCAGATGAATAATGATGATTTAATTGAAATGCTCAGCAATCTCGGTGAAAAGAAAGCAACGGAACTTCTGTCAGATACAGATGAAGAGTTTTCTCAAGATATAGAAACATTGATGGAATATCCTCCGGAAACAGCCGGCCGGATAATGAATAACCAGATGGTTTGGATTAATAAATCCTATAGCGTGCGTGAAGCGGTGGACAAGCTGAAACATTTTGCGGAACTGGCAGAATATCTCAACTACCTGTATGTTATCGATAATGATAAAAAACTCGTCGGAGTGGTGTCTTACAGAGACCTGCTGCTCGCTGATTTACCGCAAAAAATAGAAGATATTATGAAAACGCGCATCGTTACAGTAGATGCAATGATGGATCAGGAAGAAGTAGCAAGAATAATTCAGCGTTATAATTTTGTAACAATCCCGGTCGTTGATGAAGAGGAAAGATTGCTTGGTATTGTTACAGTAGATGATATTTTGGATGTTGTCTATCAGGAAGCTGAGGAAGATATTGAGAAATTTTCTGCCTCAGGAAAGGCGATTGACTTTAACACGAAACCTTTTACTGCAGCGAAAAGAAGGCTGACGTGGCTAGTACTGCTGCTTTTTATCGGGATAGTATCAGGAAGCATTATTGCAAGTTTTGAAGAAACGCTTGAACAAGTTGTCGCGCTGGCCTTTTTCATGCCGATGGTTGCGGGAATGACCGGTAATACAGGGACCCAGTCACTTGCTGTCGTTATCAGGGGGCTGACGAAAGAACGCGTAAATACAAAACAGGTGCTGAAGCTTTTGTATAGAGAATTAAGGGTCGGTATAATTATTGGTCTGACTTGCGGAGCACTCATTTTTGTTATTGCCTACCTTTGGCAGGGCAGTGCAATTTTAGGTTTAGTTATTGGCACATCGCTGCTATGCACTTTGATTATCGGAACACTGGCAGGTACGATTATACCGCTTGTGCTGAACCGTTTAAATGTCGACCCTGCTGTAGCATCAGGACCTTTAATCACAACAATTAATGATATACTTTCTTTATTAATTTATTTTGGAATCGCAACAGCATTCTTATCTCATTTAATGTGAAAAATCCGAAGAGGTTCCTCTTCGGATTTTTAATCTTTTACTGCACTTTCCAATATTTTAAAGGTGAGATTCTCCGTATCTATTTCAGCCTCGAGACCGTATGGAATAATGGATTTCGGTTCATTATGACCGAAGCTGCCGTTATACAGCACCGGCAGGTCACTTCGTCCAGCTTCGGTGAGTATACGTCGCCATGATTCTTTATATTCAGTGTAATAGCGGCCATCCTGAGGACGTCCGATAACTATGCCGTTAATATGCTCAAATATACCGATAACAGACATAGCACGTAAATAATCTTCAAATATTTCTGGATCAAGATAACATTCAGAGGTTTCAAAGAATAATATAGCATCTTTAAAATCACTTAATTCAGGGAAATATTTTGTGCCGCGTAAATTATTAAAGACTTCCAGACAACCGCCGATTAAATGACCGCGGCCTTTACCAGAAGCGCCGATACTTTCATAGCCAGGATTATTGTCTTTTGGACGTTCGGTACTTTTGTTTTCGGAATCCCAGCTGAGTCCGATTTTTCTAATATGCGGAGAAGTCTTAATTTCACCAATCGGTTCAGCTGAAAACCATGTTTTCTCAATTGAGTTCACAGTATACTCATCCATGGCGATATTTTCAGCGAAATCGGTTAATAGAGCAGGACCGTAACTCGTCGATATACCGTGCTTATAAAAGAATAAATGGTTCGCTGTTGTATCGGAATAACCTGTGAATATTTTCGGATTATTTTGCAGTGCATCGGTGTCTACAAACGGCAAGATACGCACTGTTTCATTACCGCCGATTGCACAGATAATTGCCTTAACAGAGTGATCTCTTAGAGCTTCATTTAAATCCTCTGCTCTTTTCTCAGGATGGTTATAAACGTAATCAAGACCCTTCAAGGCATGAGGCATTACTTTTACTGTTAAGCCGAAAATACTCTCCAGCCGCTCGATCCCCTGTTCAGTTCTCCATTTTATATCTTCTTCACCTGCGAGTCCGCTCGATAAAGATACGAGTGCAACTGTATCACCAGGCTGTAATTTACTAGGTTTAATCATAAGATCGCCTCCAAAGTATTTTCCAACAGTATAGCAAAGAATAAGTAATTAGTTACTAAATATATCAGTTTGCTATTCGTTCGCTTAAATTTTATAATTAAGAAAATGTTACGAATTTGTGAATGGAGTGTAAATGAATGAGAAAACTTAAATTACTATCTGTATTATTTATTAGTTCTATTATATTAAGTGCGTGCAGTAACACTAACCCTTTTGATGAGCTTGCTGATGAAATTAACAGCTGGCTGGGTGCAGACAGCACGAACACAAGTGAAGAAAGCACTGATCCTGAGGAGGAAACTGAGAACAATACCGATACCGAAAGCAATAACGAAGCAGATAATGATACTGCTGGTGACACTGAAGATATTGAAACTTTGGACTACAGTCACTTAATGAATCAAGGTGAGGCAGTTACACTCGATGAAGGCATGCATGAAGTCGGTAAAGATATCGAGCCTGGCCGCTATGTCATTACAGCAGACTCAGGATACGGCAATATATATGTTAAGAACGAAGAAAATCGCGGAGGCTTCAATGAAACGTTAGCAGGAGAGTCGGATAGTCCTGAAGGTCAGACGACTAAAATCGTTGGATTTCTTGACGAAGGATATTCAGTTGAGATAGCTAATTTTGAGCAAGCAACATTCACTCCGTATGAAACAGTATCTGTGGAAACAATTTTTCCTGGTCAGTGGGTAGCCGGTGAAGATTTCCCTGCAGGTGTATATGATGTGAGTGTGCCTGAAACTGAAGAAACAGGATCGCTTGAGGTGTCATCACATCCTGATTATAATAAATCGCGACATACACTGGGGAATGCAAAATATGGTGGCATGACTGAGTTTACGATGTCCTTTGAAGATGGAGATATTGTGAACTTGAGATATGTGCCAGAGGTAACATTAACAGAAAGGTAGCACGTTATATCAGCGTTATTAACATCAAACAAGGAGCAACGCATAGCGTTACTCCTTGTTTGATTTCTAGTAGAAGTGCTTTAGTTTCACGGGAAACATTATATAATTTTACTAGATCAGTTCAAGACGTTCTTTATAGCACTTTCGGCAAACAGGAACATATTCTTCGTCGCCAATCTGAATAGATTCTCCAACGTTAATTGGATTTCCGTTATGGAGCCTCATATTAAGAGTCGCTTTTTTATTGCAGTACTGGCAAACTGTTTTCAGTTCGTCGATAGCATCAGCAAGTTCAAGTAATATACGGCTGCCTTCGAATAGTTCATTTCTAAAATCTGTTTTTAAACCAAAGGCAATAACAGGAATACCCAGGTGATCCGGAATGTCGCTCAAGTTATGAATATCTTTCTTCGATAAAAACTGGGCTTCATCGACGAGAACAACATGTACTTCTTGTTTATCATGTTCCTGTTTTACTTTGTCGAAAATATCATCTGTTATATATTCAGCGTCAAGTTCAAGACCGACTCTGGATTTAATTTTTTTATGTCCGCTTCTTGAATCAATAGGTGTTGTATATGCCAAGCAGCGTTTCCCCTGAGTCGTGTATTGATGGTGTGTCGTAATAATCTGGTTGCTTTTGTTACTTTGCATTGTGCCGTAGCGGTAGTAGAGTTTTGCCATAAGTATCCCCTATCATCTCGTAATCAGCATTAATTTTAACATGAAATTGCGGCATATATATTATCAATTTGCTCATGATATAATTACAGTAGCAGAATAATCATTTTGGAGGGCGAAGATATGGAATTACAAGGGCATGAGAGATGTGTAAGCAGAGTTCCGATTTTTAGTCATTTAGAAATGGATGAACTGGAAGAAGTATTTCAAAAGGTAAATCACAGGCAGATGAAAAAAGGAGAATACCTTTTTATGGAAGGTGATATTTCATCAGCTTTATACGTGATTCATAAAGGAAAAGTGAGAATTTACCGTTTGAATGATAATGGTGAAGAACAGTTGATCAGAGTGCTCACCCATAGTGATTTCACTGGAGAGTTATCATTGTTCAGTGATGATAACGAAAGTAAATCGTATGCTGAAGTGCTTGAAGATGCAGAGGTATGCCGTATTGACCAAAAGGATATCTATGACTTAATGAATAAGTATCCTAATATCAGCATTAAAGTCATTGAGAGCTTTGCAGAGCGTCTGAATGATTCCGAATCTTTGACCACGAATATTTCATTGTTAAACAGCAAAGAAAAGCTGTTAGAGTATATTAAAACGCACAGATCAGATGAACAGCTCGTACTGACGATGACTAAAAAACATCTGGCCTCATATTTAAGTATGCAGCCTGAGACACTGACGAGAACGTTTAACAAATTAGAAGCTGAAGGTTACATCAGTAAAATAAATAATAAATCCTACGATATTTTAAAATAGAGCAAATTTGCTGTACTGGTTCCCTTTTCGGGAACCTTTTTTGTTTTCTTGACCAAGGTCAATTTATATTATCTGAAATGACAGTAACATTATAAGTGAAGAAGCAAGGAAAATAAATTAGGAGGAAGGAGAATTGCAATGGTCAGATTTATATTTAAACAGGAAAGTAAAATTACCTTAATCGCATTTATCTTAATTATAGCTGGTCTTATGTTAAGGTTTTTCAGTTATACCGGTGCCGGGAATACAGCATTGATTGCGGCGACTCTTATTGCTATGCTGCCAATCGGAATTAAGGCTTACCAGGCATTGATAATGAAAGTATTCAGTATTGAGCTGCTGGTATCTATCGCCGTTATAGGGGCGTTATTTATCGGAGAGTATGTCGAATCATCAGCAGTTACATTCTTATTTCTGTTCGGAAGTTACTTAGAGGCGAGAACGCTTGAAAAAACGCGATCGTCTATTAAAGAATTAACAGATATGGCACCACAGGAAGCGAATCTAATACAGCCGGACGGCAGCAGAAAAGTGATTGATGCAGATGAAGTAGAAATTGGAGACAGAATAGCGATTTTACCAGGCGGGATGATTCCTGTTGACGGGAAAGCAGTCAACGGGGAAGCAAAAATTAATGAGGCAGCTGTCAGCGGTGAGTCTGTGCCAGTATCAAAAATGAGCGGGGATCAAGTCTTCAGCGGAACGATTTTAGATTCTGGATATTTAGAAATAAAAGCTGAAAAAGTTGGAGACGATACGACTTTTTCTAAAATTATTGAACTCGTTGAGGAAGCTCAGGATTCAAAATCTAATGCAGAAAGATTTCTAGATAGATTTTCACAATATTATACTCCAGGCGTATTAATTCTTTCAATTATCGTCTGGGCAATTACGAGAGATCTTCATCTCGCAATTACTTTTCTCGTGATTGCTTGTCCAGGTGCACTTGTAATCGGCGCACCGGTATCGAATGTTGCCGGTATCGGTAATGGTGCTAAAAACGGTTCGCTGATTAAAGGCGGAGAAGTCATTGAAAAACTTTCTAAAGTCGATACACTCGTATTTGATAAAACCGGTACTTTAACAAAAGGACGTCCAGAGGTAACCGACTTCAAAGTTTTAAAAGGTGACAAAGAGGAGCTAATAGGTTTAATCGGCAAACTTGAAAAGGCGTCCGAACATCATCTTGGAAGAGCAATTACAGAATTCGCAGAGGATACTAGAGATCTGTCTGCATATACTATGGATCATGCGAGCGGTGTAAAGGGACGCGGAATTGCCGGTTCAGTAAATGGTCATTCCATTATTGCAGGCAATAGAAAAATGATGAAAGAGCACGGCATCGTGATCGCAGACAATATTGAAGACTATGCATTAAATAGAGAGAAGAAAGGAAATACAGCAATCTTTGCAGCGGTAGATTCAGAACTTTTAGCAGTTATATCAATTGCTGATAAAATACGTGATGATGCAAAAGAAGCCCTGGAAACGATGAGAGAAAACGGCGTTAAGCATATAGTGATGCTGACTGGTGATAACCGCCATACAGCGTCAGCAGTTGCAGAGGAACTCGGTATTGATGAAGTCCATGCAGAGCTGCTTCCGGAAGATAAAGTAAGGCATGTCAAACGTCTGAAAAGTGAAGGCAGAGTAATATCGATGGCAGGAGACGGTATTAATGACGCACCAGCGATTGCTTCAGCAGATGTCGGACTTGCTATGGGGAAAGGCGGTACTGATATATCGATGGAGACCGCTGATGTCGTACTAATGGCTGACAGACTCAATCAGTATGCCCATGCACTGTCGCTGTCAAAAAGTACGATGCGGAACATGAAGCAGAACATTATTATCGCACTCGTTACAGTAGCGTTACTTTTAGCGGGTGTACTGATGGGCGGAGTTAACCTCGCTATCGGAATGTTTGTACACGAGGCGAGTGTGCTCATCGTTATATTTAACGGGATGAGATTAATTAAATTTAAACCTTAAAACTTGATGCAGGTCAATTTTTAAAATTCAAATACTGCTTATAATAAAGATAGAGATAAGAAGAGAAAAAAATAAAGGAGGCGTACATGATGAGTAATGTAACAATGCAATTAGAAACATTGAGCTGTCCGACATGTATTAAAAAAATTGAAGGTGCACTGCTAAAAACTGCAGGTGTTGAATCGGCTAAACTAATGTTTAATGCAAGTAAAGCAAAAGCAGAATACGATCCTGAAAAGGTAACTGCAGATGAATTAAAAGGAGTCGTAGAGAAGTTAGGTTACGAAGTACTCAAAGTTAAAGAAGCATAATTTATTAAAAGCCGAAGTTCATTTTATGAACCCGGCTTTTATTTATGAGAAATTATGGTATCTTAAGTAACAATACAGTGATATGGAGGATTACAATGACAGCATCATTACCAAATTGTCCGAGCTGCAATTCAGAATATACATATGAAGATGGATCTCTGTTAGTCTGTCCGATGTGCGCACATGAGTGGACACGTGAGTCTGCAGAAGCAGAGGCACTGGCAGCACTTGTAAAAGATTCTAACGGAAATGTTCTAAATGACGGCGATAATGTAACAGTGATTAAAGATTTAAAAATTAAAGGTTCTTCCAACGTTATTAAGCAGGGAACAAAAGTGAAAGGTATTAGACTAGTTGATCCTGAAGATGGCCATGATATCGACTGCAAAATACCGGGAATTGGTCAGATGAGTTTGAAGTCGGAATTTGTGAAAAAGATAGATTAACGGAAAATGCGTTCAGATATTCATTGATATCTGAACGCATTTTTTTTATTTTGATAAACCTTCGCTGTATATTTCCAGCAGGTATTCAAGTGTCGTTGGATCACTGTAGCTCGTTGCAGCAGTATCAATTTCAATGACATTGCCGTTTTGAACAGCAGGAATTGATTGCCATACATCACTTTCTGTAAATGACATATCTGTGTCTTCACCGCGGCTTAAAATAATATAATCACCGGCGTACTCTGCTAATACTTCTTGTGATAACTCATAATAGCCATCTTCTGAAACTGCTTCTTCAACTTTTTTTGGCATTTTTAAATCCATCGCCTGATACAAAATCTCAGTGCCTCGGCCCCAGGCATCTCCGAATACATAAAATCCCTTACCGTCTGTTTCAATTACAGAAACGGTCGTATCATCACCGTGCTGTTTTTTAATATTACTGCCGATATCCGCTGCTCTTGTTTCGAAGTCATCTGCCCATTCGCGCGCTTCTTCTTCCTGACCGACAAGTTTCCCAATTTCAATCTGCTGTTCTAAATAGTTTAGTTTCCCCCATGTAAAGGTCACTGTTGGTGCTATTTTTTTAAGTTCGTCCAGATTTTCCATATTAGCTCCGGCGATTATTAAATCAGGATTCTCAGCTAAAATACTTTCAGGTTCAGCTTCTGTGATTTGAGGAGTATCTGATAAATCTTCTTCAAACAGCGGGTTATTTTTAGACCACTGATCCACACCTGCCATGTCCACACCCAATGAGTGCAAATTAGGACCATAGGTTAATGCTGCAATACGCTGTGGATTTTCAGGGATTTCTACATCTCCAAATTCTGATTCGTATGTAACAGTGTCGCCGGATTCTGAGTTGTTTTTCTGTGTCTCGTCAAAACCGCATGCCCCAAGTGCTGCTGTGATTAGTAGTAAAAGTGTAATACTGAACAATCTTTTCATAATTCTTTCTCTCCCTTTATAATTGATAACCATTCTCAATGAGTATTTATAATGTAATCCGGCTGACTGAACGGCCGGATTAGAATTACTGAAAGCTAATCATTTAATTTTGCTAGCAGGTATAAGAAGTACGGTGCACCAATGACTGCAACAATGATGCCGGTTGGAATTTCCGCCGGCTGCAGAATGACACGGGCCAATGTATCTGCAGTGAGTACCAGGACAGCGCCTACAAGCGCACATATAGGAATAACGTATTTATGTTTGCTGCCGACGAGCTGTCTCGTCATATGAGGAGCGATTAAGCCGACAAATCCGATGCCGCCGCTGACTGAAACACTTGCAGCGGCGAGACCGACGGCGGCGGCAAGCAGTATACGCCGTTCTTTCTCAAGATTCATGCCGAGACTGACCGCGGTATGGTCGCCGAGATTTAAAACATCCAGGACTCTCGATTTCATATAGACAAATGGAATCAATACGACCAGCCAAGGTAATAAAGCCAATACGAAATTCCAGTTTGAGCCCCAGATACTGCCGGCAAGCCAAGTAGCAACAAAGTCGTACACTTTTGGATCCAGTTTTAATGTCAATACGATCATTAAAGCGCTGATTCCGGCAGCGACAGCGACCCCGACAAGTATTAAGCGAATCGGAGAGACGCCTTCATCTTTTTTGTATGAAAAGATGTAAATAATAGCTGCTGTTATACCTGCACCAGCAAATGCCAGAAGCGGCATTAGGAAAACAGAGTTGCCGAGTTCAGTAGAAAAATACGTCACGAACAGCATAACAGCTAGTCCTGCGCCTGCATTGATCCCGATAATTCCTGGATCTGCCAGAGGGTTTTTAACAATACCCTGCAGCACAGCACCAGACACAGCGAGGCCCATACCAATTAAGACGGCGATAGTGATTCTCGGCAGTCTGAATTCGAACAAGAGCAACTCATCGCGGGGATCACCGCCGCCGAAAATTGTCTTAACAACTGTAACCGGGTCAATTCGTATCAGTCCTGTGTTTAAACTGATCATTAACATAACAAGCAAAAGGACAATAAGGATAATGGCGATTGCAACAGCACGACGCTGTTTTTTTAAGACGCCTTCAGGTTTAAACTGATTCATATCTCCTTACCTCCTTTACGTGCCAGGTATAAAAAGAAAGGAACGCCGATTAATGAGATCAGTGCACCAATCGGTATTTCAAATGGTGCGTTTAAAGTGCGGGCGGCTAAATCTGCGGCAACGACCAGAATAGCTCCGACGACAGCACTGACTGGTATAATCCATCGGTAATCGTAACCGACAAGCCGTCTGGTTAAGTGGGGCACAATCAGTCCAATAAAACTGACAGCACCGACAACGGATACTGCAAGGCCAGCCAGTACGACAATCACCCCGGCACTAATCAGTTTTGTTCTTACAGTGCGTTCACCGAGGCTGACGGCGACTTCTTCACCCAGGCTTAGGATGGTAATGGATTTAGATATTCGTATGGCTATAAATAACATCACAATAACGATAGGCGTTATGACTGCGAGATGGCTCCAGCGCGTGCCGGAAACCCCGCCTGCATACCAGAACGCCATATCTTGACCCACATTAAAATAAAGTGCGATACCTTCAGCAAGCGCTGTTAATAACGCCGTTACAGCAGCACCGGCCAGCACCAGACGTATAGGTGTTAAGCCATTTCTGCTCATCGAGCCGATACCGTAGACAATACCTGCACCCAATGCTGCACCGAAAAATGACAGCAGGACAACATAGACATAAGGCAGGCCGGGAAAGAAACTGAAACTGATAGCGAGCATCATTACAGCCCCTGCATTTAAACCGAGTAAGCCGGAATCGGCCAGGGGATTTCTAGTCATCCCCTGCATCAATGCCCCGGCTACACTGAAAGCAGCACCGACTATGGCAGCGCCGATAATTCTTGGAAATCTTAACTCCCATATTATCTGGTGCTGGGTAAGTGATTCGTTAAAATTAAACAAGGCATTCCATATCGTCGATAAATTTATATCTGCAGCACCGAGAGAAATAGAAGCGGCGAATGCAAATAAAAGAAATATCAGCCCGCCTGTAATAATAAGAGTTCCGCGGACTGGTTTTGCAGTATTTTTCACTGCTTTAACTTGTTCTTTTTCAGATAGTGATGAATTAAATTTACTCATGATTATTATCCCTGCTGCTTAAATGATAAGAAGTGAAAATCGGATGTCCGCTGTAAGGACATTTCTGAATATCAGCTTCGATATTAAACAGGGTTCTTAAGTTGTCATGAGTCATTACATCATCAGGTGATCCCTCAGTAATCAGATTGCCGTCTTTCATCGCTATCATATAGTCAGAAAAGCGGGAAGCATGATTTAAATCGTGCAGCACCATAATAATGGTGCGATGTTCTTCAATATTCAGTTTTTGAAGAAGGAGCAATATATCGAGCTGATGTGCGAGATCGAGATAAGTCGTCGGTTCATCCAGTACAAGAGTCTCTGTACCTTGTGCGAGAGACATAGCAATCCATACGCGCTGGCGCTGGCCGCCTGACATGTCACTAATTTGACGGTCTGCAAATTCTTCCAGGCCAGTTACTTCAATTGCCCAGTTAATATACTGATAGTCTTCTTTGCTGAGAGAGCCTAAGGCTTTTCTATATGGGAATCGTCCGTAGGATACTAATTCAAATACAGACAGTCCGCCCGGGGATTCTGCTGTTTGGGGCAGTATCGCCATCTGTTTGGCAATTTCTCTCGTATCAATTGTATTTATGGCTTTGCCGTCAAGAAGTATGGTGCCTGACTCAGCTTTTAAAATACGGGAAACTGTCTTTATCAAAGTCGATTTACCGCAGCCGTTCGGGCCAATAATAGTAGTAATCTTATTTTTCGGTATCGATACGCTCAAGTCATTGATAACTGAACGGTTCTGATAACCGGCTGCGACATTATTTATTTCAAGTGCGTTCAACACTGTCACCTCTCATCTATGATTCTTAAGATAATTGAGAATCATTATCACTCTAAAAAGTTTATGCCAATAAGGTATCAATGTCAATTAAATTTATAGGCAATAGATAGATTTGCAGATTTTACTGTGTGTCGGCATGTTTATTTACTTTGGGATGGATAAACTGATAATCATTAATATTTTTGGAATCAATAACCCGCTCTGTTACCTCATATGGTTCTGTCAAATTCATCTCTGTAATATTAAATGAACCATCATCATTTACAGACTCTATATAAGCAACATGGCCAATTTCACCGCGGTCAGTTTGCATCAAAGCACCGTCTTCAGGACTATTATTTACAGTGTAGCCATCCCTTTTTGCACGATCTGCCCAAAATTCTGCGTCGCCCCATGAACGTTCAATCATCATGCCGTCTGCTTTGACTTTATCGAATACATAAAATGTACATTCCCCGTCATCGTAAGTATTGTTTTCCATTGGATCAGGTGTCAGGAGAATTGTCAGTTCTTCTATAATGCCATTATCAGTTTTGCTGTCTGCGTAAATTAAACCGAATAAAGCAGCGGCAGCGATGACAATGATTATTAAAATACGTTTCATATGTATTCCTTCCTTAAATATAACGCCTGGCGTTATAAAATAACGATATAAGATATAGCAGTGGATGTCAGATGCTGCAATGGGTTTACTGAACTTGTGTTTCACATTTATTTTAAAGGAAATAGAGAGAAGTATAAAGTTTAAGGAAGGAGAATAATCCATGAACGAAAAATGGTCAGCTCAATTGCCTCTCGAATATATTAAGAATATAACGCCTGTCAGCGGCGGCGATGTCAATGAGGCCTATCGTATTGAAACGGAAAATGGTATATATTTTCTCCTAGTGCAGCCGAATAGAGAAGCGGATTTCTATGCTGCAGAAATTTCAGGACTGAAAGATTTTGAACTGGCGGGGATTACCGCACCGCGAGTGATAGATTATGGTCAAATTTCAGGCGATGCTTATCTGCTGCTTGATTTTCTTGAAGAAGGGCGAGGCAGTCAGAAGGACCTTGGTGTAATGGTGGCACAACTTCACATGACATATCAGAAAGATGGCAAGTACGGTTATCATTTAGCATATGAAGGCAGTGATATTACATTCAGCAACGGCTGGATGGATACCTGGAGCGAAGTATTTATAGATCAGCGTTTGACTCATCTTTATAAAGAGATTAATAAACAAAGTCTATGGAGTAATAAGGATGACGAGAGATTTTTAGAAGTACTCGAAATAATTAAAGAAGAACTGAAAACTCATCAGAGTAAACCGTCGCTTTTGCATGGTGACCTGTGGGCTGGGAATTACATGTTTCTTAATGACGGCAGTCCTGCATTGTTCGATCCATCACCTTTGTATGGAGACAGAGAGTTTGATCTCGGTGCAACACAAGTATTCGGCGGCTTCGGTACTGATTTTTACGAGGCCTACGATGCAGCATACCCGCTAGAGGAAGGTGCAGCTTTCCGAATAGAATTTTATAAACTGTATTTACTGCTTGTACATCTTGTTAAGTTTGGAAAGATGTATCTTGGCAGCGTAAATAGTACAATGGAGAAAATTATAAATAAGAAATAGGAGAGTTTTATGGCAGAGAATGTATTCAACAAAATGGCACAGCGATACGATAACGAAGAGAGAGTGGAGCTGGCAAATACAATTGCACGCGGCATAGGGCAGTATTTACCTCAGTCTGCTGAAAAAACACTGCTGGATTATGGTGCAGGCACAGGACTGGTTGGATTACAGTTTAAAGATAATTTTAAGCATTTAATATTCAGTGATTTGTCTGAAAATATGATGGAAGTCGTAGATGAGAAAATTCAGGCAGGTGATATCAAACATGCTGAAACGCGGAGTATTGAAAATCTGAAAGAAAATGAAGCAGATGTCATCATCGTTTCGCTCGTTATGATTCATGTTCCTGAATACAAAGCGCTGATAAAAGAATTGTACAGTTTATTGAGCCCGTCGGGTCAGCTGATTATAGCCGATTTTGATAAAAATGATGCAGTCTATCATGAGAAAGTGCACAACGGCTTTACGCATGAAGAGATGAATACGGCAATAATCGAGGCCGGTTTTAAAAGTGCAGAAATTAAAACATTTTATGACGGGAAAAATATATTTATGAACAAAGATGCTTCAATGTTCATCGCCTCAGCTTTAAAATAACTTAAAAGGAAAAAGATATATATGGAATTTATTCTGCTCGCAGTTATCGGTTTGATTGCAGCAATTGTCGGGTCGCTGATTGGACTCGGAGGCGGTATTGTCATCGTCCCGGTACTTATCTTTTTAGGGACGGAACTTGGCTTGCTGGATGGAATTACGCCTCAAATTGCTGTTGGCACGTCCAGCCTGGTACTGGTGTTTATCGGATTATCATCTGTGATTTCATACAACAAAAATAAACAGGTCGATTGGAAGAACGGTAAATACTTACTGCTGGGTATTATTCCGGGTGCTATGCTCGGATCCTATACAAGCAGTCTGTTTACAGTCGACAGTTTAAAATTGTATTTCGGGCTCTTTATTATATTGGTCAGTTTTATATTGCTTGTACGAGATAAAATCAAGCCGCTTAAAATATTTCAAAATGATAAATATATGAGACCGCACACTGACGCAGCAGGGCAGGAACATTATTACGGTTTCCCGCCATACATAGGCGTTATTGGGAGTCTGCTGGCAGGCTTTTTAGCAGGTCTCTTTGGAGTAGGCGGCGGTGCACTGATGACACCAATGATGATTATTTTATTCTTAATGCCGCCATCTATTGCAGTTGGCACCAGTATGTTTTTAGTGCTCTTTGGCAGCATTTCGTCAGCAGCCGGCCACCTTTTTCAAGGGAATATTCACTTCCTGTACGCACTCGTTCTGATACCGGCAGCTTATATCGGCGCCAAGCTCGGAGTCAGGCTGAACAGAAAACTAGAATCAGATACTGTTATTTTTATTTTAAGGATGGTTTTACTCCTTCTCGGCGTATATATGATTATTGACAGCCTGTAAATTATGATAAAATAAAAGAAAAAATGAAATGGAATTGAATATATGTTTAATTGGAAAAATGTGCCCAAAGGCTTTCTAATGGGAATCGTTGAATTAGTACCGGGAGTCAGCAGCGGTACGATGGCGTTACTCTTAGGAATATACGATCAGTTTCTCGGTGCAATCAGCCGGATAGTATCTAAGTACTACAAACAGGCGATTGCCTTTTTACTGCCGCTGGTTATCGGTATGGCCATCGCTATTTTAACGATGTCTTCAGTACTCGATTACTTTTTACAAAATCACACTGTGCCGACGCATTGGTTTTTCATGGGGATGGTTCTCGGTGTGATACCAATGATGTTTAGAATTTCAAATGTAAAAGTGGAATTTAGTGCAGCGCACTATATTTTAATTATTTTAGGTATCGTTTTATTATTTGTGATGTCTCTGTTTAATGGCGAGGCGCCGCCGGCAGAAAGTGCAGGCATGGCGGTTGGGGATTTATTTAAATACTTCCTTACCGGCATACTCGCTGCATCAATGATGCTGCTGCCCGGAATATCCGGCTCGCTGGTTATGCTAATACTCGGTGTTTATCCGATCGTCATCTACGCGATAAACGAATTTACTTCATTAAATTTCGAAGTATTGCCGATTTTGATTTCTGTAGGTTTAGGTATTGTGATCGGAGTGCTGGGAGCCAGCAGGATCATTTCATATCTTCTTAAAAACTATACTTATCTCACATATGCAGGCATCATTGGCCTGTTGTTCGGATCGATGTTTGCAATTTATCCCGGTCTCCCTGAAGGTGTGACGGGCTGGCTGATTTCAATCGTCATTTTCGTCATTGGTTTTAGTATTAGTTATCTTTTCGGCAAAGAACAAAATAAGAGCGGCACTCCATAATAATGGAGTGTCTTTTTTTAAAAGAATAATTTAGGAAGAGTTAATTTATTATTTAGGATAATCTAAAAAAATATTTCATCCAATATAAAGTTTTATAAATAGGCAAAAGCAGTTGATAATTTGACGAAAGCAGTGCATAATTAATCTCCATTAATTTTTAGGAGCTGTCATGATGGGTAATATAAATAATTTGAAACTTGCCCAAAGAGGCGCATATTTAAGTATCTTCACCTATATTATTCTAGCTGTACTGAAATATTATTTCGGTGTAGAGTATGATTCTGCGGCAGTTCGTGCCGATGCATTGAATAATATGACCGATATTTTTGCATCTCTGGCAGTTCTGATCGGTTTAAAAATATCGATACGGCCGCCGGATGACAACCATCCGTACGGGCATTTGAAATCTGAAAATATTGCATCTCTGGTCGTTTCATTTATTATTATTTTTGTCGGACTTCAAGTTTTAATGGAAAACGTCCCGGCCGTTTTCTCTCCAGCAGAACAAGCACCAAACCCTGTCGTTATATATGTAAGTATTTTTAGCGGTCTCGTGATGCTTGCAGTCTTTTTTATTAATAGAAAGCTTGCTGAAAAAACAAAGAGCACATCTTTAAAGTCGGCATCGATGGATAATTTTTCAGACAGTATGATTAGCCTTGGAACAGCAGCCGGTTTAATTTTAACCCAGCTGGGATTGCCGATTGCCGATGTTATCATTGCTTCGATACTTGGACTCTTGATTATGTATACCGGTTTAAAAATATTGAAAGACGCAGTATTTGCCTTGAGTGACGGCTATAACGATGCTGATTTAATTGAACATAAGGAAGATGTCTTGGAAGTGAACGGGGTCCTCGATGTTAAATCGATTAAGGGCCGCTATCACGGCAGCAGTATATTTTTAGATGTGACAATTATTGTTGATCCTGATATTTCAATCACTGATGCACATATGATCTGTGACCGTGTGGAAGAACATATGCATGATAAAGGAATTATGTCGCTCTATGTACATCCTGAACCAAAATTACATGAGTAAAATATAAAAATCCCTGTGTTTGTCCTTAAGGATAAACACAGGGATTTATTTTTATGCTTCTGCAAAGATAACATCTTTATATTTCTCGGGAAATTCATCAAATCGTTTCGCTACGAATGGACACTCACCCACTAATTTCTTATTGTTTTCCCGGGCATAGTCAGCGGCTGCATCGAGCAGCACGTCACCGAGACCTTGTCCGCGCAAGTCTTTATTGACGACGACGCTGTCAATGACAAGTTTGTTCATATCATCGGGAAGATACGTTAGTTCACCATCCGGGTTTTGCGGGTCATCACCAAAATAAAATTTATTCGTTCCATGTTTGATATCCACTATAACGGCACCTCCATAATTATATGTAGTACTCCTATACCCTTAAAATAAAAGAACACACATTACAGCAGATTATAGTTTTCAATCGTTTTAACAAGCTCTTCCAGATAAAGTTTAGCTACCCTGCTGAGCTGGGTTTTGTTATTGGTAATCCAGCCGACTTTAATTTCATCGTCCACATCCAGCGGCACCGGAATAATATCCGTACCGTTTAATTCTGCACTCAAAATACCACTCGAAATAGTATAGCCATTTAAACCAATCATACAATTAAATATCGTTGCCCTGTCGCTGACCAGTATATTTTTAGGGCTGGTCAGCGTACTGAGTATTTCTTCTGAAAAGTAAAATGAACTGTGCTCACCCTGATCAAAGGATAATCTTGGATATGGTGCAAGGTCATCTAAAGTAACTTTAGCTTTTTTAGCGAGCGGATTCGTTTTACTTATAAATACGTGAGGTTTAGCAGTAAACAGCAGTTCAAATGTTAAATGACTTTCTTTTAACAGCTGAGTCAGAATTTTTTCATTAAATTTATTCATATAGAGCACACCGATTTCACTCTTTAAGTTTTTAACATCATCGATAATTTCATATGTGCGGGTTTCACGAAGTGAAAACTGATACTTATCTCCGCCGTGGTGTTCAATCATTCTGACCATGGCATCGACAGAAAATGAGTAGTGCTGTGTGGACACTGACAACAGCTGTTCCTGATAGGGTGTGTCTAAATATTTATTTTCAAGCAGTTCCACCTGTTCGGTAATCTGTCTGGCGTAGCTGAGAAACTCTGCGCCGTCCGGACTCAAAACAATGCCTGTCGAGGTGCGCTGTAAAATTGTAATACCCATTTCCTTTTCAAGTTCTTTTATCGCCTTAGATAAAGTCGGCTGAGAGATATAGAGTTTTTTTGCTGCTTCATTAATAGAACCGCTGTTAACGACAGCAATTAAATATTTGAGCTGTTGCAGAGACATAATTTCCTCCTTTGTTATAGTCAAAAGTTATAACGAGACATGAATTTAATCAGTTAGTCTATAGCATACCGCCATGATAATATTTATACAATCATTAAAAAGAGATGGAGTGGCAAAAAATATGACTAAAGAAGTATACAGAGCAGATCACGTCGGCAGCTTGTTGAGACCGGCAGCACTAAAAGAAGCACGCAAACAATTTGAAAATGGTGAAATTAAGATAGAAGAATTAAGAAACGTTGAAGATGAATCAATTGCTAAAGCTGTGAAAAAGCAAAAAGAAGCAGGTTTAAAAGCGGTCACTGACGGCGAATACCGCAGAGCATGGTGGCATTTCGATTTTCTGGAAGGCCTCGGCGGCGTAGAAGGTTTTGACTCTGGCGGCGGTATTGCCTTTAAAGAACGTCAGACTAAATCCCGCGCGATTAAAGTGACCGGGAAAGTGCATTTCGACGGACACAGAGAAATTGAATTCTTTAAATATCTTCAGTCTCAAGCAGGTGATACAACAGCTAAATATGCAATTCCAAGTCCAAGTATGCTGCACTTCAGAGGAGAGATAGATAAGAATGTCTATCCTGATGAGGAAGATTTCTTTAACGATTTGGCAGCGGCTTATAAAAACGTTCTGAAAAGTTTCTATGAAGCCGGCTGCCGTTATCTTCAGCTGGATGACACGTCATGGGGTTACTTTTGCTCAGAAGAAGAAAGACAAAAGCTGATAGATAAAGGCCAAGATCCTGAATACTTAAAAGGAAAATATTTACAAGTACTGAATGAAGCAGTGTCAGACCGTCCGGCTGATTTTAAAATTACCATGCATATTTGCCGTGGGAATTTCCGTTCAACATGGATATCTTCAGGCGGCTATGAACCTGTTGCAGAAATTTTGTTTGGGCGTTTAAATATTGACGGATTTTTCCTGGAATATGACAGTGATCGTGCAGGCGGCTTTGAACCATTACGCCACGTTAACCGCAAAGACTTAACGATCGTACTCGGACTCGTCACTTCTAAGAGCGGTGAATTGGAAAATAAAGAAGATATTAAAGCGCGTATCCATGAAGCGGCTCAATATGTACCGCTGGATCAGCTTGCACTGAGCCCGCAATGCGGCTTCGCTTCGACTGAGGAAGGGAACGTCTTAACAGAAGAAGACCAGTGGAGAAAACTAAAATATGTTGCAGAAATAGCAGCAGAAGTCTGGCACTAGAAAGGGGCAAGAGAATGGCGAATATCAACCCGGAAACGGTTATAGCAAATAGTAAATTCAACACATTTCATATGCTCGTATTTATATGGTGTTTTATAGCAATAGCAGCGGATGGTTTCGATATCGCAGTATACGGGCTGGCACTGCCGGAGATGATGAATGATTTTAATATTACTCCGGCAGCAGCAGGCGCTATCGGCAGTTATGCAATGATGGGCATGATGGCTGGCACATTTATATTGGGTACACTGACAGATGTCATCGGACGTAAAAGAGTACTTGCCCTGTGTCTTGTCATCATCGGTCTGTTTAATTTTTTAGCAGGCTTCGCTCAAAATGAAACGATTTTTATCATTTTTAGATTTATTGCATCTGTGGGAATGGGGGGCTTAATGCCTGCAGTCATTTCACTGATGACGGAATATTCTCCGCGTAAAAACAGGGCAATGACCGTTGCTTTAATGTACTGCGGCTATTCTATCGGCTCAATCATTGCTTCACTTTTTGGAATTTACTGTTTAGAGCATTTAAGCTGGAGACTGTTTTTCTGGGTCAGTATATTTACTGTTGTGATTACGCCATTCTTCTTAAAGCAATTTCCTGAATCGGTGGTCTTTCATATAAGAAGAGGCAACAAAGCAAAAATTGCGGAAATTTTAAACAAAGTCACTCAAACGAATCAGTATAGTGAATGGGATAATTATGAAATTACGGCTGGGACGACAAACAGCAGTTCAGGAATTTCTTTTAACAAAATTTTTAATAATAATAAAGGCTTGTCGACAGTCATGTTTTGGATAGCAGTCATCTGCTGTCTAATGATGATTGCCGGGCTTGGCACTTGGCTGCCGAACATTATGCAGGAGTCAGGGTACGGCGTATCTTCCGCTATGATATTCACAATCACACTGGCTCTCGGGCAAATGGCAGGGTCACTTGCAGGAGGCTATATGGTGGATAAAATCGGCCACCGCAATGTCTTATTATCGCTGCTCAGTATCGGGGGAATCACTTTTGTCCTGCTCAGCATAACGGGCAGCACGGCGCTCTTATTTATACTGATCGCTGTTGCGGGAGCGTGTACAGCTGGTTCTCAAAACCTGATTAATCCGTATATTACAATGTTCTACCCGCCGGATATACGAGGTGCAGGATTGAGTTTGGCCGTCGGTATGGGCAGAATAGGGTCAATCACTGGTCCGCTGCTTATCGGCTTGGTATTGATGACGAATGTACCGCCGCAGCTCTCATTTTTAGGGTTTGCCTTACCGTGTGCAATTGCATTTTGTGCACTTCTCTTTGTACAGGAGAAACATGGAACAGAGGTTCAAAAAAGACAGTTTAAGAAGAAATCAGAAGCTTTGGCATCTTAAAATTACTCAGGCGTGAATCTTACACCGATTCACGCCTCTTTTCTATGTTTTTAAGATATTGTCAAAAAACATTCAAAAATTTGTGAAAAAATTAACAATATAAGGAGATTTCATTGAGAAAAGAGCATTAATATTAGATAATGAAATAAATACAACAAATAGGGAGTGTAAGAATGGTTAACAAAGAAGAAATTGAAATTATTCACAGTACAGTACCGATTCTACAAGATAAAGGTGTGGAAATTACTTCTAAGTTCTATAAGAGAATGTTTGAAAACCACCCGGAACTTCGCAATATGTTTAATCAGCCTAACCATAAACAGGGTCTGCAGTCTACAGCACTGGCAACAGCAGTATTGGCTGCTGCACAGCATATTGAAGATCTGACACCAATTGTTCCTGTTGTGATTCCAATTGCTCATAAGCACTGCGGACTTGAAGTGAAACCGGAACATTACCCAATTGTCGGTGAGAATCTGCTTGCTGCAATTATGGAAGTCACAGGTCTGGAAGCAGATGATCCGATTATTGAAACTTGGGGTAAAGCTTACGGGGAAATTGCTGATGCCTTTATCGGCATTGAAAAAGATATCTATGCGAACTTGGCGTGGGAAGGATTCAAACCATTTGAAGTTCTGGCTGTACGTGAAGAAACAGATATCATTAAATCATTTACAGTTAAATCTGATGAAGTGAAAAATATCGATTACTCGCCTGGTCAATACATCACAGTGGATGTTCAGGTGCCTGATCTGCCATACAGAGCAAAACGCCATTATTCAATCGTTGATGTTCAGGACGATAAGTTAACATTTGCAGTCAGAAAAGAAGAGTTAGATGGCAATCGCGGGGAAGTTTCAACATACCTGCATGAACAAATCAACGAAGGCAGCACGATTAATCTGTCTGCTCCAGTCGGTGTATTCGGACTGGAAAATACTGATAAACCACAGTTATTCATCGGTTCAGGTATCGGTGTAACGCCGTTATTCCCAATGTACAGAACGGCAGCAGAAACGGGTGCAGATGCGCAGTTTATCCAAGTATCAGACGATGCTGACCGCGTTGCATTTGAAGTTGAACTTAAAAATATCGCAGCAGCTGATAATGCAGAACTTCACACACATCTTAGAGATGAAGAAGGCTATCTGATGAGTGAAGAAGTTCAAAAATTCCTGAAAGACGAGCAGGAGATTTATGTTTGCGGCGGCGTCACATTCATCCAGTCTATCGTTAAAGAGCTCGGAAAAGCTGGCGTCGATAAAGGACGTATTCACTATGAAATCTTCATTCCGCGCTTAAGCCTTGCAGTCTAAATAATTTAAAAAAACTCCCATTCTAAAATGAATGGGAGTTTTTTTAATGGTGACTGTGTGTCTGCATGCTGTCGTCATTACTAAATTCCTGAATAAATACTTCTTCAAACATATCGAGAGAACCGACTGTAAAATATTTAGTCGGCAGTGCGTCGATCGTGTCATTTTTAACATGTGCCTTGATTAAATAGAGACCTTCTCTCGGAATGTCCAGCTCAGCAGTGTATGCACCGTCTCCCTCATGGGAGACATCATATTCTTCACTCCATACTTCAGCATCTTTAGCAGCCCACATTGTTAATGTAATATCAGCATCATCTACCGGTTCGCCGTCTTGGAGAATATGCATTGTCAACATTTCAGAAGGACTGACACCGGTAATGTTTTCAGTATCCATAATGATATTAGTTTGCGGAATATCGTTGTATTTATCGTGTGTGCTTCTATCCACCATGCTGCAGCCTGACAGCAGTAAGAAGGACAAGACAATATAAAAATATTTATACATAAGATGCCTCCTTAATAGTTCAGCCAGCGGCGTAGTGTTTTGTTTTTTCTAATAATCAGCCGGTCTGTCAAAAAGAGAATAATCAGCGACAGTCCGACGAGCGGAAAGATGATTCCAAAGCCAATCATTACTGCCAGTAAGCCTTTGTATTCAAAAATACTCTTCGCTTTCGGTGCACCGACAGATCCTTCAGGCTTACGTTTATACCACATATATACGCCGGTAATGACCATGCCGATCAGGCCGATACAAATGATCACACCGATAATCTGATTGATTAGACCGAATTCCAGTCCCTTATGGATAGTAATGGCCAGTGCCATGATTTTGCCGAGCGGGCCGTAATTATCGTAACGGTAATCGGCGATGACAGAGCCTGTATACTGGTCGATATGTATCGTCGCTTCATCTTGTGCTTTTGGCGGGAAGACAGACAGTGTGAAGACGCCTTCCGGCGAAGCGGGATAAAATATATCATAAGATGGGTGGACTCCGGTCTGTTCAGCCATTTTAACGACTTCATCGATAGTAATTTGTCTGAATCCTGACGACGGATCTGAGTCAGCTACAGGCATCTGCTCAGCAGCCCAGGAAACATCGGCAACATCTTCTGCAACCGTAGTGGATTCCGGTGCTGGCCCCACCCAGATGGACGGCGGATAGCCTGCGCCGGAAGCGGTGGTCAGCTGCTGGACTCCATTGCCCCAAAAACCGGTCCAGAGCATGCCTGACAAGAGGAAGAATAAGAGGCCGCCTGATATCCAAAAAGCAGGTACGGCATGGAAATCACGCTGTCTAATACGGCCTCGTTTGTTAAAGCGTATAGTCACTGCCCCTTTAATTTTCTCTGTTGCTTTTGGAAACCATAAAAATAAGCCGGAAATCAGCATTATAATTGTCCAGCAGGCAACGAGTTCGACGATGCGGTCACCGAAAGTGCCCGCCAACAGCTCGCTGTGGAGTGCGGCTAATATTTCCATGGGACGCGTGCTGTCATTAATAATACCGAGAACTTCCCTGGTAAACGGGTTAACAAAAGCGGTCAGCGATTCACCGTCCTCATCTGTAATACCGACTTCCACTGAACGCGTGTCACTCTCGCCGGGACGGTAGCGGGTAATATCTTCACCGCCGGTTACAGTATTCAAGGCAGTGAAGGCAAGATCGCTCGGCGGCAATTGTTCACCTTCTGCTTCAACGTAATAGTAATCTTTATATATGTATTCCTCTATGTCTGCTCTAAACAGATAAATTGCACCCGTCACTGCAATTATAATCAGAAATGGGGCCAGTATGAGCCCGGCAAACAGGTGCCAGCGCCATATTAAGGGCTGCAGTTGTTTTTTCAATTTTTGAATCCTCCCAGCAAAACTTCATAGTTTGAGTATGGATGACATTCCATTACTTGTACATCCCGGAATGTTAAAAAGTATGCAGATTTGATGATATAATATCAGTATTAAGTCAACAAAAGGAGAACGGTATGGATAGAATATTAGTCGTCGATGATGATCCGAACATCGTAAAATTTGTCGGACTTAATTTAACGGAAGCAGGTTACCGTGTCGTAACGGCCAATGATGGCAGACGCGCATTAGAGTGTTTGAAAGAAACACCATGCGCCTTGGCTGTTGTTGATGTCATGATGCCGTTCATGGACGGACTCGAGCTGACCAAGGTGATTCGGGAAGAATATGATATTCCTGTTATAATTTTAACTGCCAAAAGTCATATAGACGATAAAGCAGACGGCTTTAAAGCCGGCACAGATGACTATCTTGTTAAACCATTTGAACCTAAGGAACTTTTATTTAGAATAGAAGCATTGTTAAGACGGTATAAAGCAGAAGGAGAACATGATTTAATCCGCATCGGCGAAGTCACTATTCATCCCGAGAATTACTCGGTAGATATTCACGGCAAGATATATATGCTGCCTTTAAAAGAGTTTGAGCTGCTGCATCTGCTGGCAGAATATCCTGGCCAGGTCTTTTCCAGGGAGCAGCTGATAGAACAAATTTGGGGTGCATTCTACGAAGGCGACGAACGCACAGTAGATGTTCATATTAAAAGGCTCAGGACACGCTTTACAAAATTGACAGATGCTTTTTCTATTAAAACAGTACGCGGAGTCGGCTATTTTCTGGAGCAGAAATCATGAAATCCCTCTACGTAAAATTTGTTGTGATGACACTTGGAATTATGATTCTGAGTTTCTTTATCGCGTTCGTCGTTTCAAATGCTTATTATCAATACAATTTAAAAGACAGCAACGATGCTAAAAATACAGAAATCGCAACAGAAGTCGCGGCCTTTATCGAAGAAAATCCCGATGTAAGCATAGAAGATTATTCTGCGACAATTGCTGATGCCGGCTATCAAATATATCTGGCTGATGCAGCGGGAAATACTCAATTTTTTGGTGCTGAATTTGGTGAGCTGAACTTAGAAGATGAAGTGACCGGTAATGTGATTGGCGGGGAAGTTTACCATGGTATGGCGAATTTTGAAGCGGAAATATTTGTTACAGGTTTTTTCGCCAATGAATTGAGCAATACAATTGGTGTGCCTGTTGAACATGACGGGACGTCATATGCCTTATTCTTACGCCCGGATATAAATCTGCTGTTTAACGAAATGCACCTTCTATTTGGCTTGTTATTCGCATTGACAGTCTTACTCAGTATTATTCTGGTCTTTATCAGCGCACACTTTTTAATCAAGCCTGTGACTAAACTCAGTGAGGCGACTAAACTGCTTGCTGCCGGTGATTATTCTATTCACGATTTAGATACGAATCGGAAAGATGAGCTGGGTGAATTATCGTCAAACTTTGCCAGCATGTCAAAACAGATTGAATATAACGATAAAATTCAAAAAGATTTTATTTCGAATATATCCCATGATATTCAGTCCCCGCTGTCGAGCATTAAGGGCTATAACAAACTGTTAAATAAGCCCCTCACGCCAGCGGAACGGAATGAATATACTGAGACTGTCGATTTTGAAATAGACCGCCTGTCTACAATGACTAAACAGCTGCTTATTTTATCTTCGATTGATCATGAAGATTATTTACTGAGAAAAGAAACGTATAACTTAAGAGAGCAGCTGGAGCGCTTAATCAAAGTATATGAATGGAAGGTGAATGAAAAAGGCCTGATGCTGTCCCATAAACTGCATGATACTGAAATCAAAGCCGATAAAGCTCTGATGAATACGGTCTGGGATAATCTCTTATCGAATGCAGTAAAATATAATGCCGAAGCCGGCAGCATCGATATTGAAATGACAGAGTATAAGGCACATACGGTTATCGCAATCAGCGATACCGGTGAAGGGATTGACGATACGAGTATCGATAAAATATTCGACAGATTCTACCGCGTAGATACTGCCAGAACGAGTAATGTTGCTGGAACAGGTCTCGGGCTGTCGATAGTTAAAAAAATTATCGATATGCATAACGGCTCAATCAATGTCAGAAGTAATGAAAACGGCACAACAATCACTGTCAGACTGCCATTAGACAGCAGTGAATAAAATATTTCCTCCTCGTTCATAATGAGTTCACATACGAAGTGTAAAGTATGACTCATAGATAGTTAGCGAGGAGGAATTTTTCATGAAAATGGCATGGAAAGAAATGAAAAAATATAAAATGCGTTATACGATACTAGGTTCGATCATATTCTTAATCAGCCTGCTGACTTTAAGTATTTCAGGTTTAGCTAACGGCTTGTCACAGGATAATGCCGCACTGATTAAAAATATGCCGGAAGGTACATTTTATATGGAAGAAAGTGCAGAAGAGAATTACAGTTTTTCCAGCTTAACGGATGAACAAATGAACGATGTGGAGAATGAAACAACAGATCCGGTATTCTTTTCTATTCAAATGGGCGAATTTAGTGATTCGGAAGAACAGAAACACAGTCTGGCGTATGTCAGTTCAACCGAATCTGACTACTTCCCCAATGTAGAATCTGGAGAAATTATTCTCGACCAGGCGTTTCAAGAAGAAGGCTTTGAAGTGGGGGATACAATCTCAAGTGAACTGTTAGATAAAGATTTAACAATTACAGATTTTAGAGCGCAGGAAAAATTCAGCCACTCATCAGTTGGTTTTATTAATAACGATGATTTCTTTGAAATGTATGGAACAGACACATTCCAAATGGCATTTACACCCGATTCTAATCAGACAATTGATGAATTATCAGGTTTCAGCAACTCGGATTTCTTAAATACAATACCAAGCTACAGTGCAGAACAGCTGTCACTCAATATGATTATTGTATTCTTGTACGTCATCAGCGGTATGCTGTTTGCAATATTCTTCTACATGATTAACGTTCAAAAACTGGGTACATTCGGAATCTTAAAAGCGATAGGGGTTAAGACATTCACTTTATTTAAAATGATGTGGGCTCAGATGATTATTATTACAATCATATCTCTGATACTTGCGATTGCCGTCAGTCAGTTATTCAATGTACTGGCACCGAGCGGTATGCCGTTCCACTTAACAATGAATACAGTGCTCTTATCTTCTGCAGCATTTATAGTCATTGGGTTTATCGGCGCAACATTATCGGGCATTCAAATTAAAAAAGTAGAACCGATGCAGGCAATTAATCAAGGAGGCGCGTAAAAATGAGTGTATTCCAATTAGAAGATATTAAAAAAGAATTTAAACATGGCAATACGAGCGAGCAAATTTTAAAAGATATAGATTTAAAATTGAATAAAGGTCAGTTAACGGCATTGGTCGGTGCATCAGGATCTGGTAAAAGTACGCTTTTAACTATTGCAGCCGGTCTGCAGAAACTGACTGACGGAACCATTTCATTCGGCGGTCAAAATCTTTCAAGCATGAATGATGAGCAAGTCCGTGAAGTCAGAGCTAAACATTTCGGCTTCGTTTTCCAACATGCTCATCTTGTACCGTTCCTTACTGTACAGGAACAGCTCGAATTGATGATCGATACGGCAGAACTAAAATGGTCTAAAAAAGATAAACAGTCCCGCATTGAAGATGTACTGAAAACTGTCGATATGTGGAATCACAAAGACAGCTTCCCTGAAAATCTCTCTGGCGGTGAGAAACAGCGCGTCGCGATTGCCCGGGCCATTATCCATGAACCGGAAATACTGTTCGCGGACGAACCGACTGCGAGTCTTGATTCTAAACGTTCTGTTGAAGTCATGGAACTGATTGAAAGACTGGCCAGTGAATTAAATATAACGGTCTTAATGGTGACTCACGATAACGACATGCTTAAATACGCAGAACGTATCGTTGAGATGAAAGACGGAAAAATTATCTAATTATGGTGAAGATGGGTGAGAAACCCATCTTTTTTTATCCATATACATAGTTTTAGAGTGTGCTCATTTAAGTTACAATGAAAAATAAAAAAGGAGTTTATATAGATGAGCAATGAAAAGAAGAACAAAAGCGGCTTTAAAATGCCGCATATATATGTCATTTTATTCGTATTCGGTATCGTTGCAGCTGCAGCGACGTATTTAATTCCAGCCGGTGAATTTGACCGGGTTGAATTAGAAAATGGCCGTTCCGCAGTTGATCCGGAATCTTTTACATATGTTGAATCAACGCCTACAGGCGCAGTAGAATTTTTAACGGCAATCCCAAGAGGTTTAGTCGATGCAGGAGAAGTTGTCTTCTTCACGCTGATTATCGGCGGCATGTTTATGGTTCTCCGAGAAAGCGGCATTATAGAAGTTGCAGTCGATAAACTCGCGCGTAAGTTCTCGTCGAGGAGTATTTTAATTATACCGGTACTGATTACAGTCTTTGCATCCATTGCGACACTGATCGGTACGGCGGAGTTGTCTCTGGTCTACATACCGGTTATTATTCCGCTGATTATTGCACTCGGCTACGATTCGATGACCGCAGCTGCAATTGCACTGTGCGGTACGGTAGTCGGTTATTCTGTCGGTGTTCTGAATCCTGTAAATACCGGTTTGGCACAAACGATTGCTGAACTGCCGACATTCTCAGGGCTTGGATTCAGACTGACCTTATTCGTTGTGGTACTGGCGATAACAATTTTATTCGTTATGCGCTATGCGAGAAAAGTTAAAAAGAACCCTGAAGCCAGCTTAGTTTACGAAGATGATGCAGAAAAACGTAAAACTTATACTTCAATTGGTGAACATGAACCATTAACGGCGACAAAACGTCAAATTGCAGGTGCCTTTACTGTACTCGTCTTTTTTGCAGTACTGATTTGGGGTGTGACGACCCAGGGCTGGTTCATGATTGAGATGGCCGGGCTGTTTATCATTATGGGTGTAGTGGTCGGCTTGATTTCAGGTTTAAACTTAACGCGTATCAGTGAAGCATTTACTAAAGGGTTTAAAGAAGTGTTAATGGGTGCAATTATCGTCGGACTGGCCCGCTCAGTAGCGGTGATTTTAGAAGATGGACAAGTGATGGATACAATTGTTAACGGTCTTGGTTCAGTCGTTGGCGACTTGCCGCCAACCTTTGCTGCAGCAGGCATGTACTTCGTTCAGCTGATTATTAACTTTGTGATTCCATCGGGCTCGGGACAAGCTTTAGTCACGATGCCGATCATGGCGCCGTTAGCAGATATGGTTGATGTTACGCGCCAGACTGCAGTTCTCGCCTTCCAGCTCGGTGACGGCTTTGCACATATCCTTTATCCGACAAGCGGTTATTTCATGGCTGCCTTAGCAATTGCGGGCGTTGAATGGCATAAATGGATTAAATTCTTTTTCCCGCTGTTCGTTATTTTCATGGTAATTTCATTAGGTGCTTTAACAGTGGCTCAAATTACAGGATGGTCTTAAATTTCATATAAAAAAGGAAATCCATAACGGATTTCTTTTTTTTTAATACTATTTATTTTTAAAGTTTTTAACTGCTTCACCAACGTCAGTGCTGCCATCGAGAATTTGAAGCTCTTTCCCTCTATTTTCTTCATTCGTTACGATTTCAAAAAGGACACTTGCAATATTTTCGCGGGAAACGTCTTTAATCTCATCAAAGTATAAATCAACATCAATTTTTCCGGAACCTGCTTCATCTGTCAGCATACCCGGATGAACGATCGTGTGAGTCAGACCTGAATTTCTTAAGTGAACATCTGCAAAGTGTTTGGCGATAGAATACGGTTTAATTTTAGCTGCTTCCGAAGTATCGAATGCTTCCCGTCGCGAGTCCCAAGTTGACACCATAACAAAGTGGTCAACGCCAGCTTGTTTACTTGCTTCAACTGCTTTTACTGCACCGTCTAAATCAACGATAATTGTTTGATCAGCGCCTGTGCTGCCGCCGGAACCGACTGAGAATACCACCTGTTCAAAGTCCTTCATTTGATTAGCGAGTTCTTCAATAGAATTTTTTTCAACATCGATCAGAGTTGCCTTCACATCTTTATTTTGTAAGTCAGCGATTTGTTCCTCTTTACGAACACCTGCTGTAAAATCTACAGAATTCTCTTTAAGCTGCTGAACGAGGTGCTGGCCAACTCCGCCATTTGCACCAATTACTAAAATACTCATTACTGCATGCACTCCTTTAAATGTTTATACTGTCAGTCTAACTTAAAAACTTGCGCAAAAGCTTGGATTTTGTTTCTGTAAACGGTCCGTAGCGTACGGGAATATCAAATATAGTGGTGTTCTTAACAATACTTTTCTCATGAGTGAAGGTATCAAAGGAATATTTTCCATGGTAATGTCCCATACCGCTGGCACCGACGCCGCCAAATGGCATATCGTGATGGGTTAAATGCATCAGCGTATCATTGATGCAGCCGCCGCCGAATGATAGCCGTGACAGCAGCATGTCCGACACGTGATCATTTTCAGTGAATATATAACATGCAAGCGGTTTAGGAAGAGTCTGCTGATATGCAATTAAATCTTCGAGGTGCTGATAGGTAATAATCGGTAAAATAGGTCCGAAGATTTCTTCTTCCATGACTGTTGAATCAAAAGTACTGTTTGGCAAGAGAGCCGGTGCAATTTTTTGAGCCTCTTCGTTTAAGCTGCCGCCAAGGACCATTTCATCTTCAAGCAGGCTGCTTAAGCGCTGGTAATGTTTTTCATTAATAATTTTAGGATAATCTTCACGATATTCAGCACCCTTGTAGCGTTCTTCTATTTCAGCGAGTATGCTGTCGATAAAGGCCTGCTTTTTTGATTCGTGAATAATCACGTGATCAGGGGCAACACATGTCTGTCCAGCATTTATAAATTTACCCCAGGCAATTCTTTTGGCCGCAATATCAATATTTGCTGATTCATCGATAATTGCAGGGCTCTTACCGCCGAGTTCTAAAGTGACAGGTGTTAGAGATTGACTGGCAATACTCATAATCTCCTTGCCGACACTCGTGCTGCCTGTAAAGAATATATAATCATAATTCTGTATGTTGACGTCATCGTGCGGTGTATCCGCTGGAAGACAGTGGATATATTCTTTGGCAAAAGTATAATTCAATATTTTCTCTATAATTTTCCCGGTGTGAGGACTCGTTTCCGAAGGTTTGACTACTGCACAGTTACCGCCTGCGATTGCGCCGATGAGCGGCATCATAGTTAAATTAAAAGGATAATTCCATGGTGATAAAATAAGAACGACACCGTATGGATCACGAAGGATATAATTTTTAGCAGGAAAACTCATCATGGATGATGAGATTTTTTTTGGTGCATTCCATTTCCTGAGATTTTTAATCACGTGATCGAACTCCTGGTAGACGATACCGATTTCCGTCATAAAAGCTTCGGCTGATGTCTTACCAAGGTCTTTATTTAAAGCTTCCAGTATCATTTTTTCATTGGACTGAATATTGGCTTTAAGTTTCTTTAGCTGACGTATTCGAAAGCTGACTGATTTAGTGTGCGCTTTAAAGTAATATTCACGCTGATCATTAACAATAGATTCTATCGTCATAATTGAACTCCTCTCAATAATTCTATATATCGTATTCCCTTTTATTTTGTTTTTAATAGGGTATATAGGATTATTCCCTATTTTAATACATATAAATAACTTCTGAAAATTTAGAGGAGCGGATCAGATGATAGAGTTCAAAAATGTAACGAAAAAATACGGCAGTAAAAAAGCTGTAGATAATGCAAGTTTTCGAGTAGAAGAAGGAGAATTTTTTGTGCTGATTGGTCCTTCGGGCAGCGGTAAAACGACGACGCTTAAAATGATTAACAGACTGATTCCGCTGACTGAAGGATACATATATTTTAAAGATAAGCCGGTCAGCGACTATGAGGTGTATGAAATGCGCTGGGATATCGGCTATGTTCTGCAGCAAATCGCGCTATTCCCGCATATGACAATTGGTGAAAATATTGCCCAAGTACCAGAAATGAAAGGCTGGAAAGACAAAGAGACATTAAGCCGCACAAAAGAGCTGATGGAAATGGCGGGCTTAGATCCGGATACATATATCGACCGTAAGCCGGCAGAACTGTCAGGCGGTCAGCAGCAGCGTGTTGGGGTAGTGCGGGCACTGGCGGCAGATCCCCCAGTTGTATTAATGGATGAGCCATTCAGTGCGCTCGATCCGATTACACGGGAAAGTTTTCAGGATGATTTGATTAAGCTGCAGCATGAAATAAAAAAAACAATCGTTTTTGTAACGCATGATATTCAGGAAGCTATGAAACTCGGTGACCGCATTTGTTTATTTAATGAAGGAAGAATTGAACAAATCGGTACACCTGAGGAATTTAAAAAACATCCGAAAAATAAGTTTGTCGAAGAATTTATCGGAAATCTTATAGAGCAAAGAGTCACTGCAGGTGATTTTGTCAGTGACAAGCATGTAACAGATAATATTGATGGATACCCTGAAATTGAAAGTAATATGGATATTAAAGAAGCTTATACATTATTTACAGAATATGAGACGGTTGCTGTACAAACTGAAGCGGGATTTAAACTGCTGAGCAGACAGGATATATTTAAGTATTTAACAGAGAAGCCGGGTGACAGCGCATGAGTACATTTTTAGAAACATTGAATTCCAGAAAAGGTGAATTGTTATCAACGCTGATTGAACACATACAAATTTCATTTATCGCTTTGCTGATTGCAGCACTGATTGGTATACCCCTTGGTATTATTTTAACTAAAACGAAGCGGACGGCTGAAGTCGTTATAAATATCGCTGCAGTACTGCAGACGATACCGTCGCTGGCCTTACTTGGATTAATGATTCCGCTGTTTGGGATTGGGGTAGTACCGGCGATTATAGCGCTCGTTATTTATGCGTTACTGCCGATTCTGAGAAATACTTATACTGGTATTGCAGAAGTGGATGAGTCGCTGACTGAAGCGGCTCGTGGTATCGGGATGAAACCGATGCGGCGTCTTATAAAAGTGGAAATCCCGATTGCGATGCCCGTCATAATGGCAGGCGTCAGGACTGCTATGGTGCTGATTATCGGTACAGCGACACTGGCTGCTTTAATCGGTGCCGGCGGACTGGGTGACTTAATTCTCCTTGGGATAGACAGAAATAATACGCATTTGATTTTAATTGGAGCAATTCCTGCAGCGCTGCTTGCGATTGTCTTTGATGTTGTACTGAGAATGATTCAGAAACTGTCTTATAAAAAGGGAATAACGCTTATCGTTACTATATTTACAGCTGTCCTGCTAGTTGCCTTGGCTCCGCTCTTATCAAGCCGTGGAGACAGCATTACAATAGCCGGTAAACTGGGCGCTGAGCCATCGATTATAACGAATATGTATAAGATTCTAATAGAAGAAGAAACAGACTACAGTGTAAATGTTGAAGACGGGATGGGTAAAACAGCCTTCCTATTTAATGCATTGGAATCGGATGAAATTGACGGCTATTTGGAATTTACAGGTACAGTGCTCGGTGAACTGGTGAATATACCGCCGGACTCAAATGAAGCGGGTGCAGTATATGAACAAGCGAACACAGCACTGGATGAACAATATAATATGACTATGCTGGATCCAATGGCATTTAATAATACTTATACACTGGCTGTTAAAAGAGAATTTGCAGAAGCGAATGGTCTTGAAACGATTGGAGATCTTAAAAGTGTAGAAGATATCATTAAACCAGGCTTTACTATGGAGTTTAACGACAGGGAAGAAGATGGTTATCCTGCCATACAGGAGGCTTATAATTTAAACTTTAACGATGTAGTGACTATGGAACCGCAGCTTCGCTATCAGGCGATTGAGAGCGGTGATATTAATCTGATGGATGCTTATGCTACAGATGCAGAGCTGAGAGAATACGACATGATTATTTTGGAAGATACTGAAGCGGTATTTCCGCCTTATCAAGGGGCACCGATGTTTAAACAGGAATTCCTGGATGAGCATCCTGAGATTATCGACCCTTTAAATAAACTGGGCGGTCAGATTACCGATGAAGAAATGCAGGATATGAATTATCGTGTTTCGGTAGAAGATGAAAGTCCTTATGATGTTGCAAAAGAGTATTTAGAAGAAAATAATATTTTAGAATAAATAATCCGTACGTCAGCTATTCCCTCGAGGAAAGCTGACGTACGGATTTTATCTGTTATATATTCTGTGAGCAGTTGTCCGAGTTTTTGACTATTTAAAACTCTTCATATTCGTTTGGGTTTTGATTATCGATACGGCCTTCTTCTTTTGTCAGGGCATCGATGTTCTCCATTTCTTCATCTGTCAGTTCAAAATCAAAAATATTTATATTTGCCAGCTGGTGTTCAGAACTGGAGGCTTTAGGGATGGGCACAACACCATGCTGATAATGCCAGCGTAATATAATTTGTCCAATATCTTTATTTTTCTTCTCGGACATATTTTTCAAAGTCTCATCGTGAATAACAGTGCGTGCACGTGACAAAGGACTCCAAGCTTCAGTGATAATATTATTGTCTTCGTTAAAAGCTCTGACTTTAGCCTGATTAAAATAAGGATGCATTTCAATCTGATTGACGACAGGTTTTACGCCGGTTTCATCGATTAGACGATTGATATGCTCGGGTTCAAAATTAGAGACACCAATCGAACGTACAAGGCCATCCTTTTGAGCTTGTATCAGTGCTTTCCATGCCTCGACATATTTATCCTGCTTTGGGTTTGGCCAGTGCAGCAGGAACAAATCGATGTAGTCGAGCCCAGTACGATACAGGGATTCTTCAATTGATGCGAGCGCTTTGTCATAATCATATAAGCCGCCGCGCAGTTTGGATGTGACGAATAATTCTTCTCTGTCTACACCGCTTTGTCTGATACCTTCACCGACAGCACCTTCATTATCGTAGCGAATAGCAGTATCGATTAGACGATATCCATTTTTAATAGCATCACTGATATCTGAAGCGCCTTTACGTCCATTCATATATACTGTGCCAAAGCCAATGGCAGGTATTTTGTATCCGTTATGGAGTTCATATTCGGGTATATTTTGTGTCATGAAATCAGCCTTTCTTTCTTTAATAGTTTAATTATCAATCAAATTTGAGAAAACATAAAAGAATCAGCTCATCATTAATTTTCGTGCTGACTTTCCTCGTAGCGTAAGCGCTGACGATAACCATAAGTACTTTTCTGAATGGTTTCTTTATCCTGCAAGCCGGCACCAATTGCTCCGGCAACGGTTGTAATCGATGCTGCAAACCAGGCAAGCTCTAAGTAAAATTGAATGCCTATATTGTCAGCCTGCAGAGTTTCAGCAACGAAATCAGGCGGCAGTAAAACCGCACTGCCTGCAAGGAAAAGCAAGTAGAGCAGCAGGTAGTAAAGCAGCAAGGAAATAAATAAAGTCAGCAAAGTCGTACTGTTATACAAAGAAACAATACGCCGGCTTTCTCCTTCTTTCTGATTTTCCCACAGGTCATGGGAAAATATAATCCATATCAGCATGCCGATAATTGATAGTACTGATACTGCCACCAGGCGCCAAGTCGGAAACAGATAGGATAAATTCCACATCGTAGAGAATATAATACCGAATGAGCCGGTAGCAAAAGCAATGGCTGTGACACCGCTTAAGCTTTGCATCATGTTATAGGGGTTGTTTGAAAATGTCATGCCGCTGATCAGCCTGGCCATACCGCCAATTTTAGAACGCATATAAAAAAGCAGGTGTTTTTCTTTGGAGTTCTCGATATATCCTCTTGAAGATTTAAGTTTAGAAAAGGTGAATAGATTATTTAATGCATGGACTTCCTGTTTTATATGGTATTCATTATCGGCTGTTTTATCGATAATGCTGACGGTATTAATAATGGCATTTTTAATTTTCTGTTTCATGGGTCTCCAGCCGAAAGCCGGCAAAGATATCATGGAAATGCCCTTTGTGGTATCAATATCAATAACGACAGGTTTATATTCATAGAAAAGCGGTAAGTCTGTCAGACTGATTAAATAATCCAGACTGTTTTCCCTAAGGTATTCATCAATACGTGTATATATTTTCTCTGAGAGTTCGGTCTTTCCTGTCAGAGGATCGGTAAAGATATCGATTTCCCAATCACTGCCGTCTGCCAGCTCGGCTTTTAATTCAGCAGTTAACTCGTCCTTAATTTTATTTACAAAATCTGCGGCAATGCCGGGTGCTGTGACTAGTGCGAGACGTCTCATTATTTACCTCCTCAAGTACTTTCATTCCAGTCATTATCTTCCTGTAATTTTTCATGACGGTAGGCCTGTCTGTATGAATAAGTGACATTTCTTATCTTCTCTTCACTTTCTGCAGTTGATCCAAGTGCACCTGCCATCATGCCGAGGGATGTAGTGAACCATATTAGATTCATATAGTTTGGCACTGTTGAATTGGCATCAGACTGAGTCCAATCATTGAATAGAGCAGGCGGCACAAATATAGTGATAGAAATAGTCAGCAGAATGTAAAGAATGATGTAGTTAGCAAAAGTGATGAACAAGAGTGTCATAAATGTCGTGAAGTTATATAAACGCCGGTAATGATGGTGCGTTTTATAAGACGAAGGTTCCCATAACTTATGCGCATACATCAGCCAAATAACCATACCGATGATTGAAAAAAACGTGAGTAATATTAGCCGCCAGGGCTGATAATCAATACTGAGCTGCCAAGGGTTAGAAAAGATTGCGATATAAGTGCCGGTAGCAAAAGCAAGGGAGACCAGAGTTTTAAAATTAGTAATAATTGTCCAGGGCTCATTAATATAAGTCATACCTAAAAGGAGCTTCAGCCAGCCGAGAATGTATGAGTTAATAATATAGCGCTGTGTACTGTCGCTGCCTTTTATTGGCGTTTCTAAACGAGTCTGTCCAACTTTTGGTGTTGATAAATCATCGCTGGTCTTAGATGTGTTTTTATCAAATTTATAAAGATATTCCAAGTGGTGAATAATCATCCTTTTTAACTTGGTTTTTATAAAAAGGAAACCCAGGGAGGGCAGAGAAAGCAATGATACCGACTTTGGAGAATTAAATTCGGAAATGACAACCTGCCGGTGAGATAAGCTGGGCAGATCGCTGACAGCCACGACAAAATCCCAATCATTCCGTTCTTTAATCGCTACCATGTTATGAACGGATTCATTTATATATTCAGACGAACTGGTCAGGACACTGACTTCCATTTCGAAAGTCCATTGGCAATCACTGCTTATATTTTCTGCAGCCAGTTCAGACAGATCATCAATAATGTTATCCAGCAGTTTTTTTGGCAGGCCGGGTGCTGGTATTAAGCCGACTTTAATCGCGGTCATAAAATTCTCCTTTCGTAAAAAAAATGAATGAAGCAACAATAAAATATTACCCTGTTTTAAGAGTTTTTAAGCTGATTTTGTCTAATGTGAACAAAATCACATTATATTATCGTTCTTTCTCCTATGTTGTCTGAAAATTTAGATGATATAACAAGAGTAAGCAAGAAAATCATTTTGGAGGTAATAAAATGGCAAAACTACAAGACAAAGTCGTCATTATCACAGGTGGTATTTCAGGAATCGGAAAAGCATCAGCAGAATTGTTTAATAAAGAAGGCGCAAAACTAGTACTTGTTGACCTGGACGAGAATAAAGGGAACGAAGCGGCAAAAGAAATCGGCGGAGAAACGATTTTCGTGCAGGCAGATGTTACTAGTGAAGAAGATGCAAAAAAAGTATTTGATACAACTATAGAAAAATTTGGACGTGTGGACATTCTATTCAATAACGCTGGTATTGGTGTAACTAAAGCAACGCACGAAGTTACTTACGCTGAATACCGTAAAACGGTAAATGTAGACCTCGATGCAGTGTTCTTGTATTCTAAACTGGCAATAGACTACTTCCGTGAGCAGGGCAGCGGAAATATTATTAATACAGCATCGATGTACGACTGGATCGGTGCCGCAGGTAACGCTGCATATAACGCTGCAAAAGGCGGAGTCATTAACTTAACACGCTCACTGGGTATTGAGTACGCAGCAGAAAACATTCGTGTGAATGCACTTTGCCCGGGCTTCATTGATACACCGATTATTCCGGTTGAAATGAAAGAAGCACTGATAGGAATTACACCAATTGGCCGTCTGGGTACATCCGAAGAAATGGCTAAAGCGGCGTTATTCTTAGCGTCAGATGATTCTTCATTCATGACAGCAAATACACTCACTGTAGACGGCGGCTTTACAGCGCAATAATAAATTACGAAAGCAATTAAAGGCTGAGGTTGCAACCTCAGCCTTTTTCTTGCGCAATATAGAAGTTTAGCTGATAAAACATTGTTTATGTTCTATATAAATTATGGTATGATATATTTCATTATTCAGAAAATTAGGTGTTGCCATATGTCCATGGATTTTATTCTATCTGTTTTACCGCCAGTTATTGCAATTGCACTCGCATTTATTACAAGAAATGTTATTATCTCATTATTTATAGGCTGTCTGGCTGGTGTTCTTATTATTTTAAATGGTAATGCGTTGATAATGATACAAACACTTATCGGTGATTACTTTTTTGTTCAGCTGACTGAGGGGTACAATGCAGGTATAATTGTTCTGTTGTTATTTATAGGTGGATTTGTTACTTTAATTGAACAATCCGGAGGTGGACAGGCATTTGCCGGAATGTTCATTAAGTATATTAAGACACGTGTATCTGCTCAACTCGGCGCTTTTATAGGCGGACTGATTATATTTTTCTCAGATCTTGGATCACCACTGATCAACGGTCCCGTATTTGAATCTATTTTTGATAAACTGAAAATTTCCCGAGAAAAACTCGCTTGGATTATTGACTCCACAGCATCTCCAGTAGCAGTTATGATTCCATTTATAGGCTGGGGAGTATACATAATGGGGCTGCTAAACTCACAAATCGAGCAATTATCTTTAAACATTACCGACTGGGATTTATTTATGCAGTCTCTGCCGTATTTTATTTACCCTATACTTGCTGTTACAGTCGTACCAGTGATCATACTTTCAAAACGTGAGATTGGTCCAATGAGAAAAGCTGAGATTCGAACGCTTCAAGGTAAAAAGTACTGGGATCAATCGAAACCGATGAGAAATTCAACATTGCTTGGTAGTGATTCAAAGAAAGCCAAACCCATCATGGTATGGCTACCGCTTTTCGTTATGTTGGCTGTACTAGTTACTTTACTCATACCTCTCGGATTTCCATTTGGACAAATTGATGGTAATGGCTTTAGAGTGGCGCTAACGACTTCTTATTTTCTGGCAGCAATGGTCATGATTGCTTTACTCGTCTACTATAAAGTTGATACTGCAAATAATGTATTTACCATTTATCTGAATGGTATGAGTAAGATGACTCAGATTATTATCGTGCTTATTTTAGCATGGTCTCTTGGAGCTATTATAGATGAACTCGAAACAGCTAGTAACATTGCACAGTTATTGGATGGTAATGTTCCTGCATTTATCATTCCAGCATTGATTTTAATTGTTGGTGCCTTTATGTCTTTTGCAAGTGGATCTTCATGGGGGACTTTTGCAGTTATGATGCCGTTAGCTATTCCACTAGGCGAATATTTTAATTTACCATTAATGATTTGTGTAGGTGCAGTTATATCTGCAGGGCTTTTTGGCGATCACTCGTCACCTATTTCTGATACTACAATTTTATCGTCGACTGGTGCAGGCTCAGATCTTACAGATCATAACAAAACACAAATACCAATATCTTTAATGAATGGTGGAATTACATTAATCACGCTGCTAATCGCGCCAATTCTAACGGTACCTTGGCTCGTTTTCCTGAGTATCGCACTTATGATTGTTTGCGTATTTATATTTGGGCGGAAAATAATTATAAAACAAGAAGTATAGAATTTATAAGTTAAATAGAAACAGCTTGGAGATCAATAGTTTGATTTCCAAGCTGATTTTTATTAGATGTATGATGACGGTCGAATGAGTTATATGATTGTTACTAGTTAAGATATCGGTGTTTCATTAAAGTTTTCAGCATATCAATTTCATATCTCAGACGCTTGCCGATTTCTGTATCTCTGACTTTTTTTCGCTCGAGTTCTTCGTCGACGATTCTTCTGACGGCGAGAACGTCTGACTCGTTTTCCAGTACCTTATCTTTTGAATTGAACTCCTGATGCGCTACCAGCTGCATACCGTATGAATTAAACAGCAATGTATAGCCGGCTATACCTGTTGTTGACTGATAAGCTTTAGAAAAACCGCCGTCAATTACAATTAATTTACCGTCAGCTTTAATCGGGTTTTCCCCTTCTTTTTCTTTCACAGGTGTATGGCCGTTGACGATGTGTCCGTGTTCAGGGTCAAGATCAAATTCCTTCAAGAATTTTTGTGCCATTTCCGGTTTTTCACGTAAAGAGTAGTATGGGTTTTTCACTTCTTTATGAGTGGCCTTATCACTGATAAAGTATCTTTCAAAAGTTGTCATCGCACGTTTTCCAAATAGAGAAGATTTTTTACCTGTCCATAAGTACCAGATTAAATCTGTTGCCAGATCTTCAGTATCGTCAAGGTGTGTAAAGGCATGGCGTAAATATATTTCGAACTGATCAAGCAGTTCTCTGCCGTAATACATTTCACCATTGATTTCCATACCCTCCATATCGCAGTTTTCAGTGACTGGAATACAGCCGTGAATTAAAAGATTGCCGTTATAACGTAAGTACAGACTGCCTTTTTTCATCATAAAATTCATATGGCGTTTCAATTTCTCTGACTGCTGCACCGAGATAAGCAGTGTATTCATCACGTCTGCTTCTTCGTCAGTCAGCTGGGATGGGTTATTTCTGTTTACAGTGCTGAAACAAGTATTTTCAAGCGGATAAGTTTTATCTCCGACAGTATATTCCATCGTGTCGTAATTAATGTTTTCCAAGACGAGACGGTCATCCATATCAAATGACGGCCGTCTTTTAATAATTGGTGATTCTAATTTGAACTGAATCATCGATATTGCCTGCTGCACTTTAGTCATCTGCAGCTGCTCATCTTCTGTTAAGGGCTTGCCGGACGTTTTCTTTGGATGAAAGGCCGGGTTATCATCATAATATTTATCAGCTAAAGTAAAGAGCGGTCGGAGATTAATACCGTACGCATCTTCAATAATATCGAGGTTATTGTAACGGGCACAAATCCGTATAATATTCGCAAGACAGACCTTTGAACCTGCATAGGCACCGAGCCACAGCACATCATGATTTCCCCATTGTATATCTACGGAGTGATAATCAATAAGCGTGTCCATAATTTTGTCGGGCTCCGGTCCGCGGTCGTATATATCTCCAACGACGTGCAGGTGATCGACGACTAAACGCTGTATGGTAAATGACAAGCCGGTAATTAATTTGTTAGCCTGGCCGAGTTCGATAATCTCGTTTAAGATTCGATCATAATAGCGTTTCTTATTATCGTGCTCATCTTTTTTATAGAGCAGTTCTTCAATAATATAGGCAAACTGGGGCGGCAGTGCCTTACGCAGTTTTGAGCGCGTATATTTTGAAGAAGAATGGGCAACCAGCTCGATGAGCTGTTCAATTTTAGATTTATACCATGCTGCTAATTCTTCTTTATCCGTAAACTGATTTTTAATCAGCGTGAGTTTTTCCTTTGGATAGTAAACGAGGGCAGCCAGCTCGCTGAGTTCGTCATCGGTCAGCCGGTCTTTGAAAATATCATCAATTTTTACTTTAACATTACCTGAACCATTGCGAAGTACATGCTGAAATGACTGGAACTCTCCGTGTAGGTCACTCACAAAGTGCTCGGTTCCTTTTGGCAGCTCCAGTATAGATTCTAAATTTATAATTTCAGTTGCTACTTTTTCTTCTGAATCAAACTTCTCAGCCAAAAGCTGAAAATATTGGGATTTATAATCTGTCGTCATATTTGATACAGTCACTGTCTAACACTCCTATAGTAAAGTCTCACATTATCTCTATTATATCCGTTACTGTATAAATGATAAATGATTGTATGAAAAAGTCGTATTATATTAGAGAAGTAACGTTTGACAGATTTTATCTGGACATGTTTGGCAGGGCAGACCGCCGATCTTTATAAAGCTTAAACAGGACATTATGACTGGGTTTCTCGACATAGTGCAGTATCAGATGTGCAAGAATCAGGCTGATGCCTATCGGTATAATTAAAAACACTTCATGCATGTAGCCCATTGATTCCAGCTTGTGAATAATAATATAACCAATGTTCTGATGAATTAAATACAGCGGGAAGGACAAGGCACCAAGATATACGAGCGTATCTGATTTCAGCCACTGCATTTTATCGTTTAAAATAAGATAAAATACGCCGATGAAAAATAGAGTGAACATGCCGTTAGTGAACCCTTCAAATGAAAAATCATATACGACGGCTACAAGAATCATTAACGTGTACTTTAAATGATTGCCGTGCTGCCAAATATAATAGAACATAATACCAATAATAAACATCTGGCAGTAATTGGACATTGAGAATTTTTCCAGCAGAGATGTCATTTCAGTATCCATGACCCCGTTTGTCAGCTGGATAGCTGCTGAGACCAGGAGCCAGAGGCCGGTGAAAATCATCACCTTCCGTTCCAGTTTAAAGATTAAAAGTATTGCCATTAAAAGATAGAAGGTCAGTTCAACACGCAATGACCAGTAAACACCGTCGACATTTTTAAAGCCGAAGAAATCCTGGAACATTGTAAGGTTAACGAGCATGTCGGCCGCACCGGTTTTCAAAGTGCCGAGCGAAGATATACCGACGACAGCAAAAGTGACAATAATAGCAAAAATATAAGTTGGATACAGACGGATTGCCCTTTTAGTTAAAAAATCGGACGTTGATCTTACCTTTAGGACAGACATGTAAATCACAAAGCCGCTGATTATAAAAAACAGCTGTACACCGTAATGTCCAAATGAAAATATTTCGATATAATTTTCTTTTATGTGTCCAAATTTTTCATCATATAAAATTATATAGTGATATAAAACAACAATTATTGCTGCGATGCCTCTTAATGCATCGATTTCTGTAAATCTTTTCTTTTCACTCATTATGATACTCCTCATAATCCGACAGATTTATATATTCTGCGTATTTTGCGGTGTGTTCTAATAATTGAATCAATATATAACATCACCCTTGAGAAATTCAAATAAAAAGCGGCTGGAAAAGAAAAAACTGTTCAGGATACTCACCCTGAACAGTTGATATTATAAATCATTTTCTTCTTTTTTCTTCGTCACATAGCTGAGTAAATCCAGCATAATCCGTGCTGCAGTTTGTCCGGTCATTCCGGTTAAATCGTAAAAGAGGCCAAATCGCCAAATTCTCCAATTCTTAATTCATAGTAACGCATACCGTTATTTTAATCTGTCCAATACTGTCTTATAACCTTCACTGCCGTAGTCTAGGCAGCGTTTTACACGCGATACAGTGGCGCTCGATGCACCCGTTTCTTCTTGTATTTTAGAATATGTTTTTCCTTCATCGATGAGTTTTGCAACTTGAAAACGCTGCTTCAATGCAACGAGTTCATTTGATGTGCAAATATCATCAAAAAATTTATAGCAGTCCTCTTTTGTTTCGAGTGACAAAATTCCATCGAACAAATCGTCCAGTTCCTGGCCTTTTAATTTGTCTATTTGCATAGCTTCAACTCCCAGTACTGATTTTAATATTACTTTAACATACTAAATCGATAAAGAAAATGGTTGTATATATAAATTATCTTTGTTACTATTTTAATTATTAAGTAATTCTTTATCTCGCTAAAGTGCTAAAGGAGAGTAATTATGACAAACAACATTTTAATTTTAAAAAGACTGGATCTCGGTCAGAAATATTTAGAGCAGCTCGACACTGCAGGCTACACACTGGTGGATATGAATATGATTGAGCCATTTTCTATCGATGATAAATACCACCATCCAACAAGTGTTGTTTTCGAAAGAAATAATACGATGTATGCCATACGGAGTGACTGGACACGTACATTGATGAACTTTAACAGCAATTATTACTCTGACGATATTAGATTCGGCTATTTTGGTCCTGTAGTGAGAGAGAATGAATCATTCTACCAGGCAGGTGTTGAATTATACCGGGCAAATGAAAAGGATATGATAGAAGCCGTGTTAATGCATATGAATTTTGTTGAGGACTATGCAGAAACTTCTATTAAAACTATGGTCATTAATAATGATCAGTTGATCGATTTATTCATTGAAAAATATCAGCTGTCAGAGGATATACGACAATTAATTTACAGTAAAAACATCTCAGAGCTGAGAAGAGTGCTCGGCAAAGATCATGATTTATACAAAATAATCAGTGCAAAAGTCAGTGATCAGTTCGATATGGTGAGTAAAATTTTTGGAGACACAAAAGCCATGCAGGCTATCGCTCATTTAAAAGAAGAAATTACCGAAGAAAACACTAAATTTATTTTAGATTTATCATTCCGTTCGCCCCAAAATTATTATAATGGTTTGTATTTTCAAGCATTTTTAAATTCAAACTCTCCTATATTGAGCGGCGGAGAGTATAACAGCAATGCATTCGGTATCGGTTTAAATTTAGCAGACGGAGGACTTATATGATTACAGTAGCTTTATCCAAAGGACGTTTATTTGATGATTTCGTGTCCTATTTAGAAAAATATGAGCTATATAAATACAGCAAAGTGCTGCAGGATGAATCCCGCACCTTATACACCATTGTCGATAATATCCGCTTTATTTTTGCTAAAGGTCCGGATGTTCCTGTTTACGTTGAACGGGGTGTGGCAGATATCGGCATCGTCGGCAGTGACATTATTGAAGAGGAAGTCTTCAGTTACTTAAATGTATCAGAACTGCCGTTTGGTAAATGCCACTTCGCACTGGCAGGCCCGCCGAATGTAGAACATTTCAATACGGTGGCATCGAAATACACAAATATAGCGAGAAAATATTTTAATACGCAGCAGCAGCCTGTCTCTCTGATTCATTTAAATGGATCTGTCGAACTGGCGCCGATTCTAGGACTGGCCGATGGTATTGTCGACATCGTTCAAACAGGGAATACGCTTCGCGACAACGGTTTGATTGAATACGAAAAAATTCTAGATGTTCAAGCACGTTTAATCGCAAATAAGCAGACTTTTTATACTAAAGAAGACAGCATCTATGAATTTTTAAGTGAAATTGGAGTGATTGAATGAACGCCGAAACTTTTAAGAAAAAATTTGTAACTTTTGATGATACAGACAAGGAAAGTCTAGAAAATGTTCTTTCTATTATAGAAGATGTTAAGAAAAATTCAGACTCAGCTTTAAAAAAATATACAGAACAATTTGACGGTCAGACGGTTGAAGATTTCAGAGTACCTGAAGAAAAACTTAAGAGGAGCTTTGAAAATTTAAGTGATGAAGAAAAGAATGCGCTGATTTTAATTAAGGACCGCATTGCTGATTATCAGCAGTCGATTAAATATAAGGACTATCAGGACGGTGAGTTCTCTTATGTTTATCATCCGCTGGAACGTATCGGTATTTACATCCCGGGAGGAACGGCATTATACCCCTCCAGTGTACTGATGTCAGCTGTTCCAGCAGCGGTTGCCGGCGTCAAAGATATCGTTGCAGTAACGCCAACTTTTACTGACGAAAACATTACATTAGCAGCACTTTATATTGCCGGAGTCACAGAGGTGTATACGGCAGGCGGCGCCCAGGCGGTCGCAGCTTTAGCTTATGGGACAGAGTCGATTAAAAAAGTCGATAAAATAACAGGGCCCGGAAATAAATACGTTGCTCTGGCAAAAAAACAAGTATTTGGCGACGTCGGTATCGATATGATTGCGGGGCCAAGTGAAATTCTTTTATACGTGGATGATACGGCTGATTACACAGCGATTGCCTATGATGTTTTTGCTCAGGCAGAGCACGATGTAAATGCCCGGACATTTCTACTGGCAGAATCATCAAATGTGATTGAAGCTGTACAATCCGAAATAGATCGTTTAATCGGTGAGCAGCAGCGTACGGATGTGATTCGGGAATCACTGAACAATAATCACTATCAGATTATCGACAGCAGAGAAAATTTGCTGGAGATAATTAACTATATTGCGCCTGAACACGTATCAATCCAGCACAGAGAAGAACAAGTTATCAGCAAAAATATTCGTTATGCCGGTGCGGTTTTTATCGGCAAATATTCTCCGGAGGCTATCGGTGATTATGCAGCGGGACCATCTCACGTACTGCCGACAAATCAGACGGGGCGTTTCAGCCACGGACTGAATGTCAATGACTTTTTAACGAGTCATGCAGTAATTCAGCTGAAAGAGGGAACATATAACAGTATTGCAGATGCTGCAAAAACTATAGCAAAAAAAGAAGGACTCTATGCACATTATGAATCCTTAAATATTAGAACGGAGCGATAAGATGATTAGTATGGATAGAAACACGTCACCGAAATCACCGCTTTCAAAAGCGCAGATTACAGATGCGGTGAATCAGACCAATATTGAATTGTATCCGGAAGAAGAACTGGACCGTTTTAAGTCACTCTATGCAAAAAGGAACGGCTTTAAGCCGGAAAATATTGAAGTAGCTAACGGCTCGGATGAATGGCTGCAGAAAATTGTAATGACACTGGGGAAAAATGGTGTGATGTCTCTGAGCCCGGATTTTGTAATGTATCAGGTCTATGCCAACCAGGCAGGATTCCGTTATTATTCAGTCCCTTCAAGAGAAGATTATTCATTTGATTATGATTTAGTCATCAATGAAATCAAGTCAAAAAAACCATCCTTATTTTTAATTTCTAACCCGCATAACCCTACAGGCGTACTGCTGCCGAGTCATTTTATAAATGATCTGTCAGATGCGATGAAATCTGTCGGAGGGACGCTTGTAATTGATGAAGCATATGGCGAGTTTGCACTGGGTCATCCGCTGCCACAGGGAGAGCATATCGTTATCGTCAGAACCATGAGTAAAGTGTATGGTTTAGCCGGTCTACGAATCGGTATCGCAATTGCTCAGGGTGAGACATATCAGTCGATTACGAGAATTAATCATCCATATCCTTTAAACAGCCTGTCTTTAAACCTCGGCAGTGAATTACTGAAAGATAACGAACAGCTGGATGACTGGTTCAGCTATCAAAAGCAGCTGCAGAAATCACTGGTTGAAGCCTTCGAAACTGTTAGGCGGCATGTGAAAATTAAACCGACGCATACGAATTTTATATTCATCTATGGAAGCAAGGCGAGAGATCTGTATGAATATCTTTATAAAAATGGCTACAGAGGCCGTGCTTATGATGAAGTTAACCTTAAAAATGCTGCGCGATTTTCAATTGTCCATGAGGATGAATATCCGAAGCTAAAAGAATTAATCAAAAAGTGGGGAGAGTCTCATGACTAGTTATGCTAAAAAGAGAGAGACGAAAGAAACGAAGTTAACAGTTGAAATCGATGATGAGAAAGATTTTAAAACATCTGAAATAGATACAGGGATCGGCTTTTTTGATCATATGCTGACCCTGTTCAGCTTTCACTCGGAACTGTATGTAAACATACAGGCAGAAGGTGATTTATACGTAGACGGGCATCATACGGTCGAGGATATCGGCATCGTTCTCGGACAGCTGATTCAGGAATTATATTCCGAAAAAGAAAGTTATGTGAGATACGGGGCGATGTATTTACCGATGGATGAATCACTGGCGCGAGTTGTGCTGGATTTATCGGGGAGACCGCATCTCAGCTTCAATGCAGAAATTTCTAAAGAAAAAGTCGGAGATTTTGATACAGAACTCACCGAAGAATTTTTTAATGCTGTGGCGATGAACGCGAGAATGACGCTGCATGTCGATTTATTAAAAACAGGTAATTCTCATCATGAGATTGAAGCGGTATTTAAAGGGTTTGCACGCAGCTTAAAAATCGCACTGCAGCCTTCAGACAGCGGTGTGCCATCATCAAAGGGTGTAATAGAATAAAGTCTTTAAGAATTTAAAAATGATGCAGGGGTGTTTTTAGAGTGAAGATTATTCCAGCTATAGATTTAATAGACGGACAAAATGTGCGTTTATCACAAGGTGATTATAAAAAGCAATCGCAAATGAAAAAGACACCGCAGCAGGCACTTGAATTTTACTCGGGCTACCAATCAGTCGAACGGATTCACGTCGTGGATCTGATGGGGGCGCTACATAAAAAAGCGGTGGAGTCGAATCTCGTCAGTGAACTGGCTGAACAATCAGCGCTGCCGCTTGAAATAGGGGGAGGCATCCGCTCTCTTGAAACGCTTAAAGCCTACCATGACATGGGTGTGGAGTATTTTATTTTAGGGACACGCGCCATCATAGATGTGCCCTGGTTAAAAGAAGCTGCTGACTTATTTCCCGGGAAAATATTCGTCGGTGTCGATGCTAAAGAAAATGATATTTATATTAACGGCTGGACTGAAAACAGCGATGTCACGATCGATGAATATTTAGCGGATGTGGAAGATATCGACTTAGCAGGTATTATTTACACAGATATCGACAAAGACGGTATGGGGCTCGGACCCAACTTTGAGAATACAGCAAGGATAAACAAACTGACCCGACACAAAGTTGTTGCCAGCGGCGGAATTAGAAATAAGGCAGATTTGGATGAACTGGAGACACTAGGCATAGAAGAAGCAATCGTAGGAAAAGCAAGTCACACTGAAGAATTCTGGGAGGGCATCAAATGAAGCCAAAAAAAATAATCGCATGCCTCGATGTAAAAGACGGCGAAGTAGTTAAAGGTGTAAACTTTATTAATTTACAGCATATTGGCAAGCCCGCTGAACTGGCTAAAAAATATAATAATGAAGGTGCAGATGAAGTGGTCTTTTTAGATATTTCTAAGACCCAGGAAGGTCACGATTTAATGCTTGAAGCAGTCAGTGACACTGCAAAAGAACTCTCTGTCCCGCTGACTGTAGGCGGGGGGATTCAGTCAAACGACGATATTAAACAGCTGCTGGATGCCGGTGCTGACAAAGTCAGCATTAATTCCGCTGCACTTAAAAACCCGAACTTTATCCGCCAGGCCAGTAAAACATTCGGCAGTCAGTCGATCATACTTGCTGTAGATGTAAAATATGATACTGAACTTGAAGATTATTACGTATACACTCATGGCGGAACAAAAAGAGCGGATAAGAAAGCTTTTGACTGGCTCGTAGAGGGTGAAGCGGCTGGAGCAGGAGAATTGCTGATTACCAGCATGGATCACGACGGAGTTAAATCAGGTTTTGATACTGAATTTCTTAAAAAAGCGGCAGAAATCGTCAATATCCCTGTGACAGCGAGCGGAGGTGCAGGAAATATCAGTCACTTTGTTGATCTGTTCCAAGAGACAAATGCTGCTGCTGGTCTGGCTGCTTCTATTTTCCACAGAGACGAAGTGAACATCAGAGATTTAAAACAGGAATTGAACCAGAATGGAATTGAGGTGGGTATGTAATGCAGCCGGATTTCAGTAAAAATAACGGGCTCTTGTCAGTTATACTGCAGGACAGCCATACGAAACAAGTGCTGATGAATGGATTTATGAATGAAGAAGCTTTTAAAAAAACAACGGCGGACAATGTTGTTTGGTTTTACTCGCGCTCTAAAGAGCGGCTTTGGAAAAAGGGTGAAACGAGCGGTAATATTCAGGAAGTCGTTTCAATGGCATTAGACTGTGATCAGGATGCACTGCTCATTCAAGTTAATCCCAAAGGCCCGACTTGCCATACCGGGACACAGAGTTGTTTTGGTGATGACTATTTCAGTATTCAGAAGCTGGAAAGCACTGTGCAGAATAAAATTGAGAATCCTAAAGAAGGGTCTTATACTAAATATCTTGTTGAAAAGGGACTCGATAAAATATTAAAAAAATGCGGCGAGGAAATGACTGAAGTGGTGATTGCTGCAAAAAATAAAGATAAGCAGGAACTAATCGATGAAACGAGCGATTTACTCTATCATGTTTTGGTTATGTTAAATAACGAAGGTGTTTCTTTATCAGATGTTGAAGCGAAACTTGAAGAAAGACACGGTGAAAAGCAGGACTACAGTGTTCGTGAAGACATTCAAAACTGGTAGAGTAAAACTTATAAAATATAGACATAATCCGTATGCGATGCTCTTCTGGAGCATCGCATACGGATTATTTTTTCTGACGGACAGAAGTTATCTTTTCGTCATGACCAAACATGCGCCGGCATATTTTACGTGCGTCGATCTGGTCCCTCGCACATATTTCCTTAACAGCCGTACGTCCGTTCTTTTCAACAGTAATTTCAAAACGTTTTGTACCGCACCTCATGTACACTCACCCTTAATTATTTCTCTCTAATTTCATATGCATATTTCAGCTGACTTATAATCATAATAAATCCGATGATTACAATACTGAAAATTTGAGATTCTTCCGTGATAAATGAATAGAAAATCATGAAGATGATAGCAAAGAACAGCATAGTGCTGGTCAGTGTCCACGAGCGGTATAGTGCTTTCGCCATAATGAATATCTCACCTTCATCTGAAGCGGCAAACAATTTCTCTGCGTATTTATTATCGGAAATTTCCGGTAAATCTTTATCCGGATAGATAATATTAACCAGTGCTGATGCCTGGAAACTCATAAACATTGAAACGAACACCAATACTATCGTCAGCGCGACAAGCCAAGGGCTTTCTGCAGCTAAGGCTTGAATTGCAAGTGCCATAAGTGACAATACTAATGGTACTGCTGTGGCAACTGTAACAACATTGAATGTATTATAGCTGTATACATCAAAGTCATCGTCATCTACTTTTCTATTATTATCTTTAGTCATTTTAATCAGTTTTTTGCGGCGTATAAATGCATATACAAGCAGTGCAGCAGCGAGTACAATCATTACGATACTCAGCCAGAAGTAGATAGTTTCCAATAAGCCCTCCGAATTTCTTCCGTAAAGCAGTTCCAGTGTCAGATAACCTGCGGCAAAACCGATTGCGGCATACAGCAGCATTTTTAATAAGAATTTCATTTATAACTCCTCCTCATCGAATATAAAAATATTCTCGATCGGTTCGTTAAATATCTTAGCCATTCGTTTTGCAATTAACAGCGATGGAATATACTCTTCGCGTTCGATTAAGCTGATTGTCTGCCGTGATACTTTAGCAAGTTTTGAGAGCTGGGTCTGGTTTAAACTGTCCCTGGCGCGCAGTTCACGCAGCCGTGTTTTCATTTGTCATAACCTCGCTTTGTAATTACAGGATACATATATGTTCTGTATTTATAATGTATCATATTATTGTCATTTTGACAAATATACTTGTCAAAAAGAAAACTAATATTGTCATTTTTAATTGTATTATTTGAAATGTTATATTTAAATAGTGAAATACAGGTTTAAAACTTGAGGGGTGAAGTATATGGGCTTGTTATATTTGGCCGGTGCTGTCGTTTCAGAAGTATTCGGCTCCAGCATGATGAAAGTGACTGCTGACAATTATTCAATAAAAGCAATCTTAGGAATTTTAGCCGGTTATATCTTGGCCTTTTACTTGCTGTCACTTGCCCTTCTGACATTACCGCTCAGCTTTGCTTATGCAGCGTGGAGCGGTGCAGAGACGATGCTGACGGCTGTTATTGGATTTGCAGTATTTAAACAGGAATGAATAAGATGAAAATCACCGGTATTATTATTTTAATTATCGGGCTTATTTTAATGAGAGTATAGGAGTAGAATAGATGAAAGCAGCTATATTTTTATTAGGCGCGATTATATTTGAAGTAATTGGAACAACTATGCTGAACTTATCTGATGGTTTTACGAATATATTACCGACTGTCATTATGTTTATATGTTTTGCTTTATCATTTGTCTGTCTGATCGGTGCACTGAAGACGATTCCATTAAGTATTGCATACAGTGTATGGGCCGGACTCGGTACCGCAGGTGCAGCAATTATTGGTATTTTTCTATTTCAGGAACAGCTGTCTGCAGTAAATATTTTGGGATTATTTGTCATCATATTGGGTGTTATTGTAATGAATTTTTCTAGTAAAGAGAAGAGAGAAATTCCGGAATGAACATAAAAAGCCGTCCTGATATCAGGACGGCTTTTTTTATAAGTCTAACTGTTTTTCAATATCTTTCTGTAAGGCAGTGAACGTGTCTTTATCAATCTCCAAAGCTTCTCCGCCTTCAGCAATACTCTTGATACTTTCTGTTTTGAACTGCCAGCCGGCGAAATCCCGTGCGACATTATCAAATGATGCAGGCAGGCGTTCATTGAGAATTAGCTGTGTACTATTTTCTGCGTCTTCAAGCAATATTTCCACCTCGCCGGTGTCCCATGTAAAATGTATAAAATTAGGGTTATCATAGCGGAGTACATCCATTTTTGCATATTCATCATTTCCAAGGTTAAACACCATGCGTTTTGGACCTTTAAAAGAGAGTTCCGGAAACCACTCCTGAATGCCTTTTGTTGTAGCGAGATGTGCGAAGATCTCTTCTTTGCTGCTGTTAATTTCAACCATCACTTTCTGATAAGCCTGATTGTCTTTAGTATGATATGAAGTCTGCATAGTTAAGATACTCCTTTATAATTTGTTAACGATTTTAATCAAGACGAACTGTAGCGGTACTCTAGCCCAGAGCAGCGGTTTTGGAACGTCGATATTACCGAGAGGCAGAGATTTTCTCGCCATATAAATGTTTGCGGGCAGTACGATGACTAAAAAGCTGTTAATTACAGACTTAAAAACAGTGCCCGGCCGTTTTAGGCACAGCAATATACTGATCATAATTTCCAAAACACCGCTTGCTTTCACTATAAATGTCTTGCATGGCAAGTAGCCTGGAACGATATTTGAAAAACCTTCTGTTCTTGTAAAATGCGCAATACCTGCGATGCCGAACACGGCAGCAAGTACATATCTCATTACTATTTTCATTAATTTACCTGCTTCCTAAAAAACGATTATTTATATTTACCCTGAAATTTATGAGTCACACACTGATTTTGAATATGATGAAATATTTTTAATGCGTGCATCTTTCTTGTGATTTTCAAACTCGATAAAGTACGCCCAATGATGTGTTTGTCCATCTGCTGTTATGACTGTGCCATTTGCGGCGCCTTCTTTGCCATGAGTGAGTATATTGTAAATATGAAGCGCTGTAATCTGCGAAGGCAGCTTCGGCAGAAGCATTTCTGTAACCAGCAGAGCTTCAGCTTTTTTATCGTTCATATAAGCAAGGATTAAAAAATCGCGTATGACTTCTCTTTTCGGTGCGTTATTGCAGCAAAGAGAACCGGAGATTAAAAAATCCGGCGAATAAGTGAGCTGTTCCTCTTCTTTAAATTTCAAACCGGATGTCTGGAGCGCATCTTTTAGAATACGAGCTGCTTTGGGACCAAGACCATGGAGTTTTAACAGGTTCTTCTCATCGAACTGGGTTAACTCTTCCAGCTGTGTGATACCGATGTGTTCAAGAGCACTTGCTGCAGGTTTGCCGATATTGGGAATCTGAGTCATAAGAACACCGCCTTAAAGCATTTTAATAATATTCAAGAAAATAAAGCAGGCAATAACAAAAATTGCCGCTGCAGATAGTTTATTGATCCAAAAAGTAATCGAGCCGTTTTTATCAATGCGGCCAATGATTCTGCCGATCAGAACAAGTATTATAAATGCCAGCCATGATACAAAGATGCAGGAAACAGTAAAGATAATCAGATTTGTCCCGGTGTAAGCTGTAGAGTTTGTTCCGATAATCCCTGCAGTATCTAATATGGCATGGGGATTTAATAAAGAAACTGAAAGTGCATACGCAGCCTGTTTATAAGGTGTGAGCAGAACAGGTGCATGAGATGACGTGTCAGCTTTAGTAAACCATAGAGAAACTGCTATGTACATTAAAAATATAAATCCAATAATATACATAGTCAGCTGCAGAGCAGGTATAGACAGAATAATTAAAGATACGCCAGCCACCGAGAAAATAATCAATAATGTATCACTGAGTCCGGCAGTCACAATGGCAGGCAAAGCATGGATAAATTTCTTCTGATTGGCCCCCTGGTTAATTAAAAAGACGTTTTGAGCACCCGGCGGCAGTATGAGCCCAGCTGATAATATAAAACCGTGCAGAAACGCGATAAGCATAATTTTGTCTCCTGACGTAATCATAAATAATGTTAATTATCCGTATATTTTACACACAAAAGAATCCAGAAAATAGTTTGTAAATCATGAAAACGTTTTCTATAATGAGGGGGGAGTGAGTAAAGAAATAGGTGCAGAAATATAGGTAAAGTTCAAAAATACTAGCACTTGGATTTTTACTATGGGATACTTATGGACAAGAAATGAATAAAAATTGGGAGTTGGAAAAATGTCTGCCAAAAACCAGACGAGAACAGAATTAGATAATACGATGTCAAAACGTTTTATATGGGCCATCGCTTATGGTTCATCGATTGGGTGGGGAGCGTTTATACTTCCGGGAGACTGGCTGATTTCATCCGGTACGCTCGGTGCGACGCTTGGTATTACAATCGGCGGCTTGCTGATGCTGATTATAGCGGTTGGCTACGGTGCATTAACAGCTAAATTTCCTGTTTCAGGGGGAGAATTTGCATTTACCTATGCAGGTTTTGGGAAATTCAGTGCCTTTATCGCATCATGGTTTTTAGTTTTAGGTTATATATGTGTCGTCGCACTTAACGCGAGTGCCTTTAGTTTACTGTTTAAGTTTGTATTGCCTGACTTTTTAGAAGTTGGTTATCTATATACGATTGCAGGCTGGGACGTTTATATAATGGAAGTTATTCTTTCTTCCTTAATACTTATAATATTTGCCTGGATCAGTATGAAAGGGTCAGGGTTATCAGGAAATCTTCAATTCATTTTCTGTCTATTTATGGCTCTGGTTGTGGCTGGTCTGTTCCTGACATCATTCTTTACTGGAGAATTTTCTCTGCAAAATGCTGCACCGCTTTTTAATGAAGAATCCGGTGTATGGACTTCTATTATTCTAATTGTTGCAATTGCACCGTGGATGTATGTCGGTTTTGATAATATCCCTCAGGCAGCTGAAGAGTTCAAATTCAGTCCTGACAAAACATTTAAATTAATCGTCTTTGGTATTATTGCGTCGATCTTAACTTATGTTGCTATGATTTTAGTGACATCATGGATATACCCTGACCAGAACGCTATGGGTGGTGCCGTCTGGGTAACGGGCTCTGTAGTCCAGTCTTCCATGGGAACTATCGGTATGGTGGTCTTGGCGTTTTCAATTTCATTTGGTGTATTTACAGGTTTAAACGGCTTCTATATGTCATCATCACGATTGATTTTTGCTATGGGGCGTGCAAACTTCGTTCCTGCTATATTTGCAAAAGTACACAAGAAAAACAAAACACCGCATTACGCTGTGCTGTTTGTTCTGATAGTATGTCTGATTGCACCTTGGCTTGGCAGAACTGCCTTGAACTGGATTGTTGATATGTCTTCAGTAGGTGTATCGGTTGCCTTCCTGGCAACGAGTGCAGTGACAGTTAAATTCTTCAGCCGCAGGGAACATAAAAATACGACCTATGTAATATTTGGTGCCATGGGTATTATTATTTCGCTGGTATTTTTAGTTCTGCTCTTATTCCCGGGTTCTCCAGCAGCATTATCGCTGCCGTCCTACTATGCACTGCTTGCCTGGATCATTATCGGGGCTATATTCCTGATGACCAAATACAAAACACTTAAATCTATGTCTAAAGAAGAATTGGATTATATGATTTTAAATAAAACCAGAGAAGAAGCAATGAATGAAACGAGAAAAGACGGGTAGAGAATAATATATTATATTATTCGGAGATGAGATAATGCTGAAAATTAAGCGTGTCTATGATGACGTTTCAGAACAGGACGGCAAACGTATTTTAGTTGATGGTGTATGGCCGAGAGGTATTAAAAAAGAAGATTTGCAGCACGATGAGTGGTATAAAGATATCGCGCCGTCAACAGATTTGAGAAAATGGTTTGACCATGATCCTGATAAGTGGGAAGCGTTTAAAAAGAAATACAAAAAAGAATTAAAAGAGCATCAATATCTTGTAGACGATATTAAAAAAGCTTCAGACGGTCATAATGTTACGCTGCTGTATTCTGCAAAAGATACAGAATATAACCAGGCAGCAGCTATAAAAGAATATATTGAAGATAAATAAAGAAAGACGGCATCGCCGTCTTTTTTTGTCAAATTTTTAATTTTGCTCTGAAACCGCGGGCGCCGTAGTATGAATCAGCACCGTTATGGTAAAGGAATACTGTGTTATATCTTTTATCGCAAAATAGAGCGCCGCCGAGCGCTCGTATATCTGAAGGTGTGTCGACCCAGCTAGATGACTTCAAGTCAAAGTCACCATACTGCTGAAGCTGTCTGTAATCATTTTCTGTCAGTAAATCTGCGCCAATTTCTTTTGCCAGATCAACAGCAGTATTCTCAGGCTTATGTTTCTTTCTGGCCTCAAGCGCCGCACGATCGTAGCATATGCTTCGGCGTCCTTTAGGACTTTCTTTTGAACAGTCTATAAAATACAGTTCGCCGTCCAGCGCTATAACATCAGGTTCGCCTTCTGTTGCTTCCATATTGTGCAGTACAAGAAGCTGCTTATCATTTAATTTTGATGAGATATCCTCAAAAGATATATTTTCGTGACGTTCTTTATGAGTATTGAAACGGGATTCTAAAGCATTTAGTAATTCAGCCTGCTCTGATTCATTCAATTTCTTTTTTAAGGTCATTGTCCATCCTCCAATTATCTGATTTAATTTAATCATACCATGTTACACTGGTCGTACAAAGATAATATAAAGAACGGAGAACGATGATGATAGTGACAACAGGCGGCCGCTATAACGATGAAACGCTCAGTAAAGCGAAAGATATCGCTAGGCGTTATAATATAAAGTTTGTAATGCGAAAAAAACGTGCGGTAGAAGAGATGAAGACCCATTACGATGACGATATTATAGTGGTAGGGAATGACGAGATAAGTATTTCGCCGAAAGAAAAAGTCGCTGTAAAGTATCATCCCAATTTTGCTTTAGTCCGTGCCAAACGTTTGTTAAATAAGGAAAAAGATGCACTTATTGAAGCGGCAGAGCTGGAGTCGGGAATGTCATTTTTGGACTGTACAATGGGACTCGCTGCAGACAGTGTCATTGCCAGTTTAGCGGCAGGACCAGCAGGTAAAGTGATTGCCCTTGAGCGCAGTTTTATTATATATCTAACCACGCGGGAAGGGCTGGCATCATACGATACAAATATAAAAGAAATTGATGATGCGATGCGCCGTGTCGAGACAATTCATCAAGACTATACAGACTATTTGAAAACATGTTCTGATAACAGTTTTGATATAGTATATTTTGATCCGATGTTCACATCCGAAATCAGCAGTTCTCAAAGTTTAAGGGCAATTGAAAAGGTCACGCATAATGAAAGTTTAAACAAAGAAGCTGTGGATGAAGCCAAGCGTGTTGCCCGTAGAAAAGTAGTACTGAAAGATCATTTTAGGAGCACAAGATTTGAAGAATTTGGATTTAAACAGCACATTAGAAAAACGAGTAAAGTACATTACGGTGTGATCAGCATGAATTCTGAGTTTGACTTTTAGAATAATATATTTTAAGATAAAATCAACTGAATAAGAAGTTCTCTAGGGTTCCGTTAAATTATTAAGTCTGGACCGAGAGAGGATGCCGGGCAGAAGTTCCGGTACACGGAAGGATAAAAGCCTGGGAGAGTAACGAAAGTTATTCTCCCGGGCCTTTTTTATTCTTAATCTTATGAGGATTTATTTAAAGGAGAAATATTATGTGGATACTCGTAATTATCGCTGCCTTGTTTGAAATCGGCTGGGCGACAGGATTAAAATATGCTGATTCAGGGCTTGAGTGGAGTTTAACAGTACTGGCTGTCTGTGTCAGTTTTGGTCTTTTAGTTTACGTTTCAACAAAAATGCCTGCCAGTACAGTCTACGCAGTATTTGTTGGAATTGGGGCAGTAGGCACAGTACTTGTAGATATTATTGTGTTCGGCGGAACTTTTAATATTGGCATCATTCTGTTTGTTGCATTACTGGTCATTGGAGTTATTGGTTTGAAAACTGTCACAGATCATGAGGAGGATGTTAAATGAGCTGGATAATATTAATACTCGCAGGATTGATGGAAGTAGCTGGGGTGACAGGTATGTCACTCATCGGTCAGGGTAAAAAAATAAGCGGCTGGTTAACGCTTCTTATCGGTTTTCCAATCAGTCTCGCTCTGCTCAGCATGGCAATGGAAACAATACCGCTCGGCGTTTCGTACGCAGTATGGACAGGGATTGGTACTGTTGGCAGTGCTTTAATCGGCATCATTTTTTATAAAGAGTCTGCAAGTTATAAAAGAATTATGTATTTATCGATGATTATTATTGCAGTGATTGGGCTCAGATTAGTCACAGGTTAAAATTCACAGTTTCACATGAAACATAAAAAGACCTTATGCATTTGCATAAGGTCTTTTTCAACTAATCTTGTTTAAACACGCTCGTACTGTGTTTCGGCTGAACACGTGATTTTGGATCGTATGACGATTTAGCATATGATATAGCGACTGGTGCTTCTCCGAAGCCGGTAGCAATCAGTTTTACTTTGCCTTCGAATGTTGTAATATCACCGGCTGCAAAAATACCCGGGATGTTCGTTTCCATATGAGCATTAACTTGGATAGAGTTTTTCTCAAGCTCCATGCCCCATTCTTTTAATGGTCCAAGTGACGAAATATTACCGAAGTTTACGATCAGCTGATCCGCTTTAATCACTTCTTCAGTACCGTCTTTTGCAGTCAGTACTAACTCTTCAATCTGTCCGTTCTCACCTTTAAGTTCAGTGACATTCAGTGAAGTTTTAACATTTACAGGTGAGTCCATTAATTGCTGTACGCTCGTTTCATGAGCAGTAAAGCGTTCTCTGCGGTGGACGAGTGTAACTGATTTTGCATGTTCCTGCAGCATCAGTGCCCAGTCGAGGGCAGAGTCTCCGCCGCCTAGAATAACGACATCTCTGTCTCTGAATTTTTCGATGTCTTTAACCGCGTATTGTAGTGATGTGCCTTCGAAATCAGCTTCATTATCCAAACCGATTTTACGCGGCTGGAAAGCACCGACACCGGCAGTGATTAAAATTGTTCTGGTTAAATATTCACCCTGATCTGTTTTTAAGATAAAGTGATCGTCTTCACGCTCGTATGACTGCACTGTCTCACCAAGGTGAAGATCTGGTTCAGCATACTGCGCCTGCGTCACAAGATTTGAAACCAGGTCTTTTGCGAGTATTTTAGGGAATCCACCGACATCGTAAATATACTTATCAGGATATAGTTCCGTCAGTTGGCCGCCGAGTTCAGGCAGGCTATCTATAAGTCTTACAGACATTTGTCTCATGCCCGCATAAAAAGTAGAAAATAAACCGGTCGGTCCTCCGCCGATTATCGTTACATCTACAATTTCGTCTTTCATGAATATGACCCTCCAGTAATATGCAAAAAATGTTTTTATATTTTCATTCCATTAAACATTATTGCACAGCTTGGAGGGGAATTAAAAGCTTTTGACATGCTGTAACGTCGATGTAACGCGTAATTCAGACTTTTGAATGACATTATACCTTCCTTGGATCTCTCCAGAAAAACACGGTAATAATAAATCCAATCAAGAGAATGACCACACTGAAGTAATAAGGGAAGTCCATATTGATATCAAACAGAATACCAGCAAGTACCGGACCGATAACATTGGCAAGCGACGTAAAGAATGAGTTCATACCGCCTGCAAAACCCTGATTATTCCCGGCAATATGAGACAGGAATGTTGTTACTGCAGGACGGACTAGATCGAAACCGATGAAAATAATAAAAGCAACGGCCATAACACTCCAATATGAATCTAAAAATGTAATGACAAAAACCAGCACCGCTGTATATATAATGGCTGCTCTAATAATGTTCAGTTCACCGATACGCCGGATGAGCGGTTCAAACAGTACGATTTGTGCAAAGGCGCCAATCATTGCACCGCCGGTAATGGCAATAGCGATATCAGAAGGTGTAAATCCGAGCTTGCGGTCAAAGTATAAACTGAAGAATGATTCAAATGAGGCAAGACCAAATGACGCGATAAAGATAACGAGAAAAGCAATGAAAAATATCGGTGTAAATAAGCGTTTGAAATTACTTGTCGTTACTTCGGTTTTATCTGCAGCAACTTCCGTTACTTTTTTAGGTTCTGTCAGCATAAATATAGATAAGATTCCACCGATCAGGCCGAGGGCAGCTGCGACGAAAAATGGCAGCCGTGTACTGATTTCAGCGAGCACCCCGCCGATACCCGGACCGATAATAAAACCGAAGTTTATAGCTGCGGTCATATAACCGAGTGAGCGGGCTCTGTTTTTATCTGTCGTTAAATCAACGATAAAGGCAGTAACAGCAGGCATAATAAATGCCCCAGCCAGGCCGCCGAGCATTCTTGAAATAAACAGAACTTCAATTGTTTTCCCGAAGCCGAAAAGAAGTTCAGAAAAGCCGAATATGAAAAGGCCGATGACAATAATGATTTTACGGCCGAACTTATCAGCGGCACGTCCTGTAAAAGGTGAGAAAATCAGCTGTGTAAATGCGAATGCAGCAGTTAAGTAGCCGAGGACGGCACCGCTTATATTCAGTTCGTTCATAATTGACGGCATAACAGGGATGACGAGACTAATTCCTAGAAAAACTAGGAAAATACTGCTATATAATAAGTAGAGCTGATATTTTTTCTTCATAAAAATTACACCTTCTTGTGTTATGTTAAAATATATATTACACGTGAAACAGCAAAAATAATAGTCAAATTAGACACAGAGCGGGGTGAAGTATATGGAAGAACATGCACACAGTCATCATCATGACCATACACATGGTGCGAATAAAAGAGCATTGACCATCAGTTTAATATTAATCGTCTCATTTATGATTGTTGAAGTAGCAGGCGGTGTGCTGACAAACAGCCTGGCACTGTTATCCGATGCCGGTCATATGCTGAGTGATGCGATTTCACTTGCCGTGGCCCTTGCTGCCTTTAAAATGGGTGAGAAAGCAGCGGATACAGCGCGCACTTTCGGCTACAGAAGGTTTGAAATACTTGCCGCTGTTTTTAATGGTGTAACCCTCATTGTTATCGCAGTTTTTATCGTTATAGAAGCAGCTGGACGTTTCATTAACCCGCCTGAAGTGGCAACGACAGGAATGCTGGTTATCGCAGTACTCGGTCTCCTGGTTAATCTTGCGGTAGCAAAAATCCTGATGTCAGGGGATACACATGATAATTTAAATATGAAAGGGGCACTGATGCACGTTCTCGGAGACTTGCTCGGTTCAATTGCAGCAATTATTGCTGCCTTATCCATTATGTTTTTCGGATGGGGAATCATGGATCCGCTAGCAAGTGTAATTGTGGCAGTGTTAATTTCAATCAGCGGTTACAGAATACTGAAACAGTCGCTGAACGTACTTATGGAAGGTGTTCCGGAAAATGTGGATTTTGATGGGATTATCGATAAGATTAACAGTGTAGAAGGTGTTGAAGATGCCCATCATATACACATTTGGAGTATTACGAGCGGAGTGAATGCGATGAGTGCGCATATCGTCGTGAATGGAATGCTGAACGTTCATGAAACTCAAAAGATTATTCAGCGCTTAGAAGAACGTATGAAACATGAAAGTATCGATCACGTAACAGTTCAAGTAGAGTGTAAACACCACGACCATGACGATGAAATCTTATGTAATTAAAGGGGATATAAGAATGAATTATAAAAACATAGATACACCTGCATTACTTATTGATGAAACTGTGCTGAATAAAAACCTTGAGTACATGGGTGCTTATGCTAAAAAGCAAAATGTTCAGCTGCGGCCGCATACGAAAACACATAAGATGCCGCATTTAGCACTGAAGCAGCAAGAACATGGTGCCACAGGAATTACAGTCGCCAAAGTTGGTGAAGCGGAAATTATGGCAGTTTACGGACTGGATAATATATTCATTGCGAACCAGATCGTCGGCAAGCAAAAACTTGAAAGAATTAAAAAGCTGGCTGAGCAGGTTGATGTTTCCTTCGGAGTGGACAGTATTCATCATATAGAAGAAATCGATGAAGTATTTGAAGGTGCCTCTAAAAAAGCGCAGGTACTCATTGAAATCGAAGTTGGTGAAGAACGCTCCGGTATTATTGAAGAAATTGATTATAAATTACTGTTAAACAGTATTCGTGCGTCTAAAAATGTAGAGTTTAAAGGGATATTCTCACATGATGGTCACACTTATAAAGCAGTTGATAAGGAAGACTGTTATGATTTATTTATGACAGCAACCACGCGTACGCTGCATTTTGCAAATGTGGCGAGAGATATGGACTTTGATGTAAAAACAGTCAGCATAGGCTCGACACCGCCATTTATGTTTGGTTTCGATATACCTGAAGGGGTCACAGAAATCAGACCGGGAACTTATATACTGATGGATGGTTCACAGTCTAATGCCATTGATTCATACGCACATTCTGCAGCAAGTGTACTGACAACCGTAATCAGCAAACCGACTAAAGAACGTGTGATTACTGATGTTGGAGCTAAAGGTTTAACCGCCCAGTCTAGATCGAAAGGACTGACTGCAACTGAAGGTTTTGGTAAAATCAAAGAATTTGAAGGTGTCCACGTTCACGGTGTATTTGATGAACATGCGATTATATATAATCGGGATTTTAGTGAAAAAGTTAATATCGGCGATAAAGTCCGTATTATTCCCAATCACATATGCCCGGTTTCAAACTTGTATCATAAGGCATACTTAATTAATGATGATGAAGTAGTAAAAGAAATCGATATTGCAGCGCAGGGAAAACTTCAATAGACATAGAAAAACAGCAGTGACTAAAAAGTCACTGCTGTTTTTAAATATTATACACCTCTCGGCTTATCTTCATCAGCATAAGCATCGAGTTCTTCATGGTAATCTTCAAGAGAGCTTTCTTTATAATTTTTCATACGCTCTTTGTTAGGTGTAATAGATAACCCTAAATATTTACGTTCATTGTTTGCATCTTTGTAAAAGGCAACCATCATTAAAATAACGACTAAACTAAACGGCAGAGCTGCGATAATTGCGGCAGACTGGAGAGCGTTTAATCCTGTTTCTCCACCTGCAGCGAGCAGTGTAAATGCAATCGCTGACAGTGCAATACCCCATACAAGTTTAGTTTTGCTGGAAGGTGTAAGGTCACCGTGCGATGTCTGCATTCCGAGTACGAAAGTAGCCGAGTCTGCAGATGTGATAAAGAATGATGATACTAATAAAATAGCGAGTAATGATAATATTGTACCCATTGGCAGCTGATCAAATATAGCGAACAGCTGTACTTCGGTCGCCATATTAAATATTTCTGTATTTTCAAGACCAGTTGAAATACCGGTAATACCGAATACGCTGAACCAGATAATACCGATTAGAGTCGGCACCATAAGTACTGCAATAATAAACTCTCTGATTGTACGGCCTTTAGAAACACGAGCGATAAATATACCGACGAATGGGCTCCAGCTCATCCACCAGCCCCAGTAATAAATCGTCCATGTACTCAGCCACTCCTGTTTCTGTCCATTTAAAGGTGCAACGTCAAAACTGTTGTAAAGGAAAGAAGTTAAGTAACCGCCAGTTCCGGTAGTCATCACGTTCAGAATGAGCATTGTCGGCCCAACGATCAAAATGATGACGAACAGGAGACCTGCGAGAATCATGTTTAAGTTACTTAAATACTGGATCCCTTTACTGAGTCCGCTCCATGCACTGATTAAGAACAGTACAGTTACGATGGCAATAATTACTGCTTGAGATGTTAAACCGACAGGAACGTTGAAAAGGTAGTTTAACCCTCCGTTAATCTGCATTGCACCAATACCAAGAGATACGGCAACACCGATAACTGTTGCAAATACTGCGAGTACATCTACGACAATTCCGAGCCAGCCATCGACTAAATCACCGAATAGAGGACGGAGTGTTTTTGATAATAGACCCACTTCCCCTTTTCTGAAACTTGAGTATGCCAGTGCTAAAGCAACGATACCGTAAATAGCCCAGGCGTGGATACCATAGTGCAGGAAAGTTGAGCGCATAGACTCAGCTAAAGCTTCTGTTGTTCCAGGATCTGCTGTAGGCGGCGACATAAAGTGAGCCATTGGTTCTCCGGCACCGTAAAACACGAGCCCGATCCCCATTCCTGCACTGAACAGCATAGTGATCCAAGAAATTGTACTAAATTCAGGTTCATCATCAGGCAGACCTAATTTAAGTTTGCCGATTGGGCTGAATATGAGGAAAATACAAAAGAATACAATGACTGTGACGAGTATCATATAATACCAGCCGAAGTATGTAGTTACCCATCCTGAAATTGCGCCTGAAATTTCACCGAATTTGTCGGGGAAAATAGCACCTATTATAACTAGCAATCCAACGATTATTGCTGCGAATACGAAAACATAAGAAATTTTATTTGACTTCTCAGACGATGACGAATGATTTGTCATTACTTCACTCCTTTATTAAATTTTTTGACACAACGTCTAAATAATAACAATCTACACTTAACAGTTCAACAGTAAAATTCTAAGTATAAGTTATCAGTGTCATAAGTATTACTTTATACATAGCCATCTAGAGAGGGAATAAACAAAAAAAGAGATAAAATCATTATGATTTTATCTCTTTAATAATTAACTATTAACTAAAATTCATTTGTAAGCAGCTGGGCTGCAGTAAGTAAAGTTTGAACTGCAGGTGCCATACTGTCTTCATTAATATCAAATTTCTCATTGTGATGGCCGGCAGCAAGATCAGTACCGAAAATGCAGTAGGAAGCCAGTCCGCCGCGTTCCTGTACACGATTGATGAAGAATGTCGCATCTTCACTGCCGCTCGGTTTATTCTCTTCAAGTGAAGTTGTCAGACTTGCACTATCTGCTGCTTTAACGAGTACCTCTGCAAGTGCTGTCGACCCTTTGGCACTTGTACCTTCGCCGACCGTTTCCATAGTGCTTTCCACCTGGAACATTTGTGCAGCACCTTTAATTATGGATTCAGCGTACTGCTTCATGTAATCATTGAGCTCGGCAGTAGTACCTCGTGTTTCGATTTTAAGATTTGCACTGCCAGCAATGACATTTCTTCCGCTGCCTGCATGCAGTTCCCCAACGTTAATGCGTGTTGCACCGCCCGAATGGCGCGGGATAGCATTTAGATTAATTACGGCATTTGCTGCAGCGAGCATGGCATTCTTACCTTCTTCAGGCTGACCGCCCGCATGTGATGATACGCCTTTAAAAGTAACATCTATTTTAGAAGTTGCAAGAAAACCGTTGTTCGAAGCAAGAAAATGATTATATGGCACGCCTGTTCCGATATGGGAAGCGACGAAATAGTCCACATCATCTACAACACCTGCTTCAACCATTGAACGTGCACCGCGTGTGCCTTCTTCAGCCGGCTGGAACAGGAGTTTAATCGTTCCGTTTATCGTATCCTTGTGTTCCATTAACAGCGTGGCGAGACCGAGACCGATTGACGTATGCACGTCGTGTCCGCAGGCATGCATTTCGTTGTTTACTGAGCGGAAACCCTCTTTAAGGGGGACATGACTGCTGTCTTCAGACTCATAAATAGGAAGTGCATCCATATCTACGCGAAAAGCTGCAGTGGGTCCTTCACGCCCGGTATCGAGAGTTGCTACGATGCCGGTGTAACCTTCGGACACCTGATCGAGATATTCGAGAACTGCACCATTTTCTTTAGCCCATTCGTAATGTGCTTTAGTTTCTTCATCAGAAGGTTTACCCATCGTAAAATCAGGATTCATTACTTGGCGGCCAATTTTAATATCATAGCCTAATTTCACAAGCGTATCAGCAACGATTGTTGAAGTTCGCATTTCTAAAAAACCAAGCTCAGGGTGACGGTGGAAATCTCTCCGCCATTCTATAAGCTGTTTGTGTAATGACACTGAAAATCATCTCCAGATTAAATTATTGAACTCTGTCTTCTAAGAACGTGTATGCACCTGGACCTAATGGTAATCCTGTGAAGTAGAACACACCGAGCAGGATAATCCAAGCGATCAGGAAGACGATTGAGTACGGAAGCATCAGTGACATATATGTACCGATACTCGCATTCTTATCGTACCGTTTCATAAACGCCAGAATAATAACCATATATGGGAACAGCGGTGTAACGATGTTAATTGATGAATCGGCGATACGGTAAGCTGCCTGTGTAAAGGCCGGGTCATATCCAAGCTGCATGAACATCGGTACAAATATTGGTGCTTCAATTGCCCATTTAGCAGAACCTGAAGTAATCAGGAAGTTAAGTAGAGCAGTGAAGATAACGTAGCCGATAATTAAACCGAGCCCTGTAAATTCTACGCTTTCAAGGAACTCTGCTCCGTTAACAGCAAGCCATGTTCCAAGGTTACTCCAGTTAAAGTAAGCGATAAACTGAGCAATCGCAAAAACAAGAACAATATATCCAGCCATATCTTTAATGGATTCAGTCATATAGTATGTTGCATCTTTAGTCGATTTAATTTTGCCTGTTGTAATACCAAAGGCCAAGCCGATTAAAATAAAGAAGATCAGTATGATTGGAACGATACCGTCGATAAATGGTGAAGGTATTATTCCGCCTTCTTCGTTGGTCAGCGGACTGTTTGGCAGGAAAATCACAACGACGATAATGCCCCAATATACGAGACCTGTAATCACTGCTGCAATAAGACCTTTTTTAGCATTGGGAAGTTCCTCTTCATTTTCATCTTCAAGACCATCGCCCTTATACTTCCCAAGACGAGGTTCGACAAAGCGTGATGTCAGCAGTCCACCGATAATTGTCAGCATGAATACTGAGATAATATTGAAATACCAGTTATCAACTGGTGTGATAACGATTGTATCGTCGATCAGACGGGCAGCTTCTGTAGAAATACCAGATAAGAGAACATCTGTACCGGCGATAAATAAGTTTGCTGTAAAACCGGCACCGGCACCAGCGAAACCTGCAGCAAGACCTGCAAGCGGGTGTCTGCCTAATTTATAGAATACGAGTGCACCGAGCGGCGGGATGATAACAGCTGCGGCATCTGACGCAAGGTTACCCATTATACCGACAAAAACTACAGTATATGTCACTAGAAACGGCGGTGACTTTAAGATTGTTTTTCGAATTGCATAATCAAGGAGGCCGACTTTTTCAGCTAACCCGATACCGAGCATCATTGATAATACAAGTCCAAGCGGTGCGAAACCTGTAAAGTTATCGAGCATAGATGTCAGTATAAACTGAAGTCCTGCTCCTGATAGAAGACTGTTGATAGGCAGTTCTTCACCATTGCCTGGATGAATTACCGAGGCATCGAATAAACTGAATATCCATGAAATAATGATGATTAGAAATGCTAAACCAATAAAGAGTGCAAACGGATCCGGCAATTTATTTCCGACGCGTTCGATGACATCCAGGAATTTATGGAAAAACCCTTTTTTCTCTGTTTTGTCTGACAAATGAAAACCCTCCCATAATAATATGTATTTAAGACCTGTTTATATGAATTTGAAATATAAACAAGATATAAAGAGTTTACATAAATTTCAGTCAATTGTCTATGGTGAATTTCTTTATATAAATACGCAAACGATATTAATATACTTATAGTTCGTTTTTTATTATACTTACTATAAGATAACAAGGGAAAACACAGTAGGAGGCAGGACCATGAAGATTGCGTATATCGTTGACAGCACTGCAAGTTTAAATGACGAACTTGCTGCACGATCAGATGTATTTCAGGTGCATTTATCTGTAACATATAAAGACGGAACGATTTTTAAAGATACGACAGACGAAGCGTCTTTGAAATCATTTTATCAGCGTCTGGGGACAGAAAAAGACATTCCTAAATCATCTCAGCCTCAAGTCGGTGAATACTATGAAGTGCTGGATCAGATTATTTCACATGGCTATGATACAGTGATTGCTATTCATATCGGCAGCGGTATCAGCGGCACATATCAAAGTGCTGAAATGGTTTTAAGTGAATACAAAGAAGAAGGCAAGTTAGACTATTATTTAATTGATTCAAATGGGACATCGTTTATTATGGAACACTTTTTACAACAGACGATCGAGCAAATAGAAAAAGGTGTCTCTGTAGAGGAGACTGTCAAACAAGTTGAAGCACTTGTTGATGACTCGCGTATCTACTTAGCCGTCGATGATTTGAACTATTTAGTAAAAGGCGGGCGTCTTGGTGCGGGGAGTGCTTTTATCGGCAGCCTCTTTAAAATTAAACCGATTGTTTACTTTGCTGAAGACGGCAAAGTTAAACCGTATGATAAAGTACGTACGAAAAGCCGCGTGATTAAATTATGGGAATCACTGATTGAAGAAGCGTTGGACAAATTTAACGGCAAACTTAAAATTGCCATTGCTCACGGTGACATTCCTGAAGAAGCAGAGCAGCTTAAGAAAAGATTTGAAAATATGTATCCGGGCGTTACTTGCCGTGTCGGCTATTTAACACCGGCACTTGGCGTGCACGGCGGTGTCGGCTGTCACGGACTCGGTATAATACCGTATATCAGCTAAAGAGAAACAGCAGAGTTCCTATGAAAATAGGAACTCTTTTTTTATACTTATCTATAGAGGTGAAGAGTATGAGCACAAAAAAATTAATGAAAGACTACTACGATAAAGACCTGGCGGAACGATATGCTGAAAATATCAGCCAAGTATATCCTGAATTCGACAGTAAAGCATTTGTTGACAATACCGTTATAAAAATTGAAGACGGCCGTATGTCAGAAAGAATTCAAGTATTCTCAGAGCAGTTGAGAGAATACTTACCGAATGATTATTCCCGAGCAATAGATATTATTATAGAAGTACTCGGCGAAGAAAATGAGGAATTTTATTTCCCCGTTGAAAAAACACACTACTTCAGAGCATTGTCCAAGTTTGTTGAAATGTACGGACAAGAAGATTTTGATCAGTCAATCAAGGCAATGGAGGAAATAACAAAACGGCATTCGTCGGAATTTGCTGTGCGTCCGTTTATTTTAAATAATTATGAAAAGATGGAGAAAGTTTTAAAGAGATGGGAAGTGAGCAATGATGCTCACTTAAGGAGACTGGTCACAGAAGGTACGAGACCTCGGCTGCCGTGGGCGAAAAAACTGCCTTATTTAAAAAATGATGTAAACGAAAATTTAAAAATACTGAAACCATTTTTAAATGATCCGTCCAGATATGTAGAAAAATCTGCAGCAAATCATTTAAATGATATTTCAAAAGAATATCCAGATAAAGTGATTGCCTTTCTTAAAGCACATATGAACCAAACGTCTCCGTTTATAATACGGAGAGCCTTAAGAACTCTTAAAAAAGCTGAAGATACACAAGCGCTGTCTTTATTGCAGGAATTAAAATAAGGCTGTCATTTTTTAATCATCCTTTAATAATTGTTTAACTGTCCATTAGTTCAGCCCGGATATACTATGAGTAACAAATAAAACAAACCCCGAAAAAACGGGAAACAAAAAATGGAGGATGATTATAAATGAAGAAGCACAAAAGTTTATTTATCGGCGGGACATTGGCAGCAGCGTTAATTTTAGGAGCATGCAGTACGGACGGCAGCGCGAGTGCAGATGATATGGAATGGGAAACAGAAGAAAGAAGCGGGACTGTAACTGTTCAGGAAGATGAAAAAGCAAATGCAGAAACGTCAGCACAGGATGCGGTAGATAAGGCACTTAAAGAATTTGACGGTACTGTGACTGAAGTTGAATACGATGAAGACGACGGTGTGTATTATTACGAGATTGAAATTGAAAATGGTGATGAAGATTTCAACGTAAAACTTAATTCAGAAGATTTAAGTGTAATTGAGCAGGATATGGACCGTGACGATGACAGAGATGATCGCGATGATGATGGAGAAGACGATAGAGATAACCAAGGTGAAGACGACCGTGATGATGACGAATCAGCACAGAACAGCACAGACAAGCAAGCTGAAAATAAAAAAGGCAGCACGGATTTAGCAGATGCATTTAAAGATGACGGTGCAGAAGAAGCAATTACAACTGCAAAAGAAAACTTCGATGGTATTTTAGAGAGCATCACTTATGAAGAAGATGACGGCAGATATTACTATGAAGTACAACTTGAAAATAAAAATGAAGAGTACGAAGTGAAGCTCGACAGCGAAGACTTCTCTGTACTTGAAGAAGAGCGTGACGATGATAATAACGACCGCGGCTTTAAAAAATTAGAAGCAGCTCATGAAGAACAAATCATTTCTTTTGAAGAAGCTGTGAAACTTGCTAAAGAGAATGTGAATGGTGAAGTCAGAGACTGGCAGTACGATGTGGATGATTTTGAATTCGAATTTGAAATCAATGATACAGAAGTTAAAATAGATGCAAAATCCGGACAAGTAACAGAACTGGATGATTAACACATAACGTCCCTCGGGACGTTATTTTAAAATCGATTAGATTCAGAAGCAGTAATGTACATGGTATAATTACAATAATTAATAAATATTGTGAGGAGATATCATGGAGAAAATTTTAATAGTGGAAGATGATGAAAAAATTGCTCGTGTCGTTCAGCTCGAACTTGAATTTGAAGAGTACGAAGTAGACATAGCATACACTGGCAAAGAAGCACTTGAAAAATATGATTCAGGAGACTTCTCATTAATTTTGCTGGATGTCATGATTCCGCAGCTGAATGGTTTGGAAGTGCTCAGACGGATCAGACAAAAAGATTCAGGAATAAAAATTATAATGCTTACAGCAAGAGATGCTGTCATGGACAAGGTGAGCGGATTAGATTCCGGTGCAAATGATTATATGACCAAGCCTTTTGAAGTCGAAGAGCTGCTTGCGAGAATCCGTGTACATTTAAAATCTGTTTCGACAAACGAAGTGAAAACCGAAGAAATTAAACATCGCCATTTGCTGATTAAACCGCTGGCCCGAGAAGTATACAGCAATGGAAAACTTGTATATCTGACTCAAAAAGAGTACGACGTGCTTCTTTATCTTATAAACAATAAAAATCAGGCATTGTCCCGCGATCAGATTATCGATGCTGTATGGGGTTATGATTATTTTGGCGATACTAATACAGTGGATGTATATGTCCGGTATATTCGAAAAAAATTGGATGACTCCAAACCATCACTTATTTCCAGTGTGCGCGGCATTGGTTATATAATAAAGGACTAGCTATATGAAACTTGGTACAAAAATACAGTTGTATACGACGGTGATGATTGCCATAGTCGTTATACTTTCAAACTTATTAATATATTTTTCCTACAAACACTACTCCCTTGAAGCGGAGATGGGGCAACTGGAAAACAGAGGCAGTAATATTATTACAGAAATGCAGCAGGCACAAGAGAGCGGCATAAGCGGTGAAACGGTACTGCAGTATTTCTCCTTGTCAGATGGCTATGTCACCATGCTGAATTCACAGGGAGATCATCTTGTCAGAATTGCAACTGAAGAAAGCTACCTCGAATTAAACCAGCCGTACAGCACTTCACAATATACAGATGAAGTGACATACAATGAAGAACATTTTGTCATGGTATCTATGCCTGTTATATGGGAAAACGGTGCAGTACACAGTTTACAAATTTACGAGAATGTATATTTCCTCTATGAAACCTACAATATTCTGAAATGGATATTAGTGATATCCTCTATTATTTTAATCGTGCTGGTATTCATTTTAAATCAGCTGATTACCAATTTAATTATCAGTCCGATTAAACGTCTGGTAAGAAGAATGAATGATACAGAAAATGTCCGCCGTTATAAAACAATACCGGTGAATAAATCAGATGCTGCTGAATTGAAAATGCTGACGGATTCTTATAATGATATGATGCTGATGCTTAAAGCACATGATGATAATCAGCAGGCATTTATTATGAATGCGTCTCACGAATTGAAAACACCGCTGACAGTGATCAGTTCATACGCTAAGATGCTGGAACGTTTCGGTAAGACACGTGAGGATCTTCTCGACGAAGGCATTACAGCAATCTCTGAAGAAACGACGCGTATGAAGTACTTAACTGAACAATTTTTAAGTTTTACTAAAGTAACGCATAGCGATACAAGTGCTGATAAGGAGCATATACCGGTTGTACAGCTGGTTAAAAGTGTTGCAGCAAGGCTTGAGAAAGTATTTAAGAGAAATATTAGCGTTATTTCTGACGATACAAACCCGCATGTCTATGTATATCCGGATGCGCTGGAGCAGCTGCTGCGTATTTTCCTGGACAATGCATATAAATATAGTGAAAAAGATATTGATGTCACGATTAAAAAAGACACTGGAAAAATTACTATTGCAATACAGGACTATGGAATTGGTATTCCAAATGATGAGCTGGATGATATTTTTACGCGGTTTTATCGTGTCGATAAGGCAAGAACTCGTAAGAGCGGGGGTTCCGGCTTAGGACTGTCGATCGCTAAACAGCTGGCAGAGAATAATGATATCGACATTGAGGTTAAGAGCGTTATTAAGGAAGGCACAACGTTTACACTTATATTTAAAGAGGAGGTTCGAGATGGCGAAGCGGAGTAAATTTTTATTTGCGTTTTTCGGCATCGCTGCAGGAATCATTATAGGTATTCTGTGGGTGACGCTGAATCAGCAGGATTTTATATCCGAAGATGAAGCACGTGCCGTAGTGACAGAACGATACGGCGGAGAGGTAGATTCTGTATCGCTGACAGACGATGACCGTTATTTCGTTATTAACTTAAAAGGGAACTCTGCAACGCATAGTATTAAAGTAGACCGCGAAGATTCAAGTGTTGTAGGGATTGAAACAGTTTCAGAAAGTAAAGATACAGAACAGACTGCAGAAAATACAGATTCTAAAGAGACCAGCACCGAAGAAAAAGACAAGGCGGACTCAGAGAATAAAGACAAGACGTCTAAAGAAAATCAGAAATCTGATAACAAAAAAGATAATGAGCAGACCAAGCAGGAAGACACAGCTGACGAAGCGGACAAAGAAACAGCCGAGAAGCAGCCACTGACAGCTGAGGAAGCGATTAATATTGCGGCGGGTGAAGTTGGCGGAGTAAATGTCTATTCGACATGGAACGGCGACGGGACGGCCCGGGAGTATTATATACTGCAGCAGGTTAATGACGAGGATGAAGGCGCGCTTGTGTCGATCAACGGGGCTACAGGGCATATCAACAAAGTAGTCTGGCTGGAGATAGACGACGATTATGAAGAAATGGAACAGCTGGTCTACGAAGCAGCGCAATATGCAAACATGTATGACAGCAGGTACATCGAATACGATGATGAATACTTTGATGATGACGACGGCAACGATGATGATGATTATGACGATGACAATGATGATGACGATTGATGTTCAGCGTTGACACATTTTTCTTTTAAGTATATAATTTGTAGGATTTAAAGCGCTTGAGGAGTAATTTCATGAATAGAGTAGAAGAAAGTTTAAAAGCATTTGTCGGTATTAAACGGACAAATGATGTCTTAGAAAAAACAGTGAAAAAAGATGCGCAGCAATACGGATTGAATATTAGTGAATTTGCCGTTATGGAGCTTTTATATAATAAAGGCGAACAGCCAATTAACCGGATCCAGGAGCGTATACTGATTGCCAACTCGAGTACGACGTACATTTTAGATAAATTGCAGCAAAAAGGTTACATTGACAGAAAGCGCGACGAGAATGATAAACGGAGTATGAAAGCTGCTTTAACCGAAGAAGGTTACAAGCTGATTGAAGAGATTTTCCCTGAACATAGCGAGCTGCTGGCAAGTCTGTTTTCTGATCTCAGCGATGAAGAGCTGAGTGCATTTCGTGAAACTCTGAAAAAAATCAGTGCAAAGGCACATTCAAAATAATTAGAATTCAGGACTGATTTAAGCGGCACATTAATATGTGCCGCTTTTTTTATGTTCTAAAGTGTTCTATAGTAATGTTAAATCTTAAATTGAAAGAATGTGTAACTATGCTGGAACTTTTAAAGGAAAAAGAGTTTGATCAATTTTACGCCTTGCTGGAAGACTCTTTCCCAAAATCTGAAATCAGAAGCTTTCAAGGTCAAAAAGAGCTGCTTAATCTTTCAGTTTATAACGTCTATGTATTGAAAGAAGATGAAGTAATTCTCGCATTTTTTGCTGAATGGCAAAATGAGTCACACCGCTTTTTAGAGCATTTGGCAGTTAATGAAAAGTATCGCTCACGCGGCCTTGGTTCAAAAACACTGCAAGCTTACACAGCACAGAGCGATAAGCCTGTAGTGCTGGAAGTAGAACCGCCGAATGACGATATCCAAATCCGCCGGGTAAAATTTTATGAGAAAAATGGTTTTCATTTAACTTCTTACGGCTACGTTCAGCCAGTAATTAACGAAGGATACGAGGGGGTTCCTCTCGTGATGATGACATATCCGAAGAAATTAAATCACACTGAACTTGCACTTGTTAAAGATTGGCTGGATGAGACTGTATATAAATAACAGCACGAAATCTTACCGGGGGGGATGGATTTGGATTTTATAGAACAGGGATCTAAAAATTATAAACAGACAGCACTTGCATTCTTCGCTGCAGGATTCAACACATTTGCAATACTTTATGTCGTTCAGCCGATACTGCCGGACTTGACTGAATATTACGGGGTATCACCGACAACTGCGAGTTTATCGTTATCTGTAACGACTTTTACTTTAGCGATTAGTATGCTGATTTTTGGCTCTGTTTCAGAAGCGGTCGGCAGAAAAAATATAATGGTAATATCGATGCTCGCGGCGTCGATATTCTGTATATTTACGGCATTCAGCCCAACCTTTGGAACACTTATAGTCATGAGGGCTCTGCAGGGTGTGGTTTTGGCAGGCCTCCCTTCTATCGCAATGGCTTATCTGGGAGAAGAGATTCACCCGCGAAGTCTGCCCGGTGCCATGGGTCTATACATAAGCGGGAATGCGCTAGGTGCGGTGTTTGGCCGTGTGTTTTCAGGCGTTGCAGCCGGACTTTGGGGCTGGCAGTTTGGTTTAATTGGTGTCGGCGCTGTGAGCTTAGTGGCAACGATTATTTTCTGGTACGCTTTATCACCGTCAAAACATTTCGTAAAAAGAGAATTTAACGTTAAAGATTTATTTAAATCTCTGACTGAACACTTAAAAAATCCATTGCTTATTATTTTATTTATAATGGGCTTTTTACTTCTCGGTACCAACGTGTCTTTGTATAATTATGTTTCGTTCGTACTGATTGAAGATTTTAATATCAGCCAGACGATTGTCAGCTGGGTATATTTGATCTTTTTAGTCGGTGTATTAAGTTCTATGTTTTCAGGGCAGCTTGTTTATAAATTCGGCAAGGTCGTAATGCTCTATGCAGGTATTATTATTGCGGTTTGCGGCTTATTAGTTGTCTTAATACCATCGGTGTGGATGATCGTAATTGGTTTAGTATTATTCACATTCGGCTTCTTTATTGCCCATTCACTGACAAGCGGCTGGGTTGGCAATATTGCGCACAGCAATAAAGCGCAGGCATCATCACTGTATTTGTTTTTTTACTATACAGGCTCGAGTGTTGGAGGAACAGCTGCCGGAGTATTTTGGATGCAGGGCGGCTGGCTCGGAGTATCTTTGATGAATATTAGTTTCCTAGTTATCTGCTTAATTTTGTTTATGACATTTTTATATTTATTGAAGCGGAGAATATGGCACTTCAAGTAGATTATCCGGTCTTAAAGTATGTAAAAAAAGCAGGTGAACTTCCTTTTGGAAGCACCTGCTTTTTTATTATGCGAAGTAACCTTTAATAGATTTAACTTCTAAAAATTCTTCCAGTCCGTAGTCGCCCCATTCACGGCCGATACCTGACTGTTTATAACCGCCAAACGGTAATGTTTGAGGACCGGTGCAATCATTAATTGATATTGTTCCAGCTTCGATAGAACGTGCAACTTTCTGAAGTTTGTCTTTATCTTTGCCTACAACGTAGCCTGCTAAGCCGTATACAGTATCGTTCGCAATACGAATCGCTTCGTCTAAGTCGCCATATGTGATAACACTCATCACTGGACCGAAGATTTCTTCCTGAGCGATTGTCATACCGTTATCAACATCTGTGAAGATCGTCGGTTTAACAAAGTAGCCTTTTTCCAGACCGTCAGGTTTTCCAGTGCCGCCGTAATATAAAGTGGCGCCTTCTTCCTGCCCTTTTTCTATATAACCTTGAACTCTGTCGAATTGTTTTTTACTGATTAAAGGACCAACTTCAATGCCATCTTCACGCGGATTTCCAACTTTAACAGCGCTAATTTTTTCTTTAAGTTTTTCTAAAAAATCATCTTTCATATTTTCAGGTATGAGCGTACGTGTTCCAGCAGTACATACTTGTCCTGTATTTCTGACGACTCTGTTTACAGCTGATTCTGCTGCTTCATCCAAATCAGCATCGTCGAGAACAATCAGCGGAGATTTACCGCCGAGTTCAAGGGCAACTTTTTTGAAGTCAGCTGCTGATTTTTCCATAATACTTTGTCCAGCGCGGCCGGAGCCGGTAAATGACATCATGCGGACGTCGGGATGTTCGCTGAGTGGTATACCCACGTTTTCACCGTCACCGTTAACCAGATTAAAGACACCTTTTGGCACTTCTGCAGCTTCAAATATTTCTGCTAAAATACATGCAGTCACAGGTGTTTCCTCACTTGGCTTTAAGACAACTGGGGAACCTGCTGCGAATGCTGCAGACAGTTTTAATGCAGTTTGATTCGTCGGGAAGTTCCAAGGTGTAATCAGACCTGCAACGCCGATACTTTCTTTAACTATTAATGCATCTTCACGCTGTTCTTCAAATTCAAAAGTGTCCAGCGTTTTTGCTGCAGTTCTAAAATGATTTAAACCTGCAGAGAAGTGGGATTGATCAGAAACCTTCAGCGGAGAACCCAATTCATTTGTAATAGTATCTATTAAATCGTCTTTACGTTTCTCGTATTCATCAGCTATACGTTCCAGCATTGCTTGACGTTCTTTAACAGGAGTATGACGGAATTCGAGATACACACTGTTGGCTGCGGCAACAGCTTTATCAACATCTTCTTTATTACCGCTTGCAACTGTTGCGAATACTTCTTCTGTTGCAGGATTAATGACTTCAATTGTTTCACTGCTGGTGCTGTTTACCCATTCACCGTTTATAAATTGTTTATTATAATTTTTCAAAATGGACCCTCCATATAATTGCGTATATTTATATTTATCCTTATATACTAGCTGTTAAACAGAAAAAACCTGGAGAATGTCTCCAGGTTTAGTGATTATTTACGGAATGTTTCAAGGAAACTCAAAGTATTAATTCCGAAAAGTTTCAAGGCGTTTTTACTGCCTTCATAGCCGTGTCCAGCTTTAAGGTGTTTCACAACAGCAACACCAAGTACGGCATTAATTAAAAATATACCGGCACGTGTAAAAGTTTTTCCTAAGAAAGACAGGAATAAGAAGATTGCACCGATTGCTTCAAAGTAGCCCGCTGCTTTCATTTGATCGTTGTTGACGTTGAATTCAGATTCAAATTCTTCCCCCATATTGCCATCAGCTTTAATTTTATTGAGCCCGCCTTCAAAAACTTGTGAGCCGACATAGGCATTAACTAAATACTTTATCATAAGATATCCTCCTGGAAATTTTTCAAAATTTCATAATGATTTATGTTCCCATTTTAGCATAGAGTTAAACAAAATTACTCGAATTAAAATTGACTAAAAAAAATTCGTGTGGTAACTTAATCTCATTGCATTTTCATGAAAGACTTTTCATAAATATAACCATTATAGATAAATATTTGGGGGTTTTGACAATTGACGAGCTGATAGGAATTGGTCTGCTGCTGGTTATTTTAGTATTTTTCACACTGTTTACTCACTTTGCACCATATGGCTCTAAAGTGATGGGGGCTTTTGCAGGTGCTGCAATCGCCACATACTTAGTTGAAGCATTAAACAGTTTCGTAATTGGTGATTTATTTAATATCGAATTCTTTCAGACTGCTGGAACGGTAGCAGGGGGGCTGGACGGAACAATTGTTGTCATGCTTGTTGCATTAGCAATGAAAGTGAATCCGGTGAATGCTGCTATTTTAGCAGCAGGTTTTGGTGATATGGGACTGATTCCTGGACTATTCGCAGCTTACATAGTGTCATTTGGGGTGCTGTGGCTGCAGCGGGTCATTCCAAAAGGCCTGGACTTTATCGTCGTTATTTTAGTAGCATTGCCGATTATCCGGGTGATGGGGTTAGCAATCACACCTCTGGTAGATAATTCATTGCTGGAAATAGGGACGATTATTCAAACAGCTACAGATACAAACCCGATACTGATGGGGCTTATGCTGGGCGGTATAATCACTGTAGTAGGAATTTCTCCTTTAAGCTCCATGGCTTTAACAGCATTGCTTGGTTTAACAGGTATTCCGATGGCAGTTGCTGCACTGTCAGCATTTGCTTCATCTCCTGCCAGTGCCTGGCTGTTTTATAAACTGAAGATCGGTGATTTGAAATCCATCATTTCAGTATCAATAGAACCGCTTTCTAAAGCGGATTTGATAACAGCCAATCCATTGCCGATGTACGGGACGAATTTTGTCGGCGGTGCATTGTCGGGTATGGTCATTGCGACTTCAGGCATGATTAATGACGCACCGGGAACCGCAGCGCCGGTACCGGGTCTGCTTGTTATGTTTGGTTATAACGATGCAGGACAAGTTATAATGTATGCTGCAATTTGTGCAGCAATTTCTTTCCTGGTTGCAGTTGCCGGGTCATATGTATTCAGAAATGTTAAAATTTATAATAGTGAAGTACTTGAAGAAGAACGCTAAAAGAGCGCCGGAAAATTCCGGCGCTCTTTTAATTTTAGCTATGAATTATTCTTCTAATGTTACATGGTATATATAATAAAAACAAAGATTTAAGATTTATAAAACGAAATGATTAAATTATTTGAAAACATTGTGACATATGCTGATGAGAGCAAGAAATATTGTGAAAAAAATGTTATATTAGCAGTGATAAAACGATAAAAAAAGGAGTGACTGTCAGCATGGCAGACAAAGAAGAGAAACAGGCAAAAGGATACAAACCGGTCTGGATTATCGTTGCTTTTCTTGTACTAATTATTATTAACTTTTTACCTGCACCTGATGAACTCAGTGTAGTTGGATTAAGAGCACTGTCAGTACTGGCATTTGCTGTAATTATGTGGGTAACTGAAGCGGTTAAATACCCCGTATCTGCAGTAATGATTGTCGGTCTGCTCATTATTTTACTCGGACTGTCACCAGTTCCCGGGAATGAAATTGGTGAAGCGCTCGATGTAGCAGACGGGACGGATCAGTTCGGTACTAAAAATGCCTTGTCCCTGGCATTTTCAGGCTTCTCAAGTTCAGCTCTGGCACTCGTAGCAGCAGCGCTGTTCTTAGCGAGTGCAATGCAGATTACCAATCTGCATAAACGTTTGGCACTTTACGTACTCCGTATAGTCGGCAACAAAACAAATGCTATTGTACTCGGTACAATTCTCGTATCTATCTTACTGGCATTCTTCGTACCGTCAGCAACGGCGAGAGCGGGTGCGGTGATTCCAATACTTATTGGTATGGTGGCAGCATTCGGCATGTCGAAAGACAGTAAACTAGCAACACTGCTTATCGTCACAGCAGTTCAGGCAGTTTCAATTTGGAATATCGGTATTAAAACTGCAGCTGCACAAAACCTTGTTGCGATCGGCTTCATTAATGAAGCGATGGGAGAAGATGTATCATGGATTCAGTGGTTCATTTACGCAGCTCCATTCTCAATTATCATGAGTATACTGCTTTACTTTGTTATGACACGTTTCTTCAAAGCTGAGACAGATGAAATCAGCGGGGGACGTCAATTAATCGACAGCGAGCTTGAGAAACTCGGCCCGATTAAACCAGTAGAATGGCGTTTAATCACGATTGCAACACTGCTCTTGATCTTCTGGGCAACAGAAGGCATCTTACATCCGTTCGACTCATCATCAATCACATTGATTGCATTGGCAATTATGCTTGCACCTAAAGTTGGAGTGTTTACTTGGAAAGAAGTTGAAAAAACAATTAACTGGGGTACCATTATTGTTTTCGCCATTGGTATTTCACTCGGTACTGTACTTCTCAGAACCGGAGCGGCTCAGTGGCTGTCGGACGTAACATTCGGCGCTATGGGACTGGATGCATTGCCGCTCGTAGGGGTAATCGCACTCGTTGCAATATTTAATATTATTATTCACCTTGGATTTGCGAGTGCAACATCGCTTGCATCTGCCTTAATCCCAGTATTTATCGCATTGACGACAACACTTAACATGGGCGACTCATCATTAGGATTCGTTCTGATACAGCAATTTGTAATCTGTTTTGGTTTCTTACTGCCTGTCAGCGCACCGCAAAACATGCTGGCATACGGTACAGGTACATTCACAGTAAACGACCTGTTGAAATCAGGTATATTCCTGACGGTCGGCGGTTACATCTTAATCATTATCATGTCAGCAACTTATTGGCAGTGGTTAGGACTCCTGTAAAATCGTTATAGAAAAAGAAATAATAAAAGCCAGCTGATTTCAGCTGGCTTTTTCTTATATAATTGCTGCGATATAAAAAGTAACTATAGATAACAGGACCGATGTGATGACTAAAGCATACAGCGGTTTTAAAGCTTTTTCTCTGATCGACTGCAGCGGTACGCTGAGTCCCAATCCAACCATTGCCATAACCATCAGAAGTGTCGTCAGCTGATCGATGACCGTGCTTAAGCTTGCCGGTAACGTGATAAAATTATTTACAACAGCAACCAGGATAAAGAAGAACAGGAAGTAAGGAATATCGACCTTGCCTTCTGTTTTTTTGTGCTGTTTTCTAGAAACAAAATACATAATCAAAAGACTGACAGGGATTAGCAAAAATACTCTGCTCAGCTTTGACAAGAGAGCCATTGCCATACCGTCATCGTTAGCACTGCCGCCAGCGAGAACGACCTGAGCAATTTCATGAAGACTAAGTCCGCTCCAAATACCATAGACAGTATCATTCATATCGAACAATGGACCAATAAAAGTATAACTTAGGGCGAACACTGTACCGACAACAGATATTAAGCCGATGCTGATCGCAGTATCTTCTTCTTTTGCTTTCACGATAGAACTGACAGCTGAAATAGCGGCGGCTCCGCATATTCCAGTTCCTGCTGCAAGTAAAAACATAATGGATGAATTTGTTTTAAAATACTTATTCAACAAATACATGAGTGCAAAACTGAATAAGATCACAGCTGCACCGAGCGGTATCATCACCCAGCCGTCATTAATAATTAATTGCAGATTTAATTTGAACCCATATAAGACGATAGCAAAACGGAGCAGTTTTTTGGCAGAAAAAGTAATGCCCGGACGTAAAGGCTCAGGGTATCCGAGTATCTGCCGGTAAAGCACGCCAATTAACAGAGCGACTGCAAGCGCTCCGATACTGGAAATCACAGGCAATCCAGCAAGAGCAATACTGATTACCGCGACTGCCAATGTAAATAAGATACCGAAAATAAAAGGTCTGTTTAAATATTTATATGTCATTGTATGCACCTCGTTAAAGCTAATATTAGCATTTAATGAAGAGTCTGGGAATCAATAAAAAAAGATGAAAATAATCTATTAAATTATAGAATTTTCTAATTATTGAAAGCGATTTATGTTACATTATTGGTAGGAAAGTAAAAAAATTGAAGGGAGAACAAAATTTATGAATAAGAAGTACTGGCTGTTAATGATGTTTAGTGCTGTATTACTGGTGTTAGCTGCTTGCGGCGGTGAGTCTGACGAAGAGGGAAGTGAAGAGGATTCAGGTGAAGCAGCTGGGGGGGACGGCTGGGTAGAGAATATTACTTTACTTACCGGCGGTGAAGCTGGTGTTTATTTCCCGCTTGGTGTAGCCATGGCAGATATCATTGACTCTTCATTTGATAATGTCACAGCGACAGGCGTTTCATCAGGCGCATCTGTATCAAATGCTGAACAGTTAAACAATGGGGAAGCGCAGCTGGCTTTAGTCCAAAATGATATTGCCTTTTACGGTGCTGAAGGCGCTAATATGTTTAGTGAAACACTGGATAACTACAGTGGTGTATTTACTATTTACCCTGAGACAATTCAATTGGTAACTTTAGCAGATTCAGGTATTGATTCAGTTGCGGATTTAGAAGGTAAGCGTGTAGCAATTGGGGATATGGGTTCTGGTACAGAGGCAAACGCGACGCAAATTATCGAAGCGCATGATATGACAATTGACGATGTTGATGCACAGTATTTAGATTTTGCAGACGCATCTACTAACTTGCAAGATGGTAACGTCGATGCTGCATTTGTAACTGCTGGAACACCAACTGGCGCAATTCAGGAACTTAGCGCAAGTGCGGATGTGAAAATCGTAAGTTTTGATGAAGAAGCTATGAATAACCTGATGGAAGAATATTCATATTATACACAAGTAGATATTCCAGCTGATGCATATGATAACTTTGACAGTACTGCTTCAACAGTGGCTGTTCAAGCGATGCTGATTGCATCAAATGATATTCCGGAAGATCAAATGTATGAAATGACAAAAGCTATTTTTGAAAACTTAGACTCTATGGCAAACGCTCATGTCAGAGGTGAGGAACTAAACCTTGAAACAGCAGAAGACGGTATGTCTATCGATCTTCACCCTGGTGTACAGCGTTATTACGACGAGCAGTGATTAAATGGGAGATTATACTTACAAGAAGGCATTGCGTATCAGCAATGCCTTCTTATCCCTTGCGGGGATCTTTCTTATTGCAGAACTGGCAATTGTTTTCTATATTAATCAGCCTTTGAAGATTGCAGTTGTAGACATGGCGACTGAAGAGACGATCTTCTCAGAAGAAGTTGAGTATGGAGAGCGTTTTAAAGTCAATTATATTCATTCTGTTGAACGTTCTCCCGTCAGTGAGATTTTTGAAGTAAGAAAAGACGGCATATATACAATGGAAAGTCATACTGAATCTTTCGGTGCTGGTATGCCGTATGAAGGCGAGGAAACAGTTTTAGAGGATGGGAAATTTATAATTAAAAATATTAATCGTAAAGTACACGGAGGAACATTGAAAATAAGACCTTCGTCAGTTTTTCCACATCACATTTTAATAGGGAGTCATGACTTGCTTATTTCTGAACCTCCTTATAAAGGGAAAAATTTAGAGATTAAAATAATAAAAAGTTATTTTAGGGGTGATTAAAGAATGGATGCTAAGGAACAACAGAAAATGATTCAAGAATTAGAAGGCAGTGACAGAGACCTCGGGAAAAAACTGGGTATATTTGTCAGTTCTATTTCAATTCTGCTGGCTGTCTTTCATTTATACGTCGCTGGATTTGGCTTGCCTGGAATTGGATCTAGAACCTTTCTGATTATTCACCTGACACTTGCAATAGTATTGGTGTTCTTAATATTTCCGATTAAGAAGGGGATGTCTCAAAAGACAATTCCTATTTACGACTTTATACTATCGGCATTTTCACTCGGGTTAGGTATTTACTTAATACAAAGACAGGACGCACCTGAAATTATGTCGGCCAGACCGACAGATATTGATTTAATTATTGGTGCGCTGTTTATTGTCATTGTAATTGAGGCGACACGCCGGGTAGTTGGTCTGCCTCTCGTCATCATTGCCTTAATTGGTATTGGATATTTCTTTGCAGGAGAGTTTTTACCAGGACAGTTTTATCATAACAGAGGTGATTTCTCAAGATTTGTCTATGAGATTACATACAGAAGTAACGGTATTTTCGGTACACCGATATACGCATCAGCTCAGTTTGTATTTATTTTTATTTTGTTCGGCGCCATATTGGAGTCGACAGGAGCAGGAAAAATGTTTATCGATCTTGCGATTCGGGGCTTCGGTAAATACAAGGGCGGTCCTGCCAAAGCGAGTGTTGTCGCAAGCGGAATGATGGGAAGTATATCAGGAAGTTCAACAGCTAACGCAGTAACGACAGGTACTTTCACTATACCGTTAATGAAAAAAGTAGGATTCCCGCCGCACGTTGCTGGCGGAGTAGAAGTCGCAGCCTCATCCAGCGGTCAGTTCTTACCGCCTGTTATGGGAGCAGCTGCATTTATAATGGTTGAGTTCACAGGTATACCGTATTTTGAAATTATAAAAAGTGCATTAATACCTGCACTCTTGGCTTACGTCGGAATATTGTTTATGGTTCATTTTGAAGCCAATAAACACAATATCTCAGGTATTGACAGGTCGGAAATGACTTCAGCGAGAAAGCTGCTGATTAGTCATGGTTACTTGATAGTGCCCATTTTAATTCTACTGTACTTCTTAGTAATTGAACGTGCATCAGTGAATGCATCGGCATTCTATTCAATTATTGCCATGATAATAATAGCATTTTTTGCTTATCGATTTAAAACGAGTATGGGCCGAACGATAATATTTGCTGCGATACTGTTGGCCATTACATTCTCAATGCAGTATCTGATCGGCTTTGTAAATGGTGGATTGATTATAGTTAATGACACTCTCGGCCTTGATTTATTCAATGCAGAAACAATACGCTGGAGAAGTCCGATATTTACAATGGTACTCGGAGGAATTATTGTTGCACTCCTTTTCGCACTCTTTCAGAAAGCTGCGAAACGCGATGCTGAGCCTCAGAAATACGGTTTTAAACAGCTTACAGAAGGATTCGATAAAGCATCCAGAAATGCCCTTAGTATTATTGTTGCCTGTGCAACAGCGGGTATTTTAATTGGGGTAATTACTACTAGCGGATTATCTACTAAGTTCACAAGAATCGTCATCGATTTTTCAGATACAATTGAAGGATGGCTGCCGAACTTTATGATTACTGACAATACTCAGCTCTATATCGCTCTGGTTCTTACAGTATTTGCATGTTTGCTGCTCGGTATGGGGCTTCCCACTACAGCAACATACGTAGTGCTTGCTGCTGTTATCGCGCCTGTGTTGACGAACATGGGGCTGCCTGTTATCGTAGCTCATCTATTTGTACTGTATTATGGCGTTCTAGCGGACGATACTCCGCCGATAAACTTGCCAGCCTATGCTACAGCAGGAATAGCGAAAGCCGGACCGATACGGACTGGAGTCCAAGGGTTTAAATATGACTCAGCCGCTCTGCTGTTGCCGTTTATGTTTGCAATAAATCCAACTATTCTGTTGATTACAGAGGCAGGACCGCTTGAAATGATTTGGGCAATTATTACTGCTGCTGTTGGGATGGCAACATTTGCATCCTTCATTCAAAACTTTATGTTTGTGAAATACAATATTATTGAAAGAATTGTTGCGGTAATTACTGCATTACTATTTATTCAAAGTGATATTACAACAGATGTAATTGGGATAGGATTGTTTGTTCTGCTGGTTCTTTACCAGCTGTATAAAAAGAAAAAGCAGACACCTGTAACCGTATAATTTAAGAGCATAAAAAATACGCGCTTCCGAGATCTCGGAAGCGCGTATTTCCATTCGAAGATGTATTATTTATCTTCTTTTAAAATTCTTACAGTTTCATTAAACTCTTGTTCCATTTCTGGTTTAAGTTCGTTTTGAGTCATCTTACTTACGATAATACCGGCAAGAGTTGACACGATAACACCAGGAACAATTTCATACAAGCCTGTGCCGAATGAACCAGCTGCGATCCAAATAATTACTGTTGCGGCACCGCCGACAATTGCTGCGATAGCACCTGAACGTGTAATACCTTTCCAGTGAAGTGACATCACAACTAATGGACCGAATGCAGCACCGAAACCAGCCCATGCGTTGGCTACAATATTAAGGATCACTGATTCGTCATCCCAAGCAATTATAATGGCAACAAGCGCAACGATCACAACAGAAATTCTGCCGACTAAAACGAAAAGCTTATCTTGTTCAGCTTCAGTTTTAGTTTCTGTACCGCCAATCATTTTAAGGCGGATCATCTTATAGAAATCCTGTACCAGAGAACTGGATGTTACTAGCAGCTGAGATGAGATTGTACTCATAATTGCCGCTAAAATCGCTGCCAGGAAGAATCCGCCGACTAACGGGTGGAATAAGACCTGACTCATGAGTACCAGAATTGTTTCCGCATCTGCTACTTCATGACGAGTAGCGTCTGTAAATGCAATACCAAGCAGACCTGTCAGGCAGGCGCCGATAAGTGAAATAGCCATCCAAATAATACCGATACGGCGAGCTTTAGGTACAAGAGTGTGTGACTTGATTGACATAAAGCGCACGATGATATGCGGTTGGCCAAAGTAACCGAAGAACCATGCTAAGTTACCAATAATAGTAACGAGTGAGACACCGCTTACCAGAGATAAGTAGTTGATATCTGCAATGGCACCAAGTTCTTCAATTCTGACAAAAGGCTCAACGCCCTGACCAGTTAAAGTCATCCATGTAGCAATTGGAATCATCACGATAGCGATAAACATTATCGTGCCCTGGAAGAAGTCGGTCAGACTTACTGCTAAATAACCGCCGAAGAAAGTATAAATTACTACGACAGCGGCTGTTACAAATAAGCCCCAATGGTAGGGCAGGTTAAAGGCACTCTCGAATAACTTCCCGCCAGACACCATGCCGCTGGCTGTGTAAACAGCGAAGAATATAACAATTACAAGCCCTGCTATAATTCTCAGCAGATGTTTGCTGTCTTTAAAACGATTTTCAAAAAAGTCCGGGAGTGTAATCGAGTCGTTGGAAACTTCTGAATAAACACGAAGTCTCGGAGCGACAAGTATGTAGTTGACGTACGCACCGCACGTTAAACCGATTGCAATCCAAATACTTGAAATACCGACGCTGTACATACTTCCGGGCAGACCCATCAGCATCCAGCCGGACATGTCAGAAGCACCGGCAGACAATGCAGTCACCCAAGGACCAATATTACGGCCGCCGAGCATATACTCATTGAGATTTGATGTGGATTTATTATATGCATAAACCCCGATAGCAATTAGGATGATAAAATAAACTGCCATCATTGTGTACTGTTCCCACCCTGCAGTGAAGGTGAACGCAGATCCTGCTGTTGTGTTAAGAATCATTCAAAAACCTCTCCCCTTTGTGAAATATAGATGTCAAGGCTATGTAAATGTATGTAGAAACAATAGACATAGTCTTACGTGAAGTATTCTATTTTCTAAGAACAAAAGAATAGAATTACACCTAAAAAGATTATAACATCCTAGATTGTTATTACAACGTGATTTAGTGGAATTGTCTGTGAACTTAAAAGGGAACCGCCCGGCACTAGTGTGCTGGACGGCATATGTGACAATTATTTTATTTGAAAATATATTCTAATACTTCAACAGCTTGTTCCACATTATTGGTGACTATATTTGCTTTATTGGAGATTTCTTTTAGCGGATGAATCAGCTTTTCCGGACGAACAAGAATTAAAGGTTTGCCGGCATTAATTGCAGTTGTTGCATCCATAGCTGTATTCCACTGTTTGTATTCTTCTCCGAAAAGAGCGATGACAACGTCAGCTTTGTTCATCAAAACTTGTGTGCGCAAATTATTTACTGCAGATGCAGCATCGTCACGATAATACTTTCCAGGCTGCTCGCCAAGAATATTTTCACCGATAGAGTCTGATAAATCGTGGTCCGTTTGAGGTGATACAAAAGTTAACGGTAAATCTTTTTCTTTTGCCAGAGTTTCAACTTCTTCTCTCCAGCTGCTGTGTATTTCTCCTGCTAAATATACTGTTAAATCCATGAAATAACCTCCTAAATAGTCATTGCATATTAGTATATACCCTAAACTATTTATGGTAAAATATTTAAAGTAGACTAATTTTCCATGGAAAGGAATAGACCGAAATGAAAGTGGCATTATTTGATTTTGACGGCACGTTATATCCGCACGAAACATTTGAGACACTCCGTGCACATTTAAAAGATCATCCGAAATTTAAGAAGAACTATAAACACTTTGTCCGTCATTTTGCGCCGACATATTTTGGCTACAAAATGAAATTGGTGCCGAAAATTAAAATGCAGCACAGAGCGCTGGAATCATATGTTCTCTCTTTCAAAGGTTATTCCAAAAAAGATATAGACGGTTTTTTTGCAGATGTTGCGAAATCGATGAGTACAGAGCTGAGGACTACCCTGCTTGAGAAAATAAAAGAACTTAAAGATGAAAACTATTATGTTGTACTCATTTCCGGAGCTTTTATTCCCTTATTGGAATCGTTATTTAAAGGTGTTGGTTTTGATTATATTGTCGGGTCGAAGATTCACTACAAGGGTGAAACACTCGATTATAAATCGCGGTTTGAACGTGTTTTTGCTGACCGCAAAATTGATATTATTAAAGAGCATTTTAAAAATAAGGAAGTAGACTGGAAAAACAGTCAGGCATACAGTGACAGCATCACTGATATAAAAATGCTGGAGCTGGTAGGACAGCCGGTGGCTGTGACTCCGGATAACGACTTATTATCAGTCGCACAAGATAAAAATTGGAAAATACTAACGGATCTTTAGGAGGATAATGGTGGACTTAATTAATTTAACAGAAGCGGATCTTTATCCGACAGAGAAATTTGGACCTTCACTGGAAGGAACATTGTTGTACAAAGTGAGAGACCAATCTCACTTCCCAGGGGCATACATGACAACGAATGAGCGTCTGTTCATGAATGTGGATATGAATGGAGAAGCATACACGAGAGTATTCGCTTACCAGGACATTGTCCGCGCTTATGTAGAAGATGAGGTGCTGTTCATAGAATTTCCGGAAGGCATGGGTAAAATTGCTATGGTAGAAACAGTCTCAGGCGACATTGAAGCATTCGCTGATTACGTTAACGATAAAGCGGGAAAATAAGTGAGAAGAAGGATGTGCTGACACAGTACATCTTTTTTTGAGGCAATTAGTATAACACTTTTAGCAATTAGTATGACACATTAGATGATAAGGCTTTCAGATTATAAAAAAAAAGAGTATACTGTTATTGAATATTAATATACTAAACACGGATAAGGGGCATCAATTTAAGTATGACGACTTCTATCAGCAAAACGGATGTTGTTCTAATTGGTGGCGGGATTATGAGTGCCACACTTGGAACACTGTTAAAAGAATTAAAACCTGAATGGAACATCAAAGTTTTTGAAAAACTGGACGATGTGGCCATCGAAAGTTCAAACGCATGGAATAATGCCGGTACAGGGCATTCAGCCTTATGTGAACTGAACTATACACCAGAGCTGGCAGACGGCTCGATAGATACGACAAAAGCAATTAAAATTAACGAACAATTCCAGATATCTAAACAGCTTTGGTCTTATTTAATAGAGAAAGGCGATATCAAGAATCCTGAAGACTTTATTCGTACAGTTCCGCATATGAGTTATGTGGAAGGTGAAAAAAATGTCGAGTTTCTTAAGAAACGTGTGGATAAATTGACTGAAAGCCCTCTGTTTGAAGGCATGGAGTATACAGATGATCACAATATTCTGAAGGAATGGCTGCCGCTCATGATGAATGGCCGTACTCCAGATGAAGAAATTGGAGTCACGCGTATAGATTCCGGTACGGATATTAACTTCGGCAGTCTGACAAAAAAACTGTTTGATAAACTCCAGGAGCAGGGTGTGGAGCTGAATTTTAAACATGCTGTTCAGGATCTCCGCCGTACTCAAGGTGACAAATGGCAAGTAAAAGTGAAAAACTTAAACAACAGCAAAATGGAATATCATACTGCTGACTTTGTGTTTATTGGTGCGGGCGGCGGCAGTCTGCCGCTGCTGCAGAAAACGAACATTCCTGAATCTAAAAATATCGGTGGATTCCCGGTCAGCGGTCTGTTCTTAGTTTGTGACGACGAAGAAGTCGTCAATCAGCACGAAGCGAAAGTATACGGTAAAGCAAAAGTAGGCGCACCGCCTATGTCTGTGCCTCACCTTGATACACGTTATATCGACGGTAAACGCTCACTGTTATTTGGACCTTTTGCCGGATTTTCACCGAAATTCCTTAAAACAGGTTCATACTTTGACTTAATCGGCTCTGTTAAACCGAATAACGTTCTGACAATGCTGTCAGCAGGTGCTAAAGAAATGGGGCTCACTAAATATTTAGTGCAGCAAGTTCTGCTGAAAGACGAACAGCGCATGGAAGAATTGCGTGAGTTTATTCCAGAAGCACGTTCAGAAGACTGGAAAACAATCACTGCCGGTCAGCGGGTTCAAATGATTAAAGACACTGACAAAGGTAAAGGAACTCTAATGTTCGGTACAGAAACAATCGTATCAGAAGATGGTTCTATGACTGCACTTCTCGGTGCATCACCAGGTGCATCTGTTTGTGTAGATGCAATGCTGGAAATGCTGGGACGCGCTTTCCCAGAAGAATTCAGTTCATGGGAAGCTAAGATTAAAGAAATGATTCCAACTTACGGTATTTCTTTATCGGATAACCCTGATGTATTTAAAGAAATGAATGAAAGAACGACGGACACTTTAGGACTGAAAAGTCATAAAACAGGTGCCTTGTTGAGCTAATAATACAAAACGGCATCGGATTGTTAATATCCGATGCCGTTTTTTTGTTTAATTTTTTGCTTGGTTTAAGGCCTGTTCAATATCTTTAATGATATCTTCAGCATTTTCAATGCCGATAGATAGCCGGATTAAAGAATCATCTATACCGCGTTTGATACGCTCATCATCCGGCATTTCTGCATGAGTCTGTGTAAATGGAAATGTAATGAAAGTTTCCGTTCCGCCGAGGCTCTCGGCGAAAGTACAGACTTCAATATGTTCTAAAAAGGTGTGTACACTATGTGTATTTTTAAAACGCAGGCTCAGCATTCCGGTCGTCCCTGCGTAGAGCACCTGATCGATTGCCTCATGATTTTCAAAGTGTGTCGCAACTTTTCTCGCATTTTCAATGGACCGATCCATTCGAACGTGAAGTGTTTTTAAACCGCGTAGCAGCAGAAAACCATCAAATGGTGACAGTGTGGCGCCGATCATATTATGGTAAAGACCGAGAGTTTCTGCGAGTTCTTTATCTTTTACAGTGACAACCCCGGCAAGAACATCGTTATGCCCGCCGATATATTTCGTTGCGGAATGAAGGACGATATCAGCCCCGTCTGTCAGCGGACGCGATAAGTAAGGTGTTAAAAATGTATTGTCTATAATCGTTAAAATATTATTCTTTTGAGCCAGGTCATAAAGCGGTGCAAGTTCAGTCTTTTCCATAGAAGGGTTAGTAATCGGTTCAATGAAAAATGCCCGGGTATTACTGTTAATTGCTGAGAGCAGCTGCTCTTGATTATTAAAATCTACATAATGAAATTTAACATTATATTTCTCTTCGTAGAAATTAAAGATGCGGAATGTTCCGCCGTATAAATCAAAGCTCACGAGCACTTCATCATTAGTATTAAATAAATTACAGCACAATTGAACGGCGGCCATGCCGCTTGAAGTTGCAAAAGATTGAACGCCGCCCTCTAAGTCAGCGAAAGCCTCTTCAAATTGAGAACGGGTCGGATTTTTAGTACGTGTGTAGTCGAAGCCTGTCGATTTTCCAACCCCCTCATGTTCAAATGCAGTTGATAAATATATCGGGCTTGTTGTTGCCCCTGTATGATCCGGTTTTAATGAAATTTGAGAAAGCTTAGTATCCAATATTTATCATCCTTTTGCTCTGTATTTTTAGAAAGATATGTTAAATATATAAACTAAGGTGAGACAAGTCAATGATTTCATGGAATATTTAGAAAATTCTATAATAGTAACGGTGATATAATGCATAATATACGGTAGATAAAAATAACGATAAGCGTTATAATAGGGATAATTAAATTACAGGAGTGATACGAGTGAGTCAGTCACAGAACGTTATATACTATACAACAGCTCAAGTAACAGACATGGTGGAACTGTCTGATCAGAACGTTAGAAAGTACGTTAGATTACTTGAAAATAGAAATTATGAAGTTGCTAAAGATGAGCATAATAGACGTCTGTTTTCTAAAAAAGATGTGAATGTATTAAAAGAAATGATTAGAATTGCAAAAGCTCCGGGCAATACGCTGGACTCTGCAGCAGATACAATCATTGAAAGTCAGGATGAATTTGAAGAAACGGAAAGTGAAAATCAAGTATCGAAAATGTCGGATAATGATATTTCCCGACTGCTTGCGATAGTACTTGAAAAGCTCGATGAAATTCAAAATGAAAATAAAGAATTAAAATCTAATATCAGTACACTCGTTCACAGATTAGAAGAATATGATCTGAAAGCACTTGAGTATAGCCCTGAAAAATCAGAAGAAGAAGAAACGGCTTTTGTGGAAGATACTTTTGAAGAAGAGGAATCGCCGCAAGTGACAGAAGAAACTGAACCTGAAGTCGAGGCAGCAGCTGTTGAAGAGGAAACGGTTGAAGAAGAAATGTCAGAAGAGGAAACGGCAAGTGCAGCAGAGACTGTCGAGGAAGCAACTGTTCCAGCTTCGGAGGAACTTGTTGAAGAAGCACCGGCAGAAGAAAGTGCTGATGAAGAAGCTGCTGCAGAACCGGAAGTTCAGACGGAAACAGCAGCTTCAGAAAAAAATAACGGTACAGTTGATCTAAGTCAGCAGGAAGAACAAACACAAACGGTCACAGAAGAAAAAGAAGTAAATAGTGAAGATATAGCAAAAGAGCAAATCGAAGCCCCGAAAAAAGGGTTCTTTGGTAAACTGGCGAGCATGTTTAAAGGATAGAATCGAAATTTATTTCGATTCTTTTTTTATTTTGTGTCACTATCATTGACTTATGATATTAAAACCACTACAATACCTATTGGCGAACGAGATTATAATATAAGTTAAATAATATACGGATTAGAGGAGCGTTTTATCATGGATAGCGTTTTTGATTATGAGGATATACAGTTAATTCCGAACAAATGTATTGTAGACAGTCGTTCTGAATGTGATACTTCTATAAAGTTTGGGAAGCATACATTTAAACTGCCGGTAGTACCTGCGAATATGCAGACTATCATTGATGAAAATATTGCAACTTACTTAGCAGAAAACGGATACTTTTATATCATGCACCGTTTCAACCCTGAAACACGCATTGAATTTATTAATAAAATGAAAGAAAGAAATCTTATTTCTTCTATAAGTGTGGGTATTAAACCCGAAGAATATGATTTTGTACTGAGCCTGAAAGAACAGAACCTTGTACCAGATTACATGACGATCGATATTGCACACGGTCACTCGGACAGAGTAATGGATATGATTAAACACATTAAAAAACATATTCCTGAAACTTTCCTAATCGCAGGTAATGTGGGAACACCTGAAGCAGTGAGAGAATTAGAGCACGCTGGTGCAGATGCGACTAAAGTGGGTATCGGTCCAGGTAAAGTATGTATTACTAAAATTAAAACAGGCTTTGGCACAGGCGGATGGCAGCTCGCTGCACTGCGTTTATGTGCAAAAGCAGCATCTAAGCCGATTATTGCAGACGGCGGAATCCGTACACATGGAGATATCGCTAAATCTGTAAGATTTGGAGCATCTATGGTGATGATCGGATCACTATTTGCAGGGCACGAAGAATCACCAGGTACAGTTTACGAAGAAGATGGCAAGAAATATAAAGAATATTTCGGTTCAGCATCTGAATTCCAAAAAGGTGAACACAAAAACGTTGAAGGTAAAAAAATGTATGTAGAGTATAAAGGACCTTTAGCTGATACTCTGACAGAAATGCAGCAGGATCTTCAGTCTTCTATCTCATATGCCGGCGGCAATGAGCTGGACTCAATCCGCACTGTAGATTACGTCGTAGTTAAAAACTCAATCTTTAATGGCGATAAAGTATACTAATCGAATTTAATTTTCAGGACCGCATGTGCGGTCCTTTTTTTGTTGGATTTTGATAGGGGGTGAAGTGGTGGTGTTGCCCTGTGTTTATAAGCTGAGTCCTGTTCACAGTGTCATTCAAACCCATTTGTCTGACAGTGTGGCCCTAGAAGTATCTGATTTGACTCTTTTTTGAGCTGGACCCTGTTCACAGTGTCATTCAAACCCATTTGTCTGACAGTGTGGCCCAAAAGTATCTGTCTCGACCCGTTTTTGAGCTGGATCCAGCCCACAGTGTCACTCAAACCCATTTGACTGACAGTGTGGCCCGAAAAGTATCTGTCTCGACCCATTTTTGAACTGGATCCAGCCCATAGTGTCATTCAAACCCATTTGTTTGACAGTGTGGCCCAAAAAGTATCTGTCTCGACCTTTTTTTGAGCTGGATCCAGTTCACACTGTCATCACCCGCAACAAAAAACTCCCAAAACAAAAAGCACCGGATTCGCAATGAATCCGGCGCCAACTGGCTATCACATCTAATAAGCGATATTTTCACTTAAAGTTATTCAATATTGTGCAAATCTTTATAACGCTTCGTACTTTCAAGCATCATTTCTTCCATTGTTTCAACGTCTTCGCTTTGTATGGCGTGATTGAGTTTATCGAGCTGGGTTTGAAAGTTGTCGATGTGTTTAACGAGGTGATCTTTATTCATCATAAACAGTTCTGGCCACAGTTTTTCATTGATGTTCGTAATGCGTGTTAAATCCCGGTAACTGTCACCTGTGTATTTTTTAGTATTGCGGGCAACATCATCGCTGTTTATAAGTGATATTGCGATGACGTGAGCGAGCTGGCTGGTAAATCCAATGACTTCATCGTGGAAGTCGGGTGTAATGACTGAAATCGTGCCGAATCCCAGCTTTTTAACAAATTTTTTCAAGTAATCGATATTTTCTTCTTTATTACGCGAGGTCGGTGTGATTAAATAGTTCGCACCTTCAAATACTTCTTTGCTGCTGAATTCAAGTCCGCGATTTTCCCGGCCGGCCATAGGGTGGCCGAAAACAAAGTCTGCATGTGCCGGCAGCAGGGGTTCTACATCACCGATAATTGAAGTTTTGACACCCGTCACGTCTGTTATGATGCAGCCTTCTTTTAAATAAGGCGCATAGTCACTCACCAACTGGACGAGCAGTTTTGGATAAACGGCGAAGATGATTAAATCTGCGTCAGGTATCACTTCTTTAAAGTCCAGTGAGCCGTCCTTTATAATATTTTGTTCTTTAGCTTTCTGTATGGCAGCGGCATCGATGTCTACAGCATATGTTTCAGCTTCTGGTAAATTTGCTTTGATAGACAGAGCGAATGATCCGCCGATGTTTCCTAAACCGATAATTGCAATTTTCATATATTTCATGCCTCCGTATTTTCCCGATTATACTATAAAATTGAATATACCTTAATTAACTAAATTATGTAAACATTTAATCAATTCAAATAAATAGTTTGACAAATTAAATAGCCCGGCATATAATTACATTCAAATACATTACAAAAGGAGCGGTTATTATGTTAACCAACACCACTTCACAACTTAATAACCATCTTTACTTTAGCTATTTTTGATACCGTTTGTACTCATCATTTGTACAAACGTAAAACAAACTGTTTGTATCAATGATGGCTGAAGATTTTGTAATGTCTAGCCATTTACTTTAAATAAGTGGCTGGGAGTCAGGACTTCTACATATTTTTCTATACTCACTGCCACTTAATTTATAGTTAAGTGGCAGTTTTATTTTTAAAAATTTTAGGAGGCTGTTTAATTATGATAATTCATGTAAAGCGCGATGCAACTGAAAGTAATATTAAAGCACTTGTTTCTAACATTGAGGAAGCTGGCTTCAGAGTACACCGCTCTGATGGTGAAAGACGTACGATTATTGGCTTAATCGGTGATACATCTAAAGTCTCCGAGAATGATTTTAAAAAATACAGTATCGTAGACGGGGTGTACAGAATTCAAAAGCCATACAAGAAAGCGAATAGAAGTTTCCAGGAAGATGACAGCATTATTGATGTCGGCAACGGCGTTAAGGTCGGTGCTGAAAACTTCATGGTCTGTGCAGGTCCATGTTCCGTAGAGGATCTGGACAGTACAGTAGAATTAGCAATTAAATTAAAGGATGCAGGGGCAAACTCACTGCGCGGCGGAGCATTTAAACCGCGTACTTCACCGTACAGTTTCCAAGGTCTCGGTGTCGAAGGGTTAAAAATATTAAATGAAGCGAAGAAAGAAACGGGGCTGCCGATTGTTTCAGAGCTGATGGGCACAGATCACTTAGATACTTTTGTCGACATGGTCGATGTAATTCAAATTGGTGCACGCAATATGCAGAACTTTGATCTGCTGAAAGCACTCGGTCAAACAAACAAACCGGTTTACTTAAAACGCGGAATGTCTGCAACGATTCAGGAGTGGTTAATGTCTGCTGAGTACATTATGGCCGGCGGCAACAACAATGTCGTTCTAGTTGAACGCGGTATTCGTACATTTGAAACAGCGACACGCAATACACTCGACATCCAGGCAGTACCGGTGGTTCAAAAAGAGTCTCACTTGCCAATTATCGTTGACCCTTCTCATGCAGCAGGAGTCAGATATTTAATTCCTTCAATGGCGAAATCAGCTGTCATGGCTGGAGCAAACGGACTGCAAATTGAAGTTCATGAAGATCCGGAAAATGCATGGAGCGATGGTCAGCAGTGTCTGACACCAGCTGAGTTCAAAGAGCTAATGGACACGATAAAAGTCTTGCTGGAAATTGAAGGTAAAACGATTAACGAAATCGTTCAAACAAAATAAAAAGGAGGCTAACCATGGGGAAACATGAAGCGTTGCGTCAACAAATTGATCAGATAGACCGCGAGCTCGTTCAGCTTTTCGAAAAAAGAATGGAAGTATCGACGGAAATCGCAGCTTATAAACTTGCGAACGATATCCCTGTGCTCGATGCTGAGCGTGAAAAAACTGTGATTAATAAAAATATATCCTATTTACACGATCGTACATTGGACAGTTACGTCTCAGAATTCAGCAAACACCTCATGGAGCTTTCCAGAGCAAGACAAAAAGAATGTCTCCACACACAGCATTCAAAAATGTCTTAAAAAAGAGCGCCGTATAGGCGCTCTTTTTATTTCAATTCATGAAGTTTAGTAAGATCATATAAGGTATTTTGATACGTTTCGTTCAACCAGTTGTTAAACAGCAGGTGGCCGTGGCTTCGCCATTGGAATTTCGGGTTTTCCGACGGATTATCATTTGGATAGTAGTTCACTGGGATGTCAACATCCTGCATGGATTCTATATCGCGATCATATTCTTTCTTTAAAGTCTCTCTATCGTATTCAAGGTGACCAAAAATATAAATATCACGCTGGTTTTTAGAAGTGATAATATCCGGCCCGAGCTGACTGTTCGATGTTAAAATTTCCAAGTCCGGTATATCATTTAAAGCAGTATAATCAATTCTAGTGTGTCTGGATTGGGGCACCTGATAGATATCATCAAAGCCTCGGATATAAGGGTGTTCGGGTTTGACGTTCTGATAATCAAAGACACCAAACAGTTTTTCAGTTAAAGCAATCTTTTCTATATTATAATAGTGATTCAATGCAAACTGTGCGCCCCAGCAAATGTAAAAGCGGGAAAAGACATGTGTTGCTGCCCAATCTGTAATTGCTCTAAGCTCGTTGATATATCCGACCTGGTCAAACTCAAATTTTTCAACTGGAGCACCGGTTACTATCATACCGTCAAAGTAATCATCTTTCACTTCTTCGTGTGTTTTATAAAACTTTTGCAGATAACTGGTCGGCGTATTTTTACTTTGATGCGTCGACATATGTAAAAATTCAATATCAATTTGAAGCGGGGAGTTGCCAAGCAGACGGAGCAGCTGTAATTCTGTCGTTTCTTTTAAAGGCATCAGGTTTAAAATAAGAATTTTTAATGGACGAATGTCCTGAGATATCGCGCGGGAAGTTTCTATGGTATATACTTGTTCTTGCTGAAGTTTTGTCTTTACAGGAAGCCCCTCTATAATTTTAATGGGCATACATCCACATCCTTAAGTAGCAATTTAGTAAGTATTATATAATGTAACAGTGAAAGCGAATAACAGTCAATGTCAAAATTGTCTAAAAAGTTTGAATGATTTAAAATTCAGATGTTTTGGAGGTAAGTAAATGAATTCAGTTTTAATTGCCATTCTAGTAATGGTCATCTTAAGCTTGTGCCGTCTTAACGTTATACTGGCATTATTTATTGGGGCTTTGGCCGGCGGTCTTGTGTCGGGCATGGGTGTCGATGAAGTCATCAGTGTTTTTACCGGCGGTATAGTTAACGGAGCAGAAATTGCACTCAGTTATGCACTGCTTGGCGGTTTCGCTGCATTAATCGCCTACAGCGGTATCACCGACGTTATGGTCGATAAAATACTCAGTTTGTTAAATTCATCAAAAACAGCTAAAGCACGGGTCATTGCGAAAGTATCGATTATTGTAACGCTGCTCGTTATTTCTATGATCAGCCAAAATTTAATTCCTGTACATATTGCTTTTATTCCTATCTTAATACCGCCGCTGATCAGCTTATTTAATGAACTGCAATTAGATCGCAGATTATTGGCGATTATTATGACTTTTGGTCTGACGTTCACATACGCAGTATTACCTTTCGGTTACGGGCAAATATTTCAGAATACAATTGTCACAAGTTTTCAAAGTGCTGGAGTCACGATTGAATTTGGTGATGTCGCACCAAATATGATTATTCCTGCGCTCGGTTTCGTAGCGGGTTTGATTATTGCCTTCTTTTATTTCAGAAAGCCGCGTAAGTATTTAAATAAAGACAGTGAATTATCTGCAGAGAAAATGAAAGTCAGTACGAAAACAATTGTAACTGCGACAATCGCTATCATTGTGACATTTACAGTCCAGTTCTTTACAGATTCTATGATTTTTGGTGCCTTAGGCGGGATAATGGTTTTCTTCTTGTCACTGCAATTTAAATGGGCAGATCTCGACAGAGAGCTCGTTAACGGTATTAAAATCATGGCCTATATCGGTATGGTTATGCTGGCTGCCAATGGCTTTGCCGGCGTTATCACTTCGACAGAAGACGTGCTGCCTCTAGTTACTGGAATCTCAGATGTACTCGGTAACAATAAGGCACTGATTGTTATGGGAATGCTCGCTGTTGGTCTAGTCGTAACGATGGGCATCGGTTCATCGTTTGCGACACTGCCAATTATCGGTGCAATCTTTGTGCCGATGGGCGCAGAGCTCGGTCTGTCCATGGCTGCGATTATAGCAATCGTCGGTACTGCCGGTGTGCTGGGTGATGCAGGATCGCCTGCCTCTGATTCAACACTTGGACCGACTGCAGGTTTAAATGTAGACGGCCAGCATGACCATATATGGGATACTTGTGTTCCAACATTTATCTTCTTAAATATACCTGTTCTTATTACAGGATTTATAGCAGGTATGATACTATAAAAGAAGACACTGTAATCTAAGGTTAAAATATCATCGTTATCTTGAAAAGTAAGGGATAATGTAGTTTAATTAATCTACTGAGTAAAACAGTCACTCATTGGCAGCGAACTTGTCCGGAGCTTCATATTAATCAGTAATCGATTCGTCGATGTGAGACGGATTGTATAAGCTCTCGATAATTAATTACATTTTGAACAGGTGATTATATGGAGACAGATTTAAACATTTTAAAAGGCAATTTAACTGCATATCAAATCAGTGAAGCGATTGGTATTTCAATTGAAGAGGCGGCAGATTTACTTGAACAGCGTATTACAGTAGAGTCCCTTGATGAGGAAAACCAGGAAAAGTTGAAACAATTAGAAGCAGTTCTATTTGACTAGCAAAAAAACAGCGTTATTATATTAAACATAAATATGAGACTGACATTGTCAGTCTCATTTATTTTGTTCGGAGGGTGTCATGGATAAGATAAAAGAAAATATCCCATTTATATTGCTGCTTATCGTCATGGCGTTATTTATACTGGCATTCTTCGTGTCGGAAACATCATTATTTAAAACGGAGGAGATTTCTACGTATACTTTTGATGAAGCAGTCAGTATGCAAGTCAATAATAATACTGATGACTTAAAAATGACGGGGAATACTGCTGAATATGCAGATGAGAACGATGTAAAAGAAGCGATGACTATGAGTAACAGCAATGATTTTCAATTCTTGCCGCTGGATACTGAGTCAGGAGCAACGGCTGAACAGCTGAACAGCATTTTGGAAGATAAAGGAGTCTTGGAAGGCAGCGGTGAAGCATTCGCTGAAGCTGAAAAAACTCATAACATTAATGCGCTCTATTTGATCAGTCATGCACTTCTTGAAACCGGACACGGCCAGTCAGAGCTGGCATCTGGCATAGAAGTAGACGGGGCGACGTATTATAACTTCTTCGGGATTGGCGCTTTTGACCATGCTGTAGTTGCAGAAGGTTCAAGTTATGCACGTGAAGCGGACTGGACATCGCCAAAAGCAGCGATTATCGGCGGGGCTGAGTTTATCCGCAGCAATTATTTAGACAACAATCAGGACACTTTATATCGTATGCGCTGGAATCCAGCTGAACCGGGCACACATCTCTATGCGACGGATATTGCATGGGCCGAAAAAATTGCGAGTATAATGAACACCTTTTACAATGAACTGGGTCTCGATTACGAAGAATTAGACACTGAAAACTATAACGAACAGTAAAAAAGACTGGATCATAAATATCTGCAAAATAAATCCGTACACCAGACTCCGAGGAGAATAGTGTACGGATTTTTTGTCTTGTACTAAATTGATGACGTTCTATGACCTTTTGTCCAGCCTTATTCTTGTCTCTTATTCGAGGTCATCTGATCCCGTAATACGCCAAGGATGGCTGTATATGTTAAATGAACTGCCACGGATAAATCCTGCAGCTGTAATATTTAAATCGTGTGCCAGCTTAATCGCAAGATCTGTCGGTGCAGATTTACTGAGTACAATACCGACACCGATTTTTGACGCTTTTGTCAATACTTCAGACGAGATGCGGCCGCTGAACACAATGACCTTATCTTTAACGGAAATATTATTCTGCAAGCAGTGGCCGTATAGTTTGTCGAGTGCGTTATGACGGCCGATATCACCTTTATGAACAATCGTGCCTTCCGGTGAAGCGATACTGGCATTATGAATGCCGCCCGTATCTTTAAAGATAGTACTCTCTTCCTGCATTTCTTTCATCAGGCTGATGCATTGTTCTGGTGTCAATTTTGTATCTGACAGAGAAAATTTAGATGTTTCAACATCGGCCTGGAAGTAAAATTGACGGCTTTTGCCGCAGCATGAGCCGAGCACGCGTTTTGAGAATGAGCCGTAATCTTTCGGCAATTCCCGCGATACTTTAACATGGCAAAAACCGCCGCGTTCATCGATATTCATCGATTCAATTTCCTTAAATGAACGCAGTGCCCCTTCAGATGCTAAAAACCCGATTACGAGCTCTTCGAGATCATCCGGTGAACATACTAAAGTAGCAAACTCAACATCGTTTAAATATATAGTCAGTGGAAATTCTTCGGCAATGATATCGTCCGTTTCGATAAATTTCCCGTCCGTGTACCGGCGGATTGTATTTTTAGTAACGATTTCCATAAGACATACTCTCCCACTTTAAAACTTATTGTAAAGGCTTCCTTTTCTTTATATAATCACATTTAAGACGAAATTACAATTTTCGAAATTCCGTCAAAACAATAGGGGGAAGCAAAATGCAAACAAAGAAAAATCGATGGCTGATTGCACTAGCCGGGGTGGGGATACATATTTCCATCGGTTCGGTATACGCATGGAGTGTATTTACTACACCGCTTCAAGAGTCAATAGGCTGGTCACTGAGTCAAGTTTCTATTACGTTTAGTATCGCTATTTTATTTTTAGGACTTTCCGCGGCATTCATGGGACATTTTGTAGAAGCGAAGGGGCCGAGAAAATCGGGATTAGTTTCTACAGTATTCTTTGCACTCGGAATGATTACTGCAGGATTTGGCATACAACTTGAGATGCTTTGGCTTTTGTATGTCGGCTACGGTGTACTTGGAGGCATCGGGCTCGGTATAGGATATATCACGCCAGTATCAACATTAGTAAAATGGTTCCCGGACAGAAGGGGGATGGCGACAGGCTTAGCAATTATGGGATTCGGTTTTGCTGCAATGATTGCCAGTCCGGTAATGCGTATGCTGATTGAATCCGTCGGCATTCCAAACACATTCTTTACGCTCGGTGCAATTTATTTTGTAATTATGCTTTGTGCCAGTCTTTACTTGGAAAAACCGCCTGAAGGATATCATCCAAAAGGAGCTGTTGCACAAGACAATGAGTCTCCAGTTGCTAAAGATCTTGCACAGCTGACGGCGAATGAAGCAGTAAAAACGAAACGCTTTTATTTCTTATGGCTGATGCTGTTTATAAATGTTACTTGCGGTATAGCAATTCTTGCAGTAGCGAGCCCGATGGGTGTTGAAATCGCAGGATTAAGTGCAGGTGCTGCAGCATTTATGGTGGGTATTATGGGCGTATTCAATGGTGCCGGACGTTTAGTATGGGCTTCAATTTCGGATTACATTGGAAGAACGAACCTTTATACTCTATTTTTTGTCCTCCAAATAGGGATTTTTGCTATATTGCCGTTCACTACAAATGAATGGGTATTCCAAATTTTACTGTTTATTATGATTTCATGTTACGGTGGCGGCTTCTCAGCAATTCCCGCATATATCGGAGATATCTTTGGCACGAAACAGCTCGGAGCCATTCACGGCTACATTTTAACGGCTTGGGCAGCTGCCGGACTTGCGGGTCCATTTATAGTCGCGAGAATTTATGAAGCAACACAAAGTTATGCTTTATCGCTCTACATTTTTGCCGGCTTATTTGTAGTCGCTCTCGTAATTTCACTTTTAATTAGACAGGATATTAAGAAACTCAAAAGAAAAAATGAGCTGGATTCTGTCAGCGCTTTCGTAAAATAGTGTACAATGGAATTACTATAATATAGAGGGAGTGTCTACATGGGGAAAACTCTGCACCCGGGTCCAATTAATAAAACTAAAAAGTGGGATCCGAAATTATGGGTCAGTCCTGTGCCATTCGGTTTAACGAAAGTAAAGCCGCATCATATGAGAGATACGGCGAAAATCGTCTGGAAAAACAGAGATAATCTAAACTATGCGAAGAACATTATATTAAAAGGTGTGTGTGACGGCTGTGCGCTCGGCGTATCCGGCCTTCAGGACCAGACCTTAAACGGTCCGCACATGTGTACAACTCGGTTTAACGTCTTGCGTTTAAATACTGCACCGCCGATTAAACCTGAAATTCTACATCAGGATATCGATGAATTGCGTAAAATGGACAGTACAGAACTGCGCGAACTTGGCCGCATTCCGTATCCAATGATCCGCCGTAAAGGCGACCGCAAGTTCATCAGAGTCTCTTGGGATGAAGCGATGACAACGATTGCAGATAAGATGAAAACGCTCGATCCAAAACAATATGCGTTTTATTTAACGAGCCGCGGTATTACGAATGAGTCGTATTATGTTGCGGCGAAAACGGCGCGTTATTTAGAAACAAACCATATTGATAATGCATCACGTATTTGCCATTCACCGAGTAAATCAGCAATGAAACGTTCGGTAGGCGTCGGTGCGTCAACTTGTAACTACCAGGATTGGCTCGGTACGGATGTTCTCGTATTCTGGGGCAGTGTGGCATCGAATGCTTCACCCGTATCGACTAAGTATATGATGGAAGCTAAAAAACGCGGTACGAAAATTATCGTTATTAATCCATACAGAGAACCATCGATGGAAAACTACTGGGTACCTTCAGTAGTTGAATCTGCACTTTTCGGTACAGAAATTGCTGACGAATTTTACGAAGTGAACATTGGCGGAGACATTGCCTTAATGCACGGTGTGATGAAGCACTGGTTTGATCTTGAAGCAGAAAATGAAGGATCAGCTGTGAATCACGACTTCGTTAAAGAACATGTTAATAACTATGAAGATCTTAAGGCGAACGTTCAGTCTCAAAACTGGGATGATATTGTTCAGTCTTCTGGTGTGTCAAAAGATAAAATTATCGAACTGTCAAACAGTCTCGCTAAAGCTAAAAATGGTGTCATGGTCTGGGCACTTGGCTTAACGATGCACAAACATGCAACAGACAATATTTCTCAAGTTGCTAACCTGGCGCTCTTACGCGGCTGGTTAGGCGGTAAAAATAAAGGGCTTATGCCGCTTCGCGGCCATTCATCTGTACAGGGTTCAGGTGAAATGGGTGCAGATCCATTTTCACTGCCCGGCGGGGATTACAACGATGAAAACCGTCCGCGCATCGAAGATTTATGGAAATTTAAGTTACCTTCATGGCCGGGAGATACAGTCGGCGTAACGATTGAAAATGCTATGCTTCCGGAAGATAACGAAAGAAAACTTAAGCTCTACTATATGTCAGGCGGTAACTTCCTGGAAACAATGCCGGATCCTAATTTTGTCAGAAAGGCCTTAGAGAACCTTGATATCCGTGTTCACCAGGACATCATTTTAAATACATCAACGCTGCTTGATGCGAAAGAAACTGTAGTCGTTCTGCCTGCTAAAACACGTTATGAACAAGATGGCGGCGGACTGTCAACGTCTACTGAACGTATGATTTACTTCTCGCCTGAAATTGAAGGCAACCGCAACCGTATTGCTGAAGCGAGAAGTGAATGGCAAATTTATGTGGATCTTGCTAAACGCGTCAAACCGGAAGAGTCACACTTAATTGATTTCCAGTCAGGACAGGAAATCCGGGATGAAATTGCCAAAGCGAACCCGCAGTATGACGGCGTGCAGCACTTGAAAAAAGCCGGTGATGTTTATCAGTACGGCGGCGCCTGGTTATGTGAAGGCGGCGTTTGCCCGACACCTGACGGCAGAGGCAACTTGATTACAATGGATATACCGGATAACAACAAAAAAGCCGGTGAATTTAAACTCTTAATGAGACGCGGTAAACAGTTTAACGCGATGATTTACGGCGATCACGATGCCTTTAATAACATGGGACGCTACGACGTTCTTGTCAGTAAAAATGATGCGCGCCGCGAAGGTTTAGAAGATGGTGAAGCGGTCGTTCTTTATAACAAGAATGGTGTGTTCCAGGGATTCGTTAAATACGCAAGTATTAAAGACGGCAACATCGGGGTACAGTTCCCTGAAGGTAACTTCTTAGTAGAAAAAGGTATTTACGAAAGTTTCGTCGAAATGCCTGACTATGTTACCGATGTGAAGATGGAAAAAGCAGACCACTTTAACGCAAATAAAGACCGTATGTATTTGGAAAAATCGATACCTGAACTGGAAGATAATCCAAACTAAGCAGTCAGATGACATGTGTCTTGAACCGGGAGAGATGACTCTCCCGGTTTTTTCTTATATAACAATTCGCTTTAGTGTGGTAAAATACCAACATTAATGATTGAAAAGAGGTATAAATTTGTCGGAGAATAATTGGAACTCAAGAATAGGTTTTATACTGGCTGCAGCAGGGTCTGCAATCGGTCTCGGAGCAGTATGGCGTTTTCCGTATATGACAGCTGAACACGGCGGCGGAGCATTCCTATTCGTCTTTTTATTATTTACCATTCTTATAGGGCTGCCGCTTTTAATCAGTGAATTTGTTATCGGCCGGGCGTCTGGAAGAAATCCGATTGATGGTTTCGAGTATTTAAGCGGTAAGAAAAGCTTAAGACTCTTCGGCTGGATTGGTCATTTCGGAACGATGCTGCTGCTGTCATTCTACAGTGTTATCGGCGGCTGGATATTAATTTATCTGCTGATTGCTTTATTAGATCTCTTGAATCTGTACACTGTCAATGATTATACAGCTATGCTTGGTGATGTAATCTCAAACCCTGTATACGTTATAGCCGCTCAAGGTATCTTTATATTTATTACGGCATTTGTCGTTGCACAGGGGATTCAAAAAGGCCTGGAACGCGCATCAAAAATTATGATGCCGCTGCTGTTCATTTTATTCCTGTTTATTATTATCCGGTCACTGTCGCTGCCAAATGCGATGGAAGGTGTGAAGTACTTCCTGACACCTGACTTCAGCGAGCTGAGTGCCAATGGTGTGATGTTCGCGCTCGGTCAGTCGTTCTTTGCGCTCAGTGTCGGTATTACTCAGATGATGACTTATGCTTCGTATTTAAAAGCAGATCAGAATCTGCCTAAATCTGCATCGTATATTGTGCTGATGAATATCGCAGTATCCGTAATGGTCGGCCTGGCAATTTTCCCGGCTATCGCATCCTTCGGCATGGAGAGCGTAGAAGGTCCTGGACTTGTATTTGTTGTCCTGCCTGAAATATTTAACGCGGTTCCATTCGGTATTATTTTCTATCTGATGTTCTTGCTCGCATTCCTATTTGCGACATTGACATCCGCTTTCTCAATGATAGAAATTAATGTAGCGAATACAGTAAAAGGCGACCAGTCTAAACGTAAGAAAACGACTTATATTTACGCTGTGATCGTGTTTGCTATCGGTATACCGTCTGCACTTTCGGAAGGACTGCTGAATGATTTTCAATTCTTTGCCGGAACGATATTCGACAATGTCGATTTCCTGGTATCGAATATACTGCTGCCGGCAGGCGCCTTATTCTCATCCATTTTTGTCGGTTATATATTAGACAAACGCATTGCAATGGAACAGTTGAATGTGACAGAAGGCAGCAAGTCAATGCTTGTATTTAAAGGCTGGATCTTCATGCTAAGATATATTTTACCGGCGATTATATTATTTGTATTTATTATGAATATCGCCGGAGTATTTTAATTCAGCGGAAAACAAGTCCTGATTCAGGGCTTGTTTTTTAGTTTAAGGTAAAATGTTAATTGCGTGTAAAAACTGCTTGTGGTAATATTTGCACATGAGTTTTCAACATGATTGTCATCAAATTATATTAAGGGCGTGGGGTATGGAAGGTTTAACCAGAGACAAAATTATTGATATTGCAAAAGCAGAAAACGTCAGGTTTATCAGACTTCAATTTTCGGACATTCTCGGAACGATTAAAAACGTGGAAGTGCCGCTGAGCCAAATTGATAAAGCACTGGAAGGCCAAATGATGTTCGACGGGTCTTCTATCGAAGGATTTACGCGCATTGAAGAATCGGATATGTACCTGGTACCTGATTTAAACACATGGACGATATTCCCATGGACAACATCCAGAGGGGACAAAGTAGCACGTTTGATTTGTGACGTTTATAAAATTGACGGCACACCATTTGAAGGCGATCCCCGGACTAATTTAAAAACTGTCTTAAAAGAAATGGAAGATATGGGCTTCACTTCCTTTAATCTTGGACCAGAACCGGAATTCTTTCTGTTTAAACTGGATGAACGAGGAAAACCAACGACTGAATTAAACGACAAGGGTGGATATTTTGATCTGGCTCCGACGGATTCAGGTGAGAACTGCCGCCGTGATATCGTTATTGAGCTTGAGGACATGGGCTTTGATATCGAAGCATCCCATCACGAAGTAGCAGAAGGACAGCACGAAATTGATTTTAAATATGCAGATGCTGTTACAGCATGTGATAATATACAAACGTTTAAACTGGTAGTAAAAACAGTCGCAAGAAAACATAATCTGCATGCAACATTTATGCCGAAACCATTGTTTGGTATTAACGGCAACGGCATGCATTTTAATGTCTCTCTGTTCAGAGGAAATAAAAATGCATTCTTTGATGAGTCTGCAGAAGATGGTTTGAGTGAAGAAATGAAATACTTTATGGCGGGTGTGCTGAAACACGTTAAAGGATTTACTGCGGTCACAAATCCGCTTGTAAACTCATACAAACGTCTGGTGCCGGGTTACGAAGCACCCAGTTACATTGCCTGGAGTAAAAAGAACCGCTCTCCATTGATGAGAATCCCTTCATCGCGCGGTTTATCAACGCGTGTTGAAGTCCGTTCTGTCGACCCATCAGCGAATCCTTATCTGGCACTTGCTGTTATATTAAAAGCAGGGCTTGATGGCATAAAAAACAAACTGGAATTGAGAGAGTCAATCGACTTAAATCTCTATGAACTGACGAGAGAAGAACGGATTCACCATGGTGTGGAAGATTTACCGTCAACGCTGTATAATGCATTAAAAGTAATGCGGGACAGCGAGATGACAAAAGAGGCACTCGGCAGTCATATATTCAAAGCATTTTATGAACACAAGATGCTCGAATGGGACGGATACCGGGCCAATGTATCGGATTGGGAAATCAATCAGTACATGGATAAATATTAGAATGAGAAAAACGCTCAGGGAATTTTCCCTGAGCGTTTTTAATATCAGTCGTAAACTGTAAAGTCATCGTGTAAGAACTCTTCATTGACGATGTTTAAGTTTGTCTCTGTAATATTTCTTGCATTGTAGCCAATACGTTCGAGATTACTGATTAATTCTACATAAAGTGCGCCGCCGTCCGTTGAACATTCGCCTCTTGAAAGGCGTTTGATATGTTCTTTGCGGAGTTTGTTTTCAATTCTGTGAGATTTCTGGCTTAATCTAATCACCTGTTCAAGCGCTTGAGGATTGTACACATCAAGTGTTTCAAGTGACTTGGTGAATGATTCGTAGACGTGACTGTATAAGTCTTCCAGACCATCTTTCGCTTCATCTGACAGCTGAATTTTATTTTCGTACTTCATGTGGTACTGATCAGCAAGGTTTTTAGCTTGTGTACTGACTTTTAATAAGATTCTCGAAACTTCAAGCAGGGTACTGACCCGTTCGGTGTCTTCCTGCGAAATCTCGTACTTGGAAGCGTCGAGTAAGTAGCTGCGTATGCTGTCTTGCAGCGTGCCGGTGACATTGACTTTATCTTCAATCTGCTTAAAGAGTTTAGCGTCCTCTTTGTCACTGTACTTACGTGCATCCTGCAGTGTGCTGAGAACAAGTTCTCCTAAATTTTTTACTTCACTTTGAGCACCCTGGATTGCGATACCCGGTGATTGTTTTAATAATAACGGGTCTAGATGCTGAGGCGTAAAGTCTTCTGAGAAATCCCGCCCCGGAATAATTTTAACAACCAGCCATGCGAGGGCACCAACGAATGGTATATGAATCAAAGTGTTGATAATGTTATAGGAACCATGAGCAAAGGCAATTGTCATTGGTTTATTCAGGCTGAGGAAATCTTCCAGAGAGCCGACATACATTATAAACACAGGCATCAGAATCATGAATATCGTTGCCCCGATTAAGTTGAACGTTACATGGACGAGTGCAGCGCGTTTTGCTGCAATAGATCCTGCTAAGGCTGCAAGTACTGCTGTAATTGTCGTACCGATATTGTCGCCGAGCAGAATAGGCAGTGCTGCCTGCAAGTCAACCATATCATTGGCATAGAAATTTTGCAGTATTGCAATCGTCGCGCTGGAACTTTGTACGATTACAGTGAGTATCACACCAACGGTCAGACCGAGGAATGAGTTGTCACTCATAGCAAGCATCAGATTTTGGAAATATTCAAGATCAGCAAGCGGACCGACACCGTCTCCCATTAACTCGAGACCGTAGAAGAGTGCACCGAAGCCGAAAAGAATTCTCCCGATATTAATAATCTGGTTGCTCTTAAAGAAAAACAGCATAAATGAACCGACAGCGAGAATAGGTAAAGAATAAGCGCCGATATCAAGACCGATAATAAATGCTGTTACAGTCGTACCGATGTTGGCACCTAAAATAACACCGATAGCCTGTCTTAAAGTGAGGAAGCCTGCACTTACTAAACCGATAGTAATTGCAGTTGCACCGGAACTGCTTTGAATTAAAACAGTAACGATAATTCCGGCGATAACGCCTCTGACAGGGTTAGAAGTCATGCGGTTTAAGATATCCCTTAAACGATCACCGGCAGCGGCCTGAAGACCGTCACCCATTTGTTTAATACCGTACAAGAAGATACCGAGTCCTCCGAGGAACATAAAGATAACTTCCATTGGACTAAGAGACATAAAGAGTCCTCCATATAATATTTAATTTACAAACTTTACAATACCTTAATAAGCTTAGAGATAAATTTACAATCTACTAATTATCATAGTACAAAAGCGTATATTTTAAAACATAAAATTGATATATGACATAAAAGTTCAAGTTGCCAGAAAATTTGTAAAAATAGTCGACAATCTTATGGGGGTGTGAGAAACTGAAAACATCAAAAAAATTACTGGAGTGTTATCATGACAACGATTCTGTTTGATGTTGACGGTGTGTTTTTAAGCGAAGAGAGATGTTTTGATGTATCGGCACTGACAGTCGAAGAGCTTCTTTATAATCCGCGCTATTTAAACTTAGATGGCAGGAAGTTTGTCACGGATTATTCTGAAGAAAATATAAAAGAAATACGCTCTGTTATTTTTGCAGAGGATCAGATTCTGAAACGCTTTAAAGAGGCGGGTCTGAATTCGAACTGGGATATGCTGTTTATTACGTTTGCAATTATATACATAGATATTTTAAAACAGGAGAACTTAAACCTTGCAGATATAGATATTACTAACTTAAATGAAGTGGGTGATATGCTCGGAGAAGTTTCAGTTAATCCTGAAGCAGTGCTGGAGTTTATTTCCCGGGAAAATTTCACGAAAGACGAAATATATACTGCACTAATTGAGCATGCAGCAACGCTGCAGAACATCCAGGATCCGGAAGTCTTTAAAATGTACGGTCCAATTTGGGAACAGGGGCATTTTAAATATCAGGAGTGGTATCTCGGCAGCGATCTGGTTGAAGCGGATACTGGAATTCCGGCAGAAGAACTTGGTAAAACAGGATTTATATATGATGAGGAATGGATCGTAGATCCGGCGGAAATTAAAGCGATGCTAAACAGTCTGACTGAACAGGGCTATACGATTGGTGTAGCGACGGGACGTCCGAGACAGGAAACACTCCTGCCTTTTGAGCAAGCTGGACTTTTGGAAGTATTCGATGAGAATAGAATTTCTACAGCGAGTGAAGTGATGGCTGCAGAAGATAAAAGCGCTGTGTCTCATGCTCTGACAAAACCTCACCCATTCAGTTATCTGTGGAGTTTATATATGCAAAATGACACGCTGTTTAACGCTGCAGTCCATGGTCAAAATGAAAGTGATGAACAGATTTTTATCGTCGGAGACTCAGTAGCTGATTTTTACTGTGCAGATAAAATTGGCGCAACTTTTATTGCGACATTGACCGGTTTAACAGGTGATGACATAATAACTACTTTTGAGGACTTAAATGTAGCTAAAGCGCAGATGTTAAAAAATGTACTGAGTGTTCCGGATTTAGTAAATCATCTGCTTGAGCAGTAAGATAGTAAAGAAATATATTTAATAAAAAAAGATCCGTACACTAGACTCCTTTGAGACTAGTGTACGGATTATTTTTGTTCAGCTAATTTTTTAATTGAATAGTGTGGACCTTATGGATGTTCATTATATCCTCGATTTTTCTGTGCGTTTCTTCGGCAGGCGGGTTATCGAGTGTGAATAAGACCATAGCGTCTCCTTCTTTTGATAAGCGTGCCAGCTGCATCGAAGCAATATTGACCTGGTGTTCGCCGAGTAAGGCACCGAGTTCCCCTATAATACCGGGACGGTCTGTATGTTCGATAATGAGTATATTCTCTTCGGGTTTGAAGTCGATTGGATAATCGTTAATTTTAACCAGACGCTCGCCGTAGCCCGGAATCGTAGAAGCACCGAGAGTAACGTGTTCATTGCCGTTGATCAGTTCGATTTCCAAATAGTTTGTGTAGCCGTCAGCTTTTGCCTTCTTTTCCACTTTATATGTGACATCGAGCTCATTTAAATAATAGAGAGCATTAATAATGTTCACTTCTTCTCCGAAATGCGGTTCTAAAAGATGTGTTACAAAGGTGCGGGTTAATATGCTCGTATCATCAACGGCAATATCGCCGTGATATTTCAGCTTGATTTCCTGAGGGGGTGTATCGAGCAGCTGAATGCCAAATTGACCGAGATGTTTCACGATAGACATATACGGTTTTAATTCTTCATTGACCGAACTGCTGACACGCGGCGCATTCACCGCATGTGTAATTTTATTATCAGTGAAATACTCGATGATTTCTTTAGATACGCTGACTGCTACTTTTTGCTGAGCTTCAGTTGTAGATGCGCCGAGATGCGGTGTAACTACTGTGCGCCGGTGATTTAACAGCGCAGTTTTCTCAGGCGGTTCAGTGACGAAAACGTCGAGTGCGGCACCTTTGACAATACCTGCGTCGAGAGCTTCTAAGAGTGCATCCTCATCGACGATGCCGCCTCGAGCGACATTGATAACGTAAATACCCTCTTTTTTACATCGTCTGAAAAAGTCTGCACCGATAATTCCTTTAGTCTGCGGAGTTAAAGGGGTATGGACAGTAACGAAATCTGCAGCCGCAGCGACTTCATCAACTTCCATTTTTGTAATTTCATTGTCCCGGGCCTTTTCATCGGATAAGTAAGGATCGAAAGCGACAATTTTCATTCCGAAACTTTTGGCACGTCTTGCAACACCAAAGCCAATTTTACCTGCACCGATAATTCCGAGTGTCTTGCCGTATAACTCAACACCTTTGTGGGCGCTGCGATTCCAAGTGCCCCCGGTGAGTTCCTTATAAGCTTCTGGAATGTCTCTCGCCATGGACAGCATCATTGCGAGTGTATGTTCCGTAGCGGAAATTGTATTGCCTTCCGGTGCATTGACAACGATAACACCGTGTTTTGTCGCGGCATCAATATCGATATTATCGACACCGACACCCGCACGGGCAATCATTTTTAAGTTTTTAGCATGCTGGATAATTCTTTTTGTCACAGTTGTCTGACTGCGGACAATGACTGCGTCGAAATCATGAATGATGTCGATGATCTGGGCTTCCGTCAGACCTTCCTGACGCGTCACTTCGAAATCATCATGGTCGATCAGAGCCTGGATACCTTCTTGGCTGACAGGGTCAAGGACGATTACTTTATGCTTGCTCATATAAACTCTCCTGGGCGGCTGTTAATGCTTTGCCGTAATAGTTTTTATTGCGCAGTCTGCTTAGGATATCTTCCAGTGCACTTAAAATTGCAAGCATGTCTTTCGGGAACATGAAGCCCATATGACCGATGCGGATAATCTTTCCAGCGAGATCTTTTTGTCCGCCGGCTACAGCAATGTGGTAATTATTTTCAAGTTCATCTTTTATATGGGCAATTTCTTCAGGTGATGATTTGACAGCAGTAACAGTCGGTGAGGCATCTTCTTCCTTGACTAAGAGTTCGAGTTCCAGTGCTTCAATGCCGCGGCGAAGCATTTTTTGCATATTTTTATGGCGCACATATACCTGTTCAAGCGTTTCGTCGTGAATCATATTGAGAACATCGTCAAGGCCCTGGTATAAAGTAACGGCTGGTGTCTGAGGCGTATAGTCAACTTCCAGTGATTTAAAATACATTTTTAAGTCGAGGTAGTAGCGGCCGTGTGCCGAACGGTTAATTTTACCGAGGGCTTTATCGTTAACAGCAACAAAGGCAAGTCCCGGCGGCAGCATCATTGCTTTCTGGCTGCCGGAAACGAGACAGTCAATCTTATCTCTGTCCATATGAATATCGGCACCGCCTAGTGCACTGACTGCATCGACGATAAAGAGCGCATCCTCTTTATAATCGTGAACAACTTTTGAAAGTTCAGCCAAAGGATGCAGGACGGATGTTGAGGTTTCGCATGCCTGAGTAAATACTGCAGCAAGATTATCAATACCATTTAAATATTCTCTAAAGGCTTCAGGGTCTGCCGCTTGGCCCCAGGTCACATCATAAATATGGACTTTAAAATTATAGCGGCCAGCGATATCAGCGAACTTTCCGCCGAATACACCGCTGACGATAATCACAACACTGTCGCCGTCATCGACAAGATTTACCATGGCAGCTTCTAAGGCGCTGGTGCCAGATGAAGTCAGTACGGCAACCGGATGATCCGTGCCGAACAAAGGCTGGAGCTTATTCTGGATATCAGCTGACAAAGCTTTGAAACGGTTAGTACGGTGACCAAAAATACCTTGAGACATTGCTTGATAAGTGCGGCGGGCAACAGGTGTCGGCCCTGGTGTGAGAAGTAATTCTTCCTGCATAGCGATTCCTCCTAATAATAAGTAAATATTAAATTACATTATAACAGAAAAATCTATAAATTCAGTTATCTTTTCCTTCTTCTAAAATTTCATCGATTAAAGCATGGGCTTTCAAATAATTGTTTTGATACGTATCGTCTAAAATAACAGTCTGATCGATCAAATTATAGTGTTTCAGCTGGTCTATAAGCAGTTCGTAGAATGTCACATCATATTCTGATGCATCTTGCTTTGGCGGCATAATAAAAATCAGACTCCAGGTCTGCAGGCGAATATAGTGCTCAAAAATTTGATTGACGTATTCTTTCTCTTCGTGAAGTGCGAACATATTATGGACTTTAGAATACAGGACATCGGTATCCGCAAAAAATACTTTACGGGTGGCATTCGAATGGATATGTTTGCGGTTCAGCTCGAATTGACCGATGCCGATAGCATGAAAGTCTTTAGCATCTAGATCGGGAGTTTTTAATTGATGTTCTTCAAAGTACTTACCGGCGTATTCTATTGAAAAACTCGTAGAATATCTCCGGGCAAGGTCTTCTGTCAGCATCGATTTTCCGCTGTTCGGGGCACCGGTTATCAGAACGTTTTGAACGAAAAACCGGCGGAATGGCCGGGTGACGTAATCCCAGTTTAAAATAGGGGTTTCTCTGATTTCCGTACCGCTGATACCGAGTATTTTTCTGTCGACCATCGTCATTCTAATATCGATATTTGGCCAGGCGGTATTAAAATAAGACTCAAGCGGTTCGACATAGTCGCTTTCTCCCATATAGAAAGTTACGCGTTTCACATCAAAATCGAGCGCATCCTTACTTTGAACAATTAATCGCTCCAGCATTTCCAGCCATGGCTGCCAGCCGTCCGGGTAGCGGGGAATATTAGATTCATCGAGCTGCAGTATAGATATGTTGCTGTCGTTTTTTAACAGCTGACGCATGGCTCTGGCTCTATGTTCAAGGTTCATGCCGATAGAATCACCGCGGTCTCCCTTGTAGCCGCTAATAATGACAACTGCATGCCTGTTTTCCCTTTTTGCTCGGACAATCTGTTCGAAATGGCCGACATGGCATGGTGCGAATGTACCAAAATAAATTCCAAGATCTCTCATATTTATCTACTCCTGTGTCAGATGATATCAAAAGAACTGATTATAGAAATGTGCTACAATATTGTAGAAATTAAATGTAAATTAAAATGATTGAAATGAAATGCAGCAAGCCTGTTAAAATTGTTGCGGCCGCGATAATTTTAAGACTTCTTGAAGCGCCGGCAATTAAAAATAAGGCGGACAGTATTATAGAAACTGCCATGAAAATAATTCTCGTGCTGAGCAGTGCAATTAAATCTTCGTGCTGATATGTGACGGAGATGTTTATCAGGCTGTAAATATTAATTGCTGCTAATATAATTAAAATGAATGGTTTCATTTTTACACGCTCCCTTTGGGGATTTATTATATCAGAAATAATAAAGAAATGATTGGTGAGGAAATATGGTGGAAGTATTAAATATTACAGATAAAGAACATGATGAATTCGTAATGTCGCACCCGTCAGGTGATTTACTTCAGCTGACTTCGTGGGCGGGGTCAAAAGAACTGACGGGCTGGTATTCGAGAAGAATCGCTGTCGGCCGTAATGGAAACACAGAAGGTGCGGCAATGCTGCTGTTTAAAAAAGTACCCAAAACCTTTTTTACAATGTGCTATGCATCCCGCGGCTTTGTATGCGACTACCAAGACGAGGAAGTTGTTAAAGCACTGCTCGATGAAGCGGTCAAAATTGCCCGGGATGAAAAATCCTACACAATTAAAATTGACCCGGATATACCTGCTGCAGGTAATGAGAATGTCATCAGCTATTTAGAGGCGCTCGGCTTTAATCATCACGGACTGACTGACGGTATGAGTAAAGATGTCATTCAGCCAAGGACGACAATGGTGACTGATGTCAGCCTGGACGATAAAGCCCTGCTGCAGAGTTTTGAGCGGAATAACCGAACTAAAGTCCGTAATTCACTGCGTGCAGGTACGGAAGTGATCAAAGCAGGCAGAAAAGACTTGACTGACTTCGTTAAATTAATGAAAGAGACCGGTGAACGCGACGGCTTTTTAACGAGAGATATCACTTATTTTGAATCATTGTATGATCATTTAAACCCCGCTGGGCATATGGAATTATTTCTCGTTAAGCTGATGCCTAAAGAAGCATCCGAATCTCTTGAAGAAGACATTAATAAAGTAAAGAAAGATATTGCTAAAGCTGACAAAATAAAAGATGAACAGAAGAAGTACAATCAGCTTGAAAATTTAAACAATCGTATGAATAAATTACAGGGCCAGCTTGACGGCATGCTTGAAATCAAACGGACGCATCCTGACGGCGTGCTGCTGTCAGGCGCCTTATACGCACAGTCCGGCCATAAGTCATACTATCTGTACGGTGCATCGTCTAATGATTTCAGGGAGTTTTTACCGAATCATCATATGCAATGGCACATGATGCAGTATGCGAGAGAACATGGTGCACAGACATATGACTTCGGCGGCGTGTCGGTTGAGCCTGACAAAGACGACGAACATTTCGGCTTATGGCAGTTTAAAAAAGTGTGGGGGACAGAAGTGTCTGATAAGATCGGGGAGTTTGATTATGTCATGAACCGGCCGTTATTCACATTGGCTGAAGTGATGTTCCCGCTGTTCCAAAAAGGCAAAATGAAGCTGAACAAAATTATCAAAAGAAAATAAGAAGAAAAGCCCCGTATATCTCTAGAAAGTAAGAGATATACGGGGCTTTGTATGCAAAAGAACTGTATGGCAAGATTTTATAAATAATACGGCTGCATAATTGCAATATACAAGATAAACAATACGGATGCGCACGACACAATAATTAAAGCGAGTGAAAAATAAGAATGCATATGCCGGCTTTCGTTTAAATGCGGTTCTGAGCGAAAGGCCCGGACACCTACGATAATTGCCAGTGCAGCGATAGTGAACCATATATAAATGTTATAAAATATAATGCCGTCATTAATCGTGTAATTAATAAAGAATAATATCTGAATTAACATCAGCAGTATTAAAATGACCCTTCTCATGGGCAGTTCCCCTTACAGTGTAATCAAAATAATAATCAGTACGAGTGCCATCGTCAGCGTGAACGCATGTATTAAAAATAAATTTGCGCGATCGCCTTTTGTTTCTTTGAAAGCTGTGATTTCAACTGACAGCACGATACATAGAGATAGTGCCAGAACGATATATAAATCCGGGCTCGTCAAGGACAGGCTGAATGTAATCATCATTATTAAAAATGCAGCACCTGATATGTAGCGTGCAATATCCAAAGTGCGCGATCTTAAATTAATAATTGTTGCGGCACTGATAACGATATAAATTAAAAGCATGAGGAGCGATAGTAAAGTCATGCGACTCTCCTTCTTTTTCTATAATATTGGAAAATAAAATGCGTCGATAATATAGTCATCAAGGCGCCGAAATAAAACGGTAGGCCGGCAGATATTAAAAATAGCGCATTAAAAACGAGCGGGCCGCAAATTCTGCCGAGACTGTCCATTGAATAAGTCGTCGCCGTGACACGTCCCATGTCGTGGGCGGATGCTTCTTTCGTAATCTGCGAGGTCATTAAAGTTTTTGCCAGTGCATTTCCTGTCATAAGCAGTACGATGCAGACGCCGGCATATATCAGACTGTTCATGAAGGGCAGCATTATAAATGCGATGACTGCCATAATCTGTCCAGCAACCATTGCTTTTTTCTCCTGACCGTCTTTAAGTTTCCTTATATATACGCCTTGAGTCAGGGCATTAAAAATACCGCCGATGAAAAATAAGGCGCCCATTTCAGTAGGTGTAATGTTAATGCGATCCTGGCCGAGCAGCTGGAAGGTACTTTCCATTCCGCTCATAAAGAACATTACAAAAAAGGTTCCAATCATCAGAATACCAATCGGCTGCATAAAATAATCTGTTGTCAGAGTAATCGTTTTTGGTGTCTCTTTTGTAGATTGTTGATAAGTTTCTTTGACTTTAAGGAAACTGAAAATCAAAGCACCTGTAATAACGACAGCGGTAACGTAGTAGGCAAGACTGAGACTTATACCAGCAAGCAGCCCGCCGACGCCCGGGCCGAAAATAAAGCCAAAACCGATGCACATGCCGACAAGACCCATATATTTAGTACGTTCTTCGCGTGTTGTGATATCTGCAACCATACTCGTCGTTGCAGTATACAGTGCACCTGAGGCGGCACCGCCGATAATTCTGCTGATGTATAAGATCGCCAGGTTATCGATAAACAGACCGAATATTAAAAAGCTGAACGCAAATGCCAAGAGGCCGCCGAGTAAGAGCGGACGCCGGCCGGTACGGTCGGACAAACGGCCGAAGAAGGGCGCTGACAGAAAACTTGCCAGGGAATAAACAGCGAGCAGCAGCCCCATATGTATCGTGCTGACGCCGAGTACATTAACGAGTTCAGGAATCACAGGGATAATCATGCTGAACCCGAAATATATTAAAAATTGAATGATCATAATTAGTGTAATCATTCTTTTCATTATATACACTCCTGAGCTTACTTATTTTTTAGAGCCTGGCGGACTTCTTTAATTTCTTCTTCAAGTTCGCTGAGGCGATCGGTCATTTTTGACGTGGGCTGTCCAGTGGATTCGATTTTTTCCAAATCACCCTGGAGATGTGTGTATTCATATTTAAGTTCCTGTAATTTACTTTCCAGATCCATTTTTACCACCACCTAAACTTCACTAATATCATATCATAAATGATGGCTCTTAAATGTGATGAGAAAGCAAGAATTTTTAGACAAACATTCCAGCTTAAATTATCAAAAATGTACGGATTTAGCATAGATTTCTGTGAGAATAGGTGTATAATATACTTGTATTTGAGATTAAATCAACTGTAAAGCATTATAGTTATTATACATAGGAGTGATAGTGTGTCGCGCAGTTTTGTGAAACGCTGCCTGTTTTACTTTGTAGGTTTAATCATTTTATCAATCGGTATTGCCATGCAGGTTAAAGGATTTCTTATGGGTTTGTCTCCATGGGATGTACTGCATTTTGGCTTATGGCAATCACTTGGACTGACGTTTGGAAGCTGGTCGGTCATTATCGGCATTATCATTGTGATTTCTACATCTTTAATTTTAAGAGCATTCCCTAAAGGCGGAGTCTATGTCAACTTAGTTACCATCGGTGCATTTATAGACTTTTTTGTCTGGCTGCTTCCCGATGTTGAATCATGGCCTGCTCAAGCTGTATTTTTTACAGCGGGTGTATTTATAGCAGCTTTCGGTTCTGCTTTTTACATGACGCCGAATCTCGGTGCGGGTCCGAGAGACTCTTTAATGATGGTTTTAGTTATGAAGTTTAATTTAAGGATGTCGAGAGCGCGCTTTTTGATGGAGTTAGTCGTTGCAGTGGCAGGATTAATACTCGGCGGTCCGGTCTTTATCGGTACGGTGCTGATCGTGCTGTTTTACGGTAAGATAATAGAAATGTTTTTCCCTTATACGAGAGAACTGCTGGTCCGCTTTATCGGTCACAATGATCCGCGGATAATAAAATTAAAATAATCATGATTTGATTGGAGTTAAATATGAAGAAGTTTTTTGGTTTCGATGAACTGGATACTAGCTTTAGAAAAGAAATAATAGGGGGGATCACGACCTTCCTGTCGATGGCCTACGTGCTGGCGGTCAACCCGTCAATCTTATCTCTGCAAGGTGTAGAGGGTGTGCCGGACTCGATGAAGATGGATATCAATGCTGTCTTTGTTGCGACGTGTTTGGCTGCTTTTGTCGGCTGTTTATTTATGGGGATTATTGCGAAGTATCCGATCGCACTTGCTCCAGGTATGGGGCTGAATGCATTTTTCGCATTTACAGTAGTGTTGACTATGGAAATCCCATGGCAGACAGCACTGACAGGTGTCCTATTCTCGGGAGTAATTTTTGTCATTCTGACTTTAACCGGTTTACGCGAATATGTGATTAACTCAATTCCGATGGAAATGAAGATGGCAGTCAGTGCAGGTATTGGATTTTTCATAACTTTTGTCGGACTGCAGTCATCGGGTGTGATTGCGGGTGATGAATCGACGCTTATCAGTCTCGGAGATGTACAGAGCGGCGGAGTACTGCTGACTTTTGCAGGTCTGGTTATTACTGTTATATTAATGACTAAAAAAGTTCCAGCTGCTATATTTATCGGTATGATTGCAACAGCCATATTGGGAATATTAACGGGGATTGTTCCAATGCCTTCGGCTATCGTCGGTTCTGTTCCAAGTGTAGCACCGACATTTGGTGCAGCATTTGAAGGATTGTTCGATTTCGACACGATATTTAACGTCCAGTTTCTGATCGTTGTACTGACATTCCTATTTGTAGATTTCTTTGATACAGCAGGAACGCTCGTTGGTGTCGCTTCACAAGCCAACCTGATCAAAGATAACAAACTTCCACGGGCGGGCAAAGCGCTGCTTGCAGACGCCTTTGCGACGATTACAGGTGCGATTTTCGGTACATCCACAACGACATCTTATGTAGAATCGACTGCGGGTGTGGCTGCGGGAGCCAGAAGCGGATTTGCTTCGGTTGTTACCGGTGTGTTATTCTTAGCAGCGGTATTCTTTTCTCCGCTGATTGTAACATTCACTTCTGAAGTAACGGCGCCCGCGCTTATAATAGTAGGAATTTTAATGGCCTCGAACTTATCGAAGATCAGCTGGGGCAGATTTGAAGTGGCAGTGCCGGCATTCTTAACAGTATTTATGATGCCGTTAACTTATAGTATAGCGACGGGGATTGCGATCGGCTTTATCTTCTATCCAATTACCATGATTATGGCGGGCAAAAGAAAAGAAGTTAATCCGATCATGTACGCACTGCTGGTTGTCTTTGTACTGTACTTTATTTTCATCAATTAATATTCAATCACATGCATATATTAAAGAATAGTAAAGAAATTTAAAAAAGAGTGAAGAAATCTTTAGATATCTATTGATTTCTTCGCTCTTTTACTGTATCATATCTAACGTTGGACTTAAGCGGACACCATTGTGTCCTTTATACGTGAAGTGCTGATCCAATGCACATCACACATCGATGAAGCGAGAGGTTACTGACACACCCGGCCGCATTGCCATGGCTGATGTGTAAGAAAATTTTCGCGGAGATAGTCTACCATTAATAGGATGACGACCATAAGGAGGTATAAATAATGGCAAAGCAAAAAATTCGTATTCGTTTAAAAGCGTACGACCACAGAGTGCTGGATCAATCAGCAGAGAAAATCGTTGAAACGGCAAAACGTTCAGGTGCAGATGTATCAGGACCGATTCCGTTACCAACTGAAAAAACAGTTTACACAGTTATTCGTGCCGTGCACAAATACAAAGATTCACGTGAACAGTTTGAACAACGTACGCACAAACGTCTTATCGACATTTTAAACCCTACACCTAAAACAGTTGATGCTCTAATGGGCTTAAACTTACCATCAGGCGTAGACATCGAAATCAAGTTATAAAATTATAGGAGGTGCGACTTTCGATGACCAAAGGAATCTTAGGCAGAAAAATTGGGATGACTCAAGTTTTCGGTGAAAACGGAGAATTAATCCCCGTAACAGTAGTAGAAGCTGCAGGAAACGTAGTAGTTCAAAAGAAAACAGAAGAAACAGATGGTTATAACGCAGTACAAATCGGCTTTGACGATAAACGCGATTATAACGCTAAAGGCAGAAGCAACAAATATGCCAACAAAGCAGAAGCAGGCCATGCTAAAGCATCAGGTGCTGCACCTAAGCGCTTCGTACGCGAATTCAAGAACTTAAACGCAGAAGAATTTGACGTAGGTCAAGAAGTCACTGTAGATACATTTGCTGCAGGCGATTTTGTAGACGTAACAGGAACTTCAAAAGGTAAAGGTTTCCAAGGCTCAATCAAGCGACACAATTTCAGCCGCGGACCAATGAGCCACGGTTCACGTTACCATAGAGGATCAGGTGCAATGGCGATGGCTGCCAGCCCGTCACGCGTTTTCAAAGGTAAAAAATTACCTGGACAAATGGGTGGTAAAAAGATTACTATGCAGAACTTAGAAATCGTTCGTGTAGACGCAGAAAAAAATGTTGTTCTTATTAAAGGCAACGTACCAGGACCTAGAAAAGGTTTTGTTAAACTTTCATCATCAATCAAAAAAGGTAACAAGTAATAAGGAAGGGAGGATAAACACATGGCAATCGATGTTTTATCAAAAGAAGGAACTAAAGTAAGTTCTATCGAATTAAATCAAGATGTATTTGGTATTGAACCAAATCAGCACGTATTATTTGAAGCAGTTCACTTACAGCGCGCGTCACTTCGTCAAGGGACTCACGCAGTTAAAAACCGTTCAGCAGTACGCGGCGGCGGAAGAAAACCGTTCAAACAAAAAGGTACAGGTAATGCACGCCAAGGTACAATCCGTGCACCGCAGTTCCGCGGAGGCGGCGTTGTATTTGGACCGACTGCTAGATCTTACAGCTACAGCATGCCGAAGAAAATGAGAAAACTTGCACTTCGTTCTGCGCTTTCAGCGAAAGTGAATGAAGAAGTACTGCAAGTGATTGACAACCTTGAAATGGAAGCGCCAAAAACTAAAGAATTCTTAACAGTTCTTGAAAACTTTGGTGCAGCTAAGAAAGTACTTCTTGTACTTGAAAATAAAGACGAGATCGTTGAAAAATCAGCGCGTAACATCCCAGGTGTTACAGTGTTGACTCCGGCTGGTCTTAACGTACTAGATATCCTTTCTGCTAACCATGTGATATTCACTGAGGGAGCAATCAAAAAAGCAGAGGAGGTACTTGTATAATGGAGGCAAGAGACATTATCAAGCGCCCAGTAATCACTGAGCGTTCTGCTGACTTAATGTCAGAAGACAAATACACATTTGATGTAGACTTGAGAGCGTCAAAAACTCAAGTGAAACACGCAGTTGAAGAAATCTTCGACGTTAAAGTAGACAAAGTAAACATTATGAATGTAAAACCTAAGAAAAAACGTATGGGCCGTTATGAAGGCTATACAAACAGAAGAAGAAAAGCGATTGTAAAACTTAAAGAAGGTTCAATCGAAATCTTCTAATAATAAAAGATACCAATAAGGAGGTATAACGAGGATGGCAATTAAAAAATATAAGCCTACCACGAATGGTCGTCGTAACATGACTGGTTCAGACTTTGCTGAAATCACTTCAACAACACCTGAACGTTCATTACTGACGCCGCTGCCGAAAAGAGCGGGACGTAATAACCAGGGTAAAATCACTGTACGTCACCAAGCAGGCGGACACAAACGTCAATACAGAACAATTGACTTCAAACGTAATAAAGATGGAATTCCTGCAACAGTTAAAACAATTGAGTACGATCCAAACCGTTCAGCTAACATCGCGTTAGTATTTTATGCAGATGGTGAAAAGAGATATATCTTAGCACCTAAAGGCATGACAGTTGGAACAGTAATCATGAGTGGACCTGAAGCAGATATCAAAACAGGGAACACATTAGCATTGTCTGATATCCCGGTTGGTACAACAATCCACAACATCGAATTAAAACCAGGTGCTGGCGGCCAAATGGTACGTTCAGCAGGTACAAGTGCACAGCTTTTAGGTAAAGAAGGCAAATACGCGCTGGTTAAATTAGCTTCCGGCGAAGTACGTATGGTACTTCTTACATGCAGAGCGACAATCGGACAAGTTGGTAACGAACAGCACGAACTTATCAACATTGGTAAAGCCGGTCGTTCTAGATGGAAAGGTAAACGCCCTACAGTCCGCGGTTCTGTAATGAACCCTAACGACCACCCACACGGTGGTGGTGAAGGTAGAGCGCCAATCGGCCGTCCATCACCAGTTTCTCCATGGGGTAAACCAACTCTTGGTAAGAAAACTCGTAAAGGTAAAAACCGTTCAACTAAGTTCATAGTAAGAGGACGTAAGAAATAAGTAATGTGAGTGTGCGGATAAAATCCGCACGCATTATTGGAAGGAGGCGCCTACATGGCACGCAGTCTTAAAAAAGGACCTTTCGTCGACGATCACCTCATGAAAAAAGTAGAGGCTCAGAACGAGGGCAGTAAAAAAAGTGTAATTAAAACATGGTCACGCCGTTCAACGGTTTTCCCGAACTTTATCGGACATACAATCGCTGTATACGACGGACGTAAACATGTACCTGTGTATATCACAGAAGATATGGTTGGCCACAAACTTGGTGAATTTGCACCAACAAGAACTTTCAGAGGTCACGGAAACGATCAAAAGACAAAAAGATAAATAACTAACCATATGCGATAAAGGAGGAAAGACTCATGCAATCGAAAGCTGTTGCTAAAACTGTGAGAATCGCTCCGCGTAAAGTACGCCTTATTCTTGACCTTGTAAGAGGAAAAGAAGTTGGAGAAGCGATTTCTATACTAAAACTTACAAATAAGAGATCTTCACCAGTAGTGGAGAAATTAGTTAAATCTGCTGTTGCTAACGCAGAACACAACTACGATATGGATATCGACAACCTGTATATTTCAGAAATCTATGCAGACGAAGGTCCAACGCTTAAAAGATTCCGTCCACGTGCACAAGGCCGTGCGACTAAGATCAACAAGCGCACTAGCCATATCACAGTAGTAGTTGAAGAGTATGCTAATGAAGCAGAAGTTGAAACTGAAGAGAACCAAGAAACAGAGAACGCTTAATTATATAAGGAGGGAATTAACTTGGGCCAAAAGATAAATCCAATTGGGTTTCGTGTAGGTGTCATTCGTGACTGGGAAGCAAAGTGGTACGCAGATAAAAACTTTGCAAGCCTATTACATGAAGACTTAAAAGTTCGTGAATATATCGAGACTAATTTAAAAGACGCTTCAATTTCTAAAGTTGAAATTGAACGTGCGGCAAACCGCGTAAACATTGCTTTACACACAGGTAAACCAGGTATGGTAATTGGTAAAGGCGGTAGCGAAATCAACAAACTTCGTACTGCGCTGACTAACCTGACTGGCAAGAAAGTTCATATCAACGTAATTGAAATTAAAAAGGTAGATATGGATGCGAAACTTGTTGCTGAAAACATTGCGCGTCAATTAGAAAACCGTGTATCTTTCCGTAGAGCACAAAAACAAGCGCTTCAAAGAGCTATCAAATCAGGCGCTAAAGGTATTAAAACACAAGTATCAGGACGTTTAGGCGGTGCGGACATCGCTCGTGCTGAAGGTTACAGTGAAGGAACAGTTCCACTTCATACACTTCGTGCAGACATTGATTATGCGCATGAAGAAGCAGACACGACTTACGGTAAGTTAGGTGTTAAGGTATGGATCTACCGTGGAGAAGTTCTTCCTACAAAAACTAATAAATAAGTAAGGAGGAAATTTGGAATGTTATTACCAAAAAGAGTAAAATACCGTCGTCAGCACCGTCCGGATACTAAAGGACGTTCAAAAGGCGGAAATCAAGTAAGCTTTGGTGAATACGGTCTGCAAGCTACGACAACATCTTGGATTACTGCAAGACAAATCGAAGCAGCACGTATTGCAATGACGCGTTACATGAAACGTGGCGGTAAAGTATGGATCAACATCTTCCCGCACACGCCATATACGAAAAAACCATTAGAAGTACGTATGGGTTCAGGTAAAGGGGCAATCGAAGGTTGGATTGCAGTAGTTAAACCAGGACGCATTATGTTTGAAGTTGCGGGTGTAGAAGAGGAAGTAGCGAAAGAAGCACTTCGTCTTGCAAGCCACAAACTTCCATTAAAAACGAAAATAGTAAAACGTGAAGAATTAGGTGGTGATACGAATGAAAGCTAAAGAAATCCGTGATTTAACGAATTCCGAAATTGAATCTAATGTTAAAGAATTGAAAGAAGAACTTTTCAATCTGCGCTTTCAGCTAGCTACAGGTCAGCTAGAAAACACTGCTCGTATCAAAGAAGTAAGAAAGACTATTGCTAGAATGAAAACGACGGTTCGCCAAAGAGAGATTGAAGAAGCACAAGCGAATCAATAATTAGAGGAGGTTCAAATCGTGGAAACTAAAAACGAACGCAAAGTTTACCAGGGCCGCGTTGTATCCGACAAGATGGATAAAACAATAACGGTACTTGTTGAAACTTACACTAAGCACCCGATCATCGGTAAACGTGTTAAATATTCTAAAAAATATAAAACACATGATGAAAATAACACTGCGAAAATGGGCGATATCGTAAGAATCCAAGAAACACGTCCATTATCTGCGACAAAACGATTCCGTCTAATTGAAATCGTTAAAGAATCTGTAATTATATAAAATATTTGAAACAGAAGGAGGGAATCACGCATGATTCAGTCAGAGAGCCGCTTGAAGGTAGCTGACAACTCAGGTGCACGTGAAGTGCTAACTATTAAAGTTTTAGGCGGAACAGGCCGTAAAACTGCGAACATCGGTGATGTAATCGTTGCAAGCGTTAAGAATGCAACACCCGGTGGGGTTGTCAAAAAAGGTGAGGTTGTAAAAGCCGTCATCGTCAGAACGAAAACAGGAATCCGTCGTGAAGATGGTTCATATATTAAATTCGATGAGAACGCATGCGTAATCATCCGTGATGATAAAGGTCCTAGAGGTACTCGTATTTTCGGACCAGTTGCTCGTGAACTTCGCGAAGGTAAATTCATGAAGATCATTTCATTAGCACCAGAAGTACTATAATCCAAAACCGAAGGAGGTGCGACAACTATGCACGTAAAAACAGGTGACCAGGTCGTTGTAATCAGCGGTAAGGACAAAGGTAAAAAAGGAACTGTACTAAAAGCAATTCCTTCAGATAACCGTGTCGTTATTGAGAACGTCAACGTAATTAAGAAACACCAGAAGCCATCTCAAATGAACCCAGAAGGCGGGATTCTAGAGGTAGAAGCTCCAATTCATGTTTCTAACGTCATGCATGTAGACCCTGAATCAGGTGAACGCACTCGTGTCCGTCATGAAATCAAAGATGGTAAAAAAGTGAAAATCGCTGTCAAATCAGGTAAAGAGATTAAATAAGTTTTAAACGGAAGGAGGTCCATCAATGACTCGCTTAAAAGACAAATACAATGAAACAATTAAACAAGAACTAGTAAATAAATTTAATTATACTTCAGTAATGCAAGCTCCTAAAATCGACAAAATTGTTGTAAACATGGGGATCGGTGATGCTGTACAAAACGCTAAAGTACTCGACACAGCAGTTGAGGAATTAAGCGCAATTACAGGTCAAAAACCGGTTATTACTAAAGCTAAAAAATCAATCGCTACATTCCGTTTACGTGAAGGTATGCCGATCGGTGCGAAAGTTACACTTCGCGGAGAAAGAATGTACGAATTCCTTGATAAACTTATCTCAGTTTCATTACCACGTGTAAGAGACTTCAGAGGTATTTCTAAAAAGGCTTTCGATGGCCGCGGTAACTACACTTTAGGTGTTAAAGAACAACTTATCTTCCCGGAAATTGACTACGATAAAGTATCAAAAGTAAGAGGTATGGATATCGTTATTGTAACAACAGCTAACACGGACGAAGAAGCTCGTGAACTGCTCACACAATTCGGTATGCCGTTCCAAAAGTAAGTAATAAGGAGGCAATATAGTGGCTAAAAAATCAATGATTGCTAAACAGCAAAAAGAACAAAAATTCAAAGTTAGAGAATATACTCGCTGTGAAAGATGTGGACGTCCGCATTCAGTATTACGTAAATTCAAGCTTTGCCGTATCTGTTTCCGTGAACTTGCTTACAAAGGGCAAATTCCTGGTGTAAGAAAAGCAAGCTGGTAAGATTCATTAATCGAAAGGAGGCAACTTAAATGACAGTGTCAGATCCAATTGCAGATATGCTAACACGCATTAGAAATGCGAACATTGTTAGACATGAAACTCTAGAAATTCCTGCTTCAAACATGAAAAAGGAAATCGCTGGAATTTTAAAAACAGAAGGTTTTGTAAAAAATGTAGAATACATCGAGGACGATAAGCAAGGCATCATCCGTGTATTCATGAAATACAGCAACGAAAACGAACGTGTTATTACTGGATTGAAACGTATTTCTAAACCAGGACTCCGCGTTTACGCTAAAAGAGAAGAGTTACCAAGAGTACTTAACGGTCTTGGAATTGCTCTAATCTCAACTTCAGAAGGTGTGCTTACAGATAAAGAAGCACGTAAAAGAAATCTAGGCGGGGAAGTTCTCGCATACGTTTGGTAATTTAATTAAACAGGAGGTGCAAAGTAATGAGTCGTGTAGGTAAACGTCTTATTGACATTCCAAGTGATGTAACAGTTGACATCAAGGGCAATACTATTACAGTTAAAGGTCCTAAAGGTGAGCTGGTTAACACATTTAATGAAGAGATGACATATAATCTTGAAGACACTACTTTAGAAGTAGTTCGTCCAAGTGAATCTAAAGAACACCGTACAGTTCACGGTACAACTCGTGCACTGATTAACAACATGGTTGTTGGTGTATCACAAGGGTTTGTAAAAGAACTTGAACTTATCGGGGTTGGGTACCGTGCGCAAATGCAAGGTAAAAAACTAGCACTTAACGTTGGTTTATCACACCCTGTAGAATTCGAAACAACTGAAGATCTTTCGATTACAGTTGACGGCAACACTAATATTAAAATCGAAGGTATCGATAAAGAGGCTGTAGGTGCTCTTGCATCTAACATCCGTAAAGTACGTCCACCAGAACCATACAAAGGTAAAGGTATTCGCTATAAAGGTGAAAACGTTCGCCGTAAAGAAGGTAAAACTGGTAAATAATAAATAAGTGAGGAGTGAACATCAATGATCGCGAAAATTGACAAGAATAAAGTACGTCAAAAAAGACATGGTCGCGTGCGTAACTTACTTTCAGGTACGTCTGAAAGACCACGTTTAAATGTTTATCGTTCAAACAAGCATATCTATGCTCAATTAATTGATGACACTGCGCAAATTACACTTGCAAGCGCATCTAGTAAAGATTCTGAATTCAAAGGTGAATCAGGTTCTAACGTAGAAGCAGCTAAAGAAGTCGGAAGTCTTATTGCAAAACGTGCAAAAGATAAAGGCCTTGAAAAAGTAGTATTTGACCGTGGTGGATATTTATATCATGGACGTGTGAAAGCATTAGCTGACGCAGCACGTGAAAACGGACTGGATTTCTAATAAAAAGGAGGGACATATTTCATGGCTCAAAGAAGAGAAAAAGAAGTACAAGAATTTGAAGAGCGCGTAGTAACGATCAACCGTATCGCTAAAGTAGTAAAAGGTGGTCGTCGTTTCCGTTTCTCAGCTTTAGTAGTAGTTGGGGACAGAAAAGGACGTGTCGGTTTCGGAACTGGTAAAGCACAAGAAGTACCAGAAGCAATTAAAAAAGCAATCGAAGCTGCTAAAAAAGATCTAATTGAAGTACCTATCGTCAATGGTACTGTACCTCATGAAGTAATCGGAAGATTCTCATCAGGTAACGTATTCATGAAACCTGCAGCTCCTGGTACAGGTGTTATCGCGGGCGGACCTGTTCGTGCCGTATTAGAGTTAGCTGGTATTACAGATATCTTAAGCAAGTCACTTGGTGCTAATACACCAATTAACGTAGTTCGCGCTACAATGACAGGCTTAACTGAACTTAGAGATGTTAAAGAAGTTGCAAAACTTAGAGATAAAACTGTAGAAGAGATTCTAAACTAAGGAGGGAATAGTCAATGGCAAAAGTGAAAGTTACCCTCACTAAAAGTGTTATCGGTAAACCGCAAACACAAAGAGACACAGTTAAAGCATTAGGACTTAGAAAAATGCATCAGACTGTAGAGCATGAAGATACTCCTCAGTTCAGAGGACAGATTGCTAAAGTTAGTCATTTAGTTACAGTAGAAGAGAAATAATGATAAAATAATGTAGGAGGTGCGAAGATGAAATTACACGAACTTAAACCAGTTGATGGCGCGCGCAACAAACGCAACAGAGTTGGACGCGGTATGTCATCAGGTAACGGTAAAACATCCGGTCGCGGTCATAACGGACAAAAGTCACGTTCAGGCGGTAAAATTGGTCTTACTTTCGAAGGTGGTCAATTACCACTATTCCGCAGTATTCCAAAACGCGGATTCACGAACATTAACCGTAAAGATTACGCTATTGTAAATGTTAGTGCGTTAAACCGTTTTGACAATGGTACAGAAGTTACACCTGCGCTTTTAGTAGAAGCAGGAATTGTTAAAAACGAAAAATCTGGAATTAAAATTTTAGGCAACGGTAACTTAGAGAAGAAGTTGACGATTAAAGCGCACAAATTTTCTAGTTCAGCTGTAGAAGCTATTGAGCAACAGGGCGGAACTCATGAGGTGATCTAATGATCGGGACGATATCGAATTTCTTTAAAATTAAAGAAATACGTAACAAGATACTGTTTACTTTGGCAATGCTAGTTATATTTAAAATTGGTACGTATATACCGGTTCCCGGCGTAGACCCAAGTGTATTTGACACTGGCGGCTCAGGGAGTGGAGTTTTAGATTTAATGAATACATTTGGCGGCGGCGCCTTGATGAACTTCTCTATTCTTGCAATGGGGATTATGCCGTATATCACGGCTTCAATCGTGACGCAGCTGCTCCAAATGGATGTAGTTCCAAAGTTTGCTGAATGGGCAAGACAAGGTGAAGTCGGCCGACGCAAACTTGCTCAATTCACTAGGTATTTCACTATCGTTTTAGCATTTATCCAAGCAATTGGTATGTCATTTGCATTTAACCAAATGTTTGGCGGCAACCTGATTGATGACAATAATGTTGGATCTTATCTGCTTATCGCTTTAATTTTAACTACAGGTACAGCATTCCTTATGTGGCTCGGTGAGCAAATCACTACACATGGTGTCGGTAATGGTATTTCTATCATTATCTTTGCAGGTATCTTAGGTGCACTTCCGGGTGCATTAATTCAGCTTTATCAGTCAAGATTCACAGGTAATGCGGATACGACAATGGCAGTGCTTCAAATCGCTGGTATTGTAATATTCCTTATTCTTCTGACTGCGTTTGCAGTGTTTATCTTACAAGCGATTCGTAAGATTCCAGTGCAATATGCAAAAGGTCAGAGAACATCTGGATCTCAACTGGCACCGCAATCAACATTCTTACCCTTAAAGGTTAACCCGGCAGGGGTAATACCGGTTATCTTTGCTATGGCATTCCTGATGATGCCTCAAACATTGACACTATTTTTCCCGGACGCTAACTGGGCGCAAACGGTAGCCCGTTTTGCTGACCCTTCGGACTGGATTGGTATGATTGTCTATGTTGTCCTGATTATCGCATTTGCTTACTTCTATTCATTTGTACAGGTGAATCCTGAGAAGATGGCTGATAACCTCAAAAAACAAGGCAGTTATGTTCCGGGTATCCGCCCAGGTAAAAATACACAGGACTACATTACTTCTGTATTGTACAGATTAGTATTTGTCGGTTCTCTGTTCCTTGCAGGCATTGCAATTTTACCACTCTTAATTACGAAGTTTATGGACTTGCCGCAGGCAATTCAAATTGGCGGAACGAGCTTGCTGATCGTTATCGGTGTAGCACTTGAGACGATGAAACAGCTGGAAGCTCAAGCGAACCAGAGAGAATACCGCGGATTTAGAAAGCGTAGATAAGTAGGAGGAAACAAAATAATGAACATTATTATTATGGGCTTGCCTGGTGCAGGTAAAGGTACTCAAGCTGCGAAAATAATCAAAAAATACTCGATTCCTCATATCTCTACAGGAGACATGTTCCGTCTCGCGATTAAAAACGATACGGATCTTGGAAGACAGGCTAAGGCATTTATGGATCAGGGCGAACTTGTTCCTGACGAAGTAACGGTTGGCATCGTTAGAGAGCGCTTGTCTCAAAGTGATGCGAAAGGCGGCTTCCTGCTCGACGGTTTCCCAAGAACTGTAGAACAGGCAGAAGCGCTGAATAATATCATGGAAGAGCTCGGCTCTCAAATCGACCAGACGATTTACGTCGAAGTGCCTGAAGAAGAATTAATGAACAGACTGACGGGAAGACGTATTTGTGAAACTTGCGGATCGACTTATCATTTAGTGTTTAATCCGCCTAAGACAGAGGGTATCTGTGACTTAGACGGCGGTAAATTATACCAGCGCGAAGATGACAACCCGGAAACAGTACAAAACCGTCTGGAAGTTAATACTAAACAGACAGCACCACTTTTAGATTTCTATAAAGATCTTGGAGTTCTAGCTACAGTAGATGGCTCAAAAGATATAGAAGAAGTTTTCGAAGAAGTCGATGAAATTCTTAATGAATTATAGAAATATTCACCTTGCGGCAATTTAGGTGAATGTTGCTATGTCTATATGTATACGAGAGAGTCGTTATTAGACGAAGTGAATCGTCACCTAGAGCAAATTTCTGTAATGGAATTGAAATGCTGTATAAGGAGGAAAAGAAGTGAGTAAACAAGATGTAATTGAACTGGAAGGTACAGTGCTTGATACTTTACCAAATGCAATGTTCAAAGTAGAATTAGAAAATGGTCATGAGATACTCGCTCATGTATCAGGTAAAATTCGTATGAACTATATACGCATACTTCCTGGTGATAAAGTAACAGTTGAGATGTCACCCTATGACTTAACACGTGGCAGAATCACTTATCGTTTTAAATAAGAGACTCCATATTCTAAGGAGGTAAAAAACATGAAAGTAAGACCATCAGTAAAACCTATCTGTGAAAAATGTAAAGTTATCCGCAGAAAAGGAAAAGTAATGGTAATTTGTGAAAACCCTAAACACAAACAAAAACAAGGTTAATATTTAATTTGGAGGTGCAAAGATATGGCTCGTATTGCAGGAGTTGACGTTCCACGTGACAAACGTGTTGTAATTTCTTTAACATATGTTTACGGTATTGGACCAACACGCGCTAGCGAAATTTTAGCTAAAGCATCAGTTGATGAAAGTACTAGAGTTAAAGATCTTACTGAAGATGAATTAAACAAAATTCGTGAAGTAGTAGATGTGTACAAAGTCGAAGGTGACTTACGCCGTGAACAAAACTTAAACGTTAAACGTTTAATGGAAATCGGTTCTTACAAGGGAATGCGTCACCGTCGCGGTTTACCAGTTAATGGTCAAAAAACTAAGAACAACGCAAGAACTCGTAAAGGCCCAATCAAAACAGTAGCGAACAAGAAGAAATAAATAGTTACTAAAGTAAAGGAGGATAAATAATGGCTCGCAAACAACAATCACGTAAACGTAGAGTGAAAAAGAATGTTGAAGCAGGTGTAGCACACATCCGTTCAACTTTTAATAATACTATCGTAACAATTACTGATGAGTTCGGTAATGCTCTTTCATGGTCATCTGCTGGTGCATTAGGGTTTAAAGGTTCTAAGAAATCTACACCTTTCGCAGCTCAAATGGCTTCTGAAACTGCTTCAAAAGCAGCGATGGAACACGGTCTTAAAACTGTAGAAGTTACAGTTAAAGGTCCTGGTGCCGGACGTGAAGCAGCAATCCGTGCGCTTCAGTCAGCTGGACTTGAAATTACAGCTATTAAAGATGTAACTCCAGTTCCACACAATGGCTGCCGTCCACCTAAACGTCGTCGTGTATAAGAAATTTTAAATCGCTTAAGTAGTTGGGAACTATATTATTTTCTAATATTTTCGGCGTTTAAAGGGAGGATATGTTACACATGATCGAAATCGAGAAACCTAGAATTGAGACAGTAGAAGTATCGGAAGATTCTAAGTTTGGTAAGTTTGTTGTAGAACCTTTGGAAAGAGGTTATGGAACAACACTTGGGAACTCCTTGCGTCGCATTCTTTTATCTTCATTACCAGGTGCGGCAGTTAAGACGATTGAAATAGAAAATGTACTTCATGAGTTTTCTACAATTGAAAATGTTGTTGAAGACGTGACTACAATTATTACAAACATTAAGAGCCTGGCTTTAAAAATCTATTCTGAAGATGAAAAAACTTTAGAAATTGATTTTAGCGGTGAAGGTGTTGTAACTGCAGCTGATATTACTCACGACAGCGATGTGGAAATTTTAAACAGAGACCTTAAGATTGCAACAGTATCTAAAGGCGGAAGCTTAAAAATCCGTATGACAGCTGACAGCGGAAGAGGATATACACTTGCAGACGGTAATAATAAAGCTGATATGCCAATTGGTGTAATTCCAATCGACTCTATCTATACACCGATAGAACGTGCGAATTATACAGTTGAAAATACACGTGTAGGACAAAGTACAAACTTCGATAAGCTGACTCTGGATGTATGGACTGATGGTTCAATTACACCTCAGGAAGCAGTATCATTGGGTGCTAAAATTCTTACTGAACACTTAAATATCTTTGTAGGTCTGACTGATGAAGCTCAGAATGCTGAAATCATGATCGAAAAAGAAGAAGATCAGAAAGAGAAAGTACTAGAAATGTCTATTGAAGAACTTGACTTATCAGTACGTTCTTATAACTGTCTGAAACGCGCTGGTATTAACTCTGTTCAGGAACTTACTGATAAAACAGAAGCTGATATGATGAAAGTGCGCAATCTGGGACGCAAGTCACTGGAAGAAGTTAAATTTAAACTTGAAGACCTTGATTTAGGTCTACGCAAAGAAGACTAGTCATAAAGGAGGAGAAATAATGGGTTACAGAAAACTTGGACGTACATCAGACCAAAGAAAAGCAATGTTACGCGACTTAGCAACATCTTTAATCGTAAGTGAGCGCATCACTACAACTGAAGACCGTGCGAAAGAACTGCGTAAACTTGCAGATCGTTTAGTCACACTGGGTAAACGCGGTGACTTAGCATCTAAAAGACGTGCCGGTCAAACTGTACGTAACGTAGAAATCATCAATGAAGATGGTTCAACAAGTTATGCACTTCAAAAATTATTTGAAGATATCGCTCCACGCTTCGCAGATCGTCAAGGCGGATACACAAGCATTAAAAAGCTTGGTTCACGTCGCGGTGACGGAGCTGAACTTGTAATTATCGAATTCGTAGAAGGCGCTCCAGTTACAACTGAAGAAGCGTAAACTTTTAAAAGCAGAGTGAGTGTTATGATGGTGAGCCCGTAAGGGCTCATTCGTCTAGCTCAACGTATCCTGCAGTATATTAATCAGTGCGCGACTCTAATTGCAGGGTACGCGCTTTTTTTTACATAAAATTTTAAAGGGGTGGAGATATGATTACATTAAATAACATTGCGTTTAAATATCGGGATGATGAAGTCTATGCTTTGGATCATATCTCCATCCGCTTTAACTCAGGTGAGTGGACGTCTATTATCGGTCATAACGGTTCTGGTAAAAGTACGCTGGTTAAAATCATTATGGGGATTATTGAAGAGTACGAAGGCGATATTTACGTTGACGGTGAACTTTTAAATATAGAAAGTAAGCAGACTTTAAGAAGAAAGTTTGCGATTGTCTTTCAAAATCCTGACAATCAGTTTGTCGGTGCGACAGTTGAAGATGATGTTGCATTCGGACTGGAGAACCTTGGACTCGACAGAGCAGAAATGGTTAAAAGAACGGAACATGCACTGGGTCTTGTTAATATGCTGGACTTTAGAAAGCATGAACCTCATCGTCTGTCCGGCGGTCAAAAACAAAGAGTAGCGATTGCAGGTGCTTTAGCTATGAAACCGGAAGTGCTGATTTTAGATGAAGCAACCTCTATGCTCGATCCATCAGGACGTAAGGAAGTATTGTCTATTTTAAGTGAGCTGCATGAACGCCTGGATACGACCATTCTGTTTATTACGCATGACTTAACTGAAATTGCTGAGAGTGATAAGGTGATTGTGATGAATAATGGACAGATTGTTGCCGAAGGATCTTTAGAAGAAGTATATAAAGATAAGAATCTGCTTTTAGAAAGTAACTTAAAAGTGCCGTATACAATGGAAATTTCCGATGCACTTTTAGATGGATCCTACATGACGCATGAAGAGCTGGTGAGACGCTTATGACAATTCAATTTAAAAATACCAGTGTGTTTTATCATCGGAAAACGCCGTTTGAGTATCAGGCCTTAAAAGATATTAATACGACTTTTGATGCAGGTAAATTTTACGGTCTAATCGGACATACGGGCAGCGGCAAGTCGACTTTGATTCAAACGATGAACGGTCTGCTGCTGCCGTCAGCAGGTACTGTTGAAGTGGATGGTATACAGCTGACAAAAAAGGTGAAACAGAAAGTGATTCATCTTGCCAAAATGAAAGTGGGCATGGTATTTCAGTTTCCTGAACATCAGCTGTTTGAAAGTACAGTGTTGAAAGATGTCATGTTCGGACCGATGAATATGGGACGCAGTGAAGAGACTGCAAGAAAAAAAGCATGTGATTATTTACAGCTCCTAAATGTTCATGAGTCCCTGCTCGATAAAAGTCCATTTGAATTATCCGGCGGTCAAATGAGAAAAGTTGCGATTGCAGGTATTCTTGCAATGGAGCCGAATATTCTCATACTGGATGAACCGACAGCGGGACTGGATCCTGTGAGTCACGATGAAACGATGCAGCTCTTTTACGATGTATATAAAAAGACCGGCATCACTGTTATTTTAATTACTCACGATATGAATGATGTGCTGAAGTTTACCGATGAAGTGAAAGTCATGTCACAGGGCAGTCTGATTAAAGAGGGAATCACGTCCGAGATTTTAAGTGACGGGAATTTCATGGAGCAGTATAATTTGGAAATTCCACATGTCATCCGGCTCGTACAGGATCTGAAGAAAAAAGGGATAAACTTAAAAGGTACGCCTAAAGACACGGCTGATTTTATTCAGCTGTATGAAGAGTGGAGGCAGAGCCATGCTTAGCTCAATGCTGCTCGGGAGATATATCCCGGGAAATAGTATCGTTCACAAGCTGGATCCAAGAGCGAAGCTTATTTCAGTCCTTTTATTTATGATTATTGTATTCTTTGCGAATCACTGGGTCGGCTATGGTTTGTTAATCTTGTTCGTTTTATCCGTCACTAAGCTGGCAGGACTGTCCATCAGATTTTTATTTAACGGTTTAAAGTTAATCTTTATCCTTTTAATCTTTACTTTTTTGATGCACCTTTTCCTGACAAAAGGCGGTACAGTATTGATCGACGGCGGTTTCTTCACCATTGAATCTGAAGGGCTGATTACCGGTATCTACATTACCATCCGTCTGGTCTTATTAGTGATCATTACGACGCTGATGACTCTGACAACGAGTCCAATAGAGCTGACGGATGCGATTGAAAAGCTATGTAAACCGCTTAAAAGCATCAAAGTACCCGTCCATGAAATTGCGATGATGATGTCTATTTCATTAAGATTCATACCGACTTTGATGGATGAGACAGAAAAAATTATTAAAGCACAGAGTGCACGGGGATCGACATTTATGACCGGCAGTTTAATAAAACGGATTAACGCTCTGGTACCGATATTTATACCGCTTTTCATGTCTGCCTTTAAACGTGCCGAAGAGATGGCAGTGGCAATGGAAGTAAGAGGGTATCAGGGAGATGCAGGCAGAACGCATTACCGTGTCTTATCCTGGAAAAACCGGGATACAATTGCACTGATAGTATTACTCTTATTCGGTGCACTATTATTATTTGTAAGGCAGTGAAATTGATGAGAGTATTAGTCAATATTTCGTATAACGGCCGCGATTTCAGCGGCTTTCAATACCAGCATGATTACAGAACCGTACAAGGCACGATAGAAAAACAGCTTAAGCGTATGCACAAAACTTTTGTTAGAATCCATGCATCTTCAAGAACGGATGCAGGCGTGCACGCCTTAAACCAGTATTTTCATTTTGATACAGAAATCGACTTGCCGCCGGAGAAATGGAAGTTTATTTTAAACCGGGCCATGCCAAAAGATATTTTGATTAACGATGTATCAATCGCTGCCGATGACTTTCACTCGCGATTTGATGCCAAAGGTAAGACGTATCGTTACAAAGTCTATACAGGTGAGAAAAATCCTTTTTATGACGGCTTGAAAACACATTATCCCTATAAATTAGACATCAGCAAAATGAAAGAAGCCATGGCGCCGTTTATCGGTACACATGACTTCACAACCTTTTCCAGTGCCAAAGCTGAAATAACCAATAAAGTCCGGACGATAACGGCATTTGAAGTGACAGAAACACCGGATGGCTATGAATTCACTATAACCGGAACAGGCTTTTTGTATAATATGGTTCGGGTGCTCACAGCTTATGTGCTGGAATGCGGGCGGGGAATCAGAACACCGGATACGCTGAACATGATCGCTGCGAAAGACAGAACAGTTATTCCAAAAACGGCACCGGCTGAAGGTTTGTATTTAGAAAAAGTTTGGTATGAAAAGTTGTAAAAATGCTGGATAGATATTGACATTATGGCACTTAAATTATATAATAATTAACGGTACATTTTTATATCCATCCATGATTAATAGGCCCCGGAAACTTATTAGGATTATGAATATAAAAAGACAAAAACGACTAATTTAAAACGACAATAGAGAACAGATTTAGGAGGAAATTACTATGCGTCAAACGTTTATGGCTAACGAGTCAAACATCGAACGTAAATGGTTTGTTGTAGATGCAGCGGGTAAAACTTTAGGTCGCTTATCTACAGAAGTAGCAACACTATTACGCGGGAAACATAAACCAACTTATACACCACACGTTGATACAGGTGACTACGTTATCGTTATCAATGCAAGTGAGATCGTATTAACTGGTAAAAAAGATTCACAAAAAATCTACTACAGACATTCAGGTCATGTTGGTGGAATCAAATCAGTATCAGCTGGTGAATTAAGAGACAAAAACCCTATGAGATTATTAGAAACTTCTATCAAAGGAATGTTACCTAAGAATCCATTAGGACGTAAACAAGGCAAAAAATTATTCGTATACGGTGGAGCTGAACACCCACACGTTGCACAACAACCTGAAAACTACGAGTTACGTGGTTAAGGACTAGGAGGGAAAACATTTGGCTAAAGTAGAATATCAAGGAACTGGACGTCGTAAGCACTCAGTTGCACGTGTACGTTTAGTACCAGGTGAAGGTAAAGTAACAGTTAACGGACGCGACATGAGAGACTATCTCCCATTCGAAAGTTTAATCTTAGATTTAAACCAGCCATTCGCAGTTACAGAAACAGAAGGTAACTACGATGTATTGGTAAATGTTCACGGTGGTGGCTTTACAGGTCAGGCACAAGCAATCCGTCACGGTATTGCTAGAGCTTTACTTGAAGCAGATCCAGAACACCGCGGCGCGCTGAAAAGAGCTGGACTCTTAACACGTGACCCACGTATGAAAGAACGTTACAAATACGGACTTAAAAAAGCCCGTCGTTCTCCACAATTCTCAAAACGTTAATATACGTTTTATATATTGGAAAGCACTCCCGATTTCGGGAGTGCTTTTTTTATTGCTCGATCAGCTGGATTAAATTGCCGCATGTATCGTTAAATACTGCGAGTTTCATATCGCCCGCAGCTGTCGGTGCCATAGTAAATTCAACACCGTGTGTTTTTAAGCGTTCGTATTCTTTATCGATATCATCGACGCCGAACATTGTCGCAGGTATGCCCTGCTGCATTAAACTGTTCTGATAGTCCTGTGCTGCGACGTTATCATTCGGTTCAAGCACGAGCTCTGTCCCATTCTCATCGTCTTTTGAGACGACTGTAAGCCATCTGAAATTACCTGCAGGTACGTCATGTTTCTTAACGAAGCCGAGGATATCGGTATAGAAAGCTAATGCTTTGTCCTGATTATCAACGAACAGGCTGGTAACGATTATATTCATCATTGCACCTCTTCTTCTTATTTTCTATCTTAAGAATATAATAATGATGAGGATAAATGAAGTATTGAGTCCGTTAATGATTATTGCTATGGTTGAATTTGAAAATGATAAAAAATGAACGGGGTCATTCTATGTATAAAGCGATATTTTTAGATATAGACGATACAGTGTTTAACTTTAAGAAATGTAGTGAGGGTGCTTTAAAAGAGACATTTTCACAGCTGAATCTTGAATACAATAATAATGTATTTGAGTCATTTACTGAGATTGATGAACGTTTGTGGAAACAGCAGAAAGAGGAATTGCTGTCAGTGGCGGATGTGCTCGATATAAGGTTCGCCGAGCTGTCGGAAACACTTGGTTTGGATTACGACAGTAATCTTGCCAAAGAGCATTTTGGAGAACTTCTCGGAGAGCAGTATATTATGGAGCCTGGTATTGAAGCAGTACTCGAGAAGCTGTCTCGCAGTTATAAGATTTACGCGGCTTCAAACGGTGTACTGTCAATGCAGGATAACAGACTGCAGCTGGCCGGATTGAGACAGTATTTTACGGATTTATTTGTCTCTGATGATATCGGCAGTGCGAAGCCAAATATTAGTTTCTTTAGTGAAAGTTTAGTCAGGTCCGATCTTAAAGCGTCAGAAGTGCTTATGGTGGGTGACAGTCTGATCTCTGATATCGCTGGAGCGAATAAGGCAGGGATTAATTCGGTCTGGTATAACCCGTACAGCTTGAAGAATGATACGGATACTCAAGCGGATTATAAAATTCAAAATCTGTATGAGTTATTGGAGATTTTGAAATCATAAATTATCTTAAAGATGATGAACATGATAAAATTATATATGAAAGTAATGACTGTAAAGGAGACATACACATGCAAAATATAAGCGGTAAAACAGCATTGATTACAGGTGCAGGACGCGGCATTGGCCGTGCAACAGCACTTGCTTTAGCAGCGGAAGGTGTTAATATTGGACTGGTTGGACGCACGCTAGAAAACCTTGAAAAAGTTCAGGAAGAGCTAAAAAGTTACGATGTTAAAACAGCAGTTGCTGCAGCCGATGTATCTGATTTAAACGACATCACATCAGCAGTAGAATCTATTCGCGGTGAACTCGGTGCGATTGATATTCTTCTGAATAATGCCGGGATTTCTAAGTTCGGCAGCTTCATGGAGTTAACCCCAGAAGAATGGACAAATATTTTAAACGTGAATGTTAACGGTGTGTATTACACAACTCGGGCAGTCTTGCCTGAAATGATCGAGCGTAATACTGGAGATATTATTAATATTTCCTCGACTGCAGGACAAAAAGGCGGACCAGTAACTAGTGCCTACTCTGCATCGAAAGCGGCAGTTATCGGTTTAAGCGAATCACTGATGATGGAAGTGCGTAAACATAATATCAGAGTGACGACTTTAACGCCAAGTACTGTAGCGACAGATATGGCAGTAGAACTGAATTTAACAGATGGTAATCCCGACAAAGTGATGCAGGCAGAAGATTTAGCTGAATTGATTGTCGCTCAGCTTAAACTGAATAAACGCGTCGTGCTGAAACATGCCGGTTTATGGTCGAATAACCCATAGGGTGAAAAGAATATTGCTGTCTGACTAAAAATCAGGCAGCATTTTTTTTATTTTACTGTAAATATGGGTATAGGATATTAATATTACATATCAAAATTTGGAATTTAAGGGGAAGGCAGATAGGAGGATTGCCATGAGGCGTATTATACTTACACTAATGATGCTGTTTACGATTGCGGCATGTTCTAATGAAGAGGCAGAGCCGAATGAAGACATGACAAATAGTGAAAATGAGAATGAAGAGACTGCTGACACAGAAACAGATACTGAATCAGAAGCGGCGGATGAAGAAGAAACAGATGAGTCTGCAAGTGTATCTTCAAACAGAGGGAATGGTAATACAGAAGATGACGAGTCAGACAGTGAGGATTCTGAAGAAACGACAGAGGGAGCTGCGTCAGATGATGAAGTGCCTGCAGAACCTGCCGACTTACTGGCAGATACTGAACGGGTAGAGGGCTATTGGATTAATTACAGCGGTGAAGATGATGCCAGAAGTCATATGACCCGAACAGAACCGATAGAGTATAACTCAGACCAGGATTATACGGTTACAGCTGCTTCTTACGTATCGTACTTTTACGGTAATGAGTTTATTAAAACGAATAACTACGGTCACGACGGTCCGCATGTGATTGAAAAAGTACCGGAAGCAAATCGGCTCGTAATCAGCTTTAGTGAACCGGAGCAGGATGATATAGAACTGATTGATGCTGCTACTGATGAAGCGTCTGCAGGCAACGAAGTGAACACGACGCCGGATGAACTGATCGGCAGAGGACAGCCTAATGAAGAAGAGATGTCGGGGACGATAATGTTTGGTCAGGATTTCCTGTCTGGTGACGAAGTATATACTGGAGAAAGGATTGACAGCGAGGGAGAATTCGTAGAAGATCCTGATTATTACGTAACGGGTGCACTGCCTTACAGTGCTTCTGGTGATTACGTTATTACAGCACCGGCTTTCGTCAGTTTTTATAACGGCAGGAATTTTATAGAAACGATAGAATTTACTTCAGTACCGGCATATTTGCCGCAAGTGAATGGAGCCAATTATATCAATATCAGTTTCCACGATGACAATCTGCTCGATTTAAATATTATTGAAATTGAATAAAAAAACCGCCTGAAAAATAATTCAGGCGGTTTTTTTAGAGTTTTACTCGTCACTATAATTTGTTAACCGGTTCTTCTTTGTCGATATTTTTACCGATGTTGTTAGAAATTGTCGCACCGACCTTATCCCAGTTCATTAAGTTTTCCATAGCGATGGAAATAATTGTTCCCATTAACAGTCCGCTTGAAAGTAATGGCTGTACATAGCCTGGTAAGCTTGCAAATGCTGAAGCGGGTACTGCCATCAGCACAAGACCTAAGAACATAGGAATGGCAGCGCGGTATATGTTTAAACTGTTGAATTCCACAAGTTTGAACCAGTCCCATGCAGAACCGAACAGCTGCACGTAAGATACAAATAATACCGCACAGCCGACACTTAACGGAATCATCGTAAAGAATGAGCCGATTTGAGGAATAATCCCCATTACGAAGAACATGACTGCCCCGAAAATAAACGGCATGCGTTCGTATATTTTAGTCTGCTGTATAAAACCGATTGACGATACGAATGGTGAATATGGCACCAGTCCTAAGAATCCTGGCAGGATAGTCATGACACCTGTAATCGTAAATGAATTTCTGTAATCTTTGCTCGTTGAAGGTGAATCCGGATAAAGCGGATCTGTACCTTTGATAGAGCCGTACTGTTTAGATAAGTTCAGCATACCAGTAATAATTACTGTAAGTATAATACCGATATTCCATGCCGGTGAACCCAGCGGGAACCAGAAAATTTCAAGTGAAGATCCAGTACCGCCTGCCAGCTGAGAATCTGCACCAAACAGCAGCAAGTATGCTGGCCAGCCGATAATAATACCGATCAGCATAGCGTATTGTGATAATTTATTAGACCCGCGAATCGTTAAGATAAGAACTAAAATAACTATGACAAATGATAGAATTGCAGGTCCAATTTGAATTTCTGTCGGGCCTTCTCCGCCGCCGAATGGCAGTCCAACCATACCTTTAAAGAAACTGATACAGAGAGAGACACCGAATAAGAGCATGAACACACCCATAACACTCGGATTAAATAGTTTTTCTAAGTAATAGCCGAGACCGGTTAAACCAATAATCACAGTCAGAATACCTGTAATGATTAAACCGACTGCAATACTTCCTCCGACTTCAGCAATAGGCATACCCTGAGCTGCCGCAAGTGAAGACAAGGCAAGAAGGACACCCCACCATAGTCCGGAAGGTCCGTCCATAATCGGTCTTCTGTGTCCGATAAATGCTTGGAATAGACAAGCGATACCGCCGAGAATAAATGAAAACTGCATCGTACTGACAATCTCAGCCTGAGATAAATCAAAAGCAGCACCCATTGTAATCGGAACGACGGCTGTATTAATAAAAATATACATTAGCCACTGAAGTCCGCCGAGCCAATTATCAACATTTTTTAAATGTTTCAGCATATTTATAATCACAGCATTTCTTAAATTTTTATTATTTATAATAACCTACCCTATAATATAGAAAAACATGCTGAAAATCATTGGCTATAATAGCTAAGTTTTATTTTATTTTTATCATAAATTATCAAAATTAGACGAAAAGCATCTTCTGATATTTTACACATGGACATTTGCTATACTGTAAATACTATAAGTTTAGGTGGCGTGAAGATATGAAAGTAATCATTGATGCGGATGCGTGTCCTGTTAAGGATATTGTTATAAACGAAACAGCAGATAAAGAGATCAAAGTTTTACTAGTATCGAGTCTGTCTCATTACAGTCAAAAAGAACTGGCGGATCATGCTGAAGCGGTATATGTTGATGCCGGGCCTGATGCTGCCGATTATAAAATTGTGCAGCTGGCTGTTAAAGGAGATGTTATTGTGACTCAGGACTACGGCCTCGCTTCTTTGCTCTTGCCAAAGGGCTGCAAGGTAATCCACCATACTGGCTTTGAATACAACGGTATGAATATGGACCATCTGCTGGAAACACGTCATATGAGCAGTGTCATTAGAAAAGGCGGTGGCAGAACTAAAGGGCCGAAAGCTTTATCCGAAGATGATAAAAATAAGTTTTTAAATACATTTCAACAAGCGATTGCTTCCAAATAAGAGGAGAGAGCACCTATGAGTGAATTTCTATTTATATTAACGAATGTTATGCTGCCGATTGCGATTATCGTTCTGATTGGTTATGTGATGCAGCTGAAATTACAGCTCGACCGTCCAACACTCGGCAAATTGATGATTAATTACATAATGCCCGGATTTATATTTATGAACCTATACAATACTGATATCGATTTTAGCCTGCTGCTCTATATTTTAATGTTTTTATTTATGTTTGCAGTCATTTCTTATATTGTCTCGAGAGTCATTGCTGCAATTAGCGGTGTAAAAGAAGAACACAAAGTACTGTTTACTAATTCCAGTTTATTTTATAATGCTGGAAACTACGGTGTACCGGTGAACGATCTGGTGTTTAAAAGTGACCCGTTTGCAATGAGCGTCCAGGTCATGATGGTGGTATTCCAAAATATTATTGCGTTTTCTTATGGTGTCTTCGTGCTGAGTGCAGAAAATGTCGGTAAGTTTAAGGCGCTGCTCGGTTATTTTAAAATGCCGATTTTCTACGGTCTCTTTTTAGGTTTATTATTTAACTACTTTAATGTGGGACTGCCGGAGCCGATTTTATCGTCTCTTGATTATATTAGAAATGCCATGATCGGCATGGTGCTCTTTATATTAGGGACGCAGATTACTGGTATTAAGTTTAAGAAACTCCGCATGACTGCTTTTGCAGCGACTGCGGTTAAGCTGTTAATCATTCCTGCTCTGGCCTTGCCTCTGCTGCTTTTATTTAATGTCGATGGTGTCGTTGCCCAGGCAATATTAATTACGACAGCCATGCCTGCCTCGGTGAACAGTTCGGTTATTGCCCAGCAGTACAGCAAGGATCCGGAATATGCTGCAGAAATCGTCATGATGAGTACACTGCTGAGTGCGGTGACTGTGCCGCTCGTTATATATACAGCACTAAATATGTTTTAAAACAGAAAAAACGTCAAAGATACGATATATCAAGTATCTTTGACGCTTTTTTTATTTTAAATACATATCAAGAAATTTTTGAGTTGGATATTCGCAAACATTTTTAACAGGAATATTTTTTCTGTACTTAGCAATGAGTTTATAAACTGTATCTCTCAGAAATCTTGGGATCAGTTTAAGCAGAATGAACGGTTTTAACCAGCGGTTGGCATCTGCCATAAGGTGGAGAGCTGCATCGGAATAAATATATGTTTGACCGTTGGCCATATAAATTACACTGTCTACATCATTGTCGGGCCGGTAATTTTCTTTTGCCCAGTCAGTATTGAAGTCCGTAATACGTAGGTCTGGGTTGTCGTTCAGCCGTACTGTCAGCCGGACAAAAAAGTTACAGAAACTGCAATCACCATCAAAAATAAGGACATTCATTATGATGCCTCCTTTTAAGCAATCTTAGCAAAAAAGAGCAGCCTTATTCAAAAAGGCCGCTCTTAGACGATACGTTATTTTTAACGATCATTTCGATTTCTACTTCCGCACCAAGCGGAAGTTCCAAAACTGCGACGCATGTACGTGAAGGGTACGGTGCACTGAATTTTTCTTTGTACACTTCATTCATCGCTTCGAAGTTTTTCATAGTCGTTAAGTAAACATTGACTTTAACAACTTGTTCTTCAGTCACACCGGCATCTTTCATTACATCAAACAGGTTATTAAAAGCAACCTCCGTTTGTTTGGCAATATTACCAGTTAAGTCTTCTGTAACATCCAGACGATTTTTAGCTGTTTGTCCTGAGAAGTACAGGAAGTCTCCTGCATCAGTAACGTGTGAGTAGGGACCTGAACTGCTGACTGTATTAGTATTGAATGCTTTTCTAGTCATAAAACATCCTCCTTCTTATAATAATTTAATCATATCATCTTTAAATATATTAAATAGGCCAAAGTTCCATCAATTAGTGTAAAAAGGGTTATCCAGCATCGATAATAAAGAAGGATATTTTCATAAGCAGATTGATAGGTATATACACCCTAAATGCTGTTATAGTACACTGTAGATGATATTAAGAGTTTTATCTATGTAGGATAAAGCTCTACTAAAAATGAGGTTTTGCCATGGACTATACAGTCAAAGAATTATTAACGCTGCCTGAGTTTCAGAACGCTCAATATATCGGGACCAAACAAAGTCTCGCGAAAAATATAAGGGGAATTACGATTATCGATTCGCCCGACATTTCTTTATGGCTGAACGGCGGGGAGGCAATTTTAACCAGTTTCTTCCCGATGAGGAACTTATCTGATCAGGAAATGAAAGAGTGGATGCACCAGCTCGCTGATAAAAAAATCAGCGCTTTGATCGTTAAAGTGCGTAAAGAGCTGGACAATATTCCGAAGCCCGTCTCCGATGTATGTAAAGACAGAAATATACCAATTATTATTCTGCCAAAAGAAATTCCTTTTATAGATATAATTTATAAAGTGACCCGCAAAATTTTTAATCAGGATGTTGAGAAGTTAGAGTATTTCAGAGAAATTCACCATCGTTTCACGGAATTATCTATTCGCAATGTCAGCGATGAAGTCATTATAGAAGCACTCGAATCACTGATTGGAAATCCGGTTACAATTTACAATGAGTTATTTAAAGTCATCGCGACGACAGACCAGGAAGTCGAACTATTTTACGAATCCGATAAATTTCAAAAACAGGAGAATACGCAAAATACGATTTTTCCGATTTACCGCAGGTTTGTGATTTACCCGAAACTGCAAGACCGGGAATGTGAACAGATTATGATTCCAATTACGACGGTAAACCAAACAAAAGTAATGCTCGTCATCAGTGCGATTCATTCCGGCTTCAGCGATTTTGATTTTATCGCCATTGAAAATGCGGCAACAGCCTTGTCTTTAAACCTCGCTAAAAAAATCGCTATTTCTGAAGTGGAAAAGAAATATAAAAATGAAATTATCGATGATCTGCTGTCAGGTAATATTAAAGACGAAGATGGTATTGCAGAACGTGCAGAGAATATTAACTTCGATTTAAACAGCCGTTCAGCAGTTGTTGTATTTACTTTGGAATTTACTGGCAAAAAAGCGACGAGTGTCAGCCGGGAAAGGTATTACAACATACTCATCAACAACATCGACTATTACTTAAAAAATGCGATTGTGCGCGAACGGTTTAATCAGGTTATCGTGATTTGGCCGATACATTCCGGACAGAGCAACAAGAAAAAAGAAATGGATAATATTAAACGCACACTCGGTCACGTCATTTATAAATTTGAGAGCGCCGTTAAAGATGCCAAAGTTTACACAGGTATCGGCTCAATTGCGGATACTGTGCGCGATTTGCCGAAGAGTCACAAAGAAGCCCAGGAAGTGCTCGACGTTAATGCGCTGGCCTACGGACAAAATCAGATTCTCAGTTTCGAAGAGCTTGGTATTTACCGTCTGCTGTATCAGTTCAAGCATGACAATAACAGATTAAAAGAATTTATACCGGCAAGTTTACAGCGGCTTTTGGATTATAATAAGACGAACAGGGAACAACTAATAGAAACGCTGGAGATGTACTTGCAATGCCAGCAAAACGTGTCGCGTTCTGCTGACAGACTATTCGTCCATTACAAAACTGTGTCTTACCGTTTAGACCGTATTAAAGAAATTACGCAGATGGATTACGAAGATGCCAATGAAATGCTGTCCGTTCAAGTTGGACTGAAGATTCTCGAGATTCTCAGAAAGGAGTAAAACTGTAAAATATGGATAATTAAATAGATTAATCCTAAGAAAATTATCTACTTTCGATAAAGACATAACTTGTGTAAGCGTATATAATTAATAAGGCTAATACTTAGCTTTAATTTTATAACATATAATAAATTCAAAATAGAGGTGTAAATATGTCAGAAGAACACAACGAACTTCAAGGCGAGAATTTGGACGCAGCGGCACAAACGGATTCTTTAAAACCGAATGGTCCTGAAGACAGAACTTTAGGCGCGGCAGGCTACATGTCATTATGGGTCGGAGACGGTGTCAACATGGGTAACATGACACTCGGTGCGAGTGTTGTTGTCGCAGGTATGGCGGTGCTCAACATTTGGCAGACGATTGCAGCAGCATTAATTGCAATTGGTATTGTATCTATTCTTTTCGCATTAAACGACAGAGCGGGTTACAAATACGGGATTCCGTATGTCGCTCACTTAAAAGCATCATTTGGTGAAAAAGGGACACTGCTTTCTTCACTGCTTCGTGCAGTACCGGCGGTTATCTGGTACGGTATCCAGAGCTGGATCGGTGGTACAGCATTAAACGAAGTGTTCAGAATTCTGTCGGGCGGAGCATTTGATAATGTATTCGTCGGTTTCATAATTTTACTTGTTGTGCAGATCATTCTTTCAATGAAAGGATTCAAGAGTATTAAAGCAGTTGAATCAGTCGCTTCAATTATACTGATGGGTATCGTTATTACGGTATTCTTCATCTTGATTAAAGATCACAGTGCAGCTATTGCAGATACTTGGATTAACACTGAAGGTACATGGGGCGTGCCATTCTTCGCATACGTTATGGTATTCCTTGGTAACTACGCAGCGATTTTCTTAAGTGCAGCGGATTATTCCCGTGAACTTAAAACAGGATACAGCGATTCTAAAAGAGGCTTGCTGTACTTCCTGCCAATCATCGTCGCTTATGGTTCTGTTATCGTAGTCGGTGCGATGCTGGCAAGTGCAACAGGCTATGCCAACCCTGCACTCGGACTGCCTGCACTATTTGATAATGTCTACATGCAGTTATTCATTTCAGCATTTATTGTGTTCGGTGCAATTGCTGTAAACATGGTAGCGAATATCGTAACGCCAACATACGTTATTCAGCTGTTTACAAAACTGAATTACAAAGTTGCAGTAACAATTACAGGACTGCTTGCAATGGGTTCATTCCCTTGGTTATTAGTTCAGGACGATAACGCTAAAGGGCTTGATACTTTCGTTCACGTCTACTCAGCATTTTTAGGACCGTTAATTGCAATTCTTATCGTTGAATACTACTTCATGAGAAAACAGCATATCGATATTAAAGAACTTTACAAAAAAGGCGGCAACTTTGACGGTGTCAACTACGCAGCACTCGTTGCACTGGCAATCGGTGCAGCAGCAGCATTCCTATTTGTTGACCTGGCTTGGCTAATCGGATTTATCGTTGCAGCCATTGCATACCCAATTATTAGTAAAACAATGTTTAAAAACTCACGATTCAAAAAAGGAACAATTTTTGACAGTGAAACTAAATAGTATTTGAAGAAGGGCGTTGAAATCATATGATTTCAACGCTCTTTTTGCTTTACAGCGCTTAGATTGGGTATAAGAGAAAAGAGGTGATTGAATGAGTCTGGAAATTCAATACATATCAGCAAAAAATGAGATACATACTGTTCAGTCAGCGGATGAAGTGCCGGAGAGCGCGACTTTTAAATGGTATGACTACAATCGTTTTGATGACAAACAGCGGATGATTTCAGATTTTAATTTCCAAGAAGATAAATTCGAAGACGAAACGACTAAAAAGTATCGGCCGCAATATTATAAATTTAAGGACTATCAGCTTTTAGTCTGTCACATGATCGATGAAAAAACATTAAAAGCCAATGCGATTAATATTTGCGTCATGAAAGATACTGTGGTCACTTATCATAACGGTGTGCTGAATGACTTTATCGATGTTGCTGAAGTGATTAAAAATAAGCAGGAAGATTTGGAAGTTGATGTGGCATTGCACCTGCTGCTTGCGACAGTAGAACAGTATTTTGATTTTGTTCATGAGATTGAAGATGACGTGATTTCCTTCGAAGAGAAGCACGGTGACGAGAAAAAGGGCGAAGATATTTCCGAGAAAATGTTCGGCTTAAGAAAAAGAGTGCTCCGAGTTAAACGAGTGATCGTACCGATGGAAGAACTGACGGATAAGTTTAAAGAGCAGGATGAGCACTTCAGCAGTGAACAGAGTGAGGGCATTTTGAAAAAGATAGAAGCCAAAATCGACCGTCAGCAGCTGATAATCCGTTTTTCTGAAGAAATGATCGATGAGTTAAAAGATAATTACTTGTCGTATAACACTTACCGCATGAATAAGATTATCAATGTCCTCACGATTATTTCGGCGATTTTTTTACCGCTGATGCTGATTACAGGAATATACGGCATGAACTTTGAAAATATGCCGGAATTATCCTGGAATTATGGTTACTATGTATCGCTCGCAGTCATGGCAACAGTCAGTATAGCGATGATTATATTTTTCAAATACAAAGGATGGATGTAAATGTCAGTAAAAATATTTAAGCCGTATCTTGAGAAAATTGAGGATGCAAAGGACAGAGCAAAAGTCGAGGCAGTGTTTGACTGGATCGATACAGAATTTCCGGATTTAGTACATGCTGTAAAATGGAGCACGCCAATGTATACGAAAGATGACACATTTATTATTGCAGTCAAGCCGGCGAAAAAATATTTCAGCATCAACCCTGAAGCAGCAGGAATTGAAACATTCAGCAGTAAAATTAAGGCAGCGGGCTATGATCATGAGCAAATGACCTTTAAGATTAAATACAGTGATACGGTCGATTACGAGCTGCTGAGAGAAATAATAGAATTCAATATAGAAGATAAAAAAGACAGCAGCAAATTTTGGCGCTGATGCTGTGATGTAAACTCCCTTAAATTTTAAGGGAGTTTTTTTATTTTAAAAAAATGTTTACATTCCTTATATTATAATGCTAAGATATAAATCGTAACAATTACGAATAGGAATGATTACGATTTAATAAGGAGAGGTTTAGGATGAAGGCAATTTTAAAAGGATTAGGTTTGCTGTCAGTACTTATATTTTTGGCAGCCTGCAAAAACGATGAGGCTTTGCAAGCGGATAAGGAAGAGGAAACTCACCAGCATACAGCCCATGAAACATCAGAGCATGCGGACAAGGCAGTAATTGAAGGTGCTGCAGATCATTATCATACTGGTGATATGGCAGAGCTCACAGTCAATGAAGAAGGACTTGCAGGTGAGCATTGGCATTGGTATACGAGTGATGATGAGGAAAATTGGAAAGTGATTGAAGGAGAAGAAACGAATACCTTAATAACAGAAGCGAAAGATGGACAATACATAAAGGCAGTGCTGTATGACGAGAATCACGAAGCAGCAGCAGAAAGTGAGCCTGTAAAAATAACAATTGATGATCACACAGGAGATATTTATGAAGGATATTTTGAAAACGGCCAAGTAGAAGACCGCAACATTTCAGATTGGGTGGGGGAATGGCAGTCCGTGTATCCTTATTTGGAATCTGGAGTACTGGATGAAGTGTTTGAGCATAAAGCAGAATCCGGAGACATGAGCGCTGAAGAATATAAAGAATATTACAGAGAAGGTTATATGACTGAGGTTTCAGAGCTGGAAATTACAGATCATGGAGAATTGATCTTCCATGAGGGAGACAATTCTTATAGCGGGAAGTATATTTATGACGGTTATGAAATATTAGAATACGAAGCGGGAAATAGAGGGGTACGATATATATTTAAGCAGTCATCGGGTGATGACAAAGCACCGGACTATATTCAATTCAGCGACCACATGATTGCCCCTGAAAAATCTGGTCATTTTCATTTATATTGGGGAGATGACCGTAATAGTCTTTTAGAAGAAGTGACCCATTGGCCGACTTACTACCCGGCAAAACAGTCAGAATCAGAGATTAAACAAGATATGCTGAAGCATTAGAAAGCGTGAAATGATGAAAAAACTAAAATGGTTGATATCGATTGCAGCAATGCTTTTGCTCGCTGCCTGCGGCAGTACAGCAGATGAGAGTAATGAAACTTTGAAAATTTATACGACTGTTTATCCTCTGCAATATATTATTGATGAAATTGGGGGAGACACTGTAGAAACAGAATCGATTATACCGCCGGGTGCTGATGGTCACAGTTATGAACCGACCGCCGGGGAAATGCTGAAATATGCTGATGGAGATGCTGTGATATATGTTGGTAAAGGCATGGAGGCATTTTCGGAAAATATCGCAGAGGCACTCAGCAATCAGGATGTATCATTAATTAAACTCGGCAGCAGCCAAGCATTATTTAACAGCCGGCAGGAAACTTTTAAAGGTCATGAAAATGAAGCAGCTGACGATTTTATAGAAGGTGTAAATGAACATTATCATACTGGCGATACAGTCGAATTAAGCAGCAACGAAAGTGGAGAAGATATACGCTGGGCTGTCAATAATAAGAACGGAACATTTGAAAATGCCGGCAGCGGTGAGACTTTTAAAACCGCCGCGGGAGAAGAAAGTTTTTCTATCCGCGCCTCGATATTTGAACAGGGTGAAAAAGTTAAAGAAGATATAAAGGATATTAAGGTAGATAACCATGATTCTTTTGACCCTCACATATGGATAGATCCTTTAAAAATGATTGAAGCGGCTGAAATATTAAAAGAAGAATTGATTCAGTTGAATGAGGACGATGCTGAAATATACGAAGAGAACTTTAATCAGCTGGTGCAAAAACTGGAAACGCTCGATGGGCAGTTCAGCGATGTTTTATCGGATAAAAAGAATGGCAAAATAATTGTTCCACATGCAGCTTTCGGTTATTGGGAGCGGTACGGCATAGAACAGCTTCCAGTATCGGGCTACTCAATGAGTGAAGAGCCCTCACAACGTCAGCTGGCAACATTAATGGAAACAGCCGAAAAAATCATTTGAAATACGTATTATTTGAACAGAACAGTTCGGGGAGAATATCGGAAGTGATTCAGCAGGAAATAAATGCAGAAGCGGAATATATTCATAATATGGAAGTACTGACTGAGGAAAATATCGATGACGAAGAAGACTACATTTCATTGATGAATAAAAACTTAGAAGTACTCGATAAAGTAACGGAGTAATGTGAATGTTGGTTTGTCTTTCTTCATTTGAGGTATATTAAGTAAACGAAGTGAATGAAAGAAGGGCACCATAATGTCAGATAGCCGCGTGATCTATTTAGAAAGAAAAGATGTACCAAAAAACTATGATCCAAAAGGATTTAATGTAAAATTGTTTGGTTTAGTCGTGATGAGTGCATATTTATTATTTATAATTTTTGATTTGTCCTACACGACATTTAGAAATATAGAAGAAAGTGCATTTAACCGGGCGTATGTGATTGCCATCATTATCATTATTGGAATTGTGGCGGGTTTTATTTTTAAGTCGGATAAGGGCGATAAGTACTATCAACTGCACATCGCACCGTCGGGCATGATTATTAAATTTCGCCGCGGACAGACGGTGTTGCCTAAAAAGGATATTACACGCATAACCATTGAGCGCGATATTCAGACAGTGATCCGATTTTATAAAGGCGAAGAGATTTTGAAGGACCTGAATCACATTTATCTCGATCATGACGCATTCGTCTCCAGATTAAGAAAGCTGGATTATCCCGTTGAAGACCGGACAGAAGCGGATGAAGAAGATTTAATTTAAGAAGATAAACACCCGTACACTGGAAACTCTGCAGAGAATCTGGTGTACGGGTGTTTGATGTTCTGGTGTGAGATTTTCCTGAAATCTAACGCATCAGTATTGAATTTTACTCAACTTACGAATCAGTGATTCAAACGTTTCTGACCTGAATTTCAAGAAGTTTATCAGCTGGAGAATAATGATGCTGCCAATAATGATGGCAAACATATAAATCAGTGAATCGCTGTATGTTAAATGCCCTTCGAAGCTGAATATTGCTTCACGCATGGCTGTAATAACATAACTCATTGGCAGCAGCGGGTGAATGATTTGATAAAAGCTCCCGGCTGTTTCAATTGGGAATGTTCCGGCGCTTGCAGACAGCTGAATAATTAACAGGATAATCGTAATAAATTTACCGATATTACCTAACAGCGATACGAGCAGGGCAACCAGCAGAATGGATGCGAATGCCCACAGAGTAATGATGCCGTAAAATTTAAGCGGCTGTTCAATCGGGAATTCGAACATTAATGATGTTGTCGCAGCCACTACGGCTGTTGAAAGTAAAGCATGAACAGCCATGATACTTAATTTGCTGACGGACATGGCAGTGACACTTGAATAGTGTTCAGTGCTCCGGTTAATCGGAAAAATAACGCTGAAGGCAACAGCACCGACAAAGAGGCTGACAGCAATTATATATGGTGCAAAGCTTTGCCCGTAATTATTCATATCCGTAATTTCGCTCTCGGTCACTTCAACTGGATTGATAATTGACGATGCATTTTGATCTGTAAATGAATAATCGGCCATCGGCTCAGAACCGGAGGCGACTTCTTCCTGGAGTGCAGCCAGATTTTCTTCCAGCGTTTCAATGCCGGCAGTAATTTCTCTATTCCCTTCAGTCAGCTGACTGCCTGCAGGTCCTAGTGCGGGGGCTGCTTGATCCAGGCCGTTCTGTAAGTTTTCGTTACTGGATGCAAGTTCTGACGCACCGCTTTCTAATTCCGCCAGTGCAGATTGAATCTCTTCGGTCGACGTTTCTACTTCTGTTAAGGTATCCATCAGCGTGGAAGTATACGTTTCACCGACTGTTTGTGAAATCGCATCTGACACTGCGGCACCGCCTTGTGACCCCATCATGCTGCCGACGAAGTTATAGCCCGGATTCGTGGTAATTTCTAAAGATATGAGTTCGGGCGATTCATTTAGTAAAGTGGTTGCCTGTTCGGACACGCTGCTGGATATAAATATCGTTGCGTAAGTTGTACCGCTCTCCAGGTTTTCCTGAGCAGTCGCCTGATCTGTAAACTGCCAGTCGAATTGATCATTTTTTGCCAGTTCATCTTCTATTCTCTGACCGACATTTAAAGTTTCCCCGTTAAGTTCAGATCCTTCATCCTCATTGACGACACTGATTGGAATTTCATCCATTTGATTATAAGGATCCCACATCGAACCTAAAAAGATGGTTGTATAGAGTGCAGGAATCGTTGAAATTGCAATCAGGGAAATGATTAAAAAGGGGTTTTTAAAGAGCTGTTTAATATCGCTGAACATTTTACATATCTCCAATCACGTATTTTCTTTTAAATATACGTAAAAAAGTGAGACATGTCTAATTATTTATAACTATACGCATAGATTTCTATTCATGCATGAAGATAAAAACTGTATAAATTATGTGCGATTAGGAATGCTTAAAAGGGGTAATCATTTTATTAGCAATAGAATATTTCGAATGTTAATATTCTATTTTAGTGAACTGAAAGGAATGAAGGGAATTGGCAAATGATATTATAGTTTTAGACGATGTGACTCTTGATGTGAAAGAGTTGAAAAGAGATGTTTCAGAGGGAACAGTTTATATTGAGTTTGATGTCACGAGCGATGATTATCATAATCTGTCTAAACATCTGTATAAAGAGGAGTTTTTAGTGACGCTCCCAGGAAATAATAATGAAGAATTTAAAGCGAGAATTGTAAACTATTCGACATCTCTGGATAATTTATATGAAGAAGGCCAGGTAGGGGAATATCGTATTACTTTGAAAGAAGAAAAATAAGATATGAAGCTGAGTATTTTGGATCAGGCGCCGATATCTACAAATATGACGTCCAGTCAGGCATTGAAAAATAGTATCAAGCTTGCAGAGCTGGGTGACACATTAGGTTATACACGGTTTTGGCTGGCAGAACATCACGGAATGGACGGTTTATCGTCCAGTGCACCTGAAGTGACACTCGGTGCAATAGGTATGGTGACTGAGAATATACGACTTGGCAGCGGTGCAACGCTGCTCCCGTATTATAAACCGTATAAGATAGCTGAAATATTTAATACGCTGGCGACATTGTACGGCGGCCGTATCGATATTGGAATCGGCCGTGCACCAGGCGGCGGCAATGAGGCTTCAGAAGCGCTGAGCGATAATTATCTGTCTCATGTTTTTAAAATGCCGGATTTAATTTCTGATTTGCAAGGCTATATCAGTCAGGACATTCGAGCGCCCCGTGCAATGCCGGTACCGGAGGATCCGCCTGAATTATGGATGCTCGGAACAAGTGCAAAGAGTGCAGCGGCAGCCCGCGATAATAAGCTGAATTACTGCTTCGGCCAATTTATGAGTGAAAACAGTACTGAAGACGTTCTCGCAAATTATAGGGCAAATGATTTTAGCGGTAAGATGATTATGACAATTAATGTGTTTTGCCATGAAGATAACATTAAAGCCGAATCACTGGCATACTCTTACGCTGTTAATCAGGTTTTAAGGTCGACCGGACGCAATTTTAAAGGTGTGCCGAGTATAGAAGACACTGATAATTTAGCGCTGACAGAAGAAGAATCGCAGGCAGTCCAAAATATTCTGGCTAAACTGATTACCGGAACGCCTGAAATAGCCGGTAAGAAAATTAAAAGGCTCGGCGACACATATAAAATCGATGAATTTATGATTGTGACGATTACGCATGATTTCGAAGATAAGGTAAACAGCTATCGTCTGCTCGCGGAATATCTATTAAAATAAATATAACGATAAAAAGTCCAGTGCTGTTATCAGCACTGGACTTTTTTATAAGATTATTCACTGGTAAAGCGGCTTTTATCTTCTATAAAGTGGGTGGCAACCATACATATAGCACCGAATATGAGCATGCCGCCGGCTATAAATGTAATCGACGTGTAGCTGAACTGCTGTGCCAGCAAAGTCGAGCCGAGATAGGCGCCGATGGCATTCGACAGATTAAATACTGAAGCGGCCAAGGTGCCGGCAAGGGCAGGCGCTGTAATGGCTGCAAAAATAATTTTAGCGTTCAGCATCGGAGAAATTCCGAAAGTGCCGAGGCCGAATAAGCCGGCTGCGATATATGCCAGATACGGCACTTGCAGCATAAAGGTAAAGGATAAGAGAACAATCGCTAAAAATAAAATGACGAGCGTTACAGCACCGGTTAATTTACCCGGCTGGACGTTACCGGCTGAAAAGTTGCCGATGACGGCAAAGGTGCCGAACATCAACATGCTGAAAGTGACACCGAGATCACTCATATTGGCAATTTCCCGGAGCATCGGCTCTAGGAAAGTATAGGCTGTAAATACACCTGAATAACCGAAGACAATTGTAATGATAAGCATAATCACATTTTTGTCTTTAAGCGCAGTCAGTTCTGTGGAGATTTTAGGTACTTCGCCATTTTTGTAATTCGGTGTGATAAAAATCAGGCCAAGCAGATTAACAAGACCAAGTGCGACGATAATCCAGAAGACAATTCTCCAGTCTAATACGGCACCGATGTACGAACCAAACGGCACACCGAGCATTACTGCAATAACTAGACCGCCGTTAACGAGTGAAATGGCGCTAGTTTTTTTATGAGGCGGTGAGATCGCCATGGCCAGGCTCATCATGACACCAAAAAAAGGTGCATGCATTGAAGCGGATAAGAGCCGGGATAAGAGCAGAACTTCAAAATTGGGTGCCGTGGCAGCGATAATATTACTGATAATAAAAATGGACACTAAAATAAGCAAAAGAGATTTTGGTGAAAATCTCAGCGTTAACAGCCGGATAACAGGACCGAATACTGCCACACTGAGTGCGTATACGCTCAGCAGCAGACCTGTCGTTGCTACAGCTACATCTAAGTCGGCAGCAAATTGTGTCAGCAGGCCGGTAACGACATACTCCGTCATACCGACAGCAAAAGCACCGATCATAAACACGGTAATAATCATGTTTCTGGATGGATTTTTAAACATATACGCCTCCTGTTTTCATCAATGTTTTAAAAGCAATACAGGAGATATTAATACACATTAAAATCAATGTCTATAAGCGTGCTTATAGAAAGTGTTTTCATTACAAAAAATATTTACCGCATTATATTTGACAGAATATTAAGTATAATGCTAATATACTAGACAATTGAATAAATAAAATTCTTATCGAGAGAGGTGTAGGGACAGGCCCGATGATACCTCAGCAGCGGACCGTAAAAGGTACTGTGCTAATTCCTCGAGCTTTCTAAAGCTTGAAGATGAGAAGATGGACGTGCAAAACAATTCCTCTTTTTATCTTATATAAGAAAAAGGGGTTTTATTTATTTCAAAATACTTTTTAGGGCAGGTAATTTAAATGACAGAAACAATTAACCAGGCACCATTTAAAGCAGATCACGTAGGAAGCTTACTGAGACCAAAAAGAATTCATGATGCACGTCAGGCGTACAAAGACGAAGAAATTACATACGATGAATTATTTAAAATTGAAACAGAAGAAATAGAAAAAATCGTAGATAAGCAAATTGAAGTCGGCTTAAAAGCAGTGACAGACGGTGAATTCCGCCGCAGATTCTGGCACACAGACTTCATGGAACACCTCGGCGGTTTTGAAGGCTACGTGCCGGAATCAGGCTACAGCTTTGTCGGGGAGGAAACTGAAGCATATAACGTGCGTAACATCGGTCAAATTTCATTCGATAAAACCCATCCCCACGTGAAAGAATTTAAATTGTTTAAAGAAATTGTCGGAGACAGAGCAGTTGCGAAACAGACGATTCCGTCACCGAACCAGTTCTTTAATGCAGGCGTTCGTAATTTAGATATTTATCCGGATATTGAAAAATACGCGGATGATTTAATTAAAGCTTACCAGGATACGGTACTTGCGTTTTACGATGCGGGCTGCAGATATCTTCAATTTGACGATGTCTACATCGCAGGGCTGAATGCAGAAGAAATTCCATTTAACGACAGCGGCTATGATCGTGAGGAATTGATAGATCTGGCACTCCGTGTTGTGAATGGTGTTCTTGAAGTTAAACCGGAAGATTTAGTAGTAACGACGCACCTTTGCCGCGGGAACTACCGTTCTAAATGGGCATTTGAAGGCAGTTATGCTAAAATCGCACCGGTACTGTTTAAAAAAGAAAATGTCGACGGCTTCTTCCTGGAATACGATGACGACCGTTCAGGTGACTTTAAACCGTTAGATGAAATTCCAAATGGCGGTGCGGCAGTCGTCCTGGGCCTCTTTACTTCAAAACACGGGGAATTGGAAGACAAGGCGCTTATTAAAGAGCGTATTGAAGAAGCCGCGCAGTACGTACCAAAAGAACAGCTGAGATTAAGTCCGCAATGCGGCTTCGCATCAACGCACCACGGGAACATATTAACTGAAGATGAACAGTGGGAAAAACTTCGTTACATCGTACAGCTTGCTGATGAATTACTGTAAAACTTTCAACCGCTCATGGTACAATCATGAGTGGTTTTTAATTGTGAAAATTACAGGAGGATATATATGGCGAAATTTTATGCGGTAAGAAAAGGCCATTCTCCCGGCATTTATTCCACGTGGGCAGCGTGTGAGAAAGCTGTAAAAGGATACAGCGGGGCAGAATTTAAATCGTTTAAATCAAAAGCAGAAGCAGAGACATTTATGAATAACGGCAAAGAACATGGTCAAGAAATCCCGGAGAATCAGCTGATCAGCTACGTCGACGGCAGTTATGAAAAGCGAACCGGCAAAGCGGGATTCGGCGCGGTGTTTATCGTTAATAATGAAGTGATTCATACAGAAGCTAAAAGCACACCGGTTGATCCGGAGAATAACTTATGGAATGTTTCAGCAGAAATTTCGGGCGTCCTGTTTGCGGTGAAGTGGGCGATTGATAACGGCTATAAAGATATTCATGTACACTACGATTATATGGGACTGGAAAAATGGTACACTAAGGAATGGCAGGCTAAAAATGCTGTCACCAAGGCTTATGCACAAACAATGCAGGACTATGACCGTTATATCAATATTCATTTTTATAAAGTAGCGGCACATACTGGTGTTGAATTTAATGAACTGGCTGATGAGCTGGCAAAACGTGCATTGAATAATTAGCGGGAAGGTTTCAGATTATGTACATACTATTATTTATACTCGTTGCAGGACTCCTTATAAAATTTACGATGACGACTTTCTTTAATAAGGACAGATTGCATTTTTCTTTTGATGAACGCAGATATTTTAGTGATGAAAAAGCAATCGCAAAAATTATGAGACTGCAGCTGGTAAAAATCGAACGGATATTTTTAGTGATAATGATCATTGTTTTTCTTGCCGGTGCGGCCATTTTCTTCTCGGGAAACATCGTACTCGGTGTCTGGCTGCTAATCAGTGTAATTATATTGCAGCTGATTATGAATATTATTACTGATTTCAGACTGTATACAGCGGTCTATGATAAAGCGAACTTGGTCATGACGTTCATTTGGCTCGTGCTGATCGCCGGTCTGATTGTTTTAACGAACAGTTATCTGCTGTAAAAATCATATAAGAGGTGGATTATGCAAAATAGAAAAATAATCTTTTTTGATATCGACGGCACACTTTATAACTCTAATAAACAAGTGCCGGCAGCTGCTAAAGACGCAGTGCATCAGTTAAAAGAACAAGGACATATTGTGGCAATTGCAACCGGGCGCGGACCGTTTATGTATACAAAGCTGAGAGAAGAACTGGGGATCGAAACTTACATCAGCTATAACGGGCAGTACATCGTCTTCGAGAGGGAAGTCATTTACAGTAATCCTATCGATAATCAGACGCTTGAAAACTTAAGCGCCAAAGCGCATGGGAACAATCACCCTGTCGCATTTTGCGATGAAAAAGACCTAAGAGTCAGCACTAAGGATCACCAGCATGTTAAGGCAGGCATTGGCTCATTAAAGCTGGACTTTGATGTGTCGGAAGATCAGGCTTATTTTAAAGATAACGATATATATCAGGCGTTGTTATTCTGTACAGCGGCAGAAGAAGAAGATTACATTTCACACTACGACGATGTATATTTCCTCAGATGGCATGAATTTTGTACAGATGTTATTCCATCCGGCGGTTCAAAAGCAGAAGGAATTAAAAGACTGCTGGATATTATGAATATAAATATTAAGGATGCCTATGCTTTTGGAGATGGACCGAACGATGTTGAAATGCTTGACCTAATTGAGAATAGTGTTGCGATGGGCAATGCTGTTGAAGAAGCAAAAGCAGTGAGTAAATATCAGACTGGGCACGTTGATGAGAATGGCTTGTACGAAGGCTTGAAAAAGACTGGATTAATATAATCCGGTCTTTTTTTATGTTTATTAACAACAGCAGGGGGTATATTTAACCATAGCGAAATATGATAAAACATTAATTAGAATCATTCTAATTAATTGTTGATAATCGTATAGGATGTGCTATAATATATTTATAGATAATAATAATTCTAATTAACGAGCTTAAACGTGAAATTAATTTATAATAAAAGAAGGGTGATTTTTAATGGTACAAGTACAGGAGAAAACACAAGTAATTGAAGTTTTAAACAAACAGCTGGCAAACAACACAGTATTATGGACTAAACTCCATAACTTCCACTGGTATGTTAAAGGACCTAACTTCTTCTCATTACATGCAAAATTTGAAGAGCTCTATGATGCTACGGGACAATATGTTGATGATCTCGCAGAAAGAATTTTAACAATCGGCGGAGAGCCTGTTGCGAAATTAACAGAGGCACTTGAAGAATCAAGCATTGAAGAAGGCGAATACGGCCTTGATGCAAAACAAATGGTGAAACAGCTGACAGAAGATTTTGATGTTCTTTCAGCCGAATTAAACCAGGGTGTAAAAGTAGCAGAAGATGCAGGCGACGATCGTACAGCAGATATGTTTATCGCTATCGCACAAGATGTTGAGAAAAACAACTGGATGCTTAAATCTTATTTAGGCGAAGATATAAAATAATATAATATGATAGCAAAATTCCGGTTCTCCTCAGGAACCGGAATTTTTTTGTTTATCTTACTCTTTTGAATCCACAACGAATAAATACTGGGCAATAGTTTTACTTAATTCGATGTCTTCACCAGTCGTGCGGTTTTTTATAAAAAGCAGATCAAGCGCTTTATCTTTTCTTGTTATTTGAATCGTGTCATTAATGTTCAAGTTAGCCCGTTTAAAATATTGGACGAGCTTCTCTTCGTTTATCACTCTTGAAACCGTCACTAAGTCGTCTTCCTTAATATCTGATAGACGGACAGATATTTTCTCCTGGGCATCCATTAATTTCAGCGGAATGGCACCGCCGTGAGGACAGTGTTCCGGGTAATCTAAATATTTTTCCAGACGGTCGGCTAAAATATCGCTCGTGGAATGCTCGAGGATTTCTGCTTCATCATGCACTTCATCGATATTAAAACCGAGGTTTTTCACGAGAAACACTTCCCACAACCGGTGCTTTCGAATAAGCTGTTTTGCGTAGTCGGCACCTTTGTCCGACAGCATGCTGCCTTTGTACGGTGTATATTCTACCCAGCCGGCTTTAACCAGGCTATTCATCATTTCAGTCACAGTAGGCGGTGAAATATTTAATCGCCCGGCAACTTCTTTATTCGGCACTTGGATTTTCCAGGCGCCAAGTTCAAAGAGCACTTTTAAATAATCTTCTTTTGTTGGGCTCATGATTACCCTCCATTCACAAAATTCATCTCTAATTATGAAGAACTTTAAGTGAACAGGCAAATTAAATTTATCTCTGGATTATGCTTTTTTATATACTTTTGACAACAGTCTCGTGCTGTTGAAGATAAAAACTATAAAAAATGTCAGCAATGAGATAAAGGCAACACTGCCTGCAATAGAAGTGTCGGTAAAATAGCCGAGCGCACAGCCGGCTAAGCTGTTGAATGCAGCGGTGCTGAGTGTCAGCCAAATCATATGTGACAGCCGTTTAGTAACCAGATAAGCTGTAGCCGCGGGTGCGGCAAAGAAGCTGATGACGAGTATAGAACCGACAGCATCAAATGCAGTGACGGCAGTAATAGATACTAAAGTCATTAAAGAATAATGAATGAGCACCGTACTGATTCCGGCTGCCGCAGCGTAGACTGGATCAAAGCTGCTTACTTTTAAGTCCTTGTAAAATAGCAGTACAAAAAGAGTATTGATCATTAAAAGTATCGTCAGCTGGACGAGAGCGTAGGGCAGGCTGATACCGAAAATATCAATTCTGTTTAAAGGTGCGAACAGCACCTGACCCATCAGGACGACATCGATATCGAGATGCACATCATCGGCATAACGCGATACGAGAATAACAGCTGCAGCAAAAAGACCTGTAAATACAATGCCGGTCGCAGCATCATGTTTCATCAGACCTGACCGGGTGACGAATTCGATTAAATAGACTGTAATTAACCCAACCGCTGCGGCTCCGATAATTAAAAGCGGCGAGCGCAGCTCATCCGTAATAAAAAAGGCCAGCACGATACCGAGCAGTATTGTATGGCTGAGCGCATCGGTTGTCATGACCTGCTTATTTAAGACGAGAAAAACGCCCAATAAACTTGCAGATAAAGCGGTGACCAGCAGGACTAAGAAAACTTCAATCATAATGACTCACCCAGCTTCTTCATTCTGTATTTTTTTAAGACAATGCCTTTAGGAGCAGCCAGCATAGAAATAATGACGCATATACTGAGAGAGAGAATAATTGCCGGACCTGTTGCGATACCAGTTAAAGCAGTAGAAATATAAGTGCCGCTAAAGGCTGATAAAGCGCCGGCACATGCGGCGACGGCCAGTACGCTGCTGAATTTATTCGACCAGAGCATGCCGATCACTGCAGGCGCAATTAAAATATTTACGATAAGCACAGCACCTACAGACTTCAGACCAGCTGCAATCAGAAGAATCGTCATAATCAGGATGAGGACGTTTATCAATTTCACATTAATACCGATTGTACGGGCATAGACTGGATCAAATACATAAATTTTAATTTGCTGGTAAAATATCAGGAATAGAATCAGGCTGATGACTGATATAAGAGAGATTAAATAGACATCGCTCTTTAAAATATAAGCCGCTTGACCGAAGATAAAATCATCAATCCCCTGAGTACCGTTGAAATTGGGATTGCCTTGAATATAACTTTTTAAAGCCATGCCCAGACCGAAAAAACCTGACAGCACGATAGCGAGTGCACTATCCAGAGAAATTTTTGAGCGTTCAGTCATCATGTTGATTAACAAGAAAGCGATGATGCCAAGACTCACAGCACCGATAATTAAAATAGAAGTCTCCATCACCCCTGTAAGCATAAAGGCAAGTACGACACCCGGAAAAGTGGCGTGTCCGACAGCATCGCCAATCAGACTCTGTCCTTTAAGTACTGAGACACTGCCGATAATACCTGCAGCTGCAGCTAAAATTACAGTGCCTAGGGCGACGACTAAAAAGGAATAGCTGGTCAGGATGTCCATTCTTTATCCCCCTTTTCCTGGTAGGCTGCATTAATATTACCTTCAGTCCAGACATCTGCTACAGGACCTGAAGTAATAATTTCCTTATTTAAAAGGATGACGTCATTAAAATATTCAGGAACGGTAGTTAAATTGTGATGAACAACTAAAAATGTTTTGCCTTCTGATTGGAGCTGTTTCATCGTCTTGATAATGAGCGCTTCTGTTGTGATATCGATGCCCTGAAGCGGCTCGTCCATAATATAAATGCTGGCATTATGTGCAATAGCCCGGGCTAAAAAGACTCGCTGTCGCTGACCGCCGGATAGTTCAGAGATTTGATGGTCTTTGTAGGCAGTCATTTTCATCGTATCAAGTGCAGATAATGCAATGTTTTTATCAGTTTGATTCGGACGTTTAAACAGGCCTTTGTGGACGTAGCGTCCCATTAATACAACGTCGAATACAGTTGCTGGAAAGTCCCAATTGACCTCGCCTTTTTGCGGCACATAAGCGACTGTTTTCAGTGCAGACTTTGCTTCGCTGCCACCGATAAAACTCTGGCCGGCAACAGGTTTAATGAGTTTCATAATCGTTTTGATTAATGTCGATTTGCCGGCGCCATTAGGTCCGACGATAGCAGTACGGCTGCCTTTTTTAATATCGACATTCAAATTTTGGATGACGGGGGCATTATTATAAGCAACAGTTAAATTTTTAACGCTGACAGCAATTTCAGTCATAGTTCATTCTCCTTATTTTAAATGATCCGCTATCGTATTGATGTTCTGACGGTACATGGACAAGTATGTATCGCCAATGTCACCTTTTGGTGCGAGTGAATCGGACAGTAATTCCTTGCCGTCACCAGCAATCACTTCCACCTGACCGCCTGCTGAAGCGACAATTTCCTGAAGCCGTGCCATGCGGTCAGGGTTCGTCGTTGTTTCAGCAAAGACAGCTTTTATGTTATTTTCTATAATCAGCTCAGCCGTTTTTTGTATTTGATTATTTGATACTTCGCTGTCAGTAGAAAAGCCCTGAGGCGCATGAACTTCCAAATCATAACTGTCAGCTAAATAGCCAAATGCATCGTGTGGAGTCACAAGGATCCGGGAATCCTCAGGAATTTCACTAATCCGGCTGGCAGCGAATAACTCCAGTTCATCCAGTTCTCTAATATATGCCTCGAAATTTTCTTCATATACAGCGGAATCTTTCGGGTTGTATTCAATCAATGTGTCCTTAACTTTTGTGAATGCCTGTTTGTACAAACTGATATCAAACCAGAAATGCGGATCTGCTGCAGTTTCGTTTTCTTCTTGCATTTCTTTTATACTGTTCTCATTGAAACCTTCTGTAACAGAAATACCTTCTTCTAAAACATCGCCGAGTCTGCCCTCAAAATTTAAACCGTGATACAGTGTTAAATCTGCATTGCCGAGCACGCGTAAGTCACTGGCTTTCGGTTCGTATATATGAGGATCCTCTCCAGCGGGTATGATCATTTCAGTGTTAAAGCCGTCTGCACCATCTTCCAGGACGCTGACCATGTCGTTTATAAATGTCGTCGTAACAACGAGGTTTGGTTTATCATTCTGCTCTGCCGCAGAGTCGCTGCTGCAGGCTGATGTTAAAAGCAATGTCGAAAAAATTATTATTGCTGTTATCGTATTTTTCATTGCAATATCTCCTCTGTAAGTTTAAATATTAGGTTACCCTAAACTTTATATTTAGTCAAACCGAATATTATTTAAGGCGAAAAAAATCCGGAATCTATGTTCCGGATTACGTTTTAAATATTTAACTTATAAGTGTGGATTTGTTGCCCACATTTCGCTGTTTTTAACGAAGGTTCTCGGATTGATTTTTAATTGGTTTACAATAATATCGGCAATATCTTCCGGGTGCGTCATCGTCTGTGGATCGAGATCTGATTTGCCGATTAAATCTGTTAAAACGGCTGAAGGGGTTAAATACTGAACACGAATATTATTTTTGCGCACTTCGTGCATAACGCCTTCAGTTAAACCGATTACTGCGTGTTTCGTTGCGGCATACAGTGCACTCGATGCGGAAGAACGGAGTCCAGATACTGAAGCGATATTAACAACATCGCCTGAATTTTTTTCCTGCATTCCCGGCAGTACTGCTTTCATCATATAGTACATACCGAAAACGTTTACGTTCATCATTTCGCGGAATTTATCTTCGTTATCATCAAAGAAGCTTCCATTGCCCATAATCCCCGCATTGTTTATTAAAATATCTATCTGGCCAAAGTCATTCAGAACTTCGTTCACAATATGCTGCACATCTTCTTTTTTAGATACATCCCCTGCAATGGCGATTGCTTTAACATCTTTCTTTTCGAGACTTAATAAAGCGTCTTTTAAACTTTCATTGTTGCGGCCGGTAATTGCTATGTTTACACCGTTATCAGCAAGGGCCTGGGCTGTTTTTAAACCGATTCCTCTTGAACCTCCGGTAATTAAAGCAGTTTTTCCATGTAAATCTTGCATATTTGTCCCTCCTATTTTAAGTTCCTGTTATGAATTGTGTCTAATTTTAAGTATAATGAAGATATTAAAAAGATGAAATTGAAACGCCTGAATAGGAGAGGGGGATTTGACATGGCTGAACACGGTCAGACTAATATTTTTGATGATGTCATGAAAGACAATGAGTCCTTTGTAATCGTCGTCCAGGAAGTGATGGATAACAACGGAGAACTTCATAAGAAAGTGCTGCGTGAATATCCGAGTCTTGATCACACTGCAATGAAAAATTTATTTGAGCATTTAAAAGATACTTATGCTCATGAAAAACACAGTGAAAATGGGACGTATTTCGACATTACAGTGTATACTAATGAAGATTATGCCGCAGAGAATGTATATGCGCATACTAAACACTATAAAAACAAAAAAGAATGGACAGCAACATCTAAATAAAAGGAGTATTTTACAATGAGAATGGTAGATATTATCGCTAACAAACGCGACAATAAAGAGTTAAGTAAAGAAGAAATTCAGTTCTTCGTTAATGGTTATACTAATGGAGAAATTCCTGACTATCAGGCATCGGCATTGCTGATGGCAGTATTTTTCAACGATATGACACCTGATGAAGCGGCTAATTTAACCATGGCAATGGTAAACTCAGGCGATCAGATTGACTTATCGGAAATTGACGGTATTAAAGTGGATAAACATTCGACAGGCGGTGTAGGCGATACGACAACACTGGTGCTGGCACCGCTCGTGGCTGCACTCGATGTGCCCGTGGCTAAAATGAGCGGACGCGGTCTCGGCCACACCGGCGGAACAATCGACAAGCTTGAAGCTTTAAAAGGATTCCACGTTGAATTATCACAGGATGACTTTACAAAACTGGTTAACGAAAATAAAGTGGCTGTCATCGGCCAGTCAGGCAATTTAACACCTGCAGATAAATTATTGTATGCACTGCGCGATGTTACGGGAACAGTAAACTCTATTCCGCTGATTGCAAGTTCAATTATGAGTAAGAAAATTGCAGCAGGTGCAGACGCAATCGTACTGGACGTTAAAGTCGGCGATGGTGCCTTTATGAAAACTGAAGAAGACGCAGTTAAATTAGCAGAAACGATGGTCAGAATCGGTAATGATGTCGGGCGCCGCACGATGGCAATTATTTCGAGCATGGAAGAGCCGCTGGGTTATGCAGTGGGTAATGCAAATGAAGTGAAAGAAGCCATCGACACACTTAAAGGTGAAGGCCCTGAAGATTTGACAGAATTATCATTAACACTCGCATCTCAAATGGCAGTTGCGGGCGGCAAAGCCAAAGATCTTGAAGAGGCACGCGAAATGTTGAAAGCTGTTATTGCTGACGGCAGCGCCTTAGAGAAATTTAAAGTATTTGTAAACAGCCAGGGCGGCGACGGCAGCCTTGTTGAGCATCCTGAAAACTTGCCTGCTGCAGAATTCCATACAGAAGTTGTCAGTGAGGAAGAGGGTTATGTTGAAGTGATAGATGCAGAGAATATCGGCGTTGCAGCATCGGTTCTTGGTGCAGGGAGACAGACGAAAGAAGATGAAATCGATCTTTCTGTTGGTATTATGCTGAAGAAAAAAGTTGGAGAATATGTAAACAAAGGCGATGTAATTGCTGAAATTGCCTCAAGTACTAAAGATGTCAGCGATGCAGCCCGCAAAATTGTCAGCAGCTATCATTTAGGCAGCGAACAAAAACAGACAAAACTCATTAAAAAAATCATTACAGCATAAGATAAAGATAGGAGACAAATTATGATTGAAAAATGGATTCCGCAATACAGTCAGCTGGAGGAAAGCAGTGCGAAGAACGTAAAAACACAATTTGCAGCGCTGGATATCGATACAATTCAACGCGTTTACGAAGAAACTTATGTAAATAAAAAAGAAGTTGATCTGTCATCAGTTGAAGAAGTACCCTATGTTTTAAAATCAGATCTCGATTTAAATGCTGTAACAGAAGCGGCAGAAACAGCGATTCATAATGGCGAGGTTGCCGTAGTGCTCTTAGCTGGCGGACAGGGTACAAGACTCGAACATCCAGGTCCAAAAGGGACATTCTCATTCGACGGCGTTTCACTATTTGAACTTCAAGCCAGACAAATCTTAAACTTCAAAAATGCTGATGGTGAACTGAAAGTACATTGGTATATTATGACGAGTGACATTAACCACGAAGAAACATTGGAATTCTTTAAAAAGAATAATTATTTCAATGTTCCCGAAAACAACATTCACTTTTTCAAGCAGGAACATTTCCCGCCGTTAACAAAAGACGGCGCACTGCTCTTAACAGAAAATCAGGATATTATGCTGACACCTAACGGCAATGGGGGGATATTCAGTTCTCTTAAAAACAGCGGTATGCTGAGCGAAATGGAAGCAAACGGAGTCGAACATGTATTTATGAATAACGTAGATAATGTTGTTGTTAAAGTGCTTGATCCTGCGTTAACGGGACTTCACGTTACAGAAAATAACGATATTACTTCTAAATCAATTACGCCAAGAGCAGGGGAATCTGTCGGCCGTCTCGCTGTAATGAACGGTGACAAAGGTGTTGTTGAATATACTGAACTGCCTGCAGGCAGCGAAGATCAGTTTACCAATGCAAATATCGGAATCCATATGTACAGCATGGACTTTTTAAATAAAGCTGCCGCAGGTGAAATGCCTTACCATTTAGCACTGAAAAAACTGGAACACCTCGATCATGATTTGAATCTGGTAAAAGAAGAAGTGCTTAAATTCGAGAAATTCTATTTTGATGCATTTAAATATGCGGATAAACACAATACGCTCCAAGTAGACAGAACAGGTGAATTTTCACCGCTGAAAAACAAAGAGGGCAGTGACAGTATCGAAACAGCATTTAATGATCTAACTAAAGAAGGACTGATTTAATGTCTGAAGAGTCGAAAACTGCCAGCGGCCAATACGATAAGGAAGAAGTCACATCGAGAATCGAGCGGACTTTAAAAAATGTCGTGCCGCTGTCGTTCGGTGAAGAAGTCGGAAATGCTGTCAGTCACGGTGTTGCTGCGATTATCTTTATCTTTTTACTGCCGTTTACTTCCGTCTATATGTATATTGAGGGCGGTGTATCGCACGCAGTCGGCGGTTCAATCTTCGTTATCAGTATGCTGCTGATGTTTTTGACATCGACTTTATATCATTCCATGCAGCATAATACGAACCATAAATATGTGATGCGTCTGCTGGATCACAGTTTTATTTTTGTCGCAATTGCAGGAACTTATACGCCGATTGCAATATCTGTCGTCGGCGGGACTTTCGGAATTGTGATTCTGGCTGTTCAATGGCTGGCGACAATTCTTGGGATTTTATACAAAATTCTCGCACCTGTAGTCAACGAAAAAGTCAGCCTGGGTTTGTACCTGGTTATGGGCTGGTCGGCAGTGACATTTATTCCATCGATTATTAACGAAACATCTTGGGTATTTATCGTACTGATATTGTTGGGGGGACTATCCTATACGATAGGCGCCTGGTTTTACGCGCAGAAAACCCGTAAATATTTCCATATGATTTGGCATTTCTTTATTATTATCGCAGCGATTTGTCACTATACAGCAATTGTTTTCTATATCTGATGGCAGCATGCATAAAATATGTTAGTATATACAACTTACGCATAATAAACTGACCGGGGTGGAAGTTATGAAAATAGTATTTTTTGGTGCCGGCAATATGGCCAGTGCGATATTTACAGGCATGATTGAAAAAGGTATCGTCAAAGCAGATGATATTTATATTACGAGCAAAACAAACCGCGTTGCAGCGATGGAATTTAAAGAGTCGCTTGGAGTGAATGTATCTTATGATGATGCAGAGCTTTGTGCTGATGCGGATTACATCGTACTCGCAAGCAAACCGCAAAATTTTAAAGATGTCGCTAAACGGATTCGCCCTTATTTAGAAGAAAAAACGAAGCTGATTTCCGTCATGGCAGGGATTCAGATTTTAACGATCCAGGAAGAGCTCGGTAAAGGGAACAGTGTTGCCAGAATAATGCCGAATACTAATGCTATGGTGCAGTATTCCGTCAATGGGATTGCTTTTTCAGATGGTTTCGACAATAAGGATGAACTGATTGACTTGATGGCCAGCTTTGGGAAGAATGTCGTCGTCGGTGAAGATGGCATGGATAATATTACTGCCGCAACTGGTTCCGGACCTGCCTTCTTATACTATATATATGAACAGTATGCTAAAAGTCTGGAAGAACTCGGCTTTTCAAAAGAAGATGCTGAGCAGCTGACGAGAAATCTCGTCATTGGTACGGGGAAAACTTTATCGGAACGTCCTGAATCATTTGAAAAATTAAGAACCGACATTACTTCTAAAGCAGGAACAACAGAAGCCGGTTTAAACACGCTCAGTGAATTTAAGCTGAGAGAAATGATTACAGATACTTTAGGGAGTGCCAGAGACCGGAGTAAAAAATTAAGTGAACGTTAAATGAATCTTGAGATACTTTCATATATAATCATATATGGAAGTATTTTTTTGATGAAAGGTATGGGGACATGGCAACTTTATATTACAATGGAACAATTTATACAATGGCAGCACCAAATGATACGGTGGAGGCTGTACTTATAAATGACGGCTTGGTTACAGAAACCGGGAGCTATGAAACATTAAAAGCACAGGCGGATCACTTTGTTGACTTACAAGGACAGACGATGATGCCTGCTCTAACTGATGTTCACCAGCACTTAGTGATGATCGGTAAAAAACTGGACATGCTGGTGCTTGAAGATATGACTGATATTGACGAAATGAAGAGAGAAGTGAAAGCTTTTAATACGAATCGCCAATGGAACAATATTTTTGGCTACGATGAAAATAATTTTGAGAACCAGTACAAAATTAATATAAAGGAACTGGATGAGCTGACGGAAAAACCAACTTTAATTACACGTATATGCTCACATGCAGGCGTAGTCAATTCAGCTGCTTTTGAAGCATTGAATATAACAAAAAATGTTGAAAATCCTGAAGGCGGTTATTTTGAACGTGATGAAGATGGTGAACTGACAGGCTGGGTATACGATAAGGCCTTTGAAGAAATGCGTGCAGCGACAGTAGAGGATACTGTTGAGTCTATCAGCGAAGATATTACCCGTGCGGTGAAATATTTGCAGTCTCTCGGAATCGCCAACGTACATACAGAAGATCTTGCCTATTACGGTGACTTTAACGTTCCGCTTGATGCCTATCTGAAGACACTCGGCCAGGATGCTTTAAAATTCAGAGTCAATCTGCTGACACATGAACAAGTGTATGAAGATGTCGTCCAGGCAGATAAGAAATATAAAGAGAACTTTGTTGAACGCGATGCAATGAAAATTTTTGCAGATGGTGCTTTTGGAGCTAAAACTGCATTGGTCAGCGAACCGTATGAAGGGTCTAATGATGAAGGCCTGCAAATTCACTCAGAAGAGAAGCTGCATGAAATGGTTCAGACTGCACGGAGTCACGGCGATGCGATTGCAGTTCATATGATTGGTGACCGTGCAATTGAAATGGTGCTCGATGCGATTGAAAAATATCCGCCGAAGAATAACAAGCATGACCGTTTAATTCATATCAGCCTGCTGCGTCCGGATTTAATTGATCGTATTGCAAAACTTCCGGTGGTCTGTGATATCCAGCCGACTTTCCTGACTTCTGATATGCCGTGGGTGGAAGAATATATCGGTAAAGCGCGCGCGCAATATTTATATCCATTTAAAACGCTGCACGATAAAGGGATTATAATGGGCGGCTCATCAGATGCGCCGATTGAAAAAGTGAATCCATTTTTAGGAATTCATGCTTTGATGACACGTGAAGATAATGGAGCAGTATATTACCCGGAACAGATCATTTCACGTTTTGATGCGTTTAAAATGTACACGACTGAAGCGGCTAAAATAGTCTACCGGGAAAACGTTCAGGGTCAGATTGCAGCCGGGTATTTTGCGGACTTTATCGTCTTGGACCGAGATGTGATGAATGTGAGTCCGGATGAATTGAAAGAAACGAAAGTGTTAAAAACAGTGATCGACGGAGAAATCGTTTTCGAAATGTAACTGGAAGTTCACTTTTCAATGATATTAGTGCGGGTTATGTTGTGTTATTATTAGCAGTAATGGAAACAAGACGAATTAAGGAGCGTATACATGATTACTGAAAGTCAGGTAAGAGAAATTATTGGAGCATTGAACGACCCGATTTTAAACGTCCCGATTAGTGACACGGAGGGGCTTCTTGAAATCAGTATTAAAGAAGAGAAAAAACACGTCAGTGTTAAAATAGCGATCGGCCGACAGGGCGGTCAGGAACAGCTTGAACTGCAGATGAAAATCGTCAATCTCTTAAAAGAAGAAGGCGCCGACAGTGTTGGGCTTCGTTTCGAGGAGCTGCCGGATGAAACGATTGAAAAATTCCGCTCAACACGCGGAAGTGCAATGGAGCGCGGATTTACCCTCGGTAAAACAGAATTTATCTCAATTGCTTCAGGTAAAGGCGGAGTGGGTAAATCCACTGTAGCAGTTAACCTGGCAGTGTCACTTGCTAAAGAAGGCAAAAAAGTCGGCTTAATTGATGCCGATATATACGGTTTCAGTGTGCCTGACATGATGGGGATTACCGAGCGCCCGGAACTCGACGGTGAAACGATCATTCCTGTAAAAAGATTTGGTGTTGAAGTCATTTCAATGGCCTTCTTCGTTGAAGAAAACACACCGGTAATTTGGAGAGGACCGATGCTCGGCCAAATGCTGACGAGTTTCTTTGAAGAAGTGAAATGGGGAGACCTGGACTACCTGCTTCTTGATCTGCCGCCGGGAACAGGTGACATTGCACTCGATATTCACCAGATGCTGCCGCACAGTAAAGAAATTATCGTAACGACGCCGCATCCGACTGCAGCCTTTGTTGCTGCAAGAGCAGGGGCGATGGCTCAGCATACCGATCACGAAATTATCGGTGTCGTAGAAAATATGAGTTACTTTGAAAGTGAAGAAACAAAGAAAAAAGAATATATATTCGGGAAGGGCGGCGGACAGAAACTCGCTGACGAACTGAATACAGAATTACTCGGCCAGCTTCCGCTCGGCCAGCCGGACTGGGACGAAGAAGACTTCGCTCCGTCAGTTTACCAAAACGATGAAATCAGCGCGGTGTATACAGAAATGGCTAAAAAAGTGATCGGAGGCACCGCTGAATGACGTCGAAGTATTTAGTTAAGTTTTATTTTGTCACATTAATGATTGGTGCGGTCATTACGACTGCCATCAGTCTGGTGACAGAATATGATACTGTTACAAGATATTTATTTGAAGGGCAATTTGGTGATTTCTTTGCCGGCTTTATATTTCTGATCGGCTACGGTCTGCTTATAGCAACCGTCAGTCAAGTCGTTTTCTACATATATCTATTTATCCATCCGCTCGGGATGGGGATATTTAGAAAGCTGTGGCCATATGTCCAGCTTCTTCTAATAATGTATGCAGTTTTCGATTTGTTCTATTTACGTTTCAGACAAGTCGGCATTGATCATGGTTCTACATGGTCGTTTATCTGGGTCCCGATTATTATCGTGCTCGCCGGTATCGGCTTTGCCTACTATAAAAATAAAATTACTGCAGGAAACGTCTTTGTATCATCACTGTTCTTTATGATATTTATGACGTCACTCACGCTGCTGCCGTTTATTTCAGTAGAAGATACTGCCTGGATTTACCGCTCAGTATTTACAGTTATTCTGACGAATGCTTACCAGCTGATTAGATTGCCTAAGTATATAGAGGATTCTAAAAAAGAAAAAGAAGCCCGCGGACGTATAACGAAAAGCGATATCAATGAACAAAAGCGTGCAAAACTTAAAAAAGAAGCTGATGAGAAGCGTCAAAGAGAAGAACGTCAAATCAAAGCACGCGAAAAAATGGGTTATAAAAATAAGACTCGGCCAGCAAAAAACAAGAAAAATTAAAATGAACTAGTGTAAGAAAGGCGCAGAATCAAGGTTCTGCGCCTTTCTCGTTTTTAATTTATAAAAAAGTAAACAAAAGCGTTGACGAAATCATTATGGCTTGGTAAGATATAAAAGTCGTCAAAACACGACACAACACAAACTTAACAAAACTTAAAAAAAGAGTTTGCATTCGAAACTTGAATGTGTTAAGATATAAAAGTCGTCAAAAGGCGATGTAAACAAAACTTTATAATCTTAATAACAACTTAATAAAAGTCTTGCATCTGTAAGATGCACATGTTAAGATAGTAAAGCAATACACGAGATTGCAACATAAAGTGTAACACAAAGAACATTGAAAACTGAATGACAATATGTCAACGTTTAATTCCGAATAAAGAAGTCTTCTATTATATAGGAGCACAGATTGAGGCGAACAATATAAACGCAAAACGAGATACTGTCAGCAGTATCAACAGAGCTTAAGTTTAAGTTCTCCAATCATGGAGAGTTTGATCCTGGCTCAGGATGAACGCTGGCGGCGTGCCTAATACA
>NZ_BMCN01000003.1 GCF_014635205.1 Jeotgalicoccus aerolatus
AGCTCTCCAGCGCCGATGGTAGTTGGACTGACGTCCCGCAAGAGTAGGACGCTGCCAGGCTAACATATTCAATATATGGATGCGATGAGCCGCATTGAGACCTTTTTCAGGTCTCTTTTTTTTGTTCTTTTTTATATAGTATAATAACGGTAAAGACTCATACGGAGGTACATATGTCTCTCATTATAAAGCTTAAAGATCTTGAACATAAGAAAGCAATCTCTATGCATGTTCCCGGTCATAAAAATAATACAATCGGTAATCTCTCCGATGTGATTTCTCCTGATTACGATTTAACTGAAATACCTGGTCTGGATGATCTCCATGACCCTTTTGAAGTATTAAATGATTTAAATATTTATCTGGGAAAAAAGAAGGGCAGTTATTATGCCCAGGCAATGGTGAATGGGACAACTAACGGTATTATATGCAGTATTTACGCTTTCAGTGAGACGGTGTCACACTTTTATATTGTCGGTGAAGCACACAAATCTGTTTATCACGCTGTCTCTTTAGTGAATGGTACAAGTACTTTAATATCTGCAGATGAATTGTCTGAAGTGAGTCTCGAAAACAGCTGTGTCATTTTTACATCACCATCATACAGCGGTACTTTGATTAAAAATATAGAAGAAAAAATTGAGTTTATAAGGCAGCATAATGGTTTTACTATCGTTGATGCGGCACATGGTGCGCATTTATCGATTACTAAGAATTTTCCTGATTCACTTTTACTGTCAAATGCAGATGTTGTCATTGAGTCGTATCATAAAATGCTGCCGGCCTTAACCATGGCATCAGTTTTATTTACTAGAAATGAAGATTTCCATCATCGTATTATGCATTACATTAACCAATTTGAGACTTCCAGTCCTTCCTATTTGGTTCTTGCTTCAATCGAATACGCTCAGGAGTTCTATAATACATACGATGACCGGTTATTTTTTGGAAATAGAAGGATTCTTATGAATCATCTTAAAGTATGCGGTATCAGTGTACAGAAACAGGATGATCCGGCCAAGTTCATATTAAATGGAAGTAATGGTCCCTATGCACTTGAGAGAAGTTTTCGTGAGGCAGAGATATATTCGGAAATGGTAACAGACGAGGGTGTACTTTGGTGCCTGCCGTTATGGCATGTTGGTGACCGTTATTTATTCGATGAATTACTAGAACGGCTGTCGAATTTAAAAGAAAGTTCGATTGAAGATAAAGGAAATATAGATGTTGGAATTCTAGAGGGCAAAGTGTGTATTGAAAATATTGTACCCTATCCGCCCGGAGTGCCGCTGGTACTGAAAGGCGATGTGATTAGCACGTCACATCTTAAAAGGATACAGCACTATCAAGTTAATCATGTTAAAATAGAGGGTATAGATTATAACATCAACTACTATATGAAGAGGGCAGAATTATGAGTTGCTTCATTACATTTGAGGGTCCGGAAGGATCTGGTAAAACAACGGTGATTGAACATATTAAAAACGTGTTATCCGAGACGCATGACATTGTAAAAACACGGGAACCCGGCGGCATACCTATCAGTGAAAAAATTCGCGAGGTACTGCTGGATAAAGAACACAGTATGGATGGCAGAACAGAGGCCCTGCTTTTTGCAGCATCTCGACGTCAGCATCTGGTTGAACGTGTTATACCGGCACTGGATGCAGGTAAAATAGTGCTGTGCGACCGTTTTATTGACAGTTCTCTTGCTTATCAGGGCATTGCCCGAGGCATTGGATTTGATGATATAATGGCGATAAATAAATTTGCGATTGATACTTATATGCCTGACCTGACAATTTACTTAAAACTTGATCCGGCGGAAGGGCTTCAGCGAATTAAAGATAACCAGCGTGAAAATAACCGGCTCGATGAAGAAACTATAGACTTTCATAAAAAAGTAGTCTTGGGTTATAATAAGTTATCGGAGTTATATCCGAATAGAATTAAAGTGGTTGATGCAGCCCAGCCAATCGATAAGGTAGTAAGCGACGCAGCAAATATTATAAATAACTATATACAATCTAGAGGTGAAGAATAATGAAAATGGTAATAGCTATTGTACAGGACCATGACAGCCAAAGATTAAATGATAAATTAACAAAAAATGATTTTAGAAATACGAAACTCGCTTCAACAGGCGGTTTCCTTCGCGCAGGTAACACGACGTTCTTATGCGGTGTTGAAGATGAGCGTGTTGATGAACTGCTTAAACTGATCGATGATACTTGCGGTAACCGCGAGCAGACTGTAGCACCGGTAACGCCGATGGGCGGGAATGCAGATTCTTACATTCCTTACCCTGTAGAAGTTGAAGTAGGCGGCGCAACTGTATTCGTTTTACCGATCGAACAATTCGAAAGATTTTAAGATGAATAACAGCATTGTCCAAACACAATTACTAAAAATCATCGAGAACAATAAGCTGAGTCATACTTATATGTTCGAAGGTGATGCAATAGAAACATTGCGGAAATACAGCATGTTTTTTGCACTGAACATTTTAGGGCACAGTACACGAAATGAGATGCTGCTGGAGTCCGGAAACCATCCGGACCTGTATCATTTGTCGACGGACGAGAATACGATTAAGAAAGAAGATATCGAACAGCTTGTCCGCCGGATGAACCAGAAACCGGTTGAATCTGACTACAAAGTGTATATAATCGAACAGTTTGAAAAACTGACTCCTCAAGCGGAGAACAGTATATTGAAATTTTTAGAAGAACCGCCTGAAAAAACGATAGCGATTCTATTGACGATTAATAAAAGCGGCATTTTGCCGACGATTCACTCCAGAAGCCAGCATATTCAAATCGCAGGTGAAGATGGAGACCGTGCGGCTTCGCTGTCTAATTTAAGCGAAGCTGAAACAGCAACTGTCAATGCACTGGCACTGAATGCACATTACGTGAATGAAATGGCAGATAAATTCAGCGAAATGCGCAGAGAGGTAATGACTTTCTCTGCACGCTGGATACATAATCATCCGCTCGTCCTGATCGATGCTAAAAAGCTAGTAGACGTTTGTGATGACCGTAAAGATTATGAATTGGTATTGCAGCTGCTGTCCGGATTCATCCGTCAGGTGCTGCACAAAACTATCGGTCTGGATGATTTTAAACCGTATGAAACAGTGATGCCGGAAGGTAATGATGTCAATGCAGTTAAGCTGACTCGCATGCTTGAAGAAATTCAAAAGGCGAACCGGTTTTTATCGTTTAATGTGAATCCGATGCTTGTTTTTGAAGGTATGGTCATAGGTGCGAAAGGTTGATGAATAAATATGCTTAAAATCATCAAGGTCACGCAACTTGATTATTATGATAACTTGTACATCACTTGCAGTGATGATTCTATAGAACGCAGCGATTACGTTGTTGGAGAAACAAAAAGAGGTCTTGAACTGCTGAATGTAGTGAAAGGGACTTATGAAATTCCAAAAGATAATATCGTTGAACCTGATGGTAAATTCCTTCGTCTGGCAACAGAAGAGGATTTAATGAAGTTTAAAGCGAATGAAGAAAAAGCTGAAACAGCAATGGATTTTTGTAAAAAATCCATTAAAGAAGAAAAGCTTGAAATGAATTTAGTCAATGCTAAATATACGCTGGATATGAAAAAGCTTATATTTAACTTTACTGCTGATGACAGAGTCGATTTTAGATCTTTAGTCAGAGTGCTGGCGACACGATTTAAAACACGTATTGAACTGCGTCAAATCGGCGTGAGAGACGAAGCGAAGTACTTAGGCGGAATTGGTCCTTGCGGCCGTGCGCACTGCTGTTCGACATTTTTAGGCGATTTCGTACCTGTCAGTATTCAAATGGCGAAAAATCAGGATTTATCGTTATCTCCGAGTAAAATTTCCGGAGCATGCGGCCGTCTGATGTGCTGTTTAAATTACGAAGATGAGTACTACGAAGAAGCACGCACAAAACTGCCGGATGTCGGTATGAAAGTCAAAACGCCTGCTGGTATCGGTAAAGTAATCGGTGTAAATATTTTAGACCTGGCGATCAGAGTAAAAGGTGCCGATGATTACATTGAAGAATACGGCGAAGAAGACATCGACAAATTAGAGGTTGTGAATTAATGGACCGGGAAAAACTTTTTCTCCATATTCAGCAGCTCGAACGCAATATTAAGATGATGGATAGCGAAGTGCAGACGCTGAAAGAACTTACCGTTAAGCTGGTCGAGGAAAACGTCAGCCTGGAACTTGAGAAAGAAAACTATGAGCAGCTTTTAAATGATAAAGAGACGACAGATTCTCCATTTAAAGAGAACTCGTTGAAAAGTTTATACGATGAGGGCTTTCATGTATGCAGTATTCATTTTGGCACACACAGGCACGGTGACGACTGTCTGTTCTGCCAGGCATTTTTTAATGAAAGGCAAAGTTAAAGCAGCGCTCAGCTGCTTTTCTTTTTGGAGTGAAATCAATGTTAGAACCCCATGAAAGAATAGATGAATTATTCAGGGAAAATATGAGGATTATACAAAGCAGCGAAACTTTTTCATTTTCAGTCGATGCACTTCTGCTGGCTGATTTCGTTAAAGTTAATAAAAGGGATAAAAGAATTATGGATCTATGCAGCGGCAACGGTATTATTCCATTGCTGCTTTCACATCGTGTGACTCAGCCGATCGATGCGGTTGAACTTCAAGAAAGACTCGTCGATATGGCAGAGCGGAGTATTCAAATGAACAATAAGTCAGAGCAGATTACGATGTTCAATATGGATATCAAATCTTTAAAAGAATCTATGCAGCATTCTTCTTATGATGTGATTACTGTTAATCCGCCGTATTTTACAAATAACCAGCCTATAAAAGATAAAGGACCGATGAGTATCGCACGGCATGAACTGCATATCGATTTAAAAGGTATTATTGAAGCGTGCCGTTATCTGATTACTAATAAGGGCAGACTGTATATGGTTCACCGTGCCGAGCGGAGCAGTGAAGTATTTACTGAACTGCACAATCACGGTTTTAGAGTCAGAAGAGCCCAGTATGTGTATAATGACAGCAGCAGTAAGACGGCGATGTTTATCGTTTTAGAAGCGATTTTTAATTCGAATGCCTATGTCGATATTTTGCCGCCATTTTATATATATAATACCGATCAGACGTATTCAGAAGGCATGCTTGAGGTGTATTTTGGCAATGACAGAAAATAAAAAGCATTACGTTTACATACTTGAGTGCAATGATGATACTTTGTATACAGGCTATACGAACGATATCGACAGCCGTGTGACGACGCATAACAAAGGTGCAGGTGCGAAATATACCCGCGGCAGATTGCCTGTCACTTTGCGCTATGTTGAAGTGTTTGAATCAAAAGGTGATGCTTTAAAACGCGAATATGCAATAAAGCAGCTGACTAAACAACAGAAATTATCGTTAATAGGAGGATAATCATGTTATATATTACCGGCACACCAATCGGAAATCTGGAAGATATGTCATATCGTGCAGTCAGAATTTTGCAGGAGGCTGATTCGATTCTTTGTGAAGATACACGGGTAACCCGTAAATTAATGACGCATTTTGAAATTGATACGCCGCTTAAAAGCTATCATGATTTTAACAAAGAAGAAGTCACCGAATCGCTTATAGAAGATATGAAACATGGTAAAACATATGCCCTGGTAACGGACGCAGGCATGCCGGTAATTTCCGATCCGGGCTTTGAACTTGTCAGCCGCATGCAGGATGAAGGGCTGCCATACAGCGTTATCCCGGCAGCATCTGCCTTTACTATGGCGCTTGTAGCGAGCGGTATTGCCAGTTATGAGTTTACCTATTTTGGATTTTTACCGAAAAGTTCATCTAAGCGCAGTGAAAAACTGTCTGAAATTATGCACCATCAATTCACATCAGTATTATATGAATCTCCGCACAGAATTAAAAACCTGCTGACGGAAATAAATAAAATCGACAGCGGCAGAATTGTCAGTATTTCAAGAGAAATTACAAAGAAATTTGAACAGCATGTCAGAGGTGCCGCTGCAGAATTATTATCTAAACTGGATGATGAAATTCCGCTTAAAGGGGAATTTGTCGTAGTGATAGATAAGTATGAAGAGAGTGAAACAGAATTTACAGGCCAGCCGAAAGATCATGTCACCAGTCTGGTTGAAGAGGGAATGCGTCCAAAAGACGCGATAAAACTCGTTGCAGAACTGAGAGGTTTGAAGAAGCAGGAAGTGTACGACGAATTTCATAAATAAAAAGCCGTGAATAATATTCACGGCTTGCTCTATCATCTTATTTATTTAATTTTTTCTGGATTTCCTCAATAAGCTGATCTGCGCCTTCTTTACTCAGCACAATTTTGCCGTCAGCAAGAGTCATGTTGTCATCAGACACATCGCCTGTTACAGCACAAGTCATACGCGGCTGGTATTTTTTCAAAATAATTTTATCATCATCTGTAAAAATTTCTAGTGCATCTTTGACTTCAATATCGAGTACGCGACGCAGTTCAATTGGAATAACAACGCGTCCAAGCTCATCGACTTTACGCACAATTCCAGTAGATTTCATTAGTAATTCCTCCTACATAGTTAAGCAAAATATAATAGTTTGTATCCAAAACATATGATATATTTCAGCCGAATATAAGACAATGTTCCTCCAGAAAGACTGTGGAAATTGGATATTCATGACTATAGCACAAAAATAATGGGAAAACTATTAAAAACTGTTCGGAATTGAAAATGACACATAAATTAGATATATTAGATAAGTATATTATAGGAGGATGTTCCATGACTAAACCAACATTTTATATCACTACGCCAATATATTATCCGAGTGGCAAACTCCATATCGGTAATGCTTACACGACGATTGCATGTGATGTAATGGCACGTTATAAACGCTTGAGAGGGTATGACGTATACTACTTAACAGGCACAGATGAGCACGGTCAGAAAATTGAACAAAAAGCAGATGGGATGGGAATTACGCCCCAGGTATATGTAGACGATATGGCTCAAAACATAAAAGAATTATGGAAATCCCTGGATATTACCTATGATCAGTTTATCCGTACAACAAGTGATAAACATAAAAAAGCAGTTCAGTATATTTTTGATCGTCTGCTTGAACAGGGTGATATATATTTAGGTGAATACGAAGGCTGGTACTCTGTACAGGATGAAGAGTTCTTTACGGAAACACAGCTTGAAGAAGTGTACCGTGATGAAGAAGGCAATATGATTGGCGGAAGAGCGCCGAGCGGTCATGATGTAGAACTGGTTCAAGAAGAAAGCTACTTCTTCAGAATGAGCAAATACGCAGACAGACTCGTTCAGTATTATGAAGATAATCCGGACTTCATTCAGCCGGAAGCACGTAAAAATGAAATGCTGAATAATTTCATTAAACCTGGGCTTGAAGACCTTGCAGTTTCAAGAACGACATTTAAATGGGGGATCCCGGTTAAATCTGACCCTAAACACGTAGTGTACGTATGGATCGATGCTCTGGCAAACTATATTACAGCACTTGGTTATGCATCGGACGAAGATGAGCTGTTTAAAAAATACTGGCCGGCTGATGTTCATATGATCGGTAAAGAGATTGTGAGATTCCATGCAATTTACTGGCCGATTATGCTGATGGCGCTGGATCTTCCCCTGCCAAAAAAACTGCTCGGCCACGGCTGGCTGCTAATGAAAGACGGTAAGATGTCTAAATCTAAAGGGAATGTCATATACCCGGATCAAATCGTTGAGCGCTACGGTCTCGATTCACTCCGCTATTACTTAATGCGTGAAGTACCGTTTGGTTCAGATGGTGTGTTTACACCTGAGTCGTTTATCGAGCGGACAAACTTTGACCTGGCCAATGATCTAGGCAACCTGGTTAACCGTACGATTTCCATGATTAACAAATATTTCGATGGTGAAGTGCCGGCCTATACAGGTGCGCATACTGATGTCGATAAAAGTCTTGAAGCTGCAGTTAAAGACAGCATTGCAGAATATGAAGATGCGATGGAAGATATGAAGTTCAGCTATGCATTAAGAGCGGTCTGGACAATTATTGGCCGTTCAAATAAATATATAGATGAAACAGCGCCTTGGGTACTGGCAAAAGATGAAGCCAATAAAGATGCGCTTGGCAATGTCATGGTTCATTTAGCAGAGAATATTCGTATCGCAGCGGTATTGTTAACGCCTTATCTGCCTCACGGTCCGAAAGAAATCTTCAAACAGCTGAATATTACTGACGAAGAACAGCAAACTTATGAGTCAGTATTAAATTACGGTGCTGTAAAACCTGCAGGTGCATTGACTAAACCAACGCCAATTTATCCAAGACTGGATGTTGAAGAGGAAGTGACGCATATTAAAAATCAAATGCGTCCGCCGGCAGCAGAAGAGACAGAGGAAGCAGCAGCGGAAACAATTACAATTGATGACTTTAATAAAGTAGAAATTAAAGCAGCGACAGTTATTGCAGCAGAAGCAGTTAAAAAAGCGAATAAGCTGTTAAAAATACAAGTGGATCTCGGTAACGAGGAACGCCAGATTGTATCGGGGATTCATGAACATTATGAACCAGGCGATATCATCGGTAAAAAAGTACTTGTTGTGACGAATCTTCAGCCTGTAAATCTGCGCGGTGAAAAATCAGAAGGTATGATTTTAACGGCAGAAAAAGGCAGCCGTATTACATTAATCGACGTTCCAGACGGTATTGAAAACGGCAGTGTCGTAAAATAAAACGAGGAGTGATTATATGCTGATCGATACGCATGTTCATTTGAACGCACACCAATATGATGAAGATCTTGAAGAAGTTATCAGCCGTGCGCGTGACAACGGAATTGAGAAAATGGTGGTCATCGGCTGTGATCGTCCTTCGATTGAACGCACGATGGAACTCATCGAAGAATACGATGATATATACGGTGTTATCGGCTGGCATCCTGTCGATGCAATCGACTGCACCGATGCAGATCTTGACTGGATCGAAGATTTATCCAAGCATGAAAAAATTGTAGGCATTGGTGAAACAGGTCTGGATTATCATTGGGACAAGTCGCCTAAGGATATTCAAAAAGAGCTCTTTCGTAAACAATTAGCTTTGGCTAAGCGGGTAAACCTGCCTATTATTATTCATAACCGTGAATCAACGGCGGATTGTGTAGAAATCTTAAAAGAAGAAAATGCGCAGGATATCGGCGGAATTATGCATGCCTTCAGTGCAGATGAGCAAACAGCGGATGATATTATTGCGATGAACTTTTATGTGTCGCTTGGAGGGCCTGTGACTTTTAAAAATGCACAGCTGCCAAAAGACATCGCCGTTCATGTACCGCTCGACCGTCTGCTTGTAGAAACGGATGCGCCTTATTTAACACCGCATCCATATCGCGGTAAACGCAATGAACCTGCACATGTGAAGCTCGTTGCAGAGAAAATTGCTGAACTGCGCGGTATGACATACGAAGACCTTGCCCAGGCAACGACAGAGAACGCTAAAAGATTATATAGCATCTAAAATGAAAGTGTTTCACTTTGACTTTGGTTGAAGTGGAACACTTTTTTGTTTTGCAGGAAGCGGTACAAGATAAAAATATGGTATGATACTAAGCGAAGTATAAGAGGTGAGCACGAATGGAAAAACCCGTTATAAAAGAAGTGGTAATCGTTGAAGGCAGAGATGATACACGCCGTTTAAAAGAAGCGGTCATCTGCGAAACGATTGAAACAAACGGTTCAGCAATTAATGAGCGGACACTGTCAGAAATTGAAGTGGCGCTAAAGACGCGCGGCGCAATAATTTTTACAGATCCAGATTTTCCGGGTCATAAAATAAGAAATACAATTATCGAACGGTTTCCAAATATAAAAGAAGCATTTTTGCCAAAGTCAAAAGCACTTGGCCATAATAGTGTCGGTATAGAACATGCACGGCTAGATGATATCAGAGAAGCACTAAAAAATTGTCAGATCAGCAGGGTGCATGAAGAGGAATTGATCACAATTCAGGATATGCAGTATTTAGGTTTATCTGGCAATACTGAGGCAAAAGAACGACGTGAGTATTTAACTGAACGTCTGAATATCGGATATGCCAATGCAACGCAGCTGCGTAAAAAATTAAACCGTTACAGTATCTCACCGATAGAAATTAAAGAAATATTAAATGAGCTGGATGTGAAAAAGCAATGAAACATATCTCTACAGTAGGCCGTACTAAAGAAATATTGGAATCTCATAAGTTTACCTTTAAAAAGAGCCTGGGGCAGAACTTTTTAATCGACTCGAACGTCATTAAAGAAGTCATTAATAAAGCGAATATTGATCAGACAACAGGTGTCATTGAGGTGGGTCCCGGTATTGGATCTTTGACCGAACATCTTGCAATTCATGCTAAAAAAGTGGTTGCATTTGAAATTGATCAGCGGCTGATTCCTGTACTTGACGATACGCTCAGTCCTTATGACAACGTTACTGTGATTAACGAAGACATTCTCGAAGCGGATGTACCAGCTTATATAGAAGAATTGTTAGGTGATTGCGATGACATCGTTGTCGTCGCTAATTTACCTTATTATATTACGACGCCGATACTGATGAATTTCCTCACTGCGCGCTTGCCAATATCAAGATATTACGTCATGATGCAAAAAGAAGTGGGAGAGCGTATCAGTGCATCGCCGAATTCAAAAGCATACGGGTCTTTATCGATTGCAATTGATTATTACACAGAAGCGAAAACGGTTCAGCAGGTGCCTAAAACGGTATTCATGCCGCCGCCGAATGTCGATTCAATCATTGTAGAGTTGAAAACCCGCGCGGAGAAGAAAGTTGATATCGATGATGAAGATACCTTCTTCAAATTAACGAGAGGTGCCTTTTTACATCGCAGGAAAACTATTTTAAATAATTACCAGACGCTGTTTGAGAATGGTAAAAAACGAAAAGATGAAATTAGAGCTCTATTTGATGATGCCGGCATTGATCCTGTACGCCGCGGTGAAAGTTTAGCGCTTGAAGACTATAAGAAAATTTACGATGCTTTCAAGAAAAGTGACTTAGATTTCGCTTAAATTTTTTCTGAAATTGGCGGATTTTTGACAGAATTATGTAAACTTGCTATAATAGACTTAGTGAGGTGGGGTATAATGCCAAAAACATTAATCGACATCAAAAAGATTCTTGATTGTCAGTTAGGAAATCCATGTGTACTTCGTGCAAACGGAGGCCGCAAGAAGTTGATTGAAAGAAAAGGTATTTTAAGAGAAACTTATCCATCGATTTTCGTAGTTGAACTAGATCAAGACGAACATAGTTTTGAGCGTGTATCTTATACATACACAGACGTGCTGACATCAAATGTAGAAGTTACTTTCTATAACGACGATTTTACAGAAGAATTTTTAATTCAATAACATATTCATAAAACCATCCGAAAGGATGGTTTTTTTATTTTGTGAGCGGATGTTGGGCAAGCACATTTAAAACCATATATTATTAGAAATATATATAATATGGAGTGTGAATAATGGATAATAATAACCCTCACATTATGCCGAAAATTGATAAGAGCAAAGGTCTCGAGTTCGGGCTCTATACGCTGGGAGATCATTTGCCAAACCCGCACACAGGAGAAAGAATTCCTGCCAGTCAGCGGGTTAAAGAAATTATTGAAACGGCAAAATATGCTGAACAGGCAGGCATTGATACTTTTCAAGTCGGAGAATCGCATCAGGACCATTTTGTTTCTCAAGCACACCTCGTCATACTGTCAGCAATCGCAGAGGCAACGGAACGTATCAAGATTGCTTCCGGTTCGACAATTATCAGCACGTCGGATCCCGTTCGAGTATTTGAAGATGCCTCGACGATTGATTTAATATCAGACGGACGTATGGAAGTTATCGCCGGACGGGCATCCCGTGTCGGCTTATACGAACTGCTCGGTTACAGTTTAAATGACTACGAAGCGCTGTTCGAAGAGAAGTTTCAGCTGCTGCTAGATATTAATGAAAATGAATATGTAAACTGGAATGGTGAATTCAGGGCGCCGCTAAGAAATGCGCACGTAATTCCGCGTCCTGAAAACAATGAAAATGGTCTGCCGATATGGCGGGCTGTCGGCGGAACGATGGCATCTGCACATAAGGCAGGACTGGCAGGGGTGCCGATGTATCAAGCGCATCTCGGCGGACCGGCAGATGCTTTCAAGAGCCGCATTGATTTATATAGACAAACAGCAGCAGAAGCAGGCTATGACGTATCCAAGCTGCCAGTTGCAACTGCAGGCTTTTTCTTCACGGATGAAGATAAAATGGAAGCCTACAGAAAGTACTACCCTCATATAAATGAAGGTATGAAAAAAACAAATGGCCAGGGCTTCCCTAAACAGGGCTTTGCCCAAGGACAGGATTACCGCAGTGTAATCAATGTCGGAGACCCGGAATTGATTATAGAAAAGATTCTTTATCAGCATGAATTGTTTAATCACGACCGCTATATTGCACAACTTGATTTTGGCGGCGTGACATTGGAGGATATTAAACGTAACATAGATATTATTGGGGAGAAAATACTGCCCGCAGTTAAAAAATATACAAAATCACAGGGGGAACAGTAATGAAAGCAGTAATCATCAGCGGGTCAGTCGTTGGAAGTAAAACACGCAAGGCGACGACGGCACTCAGAGAAATTATTGAATCATTAAATACACACGAAGTTGAATATATCGATTTAAAAGATTATGATATGCCATTTAGTGATGGGCGGAATTATTTAGATTACGGCGGTGCGACAACAGAAGCGCTGACTAAAATTATGGAAGCGGATGTTGTCGTAATCGGCACGCCAATCTTCCAGGCATCAATACCGGGACCTTTAAAAAACTTATTTGATTTGCTCCCGCCAGATGCATTTCGTAATAAGACAGTGAGTATGATTGTGACAGCTGGATCTTTAAGACACTATCTTGTGCCTGAACAGCAGCTGAAACCGATTCTGTCATATATGAAGGCCAATATTGTGCCGGGATACGTTTATATTCTGGACCAGGACTTTGGACCCGAAGGTATTGAAAATGATGATATTATACTGCGTCTGAATGCACTTGTTGATAATACATTTAATAATGCACAAGCACAGCAGGCGGTACTGGAAAAATTTAATGAATCACTTGGATTTTAAAAAATTTCTTTAAAAATGAACTTGCCAACTTAGTGCCAATTTGCAGCCTAAAGCTGAATGCTAATATTCAGTTTTAGGCTGTTTTTCTATTGAGCATCTGTATTTTGTTAGTGTCAGAAAGGTTTTTGTACATGGAGTGCATTATACTGAAATGTAAAAAAGAAACAAAAAACCCGGATCACAGCGGCTTTTTTACAAGCTTTTGTAATCCGGGTATATTTCATAATTCCTAATTTACTTAGAAACTATTATCTGATTGATTTAAGGCCGTTAGCCCAGTTAACTGTAGTAGTGACTACAGCTTCGATCGTGCCATTGTGAATTTCAGCTGGTGTAAATTTAGACATTTCTTCAAAGTCAGTGAACAGGCTGAATGCACCGAATGGTCCAACTGTTGCCACATTGAAGTTAGAAAGGATTTGGCGAAGTGAAAGTGTTGCTGCAACGCCTAAAGTTGAACCGTAACCAACGATACCTGCTGCTTTGTTAGCAAATTCAGGTCCGATGTAGTCCAGCTGGTTTTTAAGTGATGGAGAGATTGCTTTGTTGTATTCTGGAGTAACAAAGATATATCCATCAAGTGAATCTATTTTAGCAGACCAGTTGTTTATTACGTCTGTAGAGTATTGTTTGTTAGCCATTGCAGGCGGTACATCTTCGTTAAATAATGGTACTTCGTAGTCTTTAAGATCTACGATTTCAAATTCTGCACCTGTATTTAAGTTTTCAGCAAAGTCTTTAAGCCACTCTGCAACTTGCATGTTAACACGTGAGTTACGTGTACTTCCTGTTACGATACCAATTTTAGTCATTCAAAAATTCCTCCGAAGTGTGTATTTATTATCTAATTACATTTTGTAACTATTTATAATATACATCATTTAGAAATAGAAATAAAGACTTTTGTTTAATATTTTGAGGAAATTGTCATGATTACGTTTACATGGTAAATTTAAATAGATTTTACACATTGGGAGTAATAATTATGGATATAGAAATTCAGAATATAACAGGACAGCCGTCTGACAATAAAATAAATATAACCTCTGCTGAGTGTCTCTCAGTTCAAATGCCGTATGAACGTCTCGAAGCTTTTTCTGCAGCTTTTGAAAGTGCGGGCGGGCATGTGTTTACAGGTGCGCCGATATATTATAAGCGTTTGAATTTAAAAGTCCATATTGAGTATTTAAGGAAATGGTATAATAGCCCTTTAAAAACTGGTGATTTAATCCAGCAGTTTAAACTTGAAGATGTGATTTCAAGGATGTCTAAACTGAATGAAAAAGAAACCCAAAAACTGAATTACATCCATGCACTGCTCAGCGATAGTCAGCATATTGCATTTATCGATCCATTTTTAAATACAGTTAATGATAACATTCATCTCTTTCATAAAATGAAAGCGCAGCTGCTTAATCAGGGGAAGTCTTTGTTTGTTGCTGCATCCAGACTGGAAGATGCGCTAATTGTTCAGCCGGGTGTAATGAGGCTGAACGGTCAGTCTCTGGAGCTCGTTGAAACCGCAGATAATGCTGATGACGATTCATCCTTGAATATTAGCAAGATTAAAGTGAAAGCACACGATAAAACAATCTTCGTTACGATAGAGGATATCGAATACTTAGAAAGCATGGACGGCAAGGTATACATTAACCTCGGATCACAAAAACTGGTGATGGAAACAACGCTGCAGGGGGCTGTTGATCAGCTCGCACCGCATGGTTTCTACCGCTGCCACCGCTCTTATATAGTCAATCTTCACAAAGTAAAAGAAATCATTACATGGTCAAAAAATACTTATTCTGTCATTGTCGACAATCCGGAAAAATCCAGAATTCCATTGTCCCGTGCCAAATTCAACGAAATACAGGATAAATTACTAAAACTATAAAAAGGTGACTTTATGAATTTATTTAAAATACGAGCGACGATATATAGAGACATCAGAGAGTATTTTACAAACTATGCAGTCATAACTATACTGCTCATGCCGCCGATTATGGCTTTGATGTACAGTACGCCTGCACGTAATATAGAGGTAAACCTGCCTGAGGAAATGTTATTCATACTGCTCGGTACAGTGCTTGCTTCCGTCGCCACTAATATTCCTTTAATGTTATACGCAGAAGAGAATGAGCATGGTTTGTTAAGGATGGTCACACATACAGTGCCTGATTTAATAAGCAGTATATCAGGCAGAAGTATTCTCGTCCTATTGATGACTGCCGTAAATACTATTGTCTCGCTGCTGATTGCAGGACAATTGGCCGTGCTCAACTGGCCGCTTATAGTCGGATTAAGTATCGCGGCTTTGATATTTTTAAATTTAGGATTGATTGCCGGTCTGCTTGCTAAACTGCAGTCAACTTCTACTGTATACGGTGTTGTTATTTTGTTTTTACTTGGAATGACACCTATTATTGAAACGTTTTTTCTGGATCAGGGCCACCCGCTAATGCAATTAGCAAAGTGGACACCCGTGTATCAATTAATGGCGATACATAATAACGCTGGTATAATGCCATACGTTATTATGCTGATATGGTTGGCTTTGTCTGTCTTTGCAGTCTATTTGTCAGTGCTGAAACGTGGTAAAACACTGTAGTACAGTTCGGCGTCTCTTTGTACATTTCGGGAAGTTACCAGAACGTATGATAGAAATTGTATACATTTCAATGTTTATTTACTACAACTCACCGTGATGACATCGCGGTGTTTTTATTTTGCCTCTAAACTTTAGTTAAGGCATCAGCAGATACAAAATTTGGAGGGAATAAAAATGAGTATGATTCAAGTTAATGAACTTAAAAAGTCTTTTGGCAGCGAAGCAGCGCTCCGCGGTATTTCATTTGAAGTAGGAAAAGGAGAAATATTCGGCTTGCTGGGACCAAGCGGGTCGGGGAAAACGACGACTATTAAAATTATGACAGGAGAATTTAAACCGACAAACGGTGATGTGAATGTTAATCAATTCAATTTCCGGCAGTTTGGCAAAAATGAGTATGTAGGCTCTCTCGGTATTTTATCGGATAAAAGTTCCTTATATGACAGATTGACAGTGAAAGATAATTTAGAATTATTCCGTAAACTGTACAACGCTCCGAAAGGGTCAGTGGAGAAAGTATTGAAAGCGGTCGGTCTCGAAGATGAAATGAATAAAACGGTGTCGAAGTTATCAAAAGGGATGAAACAAAGAATTCTACTATGTAAGGCGGTTATTCACAGACCGGCAATCCTTTTTCTCGATGAACCTACATCGGCCCTCGATCCGACAACAACTGAAAGAATCCACGACATGCTAGAGGAATTACGGGATGACGGAACAACGATACTGCTCACAACACATAATATGGATGAAGCAACCCGTCTGTGTGATAACGTTGCATTTTTATATCAGGGAGTTATCCAGGATTCAGGTTCGCCAAGTGCACTGAGACATAAATATAAACGCAATGAAGTACATCTTACGTATAGAGACGGTACGGTGAAAACAACAGACAGAACAGAGGATAACAAGGCAGCACTCGAGAACGTGCTGTTTAACGAAGATATCGTCGACGTTAGAACGGATTTCCCGACACTCGGCGAAGTGTTTAAAAAAGTAACTGGTAAGGAGCTGGTTTAAATGAATATCACTAGAGTAATGGCGATTTTTGAAAAAGATTTAAAAGAATTTATGAAGAATATGATGCTTTTTACATCTGTGATGATTCCGATAATCATGGCATTATTTTTTACGAGAATAGGCGGAGGGCAGGCAGAACTGCCGCCGGAGATGCTGGTCATTGTTGTTGGTGTTGTCTTTACCGCAGTCAGTTTTAGTGCAGTAATGACGATGATTGCTGAAGAAAATGAAAAAGATACTTTAAGAGGTCTACTTCAGTCTCCCGCGACAATTATCGATATTATTTTAGGTAAAAGCATGGTGGTCGGTCTGATGACAATCATATCACTTGTTGCATCTATTTTAATTATCTCACCGGATAATTATTGGACGCTGGAAAATATCATCAGTCTAATCTTGATGGGATTCTTCTTCTTATGCATGGGAATCGGTATTGGACTCATTGTTAATTCAGTCGCAACGACGTCAGTTTACTTGATACCGATTATGTTTATCTTCGGTTTTACACCGTATATCGAAATGATTATTACAGATCCGGATCATATCGCTATTAAGATTGCTGAGTACTTCCCTTTATATCAGAACCTCAATATCCTTAACGGTGAAAGTGGAGCCATGGAGTTTGTCATACTGGCTGCTTGGGCAGCTGCCAGCTTCCTGCTGGTATTATGGGCATTTAACAAACGAAAAAATGATGAATAGAAGCAAGCTGAAGGACGGTTTGGGAATCTTGAATGTGAGATTTCCGGCCGTTTTTTCTCTTTTCATATCTATTTGCCTGCCAAGGCCTCAGATATTAAAAATTCACGTAAATATTCATCATCTTTCTGTGATAAAATAGCACATATATATTTCGATAAAAAATCTGCAAAGGACTATGAACTATGCATTATGAAACAGCACCAGCAAAAATCAACTTAACATTAGATACGCTGTATAAACGCAATGACGGATATCACGAAGTCAGCATGGTGATGACGACTGTGGATTTAAATGATAATTTATCATTTGAAAAGCGGACGGATAAAAAGATCGTCATTGAGTCCGATCATCAGTTTGTTCCGACGGACCGGCGCAATTTAGCCTATCAGGCGGCTCAGTTAATGATGCGCCGTTACAATATTAAATCAGGTGTGACGATTAATATTGATAAGCATATCCCTATTGCTGCAGGCCTCGCCGGAGGTTCAGCGGATGCTGCTGCGACATTCAGGGGGATGAATGCGCTGTACGGGCTTGGTGTGGAACTGGACGAACTTGCTGAATTATCAGCTGAACTCGGTTCTGATATTCCATTTTGTGTTTACGGCGGTACTGCACTAGCGACCGGGCGCGGAGAAATTATAGAGCGGCTGCCGAGACCACCGCACGCATGGATTGTACTGGCTAAGCCTTCTTTAAGTGTGTCGACAAAAACGATTTACGGCGCACTGAAACCCGGGAAAAATAAGCCGGGATCGGATGCGATGAAAGCAGCAATTATTAATAACGACTACAGTGAGATTTTGAATGCTTTAAAAAATGATCTTGAGGAAGTAACGGTGAGAAAATATCCGCAAGTAAAAAAACTGCTCGGAAATATGAAAGAATCAGGCGCTGAAGGCGCTCTGATGAGCGGCAGCGGGCCCACAGTATTCGGTATCGTCAGAAAAGAACGGCAGTCCGTTCATCTTTATAACGCCATGAAGGGGTGCTGTGCTGAAGTTTATCGAATAAGATTGCTTGGATAAGTATTAAAATCCGAACTTATATGGTAAAATCATTACCAATAATACGGTTTAGGAGCTTAATTATGAAATATAAACGCAGTGAACGTCTCGTCTATATGACGCAGCATTTAACTACAAATCCAAACAAGTTAATACCTTTAACGACTTATGTCGATAAGTTCAGCCAGGCCAAATCTTCTATCAGCGAAGACATCCGCATTATAAAGGATGTGCTGAGTGCAGAAGGGCTCGGTGTATTACAAACAACAGCAGGTGCCAATGGCGGTGCGATATTTATACCGAAAATCAGTGTCGAACGCGCTAAAAAGATTATCGCAGACTTTAAAATTGAACTGGAAGCAAACGAACGTCTTCTTCCGGGGGGCTACCTGTATATGTCTGACATTATGGGTGATCCGAATATGATGAATGACATCGGTGATTTAATTGCCACGATGTACGGTCATGTTGAAGTAGACGCAGTAGTTACTGTTGCGACTAAAGGGATATCTTTAGCGAATGCAGTGGCGAGAAAACTGAATGTGCCGGTAGCTGTGATACGTAAAGATAACAAAGTGACGGAAGGATCTACCGTATCGATTAACTATGTTTCCGGTTCGACTCGTAAAATAGAAACGATGGTGTTATCGAAACGGACTTTGAAAGAAGGCTCGCGAGTACTGGTTGTTGATGACTTCCTGAGAGCAGGAGGTTCGATTACCGGCGTGACGAATCTGATGGAAGAATTTAACGCGACGGTTGTCGGAGTCAGTGTACTGGTTGAAGCAAAAGAAGTAGCGAATCGCAGATTTAACGATTATAAGTCTCTGCTTAAAGTATCTGAGATCGATGAATTTAACGAATCATTTGTAGTTGAAGAAGGAAACTGTTTAGATTACATTACAGGTAAATAAATTTAATTCACATTACGGAGGATGATAAGCATGCAACCAATTAATTCTGACAAAGCACCAGCAGCAGTAGGACCATACAGCCACGGCGTAAGAACAGGGAATTTATTCTATTCTTCAGGTCAGGTGCCTTTGACGCTGGAAGGAAATATTGTTTCAGATGATATTAAAGAACAGACAAAACAAGTGCTGGATAATGTCGGCGGCGTCCTCGAAGCAGCTGATCTGGATTACAGCAATATCGTAAAAACAACTATTTTTATCGCTGATATGAATGATTTTGCAGCCGTGAACGAAGTTTACGCAACGTACTTTACGGGTAAATTACCTGCAAGATCATGTGTAGAAGTTAGTCGTCTCCCATTAGATGCGAAAGTGGAGATTGAGGTTGTTGCATCTTTCGAATAACTGTTGATTTTAGTGGGGTTCTAAGCTAGATGGGTTTTACACAGAAGATCTAAAACATAAATCTATGGAGGAACAGACACATGAAAATAACAGATGTAAGATTAAGAAAAGTAAATAATCAAGATACAAGAATGAAAGCTTTAGTTTCCGTAACATTTGACGAATCATTTGTTATACACGATTTACGCGTAATTGACGGCAACAACGGCCTGTTCGTCGCAATGCCGAGCAAACGCACACCGGATGGAGAATTTAGAGATATTGCCCATCCAATTAACTCTGAAATGCGCCAGCACGTTCAGGAAGAAGTGATGCGCGTATATGAAGAAACAGCGGATGCAGTACAAGAGGAACAGGAAAATAAAAGTGAACCGACAGTGGAGTCTGATCCTGCAGAAGATGAAGCTGTACCGGAACAGGCGGATGAAGCAGATGCCGCAGATTCTAATGCTGCACAAGAAAACAATGTAAAAAATGAAGACACTCCTGAAGTATCGGAAGATACTGCGGAAGAAAATAAATAAATAATTTTTCAGGCCGGGCCGGCGCGGCCCGGCCTGACTTTCGTCTTGAAAGATTGCCGGTACTGAAATATAATTAGAATATCGTATTAATATGGGGGTTAATTATGCAAACAAGAGCGATTATAGTTGCTGCAGGTGTCGGTAAACGAATGAATTCAAAGAAACCGAAAGTATTGCACGAGGTTTGTGGAATCCCGATGATTACCAGAGTAATTAATAATGTAAAACAAGCAGGCATCAGCGATATTTACGTCGTTTTGGGAACATCTCACGAGGCAGTAACTGAAATTTTGCCGGATGATGTCAAAGTGGTTGTCCAGGACGAGCAGCTGGGGACAGCGCATGCGGTCAATCAGACTGCTGCTGAACTTAGTGAAGCGGACGGCAACACGCTTATTATAAATGGAGATACACCGTTGATTTCTGCGTCTACAATTGAGAAGCTCGCTGCTGACCATGAAGCTTCAGGTCTAAAAGCGACTGTTTTGTCGGCTTATGCGGGCAATCCTGAAAATTACGGACGTGTGATCCGTAAAGAAAACGGTACTGTTAAAGAAATTTTAGAAGAAACAGAGCTTACACAAGAGCAAAAAGAAATTAAAGAAGTCAGTGCAGGGGCAGCAATTTATAATAATCAGGAATTATTTAAAGTGTTGAGTAAAATTACGAATGATAACCCTGAAGAAGAATATTATTTAACAGATTCTGTTGGTCTTCTAAGCAGTAAAGGTGCCCGTGTCGGTGCTTATGTGACAGATAATAATGATGAAATTATTAATGTCGATGACAGATTGCTGTTGGCCCGTGCTTCTGAGATTTTAAGAAGCCGCACGAATGAACGCCTGCTTAAACAAGGCGTGACAATTATTGATCCAAAGAACACATACATCGATGAAAGTGTTAAGATTGGTATGGATACTATTATTTATCCTAACACTGTGATTAAAGGTAATACTGTGATCGGTGAAAATGCAATTATTTCTGCAAATTGCGAAATTAGCAACAGCCTGATTGGTGATAATACAGAGATTAAACATTCTGTACTCACTGATGCAACAGTTGGCAGCAGCACGACTGTCGGACCATTCGCTCAGCTTCGCCCGGGCGCGAAACTTGGTGAAGCCGTGAAAGTCGGAAACTTTGTTGAAGTGAAAAAATCGGAATTAAAAGATGGCGCAAAAGTCTCGCACCTGAGCTACATCGGCGATGCTGAAATCGGCGAACGTGCAAATATTGGATGCGGCGCGATTACTGTGAATTACGATGGTATCAATAAGTTTAAAACGACTGTCGGGCAAGATGCGTTTATCGGCTGTAATACGAATCTCGTTGCCCCTGTAAGCGTTGGGGACCGTTCTGTTACAGCGGCGGGCTCAACAGTGACTGATGACGTACCAAATGACAGTTTGGCAATTGCACGAAATAGGCAGACGACAAAAGAAGAATATTACAAAAAATAATATCTGGAGGATTAAAATGCTAGCTTCTAGTAATCAAAACAAGAATTCTAAGATGAAATTATTTACGTTGACAGGGAATGAACCTTTAGCACGCGAAATCGCAGATCATATCGGTATTCCGCTTGGCAAATGTACTGTAAACCGTTTTTCTGACGAAGAAGTTCAAGTCAACGTTGAGGAAAGCGTTCGCGGCTGCGATGTATTCGTTATTCAGCCGACAAGCCAGCCGGTCAATGAAAATCTGATGGAACTGTTAATTATGCTCGATGCACTAAAACGCGCATCAGCAAACACAATTAACATCGTTATGCCGTATTACGGTTACGCACGTCAGGACCGTAAGAGCCGTGCACGTGAACCTATTACTGCGAAGCTCGTTGCAAACCTGATGGAAACAGCTGGTGCAAACCGTGTGATTTCTCTCGATCTTCACGCACCGCAAATTCAAGGATTCTTCGATATTCCTATCGACCACCTGATGGGTGTACCGATTTTAAGCGATTATTTCCTGGAACACTCTGGTATCGACTTAGAAGAAGTTGTTATCGTATCGCCTGACCACGGTGGTGTAACACGTGCCCGCCGCATGGCAGACCGTCTTAAAGCACCGATTGCAATCATCGATAAACGCCGTCCGCGTCCGAATGTTTCTGAAGTCATGAACATCGTTGGAGAAATTGATGGCAAAACAGCGATTATTATCGATGACATTATCGATACAGGCGGCACGATTAAAACAGCAGATCAGGCACTCGTTGATAAGGGAGCTAAAGAAGTCTATGCATGCTGTACGCACCCGGTACTTTCAGGTCCGGCAATCGAACGCATTTCAGACTCTGTGATTAAAGAGCTTGTTGTGACGAACTCTATTCAGCTGCCTGAAGAGAAGAAAATCGATAAAATTACAGAATTATCCGTTGGAGAACTGCTTGCTCAAGCCATTGTAAGAGTTCATCAGCAGGAATCTGTAAGCATTTTATTCGATCAAACGTGATAATTTAACAGTTTTTTTACAAACTGCTGTATTTTGTGGTATTATAATGCGTGGCTATGTGTTAGGATAGGCGTTATTATAATAGACTTGTAATAGATGAAAGGTGGAAATAATTATGGCTAAATTAGCCTCAAGCAAAAGAGCTGAAAAATCAAAACAATCAGAGCTGAAAGAATTACGCTCAACAGGTAAAGTGCCTGCAGTCGTATACGGATATGAAACAGAAAATACATCATTATCAGTAGACGAAAACGAATTTATCAAAGTCATTCGTGAAGTTGGACGTAACGGGGTTATCGACCTTGAAGTTGCTGACAGCGGTACGACTCAAGTAATGGTTAGCGAATACCAATTCGATGCACTTAAAAACCAAATTACTCACATCGACTTCATTGCAATTAACATGCAGACTGAAGTTACTGTTGACGTTCAAATTGAATTAACAGGCGAAGCACCAGGACAAAAAGAAGGCGGTGTCATCGAACAGCCGTTATTCGAAGTGTCTGTAACTGCTAAACCAGCTGATATTCCTGAAACTATCGAAGTTGATATTTCAGAACTTAATATCGGTGATTCAATTCACGTTGAAGACATCCGTTCTAAAGGTAACTTTGTTATCGAAAACGAAGATGCAGACTCACTTGTTATCATAAGTGCTCCAACTGAAGAGCCTGAAGAAGACGAAAACGCTGAAGAAGAAAGCGTTGAAGTTGAAGCGACAGCTCAGAAAAATGACGAAGCTGACTCTGAAGAAGACGAAGAAAAGTAATTTTAAATTAATACACAACGGCGGTGGATTTTCCATCGCCTTTTTTAACGTTTATGAGGTGATGAAATGAAGTGTTTTATCGGACTTGGAAACCCGGGCCCTAAATATGATCAGACGCGTCATAACATTGGTTTTATGGCGATAGACAGATTGAGCAGCGACACGCATATTGAACTTGATAAAAGTAAATTTAAATGTATGTATGGCACAGGTCTTTTAAATGGCGAAAAAATCATGCTGGTTAAACCGCAGACATTTATGAATTTATCTGGTGAAGGGGTGCGTCCGCTAGTCGATTATTACAATATTGATCTTGCTGATATCGTTGTAATCTACGATGACCTTGATTTGCCGCTTGGCCGTATCAGGCTGCGCCAAAAAGGCAGCGGCGGCGGGCATAATGGTATTAAATCGCTAACACAGCACTTGGGCAGTGAAAAATATAACCGTATCCGTCTCGGTATCGAACGGCCGCCAGCAGGGATGCCGGTCACTAATTACGTGTTAGGCAAGTTCCAAAAAGAAAATCAAGAGACGCTCGACAAAGTGCTCGATGTATCAAGTAAAGCGTGTCAAAGCTTTGTTTCAGAGCCATTTTTAGATGTAATGAACGAATATAATGGTGATGTCAATGCATAGTAAAATAAGCGATAGAATATTAAATGATGAACGCGTCAAAAGTATTTTAAATTATAAGAGTGATAAAAATCTGCTCGTTACCGGTGTTAATGATGATTTTAAACCTGTACTCATGAAGGAACTGGCTTCAAATTCGAACCGCCCGCATGTAGTGTTTGTGGAAAATAATCATCATATGGAAAAACTTGCAAACAGCATGATGGACGTCATGGATAATGTGTATACATTCCCTGTCGGCGACATTATGATCGAAAGTCTCTCAAAACAAAGCCCTGATTTTATGAAAGCAAGAATGACTGCATTATATGCACTTGCTCATGAGAAACCAGGGCTCTTTATCGTACCTGTACATGGACTTTTAAAACCTTTGATGCCGAAAGAAAAACTCTTATCTTATGAAAGAACGCTGAAGCTCGGCGGTACTGTGGACTACGATGAACTCATCGAGTTCCTCGTCAGTCTGGGCTATAAGCGCATGAGCCAGGCGGCGAACTTTGGCGAGTTTGCGGTGCGCGGCGATATTTTTGATATTTATATGCACGATGCATTTCTCCGCCTGGAGCTGTTTGATGATGAAATCGATTCACTCCGTCTGATCGATCCGGAGAGCCAGCGGTCACTTGAAAATATCGACAGCATTACATTAGAACCATACGCAGAGTATATTGTTGAGGCATCTGAACGTGAAGAGCTGCTCAGTAAAATTGATGAGCTGTATGAAAATACTAAAGCAAATCTAGAAGGTGTCACGAAAGAAGCACTTGAAGAGTACTATGATGTGGTCACGCACCCGGACCAGCTGGTTAATCATCTCGCACAGTTTGCGCATTTGCTGGATGAACACGATAAATCTCTGATTGACTATTTAACGCCTGCACACCGTGTCTTTATCGATGATGTGAATGCACTGAAAACATCATATGATGCAGAGTTTGAAGCAGTGAATAATTATTTCAGCTCAGTGCTAGAAGCAGGACAAATGTTCAGCGGCGGGCAGAATTATTTAGAAGGCCAGTATGAACGCCTGCTCGGAATTAAAGGCGTCACATATTTTAATTTATTTATGAAGAGTATGCCGGTTCCAATCGGGGAAATGATTAAAATATCAGTCAAACCGACGGAAATTTACTACGGCCAGTATGATATTCTGGCTTCGAATTTAAACGGCATGCTGGAAAATGACTATTTAATTAATATTATTCTCCGCGATGAAGATGAGCTGAATAAAACGAAACAGCTACTGGAAGATTTAAAAATTCCAAGTTTTATTGAGGATATTCCGGAAAACTCTGGTATTGTTCTGACGGTAGGCAGTATGGCCACCGGCTTTATCTTGCCGTATATGAGTGCGGCGATTTTAACGTCTAAAGAACTGTATAATAAAGTCCAGAAACGTAAGAAGCGAAAACAGAAACTGTCAAATGCCGAAAAAATTAAATCTTATCAGGAATTAAATGTCGGTGATTATATCGTCCATGTCCACCATGGTGTCGGCAGATATTTAGGTATTGAAACACTGGAGGTCGGCGGGACTCACAGCGATTATATGAAACTGCAGTATAAGGGTACCGATCAGTTGTATATTCCTGTCGATCAGATGGATTTGGTTCAGAAATATGTTGCCAGTGACGACGGGTCGCCGAAGATGCACAAACTCGGCGGCGTAGAGTGGAAGAAAACAAAAGCGAAAGTAGAAGCCAACGTTAACGATATTGCCGAAGAGCTGATCCGTTTGTATCAGGAGCGCGCGCAGTCTAAAGGATTCCAATTTAGTCCGGATACGGAAATGCAGGATGCTTTTGAAGCGAGATTCCCATATGAACCGACGCCGGACCAGCTGGCGAGTGTGCATGAAATTAAAAAAGATATGGAAGCAGAACGTCCGATGGATCGTTTATTATGCGGTGACGTCGGATACGGCAAGACAGAAGTTGCCATCAGAGCTGCCTTCAAGGCTGTTCAGGACGGCAAGCAGGTCGCATTTTTAGTGCCGACGACAATTTTAGCAGCTCAGCATTTTGAAAGTTTAATTGAAAGAATTGAAGATTATCCAGTCAATGTTGCGATGATGTCACGCTTTAGAACGGCCAAAGAAAACCGTGAAACGGCAGCAGGCTTAAAAGAAGGGCGTATTGATATCGTAGTCGGAACACATAAAATACTCGGCCAATCGATTGAATATAAAGATCTCGGTCTGTTAATTGTCGATGAAGAACAGCGGTTTGGTGTGAAACACAAAGAAGCGATTAAACAGATGAAAAACAATGTCGATGTGCTCACCTTAACAGCCACGCCGATACCAAGGACGCTCCATATGAGCCTGACGGGAGTCAGAGACTTATCAGTAATCGAAACACCGCCTGAAAACAGATTCCCTGTACAGACATACGTGCTTGAATATAATGGGAATTTCGTCAAAGAGGCAATTGAAAGAGAATTGTCGAGAGGCGGGCAGGTATTTTATCTGCACAACAGAGTCGATACGATATACAGCAAACAGGCACATGTTGAAATGCTGGTTCCTGATGCTTCAGTCGGAGTGATGCACGCCAAGATGACAGAAAAGCAAATTGAAGAAACCATGCTCGATTTCGTCAATGGTGAATTTGATGTGCTGGTGACAACAACGATTATCGAAACGGGTGTCGACGTGCCGAATGCCAATACGCTGATTATTGAAGATGCAGACCGCTTTGGCTTAAGCCAGCTCTATCAGCTGAGAGGACGCGTCGGCCGGAGCAACAGAATCAGCTATGCTTATCTGTTCCATCAGCCGAACAAAGTGCTGACAGAAGTGGCGGAAAAGAGACTGGAAGCAATTAAGGAATACACAGAACTCGGCAGCGGTTTTAAAATTGCTATGCGCGACCTCAATATTCGGGGCGCGGGTAATCTGCTCGGTAAAAATCAGTCCGGCTTTATCGATTCAGTCGGCTATGAACTGTACAGCGATATGCTGGAAAGCGCCGTTCAGGAAAAACAGGGTATAGAAAAAGAAGATGAACCTGTAAATATTCCGATCAATATCGAAGCGGATGCTTACATTCCGGCAACATATATTACGCATGAGCAGTCAAAAATTGATATTTATAAACGTTTAAGAAAAGCCAATTCAATGGAAGAGGTCCAGGATATTGAAGACGAACTGATCGACCGTTTCGGCGAATATCCAAAAGAAGTCGTCAATTTAATCGAGCTTGTTAAAGTGAAAGTATATGCATTGATGTACGGTATTTATAAAGTATCTGAAGATGCAAGACATTATTACTTAAACGTATCGAAATCTGCAACAGAAGAAATCAGCGGTGAGAAACTGTTCCAGGATACTCAGGATTACAGCAGAATATTGAAAATTTCAGTGAAAGATGGAGAAATCCGTTTAACAATCCGCTCAAAAAATATTAAAGAACTCGTCAATATTATGAGTGCAATACAAGACAGCAGAATGGAGGCCGTTCAATGAACACGATAACAGTTATCGGACTCGGCACATCTGATACCGATAAAATGCCGCTCGGCGTTTATAAACAGCTCGCTGCAGCGAAGAAAATATTTGTTAGAACGATGGATCACCCGGCAGCAGTGATGCTTGAAGATGAAGGCATGGATATTACAAGTTTTGATTCTTACTATGAAGAAAGCGATGACTTTTCAAATACGTATGAAAGAATTACTCGTATCTTGCTGAAAGAAGCGGAGCACGGTGACGTGCTGTACGCAGTGCCTGGGCATCCGATGGTTTATGAAACAACGACTGAACGTCTTTTGGATGCTGAAAAAGAAGGGAAAGTGAAGGTGGTCATCGCAGGCGGACAGAGTTTTATGGATGATGTGATCACTGCCCTTAAAATTCCGGTGAATGAAAATTTTCAGCTGCTGGACGGTACAGCACTTAATATTAGAGATCTGGACTATCGTAAACACACGCTGATTACGCAAGTATATAATCAGCTGTCAGTCAGTGAAGTTAAAGTGACACTGCTCGACTATTATCATTACGATACGCCAGTATTTTTAGTTGATAAGGCAGGCAGTGCTGACGAAGAGATTATTGAAAGTACTATTGCGGAAATTGATTTCCGTGTGCCGGATTCAAATCTGCTCTGTATGTTCGTGCCGAAAACTTCAGGTGAACAGTATGACAACCAGTCGCTTGGTCATATGATTAACCTCTTTGATACGCTGGTGGGAGAAGAGGGATGCCCGTGGGATAAAGTCCAGACCCATGAATCGCTGGAGCGTTATCTGCTAGAGGAATCATATGAAGTTATCGAGGCCATTGAAAGAGAAGATGATGAAGGTCTGGTTGAAGAACTTGGGGATATACTGCTGCAGGTGGCACTGCATGCGGCAATCGGTAAAAAAGAAGGTTACTTTGACTTTTACGATATTCTCAGTTCCTTAAATAAAAAAGTGAAACACCGACACCCGCACGTTTTCGGAGATGCATCTGTTGAAAATATGGAAGATTTAAATAAAGTGTGGGAAAAAGCAAAAGTCGAAGAAGGCAAGAAAGCTAAAGTTAAGTATGAAAAAGAATATGCAGAAACTGTTTTGAAGTGGATGAAAACAACCATTCATGAAAAACGGCCGCTGCATGAATTAATAACAGGGGATGATCAGCATGAGACTCGATAAATTTTTAAAAGTGTCGAGAATTATTAAACGCCGCACTCTGGCTAAAGAAATCAGTGACGAAGGACGCATCGAAGTGAACGGCCGTCCTGCAAAAGCAAGTACGGCACTAGCTGCAGGCGACACGCTTAAAATTCGTTTTGGGCGCAGTATTATGACTTATGAAATATTGGAATTGAACGATAAAGCCAAAAAAGAAGATTCGGATAGAATGTATAAAGTGCTGAATGAAGAGAAAATTGAAAAAGAATCAGATTTTTAATAGATTGTCACCTATTTTTCCTGTATCTTGTATATAATAGAGAGTGAATACAAGATTAAATGATTGGATGTGACAATGTGAGCAACAAGGTAGTCAGACTCCTTAATAACTATACGAAAAAACGTGATAGCGAAAAGAAGCAATTAGCGAGTGAATCGCGTGTGTCGCGCCGCCGCACTATGGTTTTTGGCAGCATTCTGCTAGGTATAGCCATCGTACTGATGCTCGTAGCATTCAATCAAAAACAGGCAAATGACGCGTTGCACGAAGACGTGCTGGCAACGACGGAAGTGCTTGAAGAAAAAAATAAACAGCATTCTGACTTAGAACAGCAAATCAGACAGCTTAATGATGATAATTATATTTTGCGTATCGCACGCAGTGAATTCTTTTTATCTGAAGAAGGAGAATTAATATTTAATCTTCCTGAGAACGGAGAAAAAGAAGATGCCGAGAATAAAGAATAATCATTCCTTATGTAATGATTATTCTTTTATTTAGTGGTAATATAGAAATGTATAATGATTTTGGGAGGATATTAAATAAACATGTCAGTTGAAGCGGGCAGTAAAGTTATCGGCAAAGTAACAGGAATCAAACCATTTGGTGCGTTTGTTGAGTTGCCAGGGGGCAAAACAGGATTAGTTCACATTAGTGAAGTCGCAGATAAGTACGTAGAGGACATCAACGAACATTTAAAAGTCGGTGACCAGATAGAAGTTAAAGTGCTGACGATAGGTGAGGACAATAAGATAAGCTTATCTATTAAAAAGGCACAGGATAAACCAAAACCGAAGCCGCGTGCAAAAACGCCTTCACCAGAAGACTTTGAGAAGAAACTATCAGGTTTCCTTAAAGACAGTGAAGAGAGAATGTCTACAATTAAAAGACAAGCAGAATCGCGCCGCGGTGGAAGAGGACGTAAATAATCATATTAAGAGGCCGGAGCAATTCGCTCTAGCCTTTTTATTTTATTGGCAAAAGGAGCAGTGAAAGATGGCATTTAGAATCGAAACTGTGTGGACAGAAGACGACGATATCGCACTCGCCCTGTCGGGCGGCATAGACTCGATGGTACTCTATCACCTCCTGACGAATGAATATAAACATACATATAAGAGTCTAACCGTGCTGCATGTGAATCATAATGTCAGATCAGCATCACAAGATGAAGCGGCTTATATCGAGAAGATGACTGAAAAAGACGGCGTCCGCTGTGAAACTGCAGTGCTTAACTTTTCGACAGGATTCTCTCAGGAAAAAGGGAGAGTCAAACGCTACGAATTTTTTGAACAAGTGCTTAAGCAGCTCGGCATCTCTTATCTTTTAATGGGCCATCATGCAGATGATCAGCATGAAACGGTCTTGCAGCAGCTTTTAACCGGGCGTCATCTGTACGGTAATTTAGGTATTCCTGAAATGAATGACAGAGGTGCATATACAATTGTCCGTCCTTTGTCACATGTTACGAAAGAAATGATCCAGATATATTCTAATCAGCATCAGGTCGTCTATTTTGAAGACGCGAGCAATGCCGGAGATGATTACACGAGAAATTATGTGAGGCACCATGTCATACCGCCGGTAAAAGAAGCGCCTGAACTCGATGTCAGCCAGCTGGAAAAGGTCCGGCAGGATATCAATGAGCTGAGTGATTTTGCTTATGCTTATGCAGAAAAATTCACCGGCAGCTATGAGAGAGAATTATCCCGCAAAGATTACCAGACACACAGTCCGGTGATCAGACGGTATATTCTGTCGGCCTTTTTGAAGCAGAGTGATATCCATCTTGGCCGCAGAGGTCTGGAAGCACTCGATTCCCTTCTGCTCAGTAAGACGTCTCAGGGAGTATATCGGACAAGAGATGCAGTTATTCATGTCGAATACGATAGAATCTACATAGGCAAGCAGCAGGAAGAAACAGTGCAGCAGTACTTATCTATTGAGGATAACGGAGAGTTTATTTATAATGACTATCATGTGACTGTACAGCTTCCGTCATCTGAATTGCCGCTGACTCTGAGGCAAAAAGCAGACGGCGACAAGGTGTCTTTGAAAAACACTGGCACTAAAAAAGTCAGCCGGCTGTTTATCGATAAAAAAATACCGGCCGCTGAACGGCAAAAAATGCCGGTTGCAGTAAATTCACACGGTATTATTATTGCAGTTGGGACGATTTATAATATAATTGAACCATCTGAAAACAGATTATTAAAGATTACGAAGGAGTTTAATGATGACAATTCAAAATGACATAAGCGAAATTGTATTATCAGTGGAAGATATAGAGGCGATTAACACACGTCTTGGCGAGCGCATTACAGCAGATTATGAAGGCAAGACACCGGTACTTGTCGGTTTGTTAAAAGGTTCTATTATGTTCATGGCAGATCTAATCAAACATATCGATACGCACATGGAAATTGATTTCATGGATGTATCCAGCTATGTAGGTACAAAATCAACAGGGGAAGTTAAAATCCTGAAAGATTTATCTACATCAGTAGAAGGCAGACATATACTTATCGTCGAAGATATCGTAGAAACAGGGACGACTCTGAACTCGATTATCGAATTTTTAACTTACCGCAAAGCAGCATCGATTGAAATTGTGACTCTGCTTGACAAGCCGGTACCGGACAGAAAATTAAATGTCGATGTAAAATATATCGGCACGAAAATTCCTGATGGCTTTGTTGTCGGTTACGGTCTCGATTTTGATCAGCAATACCGCAACCTGCCGTATATTGGACTCTTAAAACCTGAATTTTACAGTTAAATCATATGATTGGAAGTTAAAGACTATTTTTGTTACTATTTTTGGTAATGCATTAGAAATGGAGGATTACGGATGCCGAAAAATACTGGCCGTAACATATTACTTATCGCCATTCTAACAGTTGTTATGTTTGGTATTTTCCAACGCTTTAATGGCACGGGCGGAACAGAAGAAGAACTGCAGTACAATGAGTTCTTAAATGCGCTTGAAGCCGGAGAAGTTGCTGAATTAACGATTCAGCCGGAAAACAATGTTTATTTAATCACAGGTCGCTTAGCTGACCAGGAAGAACAGGAGTCATTTACTTCTGTCGTTCCATATAATAGCGTGGATGATTTAGATCAAATAACAGACACTGCCCGCAATCAGGAGGGCATGTCGTTAACAGTCGCACCTGAAGAAGAACCGAGCCCATGGACGAGTATGCTCGTTACTTTCATTCCATTACTGTTAATTTTCTTCCTGTTTATCTTCCTCATGAGCCGTGCACAAGGCGGCGGTGGCGGCGGTAAAATGATGAACTTCGGCAAGAGTAAAGCGAAGCTTCATGAAAAAGACAAGTCAAATGTTAAATTTGATGATGTTGCCGGTGCCGATGAAGAAAAAGCAGAACTTGTAGAAGTCGTCGACTTCTTAAAAGACCCGAGACGATTTGACAGAATTGGTGCCCGCATTCCTAAAGGGGTGCTGTTAGTCGGACCTCCAGGTACAGGTAAAACATTAATCGCACGTGCTGTAGCAGGTGAGGCCGGAGTGCCTTTCTTCTCCATCAGTGGTTCTGACTTCGTCGAAATGTTCGTCGGTGTCGGTGCATCACGTGTACGTGACTTATTTGAAAATGCGAAGAAAAATGCACCATGTATCATTTTCATCGATGAAATTGATGCTGTAGGACGTCAGCGTGGTGCTGGTGTCGGCGGCGGTCACGATGAGCGCGAACAGACATTAAACCAGCTGCTCGTTGAGATGGATGGTTTCGCAGAAAACGAAGGTGTCATTATGATTGCAGCGACTAACCGTCCTGACATTCTTGACCCTGCCCTGCTTCGTCCAGGACGTTTTGACAGACAGATTCAAGTTGGCCGTCCAGATGTTACAGGACGTGAAGCGGTACTTAAAGTACACGCAAGAAACAAACCTTTAGATGATACGGTTGACCTTGCAGCAATTGCACAGCGTACACCGGGCTTCTCGGGTGCTGATCTTGAGAATCTCTTAAACGAAGCAGCACTGGTTGCTGCCCGTTCAGGCAAGAAAAAAATCGATATGCGCGATGTTGACGAAGCGTCAGACCGCGTAATCGCAGGACCGGCTAAGAAGAGCCGCGTCATGAGTAAAAAAGAACGTAATATCGTTGCTTATCATGAAGCTGGACATACGATTATCGGTATGGTGCTTGATGATGCGGAAACAGTACACAAAGTCACTATCGTTCCGCGCGGCCAGGCAGGCGGTTATGCAGTAATGCTTCCTAAAGAAGACCGTTACTTCATGACGAAACCTGAGCTGGAAGATAAAATTGTTGGACTCCTTGGCGGACGTGTATCTGAAGAAATTACTTTTGGAGAAGCTTCCACAGGTGCATCCAATGACTTCCAGAGAACGACTGGAATCGCACGCAGCATGGTAACTGAATACGGTATGAGTGACAGACTCGGTCCAATTCAGTTCGGTGAATCAAATGGTCAGGTATTCCTAGGTAAAGAGATGTCAAATGATGCTAACTACTCAGACAGCATTGCTTACGAGATTGACCAGGAAATGCAGAATATTGTTAAGACACAATACGAGCGCTGCCGTCAGATTCTTACTGATCACCAGGAACAGCTGAATTTAATCGCAGAAACACTTCTTGAAATTGAAACGCTCGACAGAGAACAGATCGAAGGACTGTTCTATCACGGTAAATTACCAGAAAGAAATTTCGATAATGAACCAGATGAAAAGAATGAGGTTTCACAAGATGACGATTCAGTCGGTGCATCTTATGAAGAAGTTAAAGAGAAGATGGAAAGCGATGATACTGTCGACTCAAACGATACTCAGGAAGAACCTGAAGAACGCCCGGACATGGTTGAACCGCCAAAACCGGACGGCAACACTGAAGATAACCCTTCAGCAGATAGAAAAAATGATGACTTGAACAGATAAAATGAGCTGCCTCCGGGCAGCTTTTTTTATGGTGAGGCATTGAAATTGACTATCTTTGACGTTTAATTTATTATGCATGATAGTGCAGTTAGTTTATTATATAAAATGAAGAGAATTTCCATTTGGAGGAATACAAGATGAGTGATTATTTAGTGAGAGGTCTCGGCCTCAATGATGAAGTTCGTATATTTGCTGTTGATACGACAGATACTATAAATGAAGCAGTGCGCCGTCACGGTGCATATCCTACAGCGGCTGCAGCACTTGGCCGTTCAATGTCTGCAGGCGTGATTATGGGCGCTATGCTTAAAGGCGAAGACAAAGCGACAATCACAATAGAGGGCGGCGGGCCGATCGGTGCAATCGTTGTTGACAGCGATGCACATGGTCATGTCAGAGGTTATCTCGGCAATCCCCAGGTACACTTCGATTTAAACGAGCAAGGTAAACTGGATGTGAGACGTGCCGTGGGTACTGAAGGTTACCTCCGTGTCGCAAAAGATATCGGTTTAAAAGATAACTTTGTCGGTTCTGTAGAACTGGTATCCGGAGAGCTTGGAGAAGACTTCTCATATTATTTCTATGCGAGTGAGCAGGTGCCTTCTATCGTAGCACTTGGGGTACTGGTTAATCCTGATAATACAGTTCAGGCAGCAGGCGGCTATGTTATTCAAGTTCTGCCGTCAGCAAGCGAGGAAACAATCGACTGGCTGAATGAACGTGCAAAAACAATGACACCTGTATCTAAACTTCTTGCAAAAGGCTTAACACCTGAAGAGGTAATCGATGAATCAATCGGTAAAGAAAATTGGAGACAGCTTGATAATATGCCTGTAAGCTTTGAGTGTAACTGTTCTAAAGAACGTTTTATTAATGCAATCAGTGCACTTGATCCAAAAGATATTATGACGATGATTAAAGAAGACGGCGGAGCTGAAGCGGACTGTCATTTCTGCCGCAACAAAGAATGGATTACGAAAGAAGAGCTGCAGGAACTGATTACACACTAATTATTTGAATAAATAGGAAATAAGTGCTATATTATTCATAGTTAATAACTAGGAATAGGAGTGTTTAATTGTGAGCAACGTATTCAACAACATTTCAGAAGCAATCGGCAACACACCATTAGTAAAATTAAACCAGTTAACGGATGAAAACAGTGCGAATGTCTATGTAAAATTAGAGTTTATGAACCCCGGGAGCTCGGTCAAAGACCGTATCGCTCTGGCGATGATTGAAGCTGCAGAAGAAGCTGGAGACCTTAAAGCAGGTACGACAATTGTAGAACCGACCAGCGGTAATACAGGTATCGGCCTGGCAATGGTCGCAGCATCTAAAGGTTATAAAGCTGTACTGGTTATGCCGGATACAATGAGTAAGGAACGCCGTAATCTGCTGCGCGCATACGGTGCAGAATTAGTCCTGACACCTGGTGCAGATGGTATGAAAGGTGCAATTAAAAAAGCAACAGAATTAGCTGAAAAAGATAACTTCTTCATGCCTCAGCAGTTTGAAAATCCGGCAAATCCGGAAATTCATGCTAAAACTACAGGTAAGGAACTGGTAGAGCAAGCCAATGCTTCAGGATTTGAAATCGATGCATTTATTTCAGGTATTGGTACCGGCGGAACAATCAGCGGTGCCGGCAAAGTGTTAAAAGAGAATTTTGATAATGTTAAAGTTGTTGCGGTTGAACCGACTGATTCAGCTGTCTTAAGCGGTAAAGAACCTGGACCGCATAAAATTCAAGGAATCGGTGCAGGGTTTATTCCTAAAACGTTAAACACTGATATCTACGACGAGATCATTACGATTGAAAATGAAGAATCAATGAATACTGCAAGAGAACTTGCAAAACAAGAAGGTATTCTCGGCGGTATTTCTTCAGGTGCAGCGGTGAAAGCCGGCATCCAGGTCGCTAAAGAACTCGGCAAAGGAAAAAATGTCGTTGTTATTCTGCCTTCAAATGGGGAAAGATATTTATCAACACCATTATTTAACTTTGAAGACTAAAAGTATATTGAAAGTTCCGTCTGCACAGCAGGCGGAACTTTTTTGTGTTCTAAAGAAGAGTACAATTTTTTAAGGGCAGTAAAGCGGAACAAACATGTTATAATATGACTATTCAATTTATGTAAAAGCAGAGGTAGATTTTAATGGAGAGACTGAAAGTAATGGGTATTTTAAACACGACACCGGATTCATTCAGCGACGGAGGCAAATACAACTCGGTTGATAATGCGGTACAGCGCGCTTTGGAAATGGTTGAAGAAGGTGTAGACATTATTGATGTTGGCGGTTACTCAACACGCCCCGGCGGTTACACTGAAATTACTGCTGACACTGAAATCGAACGGACAGTGCCCGTTATTAAAGCAATCAGAGCAGCAGGTGTCACTGTGGACATATCAGTGGATACTTTCAGGAGCGAAGTGGCGCGAGCAGTATTAGAAGCTGGTGCAACGATGATTAATGACCAGTGGCGCGGTATCTATGATGAAAAAATACTGGATATTGCAGCAGAATATGATGCGCCAATATTTTTAATGCATAATAACGATCACAGCACGTATCAGGATGTTGTAAAAGATATGATTGCCGAATTGAAAGCATCGGCAGATCTGGCATTAAAACACGGTGTAAAAAAAGAAAATATATGGCTCGATCCGGGTATCGGTTTTGTTAAATCCCGAGACGAAGACATAGAAGTGATGCGGCATCTTGACCAGCTCGTTAAAGAGGGCTATCCTGTGCTTTTAGCAACGAGCAGAAAACGTATGGTCAAAAAATTGATCGGCGGGACAACAGATGCAGATGAGCGCGATGCCGGCACACTGGCGACTACGATTATCGGCATCGATGCCGGTGTTAAAGCAGTCAGAGTTCACAACGTAAAAATGAACCGTCAGGCGGCAGATGTCTATATGAAATTAAAAGGTGATTACAGTGGATAAAATTTATATCAATGGAATAAAGACATATGGCTATCATGGAGCAATTCAGGAAGAACGGGTGCTCGGCCAGTATTTTATTACTGATATTGTACTGTACATTGATTTAACAGCCGCATCAGAAACGGATGATCTGAATGAAACGGTCCATTATGGCGAAGTCTATAATCTTGCAGAAGAAATTATAAAAGGGGAGCCGGTCAGTTTAATCGAACGTCTGGCAGGGAAAATCAATGCTGAATTATTTGACCGGTATGATAAAATAGTAGAGATAGAGACAACAATTACTAAGCCAAATCCACCAATAGATGGAAATTATGAAAGCGTGGCAATAACGCTGCACGGAAAGCGGGAAACATCATGGCAATAGCTTATCTTGGACTCGGGAGCAATATCGGTGACAGAGTGGAAAACTTAAACAGTGCAATCACAAAACTTTCTGAAGTTCCGGGCATCCAGGTGACGAAAATTTCATCGCGTTATGAAACAAAACCTTACGGTAAAACAGATCAGCCTGATTTTATGAACATGGCAATCGAGGTGGATACAAACTTAACGCCGCTGGACTTGCTGGAAACTGTGCTGGGCGTCGAACATGAACTCGGCCGTGTCAGAACAGAAGTATGGGGACCGCGCAACATCGATATCGATGTGCTGTTGTATGAAGAACTGGAACTGCAGCTTTCCGATTTGAAAGTGCCGCATCCAGAAATGCACCTGCGTTCGTTCGTTATTGATCCGCTGAATGAAATTGCACCGAAAAAAGAACATCCAACCTTGAAAATGACGGTTGAAAAAATTAAAGAGCAATTAGATAAAAATCAGTCTGACAACTGAATTTAAAATAAAGATTATTATGAAAACATATATAGGAGTGGAATAGATTGAGTGAAGAATTAAATGACCAACTAGCAGTCCGCCGGGAAAAAATGCAGCAATTAAGAGATCAGGGCATGGACCCGTTTGGTAAACGTTTTGACCGTTTAGCATACACTGAAGAGCTGCTGGAGCGCTGGGACCAATTTTCAAAAGAAGAATTAGCTGATAAAGAAGATGAATCAGTGACAGCAATTGCCGGCCGTATTATGACTAAACGCGGTAAAGGTAAAGCCGGTTTTGCGCATATTCAGGATATTACTGGCCAGATTCAAATCTATGTCCGTAAAGACCAAATTGGCGATGAAGCATTTGAAGTGTGGAACCAGGCAGATCTTGGGGATTTTGTCGGTGTTAAAGGCCCGATGTTCAAAACAAATACAGGTGAATTATCTGTTAAACCTAAAGAATTCACGCTGCTGACTAAAGCGCTCCGTCCGCTGCCGGATAAATATCACGGCTTAAAAGACGTTGAAGAGCGTTACCGTAAACGTTATCTCGATTTGATTACCAGCCAGGAATCTAGAGAAACGTTTATAAACCGCAGTAAAATTATTAAAGAGATGCGCAACTATCTGGATGGTGTCGGTTTCCTCGAAGTAGAAACACCGATGATGCATTCAATTGCAGGCGGTGCGCAAGCCCGTCCGTTTATTACGCATCATAACGCGCTCGACAGAGATTTGTATATGCGTATTGCCCTTGAATTGCACTTAAAACGTCTCGTTATCGGCGGTATTGAAAAAGTGTACGAAATCGGACGTGTGTTCAGAAATGAAGGTGTCTCAACACGTCATAACCCTGAATTTACGATGATGGAATTATACGAAGCATATGCTGACTATAAAGATATTATGACGCTGACTGAAGAAATGATTGCTTTCATTGCCGAAAAAGTTAACGGTACGATGAAAGTAACATACGACGGTGAGGAAATCGATCTGACACCGAAATGGAAACGCGTGCATATGGTAGATATTGTAAATGAATATACAGGTGTTAATTTCTACGATATTGAAACTGTGGAAGAGGCGAGAGCAGCCGCGAAAGAACATAACGTAGAAATTGGTGACAACATGCTTTACGGTCACATTCTTAATGAATTCTTCGAGCAGAAAGTAGAAGAAGAGCTGGTTCAGCCGACCTTTGTTTACGGCCATCCGGTTGAAATTTCTCCGCTCGCTAAGAAAAATGATGAAGATCCGCGTTTTACAGATCGTTTTGAGCTGTTTATCGTGCGCCGTGAGCATGCGAATGCATTTACAGAGCTGAACGATCCAATCGATCAGAGAGAGCGTTTTGAAGCACAGGTTGCCGAACGTGATGCTGGTAATGATGAAGCACATGAAATGGATGAAGATTATTTAGAAGCGATGGAATACGGATTGCCGCCGACAGGCGGACTGGGTATCGGTATCGACCGTCTGGTCATGCTGCTGACAGATTCTGCATCGATCAGAGATGTCTTATTATTCCCGTCTATGCGCGATAGATAATAAAAATATTTTTAAACCGTGTGTCATTTTTTGACACGCGGTTTATTTATTAAGATTATGTAAAAACTATTGACGGAATTAATAAAAATCCTTATAATATATATTAGTTTGATTTTGCTCCTGGAGAATTAGCTCAGCTGGGAGAGCATCTGCCTTACAAGCAGAGGGTCGGCGGTTCGAGCCCGTCATTCTCCACCATTAAATAAATAGTAATATTTGCGGAAGTAGTTCAGTGATAGAACATCACCTTGCCAAGGTGGGGGTCGCGGGTTTGAATCCCGTCTTCCGCTCCATTTTTTTTGAATACATATTCAGGGCCTATAGCTCAGTTGGTTAGAGCGCACGCCTGATAAGCGTGAGGTCGGTGGTTCGAGTCCACCTAGGCCCACTCAAAATAGATCATCACTTTCAATTAAATATCGAAAGTGATTTTTTGTTTATATAAAAAGGTCTGGTGCGACTCGGCACCAGACCTTTTTCTGTATATTATTTTATATGTCCTTTTTCTATAAACGCCTTACGGATTTCAAGCATAGCTGTATATGTTGCAAGCATGTGGATTTGTGTTGTCGGTGCATGTTCGATAGCTTCAATCACACTTGCCAGGTCACCGGCTGTATCTATGTCATCCGGATTGAATCCGGCCGTGATTAGTCTTTCAGTCATTGTATCTGCAGCAATACCGCCGGTCACTGATTTTTTAATATCGAGATCGGTCAGTGATTCGAAGTGGGTATCTTCCAGCCATTTTAAGTCGACGCCGTCAGCGGGACGGTTATTTAAGAGTGCGACTAAAGTAAATGGGTTTTTCTCAAGTTTAACGAGATTTAATACCTGGTTAAGACCTACCGGGTTCTTAACGACATTCAGAATGATTTTTTTATCGTATGCAATAATAACTTCCTGACGGCCGAACACACGCTCATTGTTTAAGAAGGCGTCTTTAATCTGAGCGGGCTCAACATCGAAAAATCTGCCGGCACTGTATGCGGCGAGTGCATTATAGATATTATAGATCCCAGCATTGTGGAGGGTATATGTATCGCCGTCCAGTTTAAATGTTGAGTGCGTCACATCGAGTTCGGATACATCTGTGACTTTATAATCGAGCTGAGGGCGTTTAAAATCGCACGATATGCAGTAATAATCGCCGAGATTAGCATAAGTATAATGGTGATATTGTAAAGAATGGCCGCATTTTGGACATTGATCTTCTTCTTTTGTCTGGTCGTTTGAGTCTATATCTGTATCAAAACCGAAAAACTTTTGTGTATTTGATACTGTGCGAGAATTGAACAGCGGGAGATCACCGTTGGCAAGAATTGTTGCATCAGGTACTTCTTGTGCTGCATCAATTAAAAGATCGTATATATTATCTACCGAGCCGTAGCGGTCGAGCTGGTCGGGGAATATGTTAGTATGAATAAACAGTTTAGGCTGCAGTTCTTTGACGACGTTTTTTAAAGATCCTTCGTCAACTTCCAGTACAGCCAGTGCATTTTTTGTAATGCGGGGTGCGTTTAAAAATGCACCGACAATGCCCTGCTTCATATTTGAGCCTGTACGGTTTGTAATAATATTATCGTATTTTTGCGAAAGGATATTGGTTGTAAGAGTAGTGGTTAAAGTTTTACCGTTCGTCCCTGTAATTACGATGACATCGTAATTTTTTGCGAGATTGGCAAGCAGATTTTTATCGATTGAAAGAGCGATCTTGCCTGGAAGGCTGCTGCCGCCATTCGTAAATTTAGTCAATAAATAACGGGTCACTTTACCTGCACTTTTAGCTATAGTGGATTTAAGTGTCATTCGTGTACGCTCCTTTTAACTTAAGACTGTTGGTTATCAATTATAACACCCAGACTTATTAGGTACTATATTTTTTTGAAAAGCGTTATAATAATTAATATTAATCATTTAAGGAGAGAAAATATGGTCGATTTCTTTATGAATTTGGAAGCATGGCAGCAGGCGCTGATTGCGACACTTTTTACATGGTGTATGACAGGCCTTGGTGCTGCAATTGTTTTCCTGACTAAAGGTGTAAGTGAAAACTTCTTAAATATAACGCTCGGCTTTGCCGGTGGAATTATGATAGCGGCAAGCTTTTGGTCTTTATTAGCTCCAGCGATTGAAGCGAGTGCGGATAACCCGGTAGGCGAGTGGTTCCCGGCACTTGTCGGTGTATTGGGCGGGGCGCTCTTTATTTATATATTCGATAAATTAATCCCCCATCGCCACCGCGGTGATATCGAGGCAGAAGGTATAGCGGTGCACAGTTCGAGACGGAGCACGCTGCTGATTACCTCACTGACACTGCACAATATTCCGGAAGGGTTGTCTATCGGTATACTCTTCGGTGCTGCAGGACTGAGCGGTGACGCTGTTATGACGCTGAGTGCAATGACACTGGCCATTGGTATCGGTCTGCAAAACATTCCGGAAGGTACAGCCGTATCAATGCCTTTAAGAGCAGACGGGGCATCGAGAACACGTGCATTCTTCTGGGGGTGGATGTCAGCCATAGTAGAACCGATGGCAGCGCTGATTGGTGTACTTTTAATCGGTTTCATGGAACCTGTACTCCCTTATGCATTAGCAGCCGGTGCAGGTGCGATGATCTTTGTCGTCGTTGAAGAAGTGATACCAAGCACACAGAAAAACGGACATTCCGACGTTGCAGTATTTGCCTTTATGATTGGATTTTCAATTATGATGGTGTTAGACGTCGCGTTAGGGTAAAAGAAAAACTCCTGAGGAGATATATCCTCAGGAGTTTTTCTGTAATTCTTAGTAGAAGAAACCGATAATAACTGAACTTAGAATAGATACGAGTGTTGCACCGTATACTAATTTAAGACCGAATTTGGCAACTTTGTCGCCGCTTTCGTTATGCAGACCTTTAACAGAACCTGCGATAATACCGATACTTCCGAAGTTAGCGAATGAAATCAGGAATACTGACAGCATTGCTTGTGTTTTTTCTGATAGTGTTTCTGCTAATGGAATGAACTCGAGAATTGCGACGAATTCGTTAGTGATGAGTTTAGTTGCCATTAATGAACCTGCAGTTTGTGCTTCATCCCAAGGAATACCCATCATGAATGCTACTGGCATGAAGATATAACCGAGAATATCCTGGAATGTCAGGCTTGAACCTGGAATCAGCAGGAACAGATCGTTTAACAGAGCGATTAAAGCGATGAAACCGATCAACATTGCACCAACGACTAAGACGATTTTACCGCCGTCGAGAATGTAATCTCCAAGCACCTGGAAGAATGATTTGCCTTTCTCAGGGTTAGTAGAGATTTCAACTTCACCATCAACCACTTCTTCTTCGTAAGGGTTGATAATATGAACGATGATATACACACCGAACAGGTTAAGTATAATTGCGATAATAACGAATTGCGGATCCAGCATTGTAAAGAATGCACCGACAATTGACAGTGAGATTGAACTCATAGCCTGCGCTGATAATGTGTACAGGCGCTGTGTTGTCATTTTAGGCAGCTGGTTTTTAAGAGATACGAATACTTCCGATTGACCAAGCATCATTGATGCAGCACCGTTGTAAGACTCGATGTAAGGCATACCTGTAATTTTCGTCAGCAGGAAACCGATACCTTTAATAATGAAAGGTAAGATTCTTGTAAACGATAAAATACCGATAATTGCTGAGATGAAGATGATCGGCACCAGTACGTTGAATAAGAATACGTCTACTGCTTCTCCTTCAGCATTACTCATTAAATCACCGAAGACGAACATTCCGCCTTCTCTGGCAAAGCCGAGCAGTTTATCGAAAGCTTCAGCGAGCCACAGAATCGCTGTTTGTCCTCCTGTTGTACTTAAGAACAGGAATGCGGCAAGCAGTTGCAGCACAAGTAAAATTAAGATGTTCTTCCAGTGTTTAAACGCAAGTTTGCGGTTGCTACTTGCAATCCAAGCAAGGAAGATGGTGAATAGTATACCCACTATTCCCATGACGATACTCATAATGAAATCCTCCAAAATTTTGATGTATGAAATTTTGCTCTATGTATATGTTTCCTTTTAATTATAAAGTAAATGATACATAAATGCGATACTGAATTATTATAATGCAAACGGTTACAAAAAGAAAGGTCAAATTTAAAAAATATAAACAAGAGATTTGCCAAACTTTCACACAGACGGTATACTTTAGTCAAAGTTGGTCAAGGAGGAGTGGTGATATGCGTAATATGTCGGATATCATTGAACAGTATTTAAAAGAAATGATTGAGCAGTCTGGCAATGAAGTCGTTGAAATTAAACGCGCGCACATCGCTGAAAAATTTGATTGTGTGCCGTCACAGCTTAATTATGTTATCAAAACCCGTTTTACAAATGAACATGGCTATGTCGTTGAAAGTAAACGCGGCGGAGGCGGCTACATAAGAATTACTAAAGTAGAGACGCATTCCGAAACCGAATACCTTGCACATCTGCAAAGCTTAATTGGAGACAGTATATCTCAATTAAATGCAGAACATTTAGTTCAGTCTATGTATGAAAATGAAGTGATTACTTACAGAGAAGCACAGATTATAGATGCGGTGATAAAAAGAGAAATTTTAGCACTTGAACTGCCGTACAGAGATGTTTTAAGAGCAAGAATACTGCGGCGTATTATTACGGCGATACTCTACGCTAAGGAGTGATGTTATGAAATGTGAAATATGCGGCGAGCGCGAAGCGACGATTCAAATTTCCAAAGGATCTGGGCTGTCTCAAAAAGAACAGTATTTGTGTGAACATTGCGCCGGTCAGACGATGGACATTAATTACAATCAGGCGGAAAACCCGTTTGATATACAGACGCTTTTACAGATGCTGGCGAACAATGCAAAAACTGAGCAGGAAACAGCAGAGGAACACGCTTGTCCCACTTGTGGATCTACGCTGCAGAGTGTCGTCCAGAACGGCTTATTCGGCTGCAGTCACTGCTATGAATATTTCGAACGTTACGTTCCCGAAATTGTGACGCGCGTGCAGTTGAATCAGCAGCGTCATATTGGGAAGATCCCTTCCCAGGCTCACGATACTTTAAAATTAAAACGGGATATTGAATCCCTTGAACGAACGCTGCAGGAAAAAGTGAAGGTACAGGCTTTCGAAGAAGCGGCAGTCGTCAGAGATCAGATTCAGGCATTGAAGGACGGTGGTGCGGATGAATAGACAAACGAGCATGTGGATTAAAAATGCTGAGAACACAGAAATAGAAATGTCGTCCAGAATACGTCTCGCCCGCAATATTAAAGGTGTACCGTTTACGCATATGCTGGAAGATGATGAAGATTTGGAAGCGCTCGGCGGACTGGTTTCAAAAATGATTCCGGACTACGATCTTGCGCTGCTGGAAAATATGACCGGCCTTGAACGGGCGCTGCTTGCTGAGAAGCATTTAATCAGTCCGAATTTCGCTAGAAACGGCACGAGAGTATTCATTAATGAAGATGAAGATATGTCGATAATGCTCGGAGAGGAAGATCATCTTCGCATCCAGGCGCTCGGGACGAATGTCAGTCTGGAGGCACTTTACGAGAAGGCAACTGCAGTAGACGATACGCTTGAACAAAAGATAGAATATGCCTTTGATGAACAATACGGCTATTTAACAGCGTGTCCGACGAACGTCGGCACAGGGATGAGAGCCTCTGTGATGCTGCATTTGCCGGCGCTGACAGCGACAAATAAAATTCAGCGTTTTCATAATAACCTGGCGCGTTTCGGTTTTACTCTGCGGGGCATATACGGTGAAGGATCCGAATCGCTTGGTTCTGTTTATCAGCTTTCTAATCAGGTGACGCTCGGCTTTGAAGAAGCAGTCATTATAAATAATTTAAGCGAATTAAAAAACCGTTTAATAGAAGAAGAGCGTCTCGCGAGACAGCACATGATGACGCTTGATACACTGGATGCAGTGAACCGTTCACTCGGTATACTGCGGCATGCCTACAAGCTGTCGCTGAAAGAAGCTGCTATGCATTTGAGTAATGTTAAACTCGGTATCGATTTATCATATATAGATTTGGATGGTTTTAATTTCCAGGAATGGTTCCAGCTGATTCAGCCGGGCTTTGTCAAAGAACGGCTGACCGAAGAAGGGAACCATGATGACACAAGAACAGCAGCCGAAAGTACAAGAGCTGCTTTAACACGTGAATTATTAGGAGGCGAATAAGGATGCTATTTGGAAAATTAACAGAGCGTGCCCAGAAAGTGCTGGCATATGCTCAGGAAGAAGCAATCACACTTAAGAACTCTAATATCGGCACGGAGCATCTGCTGCTCGGATTAGTAAAAGAACACGAAGGTATCGCAGCAAAAGTATTGGCGTCATTCAATATCGATGAAGAACGCGTCAATGAAGAAGTCCATAATTTAATCAGTATCGGCACAGAGAAAGCATCGTCGATTCACTATACGCCGCGTGCGAAAAAAGTCATCGAATTATCGATGGATGAAGCGCGTAAACTGCACCATAATTTTGTCGGCACAGAGCATTTGCTGCTCGGGCTGATTCGTGAAAGTGAAGGAGTCGCAGCACGCGTGCTGGCAAACCTCGACCTGAATATTACTAAGGCGCGTGCAGCGGTGATTAAAATGCTCGGCAATCCCGAGTCATTCCAGTCACACAGCAGTGTTCACAAAGATACGAATACACCGACACTCGACTCATTAGCTCGTGATTTAACACAAATTGCGAGAGAAGAACGACTGGACCCGGTCATCGGACGTTCCAGTGAGATTACACGTGTAATCGAAGTCTTAAGCCGCAGAACTAAAAATAACCCGGTCTTAATCGGGGAACCCGGTGTCGGTAAAACAGCGATTGCTGAAGGTCTGGCACAGGCTATTATTCACAGCGAAGTACCGGAAAACTTAAAAGATAAGCGCGTTATGTCATTGGACATGGGTACGGTTGTTGCCGGGACTAAATACCGCGGTGAATTTGAAGAACGCATGAAAAAAGTAATGGATGAAATTCATAAAGCAGGCAATGTCGTGCTGTTTATCGATGAGCTTCATACGCTGATTGGTGCCGGCGGCGCTGAAGGTGCCATCGATGCATCGAACATTTTAAAACCTGCACTCGCACGCGGAGAAATTCAGTGCATCGGTGCAACGACATTGGATGAATTCAGAAAACACATTGAAAAAGATGCAGCGCTCGAACGCCGTTTCCAGCCGGTCATGGTCGAAGAGCCGAATGCAGACGATGCGATATTAATTTTAAAAGGGCTGCGTGACAGATATGAGGCGCACCACCGCATTACGATTACCGATGAAGCGCTTGAAGCTGCGGTACGTATGAGTGATCGTTATATTCAAGACCGTTTCTTGCCGGATAAAGCAATCGACTTGATCGATGAAGCATCATCTAAAGTCAGACTCCGCAGCTATGCAGCGCCGCCTGATTTAAAAGATTTAGAAGCGGAACTTGAAACTGTGAAGAAAGAAAAAGATGCAGCAGTGCAAAGTCAGGAATTTGAAGCGGCAGCAAATTTCCGCGATCAGCAGACGAAAATCGAACGCCAGGTGAAAGAGTGTGAGGAAAACTGGAAGAAAGAGCAGGGTCAGTCTTCGCAGTCGGTGACACCATCGGATATCGAACTCGTCGTTGCTGGAATGACCGGTATTCCTTTAGCTAAAATTGCAGAAGATGAATCGGAGAGACTATTAAATCTTGAATCGATTCTGCACGAACGCGTCATCGGGCAAAATGATGCAGTCATGTCTATTTCAAAAGCAGTCAGACGCGCCCGTGCCGGACTAAAAAATCCAAAACGTCCAATCGGCAGCTTTATCTTCTTAGGGCCGACGGGTGTCGGTAAAACAGAGCTTGCAAGAGCACTGAGTGAAACGATGTTTGGTGAAGAAGATGCAATGATTCGCGTCGATATGAGTGAATATATGGAGAAACATTCCGTTTCCCGCCTTGTCGGTTCTCCTCCTGGCTATGTCGGCTATGAAGATGGTGGACAGCTGACAGAAAGAGTCAGAAGAAAACCATATTCTCTTATTTTATTCGATGAAATAGAAAAAGCGCATCCGGATGTATTTAACATGCTGCTGCAAGTGCTGGATGACGGGCGTTTAACAGATTCAAACGGCCGTACAGTCGACTTCCGCAATACTGTTATCGTTATGACATCTAACGTTGGGGCACGTGAACTTCAGGACCAGCGCTTTGTAGGGTTCGGCGGTCCTGCTGCTGAAAGCTACGAAAACGTGCGCAGTACAATGATGAAAGAACTTAAAAATACTTTCAGACCTGAATTTATAAACCGTGTGGATGATATCATTGTCTTCCACAAATTGGAGAAAGAGCACCTGAAAGAAATCGTCAGCCTGATGATCAATCAGCTGCGCGACCGTTTAACCGAACAGGATATTCACATCGAAGTGACTGACACAGCAACAGAACGTATCGCAGAAGAAGGATATGATCCGGAATACGGGGCACGTCCGCTTGCCAGAAGTATTCAAAAAAATGTTGAAGATACACTGAGTGAATCTCTCTTAGCTGGTGAAAGTTTTGAAAATAAACTCGTCACAGTGGATTATAAAGACGATGAGTTTAAAGTAGAGACGAAAGATAAAACGGCAGATACAGTAGAACAGTAGCAAGAAACCCCCAATCTTTAATTAGAGATTGGGGGTTTGCTTACATAAATTAAGAATGGAAGACTTCTTCGGCGAGATTAACTGCGTTGAACAGCGCACTCGCTTTGTTAACTGTTTCCTGATACTCGCCCTCGGGAGTAGAATCAGCGACGACGCCGGCACCTGCTTGGATACTGACGGTGCTGTCTTCTAGAATCATCGTGCGGATTGTAATGCAGGAATCCATATTGCCGTCAAAACCGCAATATAAAATGCAGCCGCCGTACAGTCCGCGGGAATCTGGCTCCAGCTCTCGCAGAATTTCCATGGCGCGGGTTTTTGGTGCACCGGTCAGCGTTCCTGCAGGAAAAGAGTTGAAGAAAGCTTCAATCGGCGTGATGTCATCTCGAAGTCTGCCTTTGACGACACTGATAATATGCATGACTTCTGAAAATTTACCGATCGTCATATAACGGCTGACGTCAACACTGCCGGGAACGGATACTTTACTGAATTCGTCCCCAGCAAGTTCGACCAGCATTTTATGTTCGGCGACTTCTTTTTTATCGCTGAGCAGTTCCACGGCAATGGCGTCGTCTTCTTGAGGTGTTGCCCCGCGGCGTCTTGTTCCGGCAATCGGATGGATTTCGAGCAATTGATCTTTAACCTGCAGCTGACGTTCCGGAGAGCTGCCAATCAGTTTTGCACCTGAAAAATTTAAATAAAACATATAAGGTGACGGATTTACGTTCCGTAAAATCCGATACAGTTCAAAACCGGAGCAGGATGTTTGTGCATCGAAACGCTGAGATAAGACAGCCTGGCGAATATCGCCGCGGCTGATATAGTCTTTAATGACGTCGACATCCCGCTTGAAATCATCTTTTTCATAGTTGCTCTTAAATGTCAGGCGCGGATTTTTAGCCTGAAGATTCTCGAGCATTAAGTCCTGTAAATTCATACTGTTATGCAGCCGCTTTTTAAGTGTGTGAATTCTCGTTTTCAAAGTATTGTATGTGTCCTTAAGACTCTCGAAACGGTTCGGGTTCTCGAATGAGACAATTGTTGTTTTTTCTTTTCGATGGTCGTAGGCAATCAAGGTCCGGGTAAAGACGAAATGATAGTTTTCGGCAGTGCTGTCTTGTCTGGGCTTAATGCCCGCAAGGTCTTGAACTGCCTCATAATTAATATAGCCGACAGCGCCGCCTTTAAATGGCAAATCGATACGATCAGTGCAGGCATCGACGAAATGATTTGCGTAACTGAGTGCTTCCTGCAAAGAATTAAAAGTATGAGCAGTGTTTGTGTCGAGCTCTGTCATCACAAATCCATCACCGGATTCGCTGATGTCGATAAAAGGATCGAGGCCGATAAATGAAAAATTCGACCATTCTGATGCAGGGTCCTGACTTTCTAATATGTAAAGCGCGTCTTCTTTCAAAGCGTTAAAAATGTGTATCGGTGTCATCACATCGGTGTAAAAACTGTCTATGAGCGGCAGAGTGGTGTATGAATTGGCGCTTAATGAAAAATCGTTAAATGACTGCATAGAATCTCCTTCTTTTTTTAAGAATATGAACACATCTTAAAGAAGCAGCGGCAGTTTTGCAACTGTACTGATAGAATAATCAGAAAATATATTGTGAACTAATGAGCAACCTTCTATAAAATCATTAATATCACAGCTTTCTCGCTTTAAATCATTTGAAATAAATAATACAATAGTGATACGTAAATATAATTGGGGGAGAGTATACACGGATGGCAAAAGCAAAAGTATCATTCGAATGCATGGCATGCGGTTATGAAACGCCGAAGTGGATGGGGAAATGCCCGAACTGCGGCGCATGGAACCAGCTCGAAGAAAAAATTGTACATAAGGAATCAGTACCAGGCAGGGGAACATTAGGGAAGACACCGGCTGATGACCGTTCCCGTGCTGCGAAACTAACGACTGTTAAGAAAAGTGAAACACCGCGTACAACAACACGATCCGGTGAATTTGACCGGGTGCTTGGCGGCGGCATTGTCAATGGCTCTCTTATTTTAATTGGAGGAGATCCCGGAATAGGAAAGTCGACAATTCTGCTGCAGACCGCCTTAATTTTAGCAGAAAATCATAACGTGCTTTACGTTTCAGGAGAGGAGTCTCTTGAACAAATTAAAATGCGTGCGGACCGGATTACAGATACACCGTCAGATTTAACTGTCTTCTGCGAAACAAACCTGCTGTATATTCATGAAGAAATTAAGCGTATCAAACCGGATTTTCTTATTATTGACTCCATCCAGACAGTATTCCACCCTGATGTTACAAGTGCACCGGGCAGCGTTGCTCAGGTCAGAGAAAGCACTCAGTCAATTATGAATATCGCCAAAGGTAATAATATCGCGACCTTTATCGTTGGACACGTTACTAAAGACGGTCAGATTGCGGGGCCGAGACTGCTTGAGCATATGGTTGATACAGTGCTGTACTTCGAAGGTGACCAGCACCATACATACCGTATACTGCGTGCTGTTAAAAACCGTTTCGGTTCAACGAATGAAATGGGCATTTTTGAAATGAAAGCTAAAGGTTTGGAAGAGGTGCTGAACCCGTCTGAAATATTTCTGGAAGAACGTTCAAAAAATGCACCGGGTTCAGCCATCGTTGCAACGATGGAAGGCACGCGCGCCATGCTTGTTGAGGTGCAGTCTCTCGTTACACCGACGCACTTTCACAACCCGAGACGCATGGCAACCGGTGTTGACACCAACCGGCTGTCCCTTTTAATGGCTGTTCTTGAAAAAAGTGAAGGGCTGCTGATGCAGCAGCACGATGCTTATATTAAAGTTGCCGGCGGAGTTAAACTCGATGAACCGGCAGTGGATTTAAGCGTGATTATCAGTATTGCTTCAAGTTTCCAAAATATCGCTGTACGCGGTGACGATTGTTTTATCGGAGAAGTCGGTTTAACCGGTGAAATTAGACGTGTGACTAAAATTGAACAGCGGCTGCAGGAAGCGGCGAAACTCGGTTTTAAGCGTGCAATTGTACCGGCTTCAAACTTAAGCGGTGTGGATGTGCCTGACGGCATTGAAGCAATCGGAGTGAAAACGCTGAAGCAGGCCATTAAACACGCACAGTATAAAAATTAAAGAAGGAGGATTTGTATGCTCAAATATTTATTGTATGTTGTGTACATACTGATAGGTATTTCTCTAGGCGTATGGCTGTTTCCGGAACTGCAGCTGATCTTGCCTTTTGAAGTCCCGATAATATTTAACAACATACTAGTCAGCGGCACGCTCGGTGTACTGTTAGTCTTTTTATTATTTGGCTGGACGCTGCCACACGCACACAGTTTTTTGAAAAAGAGTGAAGGATATCTTCTGTCCAGAAGCCTGATCGAAATTTTGTTTGCTACTTTAGGAATGATGCTGGGACTCGTAATCGCTGTCTTAATATCTCTTTTAATAAATACGCTGGACATTCCTTTAATTGGTGAACTGGTACCGATCATTTTTGCTGTCGTTCTGGGTTATTTAGGTTTTATCATCGGACTCAGGAAATTCAGCGAAGTGCTGGACTTCTTTCCGAAATCATCAGGGAAAACCAAGAGCAGCAGCAATGCCTTGACGAAATTTATCGATACGAGCGTGATTATTGACGGCCGTATTATCGATGTTGTTGAAACGGGCTTTTTAGAAGGTGAAATCATTATTCCGCAGTTTGTGCTGGATGAACTGCAGCTGATTGCTGACGCTACAGACCCAGTGAAGCGGGAAAAGGGCCAGCGCGGTCTGGATATGCTGAACCGTTTGCAGGAGAACAGTGACAATGTCAGAATTGAAGCGGTGACTTACGATAAACTAGATGTCGATCAGCAGCTGATCGATATTGCTAAAAAAGAAAACGGCGCAATTTTAACGACAGATTATAATTTAAATAAAATATGCCAGCTGCATGACATTCCTGTATTGAACGTCAATGAATTAAGCAGTGCGATTAAAACTGTTGTTGTACAGGGTGATGTGTTCGAGCTGTTTGTTTCAAAAACGGGTAAAGAAGAAAACCAGGGTGTCGGTTATCTGGAAGACGGCACAATGGTTGTCGTTGAAAATGGAGAGCATTTAATTAACCAGCTGGTGCCTGTAGTGGTTACAAGTGTGCTTCAGACTAACTCAGGCCGAATTGTCTTTGCGAAACGGGAGAAAAATAAATGAAATATACAGTAATCATTCCGGCAGCCGGTCTCGGTTCGAGAATGGGACTCGGATTTAATAAGGTCCTGCTTGAAATCGACGGTGAAGCGGTCATTAAAAGAACAGTCCGGCATTTTGAAAACGATCCTGACTGTGAAGCGATTCATTTGGCTGTCAGATCAGAAGAGATGAATGTGATCAGGGATTTTTTTAAAGATTCCAGTAAAGTTGCCGGTATTCATATTGGCGGAACAGAACGTCAGGACAGTATTTATAATGCACTGATTCATGTTAAAGATACAGAGTATGTGTTTGTACATGACGGTGCACGACCGTTTTTAACTGCGGATGTGCTGGAGCGGCTGAAAGAAAAAGTTGTCACTGCCGACGCGGTCATCTGCGGTGTAAAGACTAAAGATACACTGAAACGTGTCGTCGGAGGTAAAGTGAAAGAGACGCTGGTCAGAGATGAAATTATTTCTGTCCATACGCCTCAGGCTTTTAAACTTGATATACTGAAACAGGCATATCATCATGCTAAAGAAAATAATTTAAAAGTAACAGATGACTCGATGATGGTAGAGGCGGCAGGTAAAGAAGTCTATTTAGTCGAATCGACTTATGATAATATAAAAATAACGACAAGCGAAGATTTGCAGCTTGCACATATGATTCTTAAAGGAAAGTAGTGAGGATATGAGGATCGGTCACGGTTATGATGTGCACGCATTTGAAGCATCGCGTCCGCTGATTTTAGGCGGATTGGAAATCCCGCATGACTTCGGTTTAAAAGGGCATTCTGATGCGGATGTACTGCTGCATACGATTGCAGATGCCATACTGGGTGCACTTGCACTGGGTGATATTGGGAAATTTTTCCCGGATACAGATGATAAATTTAAGGATGCAGATTCAAGTTTGCTGCTTGCTGAAGTAGTAGAAATGATGCAGCAAAAGGGCTATGAAATCGGAAATATCGATGCAGTAGTCATTGCGGAACGTCCGAAATTAAGAGGGTATATCGATCAAATGCGCGGAAATGTTGCAGCGCTTTTGAAGACGGATATATCAAATGTTAATATTAAAGCGACAACATCTGAAAAATTAGGATTTACAGGCAGAGAAGAAGGCATCGCGAGTGAAGCGGTAGTCTTACTTAAGAAACAGGAGGCAAAATAATGAGTAAAGTAAGAGTGAGATATGCACCGAGTCCAACCGGGTTCCTGCACATAGGGAATGCAAGGGCAGCATTGTTCAATTATTTATTCGCACGTCACCACGGCGGCGATTTTATTATCCGCATCGAGGATACAGATAAAGCGAGACACGTGGATGAAGGTGAAGAATCTCAGCTGAATTACTTGAAGTGGCTTGGTATCGAGTGGGATGAAAGTGTTGACGTCGGCGGCAGCTACGGTCCTTACCGTCAGTCTGAACGCGGCGACATATACGCCCCTTATATTCAAAAGCTGCTGGATAACGATTTAGCATACCGCTGCTACATGACTTCTGAAGAATTGGAAGCGGAAAGAGAAGAACAGCTTAAAAATGGTCAGACCCCAATGTACGGCGGCAAACATGCACATTTAACTGCTGAAGAGGAAGAAGCGTTTAAAGCCGAAGGCAGAGAACCGTCAATCCGCCTCCGTGTGCCTAAAGATAAAACATACACTTTCAACGATATGGTTAAAGGTGATGTATCATTTGATTCAAATGGATTCGGCGACTGGGTTATCGTTAAGAAAGACGGCGTGCCGACATATAACTTTGCGGTAGTTATCGACGATCATGAAATGGAAATAACACATGTACTCCGCGGTGATGACCATATTTCAAACACACCGAAACAAATGATGGTTTACGAATTACTTGGTTTACCGCTGCCGGAATTCGGCCACACAGCATTAATTGTCAATGAAGAAAAGAAAAAATTATCAAAACGCGATGCATCGATTATTCAATTTATCGAGCAGTATGAAGAACTGGGTTATTTACCGGATGCCATGTTTAACTTTATCGCACTGCTTGGATGGTCTCCTGAAGGTGAAGAAGAAATCTTCACTAAGGAAGAATTAATTGCTAACTTCGATGAAAACAGACTGTCAAAAGCATCGGCATTTTTCGATAATCAGAAACTGATGTGGATTAACAACCAGTATATGAAACAGAAAAATTCTGAAGAGATTTTTGATATGGCTCTGCCATTCCTGCAGGAAGCGGGCAGAATTAGTGAGGATCCAGACCAGGAAGAACTGGACTGGGCCAGAAAACTCGTCGCACTCTACCAGCCTCAAATGAGTTATGCAGCTGAAATTACTGAGCTCTCAGAACAATTCTTTAAAGATCACGTTGAATTTGACGAAGCGGCACAGGAAGTGCTGGAGCAGGACCACATTTCAGAATTGATGACAGCACTGCATGAGCATTTTACGGCGCTGGAAGACTTTTCTCCAGAATCGATTAAAGCTGAAATTAAAGCAGTACAAAAAGCGACTGGAATTAAAGGCAAGAAATTATTTATGCCGATCCGCGTCGCAGTCACTGGTGAAACAAAAGGGCCTGAATTGCCGGATGCTATTTCATTAATCGGCAAAGATACAGCACTCGAGCGTATTAAACGATTGATTTAAGCGGAACTGTTGAATAAGGCCGCAGTCTGCCGTATGATATAGTTGTTAAAAGCTAAGTATATAATCGCTGGACACAAAGAGATTATCCGACTGCTGAAACGGATGACAAGGCGTTTTGTAGAATTGCACTTTTAATATTTAAGGAATTTTATATTTTAAAGTGATAAAGCAGAGTGGAACCGTGCGTAAGCGCCTCTGTCCGGTGACCGGGCAGAGGCGTATTTTTATGATTTCAGGAGGGCGAAGATGTTTCAAAGAGTGAAAGAAGATCTTTCAATGGTGCTGGAGCTGGACCCGGCAGCAAAAAATAAATTCGAAGCGTTTTTTACGTATTCAGGCGTTCATGCTGTATGGGCGCACTTAATCGCACACTGGTTTTACAAGAAGAATTTCAAAGTTATCGCGCGCGTGATCTCGCAGGTCAGCCGATTTTTTACAGGGGTGGAAATTCACCCCGGCGCTAATATCGGCAGACGGCTTTTTATCGACCACGGAATGGGGGTCGTTATCGGCGAGACGTGTAATATTGGCAATGATGTCACGATATATCAAGGGGTAACACTCGGTGGAACGGGTAAAGAAGACCATAAACGCCACCCCGACATCGATGACAATGTGCTGATTGCAGCTGGTGCCAAAGTGCTCGGCAACATTCGTATCGGTGAGTCTTCAAATGTCGGCGCCAACTCCGTAGTACTTAAAAATGTACCGCCTCACTCGACCGTCGTGGGTATACCTGGACATGTCGTCAAGCAGCACGGCCAGCGCGTCAGAAAACATAATAATTTTGATCACAGGGATCTTCCGGATCCATTATTTGAAAAACTGCTGGAACTTGAAAAAGATATTAGTAACTTCAGAAAAGAAGTTGGAAATGAGGTCAAAGATGGTTCGCATATATAATACAATTACTAGAAAAAAAGAAGAATTTAAACCGCTTGAAGCGGGCAAGGTCAGCATGTACGTCTGCGGTCCGACTGTATATAACTATATTCATATCGGCAACGCGAGACCTGCCATTGCTTTCGATACAGTGCGCCGCTATTTGGAATATAAGGGCTACGAAGTGAAATATGTATCGAATTTTACGGACGTCGACGATAAGCTGATCAAAGCTTCAAAAGAACTCGGTGAGACGGTGCCGGAAATTGCGGAGCGTTTTATCGAAGCATTCTTTGAAGACACTGGAGCTTTGAATGTTAAAAAAGCAGACGTTCATCCGAGAGTAATGAATCATATGCCTGATATTGTCGATTTTATAAAAGTATTAATCGATAAAGGGCATGCGTATGAATCCGGCGGCGATGTTTACTTTAAAACACGTTCTTTTGACGGTTATGGAAAACTGTCTCATCAGTCAGTTGATGATTTAAAAGTCGGCGCGCGCATCGATGCAGGAGAGAAGAAAGAAGATCCGCTTGATTTTGCATTGTGGAAACAGGCAAAAGATGGTGAAATCAGCTGGGAATCACCGTGGGGTGAAGGCCGTCCGGGCTGGCATATCGAGTGCAGTGTCATGGCGAGACAGCATCTTGGCAATACGATTGATATTCATGCCGGTGGACAGGATTTAACTTTCCCGCACCACGAAAATGAAATTGCGCAAAGCGAGTGCATGACGGACGAGACTTTTGCTAATTACTGGATGCACAACGGCTATATTAATATCGATAATACGAAAATGTCTAAATCTCTCGGCAACTTTATTTTAGTGCACGATATTATTAAGGAAGTGGAACCGAATGTACTGCGCTACTTTATGATTAGCGTACATTACCGGAATCCAATTAACTATAACCGTGAATTGGTTGATGCAGCGAGAAATAGTCTAATGCGTATTCAGGACAGCTATCACCAGGCCGCTGAACGGCTTGAGAAAGCAGTCGGCACTGAAGCAGATAAGAAAGTTCTGGAAGCAATCGATGCCAATATCGAAGTGATGAAATCGCACATGGATGACGATTTTAATACTGCAAATGCAATTTCAGCATGGCATGAATTGACCGGCGAACTGAATAAATATTTACGCCAGCCGGCTGCGTCCAAAGAAGTGCTTGAGAAATTCATGTCTGCATTTGAAACATATTCTAAAATTCTCGGTGTCGGTCTGGAAAGAAAAGAGCTGCTGCTCGATGAGGATATTGAGAAACTGATCAGCGAAAGAGAAGAAGCACGTCAAAATAAAGACTTTGCCCGCGCAGATGAGATTCGTGACGGGCTGCAGGAACAGGGAATTATTCTGGAAGATACTAAAGACGGCGTGAGATTTAAACGTGGATAAAACTCAACTGAATACTGTACCGTCGCTGTCGCTGGCATTTTTAGGCGACGCTGTTTATGCCGTTTATGTGCGCGAGTATTTAATTAAAAATAAACCTTACTTAAAACCGGATATGCTTCATAGGGAAGCGAACAAACTGGTCAGTGCAAAAGCTCAGGCTGAAGCCTTGTTCTTATTAAGGCGCAGCGAAATTTTATCAGAGGAAGAATGGGACATAGCGAGAAAAGCGCGTAATAAGTCGAGTGCGACCCGGGCCAAAAACGCATCGATTAAAGAATACAGAAATGCCTCTGGACTAGAGGCGCTGATCGGGCATCTGGCTTTAGATGACAAGGAAGATCGTGTCGCTGAGCTGATGCACCTTATTATTCAGAATGGGAGTGAGACAGAATGAGCGATTCAATTATAGCAGGACGCCACGCGGTCAAAGAGCTGCTGCGTTCAGACAGCGATATTAACAAAATTTATATTCAGGATACTGTGAATAAGAGCCAGCTGAAAGAAATACTGGATCTGGCGAAAGAACAAAGAGTCGTCGTATCGACAGTGCCTAAAAATAAAATAGACGGACTGACAGATGAGCGCCATCAGGGTATTGCAGCGATGGTCAGCGCACATGAATATATGCCGCTTGAAACACTGCTTGAAACCATCGAAGGAAAAGATGCCAATGTTATTATTCTCGACGGTCTGGAAGACCCTCATAACCTCGGTTCTATTTTAAGATCGTGCGACGCTGCCGGCTTTGATGCGGTGATTATACCGAAACGCCGGTCAGTACAGCTGACGGATACAGTTGCAAAAACATCAACAGGTGCTATCGAGTATGTTCCTGTCGTCAGAGTAACGAATATTAATCAGACAATAGACAAATTGAAAGAAAATAATTTCTGGGTCATCGGCAGCGATGGAACGGGGACGCTCGACTATCGCGAAATGAATGCGAAGTCAGGCAGTACAGCGCTCGTTGTTGGCAGTGAAGGTGAAGGTATCAGTAAAAAGACACTGGAGAAATGCGATTTTACAGTTAAAATTCCGATGACCGGCGAAATTACCAGCCTGAATGCTTCGGTGTCCGCTGCACTGCTGATGTATGAAGTTTACCGCCAGCAGAACCCGCTTGGACGTGATTGATTATGAGGAAAAAACGCCGTGTACTGGTCGTCGACGGCTATAACCTGCTCGGTGCCAATGCCAAGCTGTTCGCAGAATCTAAAATATCTCTGCAGCTGGCGAGAGAAGAAGTACTGAAAGTCCTGGCTGAATACCAGGCAGTTCAGAGCCATGAAATTATTTGTGTTTTCGATGCTTATGAAGTGAAAAGTAAAGAAGCAGTAATAGATTACCACGGTTTGACTGTCGTTTATACAAAAGAAAAAGAAACAGCAGACGAATATATCGAACGTTTCGTCTACGATAACTATCATCCGCATTTGTGCGATATTAGTGTTGTGACCAGCGACCTTACTGAGCAGAATGCCATATTTGCTTACGGTGCTTACCGTATTCCTTCGAGAGAGATGTGGCTCAACCTGGCAGAAGCTGATAAAAATATCAGTGCACATATCGAGACGATAAATGAAAAACTGCCTAGGACAAAACTAGATATCAGTGACGAAGTGCTGGCAAAAATGGAAAAACTGCGAAGAGGCAAGGAATGACGCCTTGAACCTGCACTGCAAACCTCATATATTATAAGTAAATATGCAGGGGGCGGTGCAATGGAAATCAAAGTATCTTATTTTACTGTTGTCAGAGAAGAGCGTACACGTTATGTAACTAGTGCCGGGACAAATTTAGATGCTTATGCGATTAAAGTGAGAGCTGGAGATCTTTCAGCTTTTGATTCCATTGACCAGCTGATTCGCCCGGCAATTAGAAGAATGACATTTAAATATGATTTGAATGAACACGACAGAGAAGATTTGATTCAGGAAATGATGTGTCATGCGCTGTATCTGTGTCAGAAGTACGACGGCAACAAGGGACATTACAGAAATTATGTATTGCGATCCTGCCGTTTAAAAATGTACGATTATATTAATTATTTCAATTCCTGGCATCAGATCGATCTCGATCCGAATGAAGCTTGGCTGTATCAGAATAAACATGCGCTTTCTCATCTTATCGTTAAAGAAATGCAGGCGGAATACGTTGAAGCGGTGAATAATTTATCGCATTTTGAAAAACAGGTAATGAAACTGCTTTTTGAAGGCTGTACTTTCAACGATATCGCAGTCATTTTAAATAAGGATTCAGAGACGATCCTCAGCACGACTTACAGGATAAAATTTAAGCTCGGCGAGATTGAAGATTTACACACGATTGTTGACAACAGCGCCTCAAGCCGATATAGTATATTAGAATTGAAATGAGGAATTTACGATGAAAATTGCTCTTATTTGCAGCGACTGCGGCTCGCGTAACTATACGTTAAACAAGCCGGTTCACAACGAAAGACTCGTCATGAAAAAACATTGTCCAAAATGCAATAAGCATACAACGCACAAAAGTTCTATATAGTTCAGGAGGAACGGTTGATGAATAATAATAAGAACTTCTTCCAAAATGTTGTTAGCGAGATGAAAAAAGTCAGCTGGCCAACAGGGCAGGAAGTAGTCCGTTATACAACGACAGTAGTATTCACTGTCGTATTTTTCCTAATATTTTTCTACTTGCTGGATATCGGTATTACAGCATTAATTGATCTTATGTAATTTTAAAGGAGCGGTAAAATGTCTCTAGACAAGCAATGGTATGCAGTACATACTTATTCAGGATATGAAAACAAAGTAAAGGCAAACTTAGAGGCGCGCCTTGAATCAATGAACATGCAGGATTTAATTTTCAGAGTGGTTATTCCCGAAGAGGAAGAAACGACGATTAAAGACGGCAAAAAGAAAACAGCAATGAAGAAAACATTCCCGGGTTATGTGCTCGTGGAATTAGTCATGACAGATGAATCATGGTATGTCGTAAGAAATACTCCCGGCGTGACAGGTTTTGTCGGTTCTCAAGGAGCGGGCAGCAAGCCGAACCCGCTGCTGCCGGAAGAAGTTAAATTTATTCTGCGTCAAATGGGAATGTCAGAAAAAATTGTCGATGTGGAAGTTTCTGTTGGAGAATCCATCAATATTGTTGCGGGTCCTTTCAATAATCAGAGCGGCGTCATTGAATCTATCGATGAGGAACATTACAAGCTGACAGTGCTGGTAGAAATGTTCGGACGTGAAACACCGGTTGAGGTTGAATTCGACCAAATAGAAAAACTTTAATTTTTATATTGAAATATGTAACTATTATGTGCTATACTTTCATGGTCGCAAATTTGCGGCCATCTTTATTTTATATAACAGATGGAGAGTGGGAGGATGAAATCTAAACATCCTGTGACCACATCACGATTATGAGGAGGTGCAACATCGTGGCTAAAAAAGTTATTAATGTTGTGAAATTGCAAATTCCTGCAGGCAAGGCGAACCCGGCACCACCGGTAGGTCCAGCACTAGGTCAAGCAGGTGTAAACATCATGGGATTCTGTAAAGAATTCAATGCGCGTACACAAGAGCAGGCAGGTCTGATTATTCCTGTTGAAATCTCAGTATTTGAAGATCGCTCATTCACATTTATTACAAAAACTCCGCCGGCAGCTGTTCTTCTTAAAAAAGCAGCTAACGTTGAGAAAGGTTCTGGCGAACCTAACAAAAACAAGGTGGCAACTGTAACAGCGGCACAAGTTCGTGAAATCGCTGAAACGAAAATGGAAGACTTAAACGCATCATCAGTAGACGCAGCAGTTTTAATGGTCGAAGGTACAGCTAGAAGCATGGGCTTCACTGTCGAAAAATAAATTAAAGTATTAATACGGTCGTGGGAGGATTAACCCCGCTATAACCACAAGGAGGAATAGATATGGCTAAGAGAGGTAAAAAGTATCAAGCTGCTCTAGAGAAGTTTGATCAAAACTCTGTTTTCTCAATTGAAGAAGCAATTAAACTTGCTAAAGAAACGCATGTTGCTAACTTTGATGCTTCAGTTGAAGTAGCATTCCGTCTAGGTATTGATACGCGTAAAAATGATCAGCAGATCCGTGGAGCACTAGTGTTGCCGCATGGTACTGGTAAGTCACAGCGTGTATTAGTATTTGCTAAAGGCGATAAAGCTAAAGAAGCAGAAGCAGCTGGCGCAGATTACGTAGGCGAAGCAGAATTAGCACAAAAAATTAATGGTGGATGGTTTGATTTCGATGTTATCGTTGCAACACCGGACATGATGGGCGAAGTTGGTAAATTAGGACGAGTACTCGGACCTAAAGGACTAATGCCTAACCCTAAAACTGGTACAGTAACAATGGATGTAACGAAAGCAGTTGAAGAAATCAAAGCTGGTAAAGTTGAATACCGTGCTGAAAAAGCTGGTATAGTACATGTTGGAATCGGTAAAGTTTCATTTAGCGATGATCAGCTTGTAGAAAACTTTAAAGCAATTCACGATGCACTTGATAAAGCTAAACCTGCATCATCTAAAGGTGTTTACTTCAAATCTGTAACTGTTTCAAGCACTATGGGCCCTGGTATTACAGTTGACCCTAATGCTGTAAGAACTGTCTAAAAATAAATATTGACAAGTGTAGATATATCAGGTATATTTACACTTGTAAATTTTAAAGATTACCTAAGACAGCAGGAGCTGAACAAAACAGCTTAATAGTATTCCTGCCGAGGCAAATAAAAATGACTTGAATGATATCTATATAAATTCAAGCACTTTTTGCCGCGGGTAAAAGGTGCTTTTTTATTTGCACCAAAAAATAATGGAGGTGTAACTACATGTCAAACGTGATTGAACAAAAACAACAGCACGTTGAAGTGATTTCAGAACAGCTTAAAAACTCAGTATCTACAGTATTAGTAGACTACCGCGGTTTAACAGTTTCTGAAGTAACTGAATTACGTAAGCAATTACGTGATGCTGGAATTGAATTCAAAGTTTACAAAAACACGATGGTTCGCCGTGCTGCGGAAGCTCAAGGCTTAACAGAGCTTAATGAATTCCTAGTCGGCCCGAGTGCAATCGCATTTTCTAACGAAGATGTTATCGCGCCTGCTAAACTCATCCACGAATTCTCTAAACAACACGAAGCTTTAGAAATTAAAGCGGGTGTTATCGAAGGCAGTTTCGTACCGGCAGAAGATGTAAAATCTATTGCATCTCTACCATCAAGAGACGGACTTCTTTCAATGCTGTTATCAGTATTGCAAGCACCAGTCCGCAACTTCGCATATGCAGTTAAAGCAATTGGTGAAGAGAAAGAACAAGAAAACGGCGAAGCTTAATTTTTAAGCCGCAAAAAAACAACAAAAAAATGGAGGAATATTATCATGGCTAACAATGAACAAATCATTGAAAGTATTAAAGAAATGTCAGTTTTAGAATTAAACGACTTAGTAAAAGCAATTGAAGAAGAATTCGGCGTAACAGCTGCTGCTCCTGTAGCTGCTGCAGGTGGCGGAGAAGCTGCTGCTGCTGAAGAGAAAACAGAATTTGATGTAGAACTTACATCTGCAGGTTCATCTAAGATTAAAGTAATCAAAGTAGTTCGCGAAGCTACTGGTCTTGGTCTTAAAGATGCTAAAGAGCTAGTTGACGGCGCTCCTAAAGTTGTTAAAGAAGGTCTTTCTAAAGAAGACGCTGAAGCTCTTAAAGCTCAACTTGAAGAAGTTGGCGCTGGCGTAGAAGTTAAGTAATATCAATAATTTTTGACACAAAAAGGTTCCCGTAAACATCAGTTTATCGGGGACTTTTTTAGTTACTATCACCTATTGGGGGGATTCTTAATGTCTCACTATTTTACTACGGATAATACTCCGCATGAATTCAGCGAAATAAAATTCAGCTTCAACGATCATGTCTACCGCTTTAAAACAGATCGCGGCGTATTTTCTAAAAATCAGATTGATTATGGTACGGAAGTATTAATCAGAACTGTATTTTCGGATTTTAACGGAACCGGGACTATGATTGATATGGGTGCGGGCTATGGCCCAATTGGTACTGTTCTTGGCAGAGAGCTGGAATTGAAACCTGTAATGGTTGAAGTGAATGAAGATGCGAAACAGTTATCGATTGAAAATACACGCCGGGAAAAGATCGATGCCGACGTGCTGAGCAGGGATAGTTATGACGCGCTGGAATTATCGGCAGAATTGTACGTTACTAACCCGCCTTTTAGGGCAGGGAAAGACACAGTGCTCGAAATGTTAAATGATGGATTCAAACGGTTAAGTGATGGCGGTGCTTTGTATATGGTTGTTCAGAAAAAACAAGGTATGCCTTCGTATAAAAAACATTTGAAATCATTGTTTGGCAATGTGGAGACAGTGTCGAAGGATAAGGGATATTACATCCTGAAGAGCACTAAATAAAAGATTTTATATAATTGACTTGACAAATTGTCTATGTTATTCTTATAGAATGTAAAATTAATATCAATAAGTATGTACTTTTCTGTGCAACTGTTGAATGGAGCATTTTAAACAAGTGTCCAGTTTAATAGGAAATGGGGTTGAATACGATTCCGTTTTCTTTTTGTCTTTTGAGCTGAATACCTTTTAAATATCCATTATAGTTTACGCAAATATTATTAGGGGTGAATCTGTCGATGAGTCAATTGATTCAGTATGGAAGACATGCACAACGTAGAAGTTATGCGCGTATCGAAGAGAAGTTAGAATTACCTAACTTAATTGAGATTCAGACGAAATCGTACGAGTGGTTTTTAGAAACCGGTCTGATCGAAATGTTTAAAGATATTTCTCCGGTAGAGGATTTTACTGGGAATATGTCTTTAGAATTTGTCGATTATAAACTCGGCGAGCCGAAGTATAACGAGGAAGAAGCGAAAGATCACGACTCAACTTACTCAGCACCGCTGAGAGTGAAAGTTCGTTTAGTCATCAAAGAAACCGGCGAAGTAAAAGAGCAGGATGTATTTATGGGAGACTTCCCATTGATGACGGACACAGGGACTTTTATTATTAATGGCGCAGAACGTGTTATCGTTTCGCAATTAGTAAGAAGCCCATCTGTATATTTCTCTGAGAAGTTCGACAAAAATGGTAAATTGAACTTCGGAGCAACAGTCATCCCTAACCGTGGCGCATGGTTAGAATATGAAATCGACGCAAAAGATGTCGTTTATGTAAGAATCGACCGCACGCGTAAATTACCGATTACGGTATTGCTCCGTGCTTTAGGTTTTGCTACAGACGAAGAAATCATCAACATTCTCGGCGATAACGAATATCTTCGTAATACGCTTGAGAAAGATGCGACAGAAACAGTCGACCAGGCCCTGTTAGAAATATATGAAAGATTGCGTCCAGGCGAGCCTCCAACAGTAGAAAACGCACGTAATTTATTATATTCGAGATTCTTTGATCCGAAACGTTACGACCTTGCAAATGTCGGACGTTACAAGATGAATAAGAAACTTCATCTTCAAAACCGTCTCTTCAACCAAGTGCTTACAGAACCGGTTGTAGACTCAGAGACAGGTGAAATCATCGCAGAAGCAGGTTCAACAATTGATCGCCGTACTTTAGATTCAATTATGGAACAGCTTGAAACAACTGCAAACCTTAAAACTTTCCACCTTGAACAAGGTCTCTTAGACGAGCCTGTAGAAATTCAATCTGTGAAAGTTCAGTCGCGAAATAACGAAGAACATTCTACGACTGTTATCGGTAACGCCTTCCCTGATGTGGAAGTTAAATCAATCACACCTTCAGATATTATTTCTTCAATGAGTTACTTCTTTAATTTATTAGAAGGTGTCGGTTATACAGATGATATCGACCACTTAGGAAACCGCCGTCTGCGTTCAGTCGGTGAGCTGTTACAAAATCAATTCCGTATCGGTGTTTCCCGTATGGAACGTGTTGTGCGCGAAAGAATGTCAATTCAGGATACAGAAACTGTGACACCACAGCAGCTAATCAACATCCGTCCTGTGATTGCATCGATTAAAGAGTTCTTCGGAAGCTCTCAATTATCACAGTTCATGGACCAGACGAATCCTCTTGCAGAATTGACGCACAAACGCCGTTTATCTGCCTTAGGACCCGGCGGTTTAACTCGTGAACGTGCCGGTATGGAAGTACGTGACGTTCACTACTCTCACTACGGCCGTATGTGTCCGATTGAAACGCCTGAGGGCCCGAATATCGGTCTGATTAACACGTTGTCAAGTTATGCGCGTGTGAACGACTTTGGTTTTATCGAAACACCTTATAGAAGAGTTGACCCTGAAACAAACAAAGTAACGAATGAGATCGATTACTTAACAGCTGATGAAGAAGACAGCTATGTTGTTGCACAGGCGAATGCTGTTCTGGCTGAAGATGGTTCGTTCGTTGATGATGAAGTGATTTGCCGTTTCCGCGGTAATAACACTCAAATGCAGCGCGACCGTATGGATTACATGGACGTATCGCCGAAGCAGGTAGTATCTGCTGCGACAGCATGTATTCCATTCCTTGAAAACGATGACTCCAACCGTGCACTGATGGGTGCGAACATGCAGCGTCAGGCAGTTCCATTATTGAACCCTGAATCTCCGTTTATCGGAACAGGTATGGAACACGTGTCTGCAAGAGACTCAGGTGCTGCTGTTGTTGCCCGCTACAGAGGGCGTGTTGAGCACGTTGAAGCGAAAGAAATTCACGTTCGCCGTATTGAAGATAAAAACGGCAAAGACGTTGAAACTGAAAAAGATGTTTACAGAATGTCTAAATTTATACGTTCCAATGCCGGAACTTGCTATAACCAAAAACCAATCATTGCTGAAGGCGACATCGTTACAAAAGGCGAAATTTTAGCTGACGGTCCTTCTATGGACAACGGTGAAATGGCGCTTGGAAGAAACGTTGTAGTCGGCTTTATGACTTGGGACGGTTATAACTACGAGGATGCTGTAATTATGAGTGAACGTCTTGTAAAACAAGATGTATACACTTCAATTCATATCGAAGAGTACGAATCTGAGTCAAGAGATACAAAACTCGGACCTGAAGAAATCACGCGTGATATTCCTAACGTTTCTGACAGCGCACTTAAAAAGCTGGATGACCGCGGAATTGTTCACATCGGTGCTGAAGTCATCGACGGAGATATTCTCGTTGGTAAAGTAACACCTAAGGGTGTGACTGAATTAACTGCAGAAGAACGTCTTCTGCACGCTATTTTCGGTGAGAAAGCCCGCGAAGTCAGAGATACTTCACTGCGTGTACCTCATGGTGCAGGCGGAATCGTACTCGATGTTAAAGTATTCAACCGCGAAGACGGAGACGAATTATCTCCTGGTGTAAACCAGCTTGTTCGCGTTTATATCGTTCAGAAGAGAAAAATCTCTGAAGGTGATAAGATGTGCGGACGTCACGGTAACAAAGGTGTAATTTCTAAGATTTTACCTGAAGAAGATATGCCTTATATGCCAGACGGTACGCCTATTGACATCATGCTTAACCCGCTTGGGGTTCCATCACGTATGAACATCGGGCAGGTGCTTGAATTGCACCTTGGTATGGCGGCAAGAGCGATGGGCTTAAGAATGGCCTCTCCTGTATTTGACGGAGCGAATGAAGAAGATGTGTGGACAACAATGGAAGAAGCAGGTCTTGCACGTGATGGTAAGACGGTATTATACGATGGCCGTACAGGCGATCCATTTGAAAACCGTATTTCTGTCGGTGTTATGTACATGCTGAAACTTGCGCACATGGTAGACGATAAACTTCACGCAAGAAGTACTGGTCCTTACTCATTAGTTACGCAGCAGCCACTTGGCGGTAAAGCTCAGTTCGGCGGACAGCGTTTCGGTGAGATGGAAGTATGGGCACTTGAAGCATACGGTGCTGCTTATACGCTGCAGGAAATCTTAACAGTTAAATCCGATGATACAGTCGGCCGTGTGAAAACATATGAAGCGATTGTTAAAGGTGAAAACTTACCTAAACCAGGTGTTCCGGAATCATTCAGAGTATTGATGAAAGAACTTCAAAGTTTAGGCCTTGACGTAAGTATTATGGATGAAAACGACGAAGAAATTGAATTGCGCGATACAGAAGATGATGAGATAGAAAGCCAACCGACTCAATCGGATAACGTAACAGGCCCAGTGAAAAACGAGAATGTTACTGAGTAATGTGCTGAGCTTCGAGAAAACATTAGGGAGGAAAGCTCATTGATAGATGTTAATAGATTCAAATATATGAAAATTGGTTTAGCGTCACCGGAAAAAATTCGTTCATGGTCTTTCGGAGAAGTTAAGAAACCGGAAACGATTAACTACAGAACTTTAAAACCGGAACGTGACGGTTTATTCTGCGAGAAAATTTTCGGACCGACAAAAGACTGGGAATGCAGCTGCGGTAAATACAAACGTGTCAGATATAAAGGAATGGTTTGTGACCGCTGCGGTGTTGAAGTTACACGCGCTAAAGTTAGACGCGAAAGAATGGGGCACATTGAACTTGCTGCCCCTGTAACTCACATCTGGTACTTTAAAGGCATCCCTTCACGCATGGGTCTGCTTTTAGATATGTCACCGCGTTCACTGGAAGAAATTATTTACTTCGCTTCTTATGCTGTAATCAAGCCGGGACCTACAGGTCTTGAACCTAAACAGCTGCTGAGCGAACGTGAATACCGCGAGTATTACGATAAATTCGGCAATACTTTCACAGCTAAAATGGGTGCTGAAGCAATTAAAGAATTACTTCAGCAAGTCGATTTGAATTCTGAGTTGGAAATGCTGAGAAAAGAACTGGAAACAGCTACAGGACAACGTTTAACACGTGCAATCAAACGTCTTGAAGTCGTTGAAGCGTTCCGTCACTCAGGCAACGATCCATCTTGGATGATCCTCGATGTACTGCCGATTATACCGCCGGAAATCCGTCCGATGGTTCAATTAGACGGCGGCCGTTTTGCAACAAGTGATATGAACGACTTATACCGTCGTGTAATTAATCGTAATAACCGTCTGAAACGTCTTCTGGATTTAGGCGCACCTGGAATCATTGTTCAAAATGAGAAGCGCATGCTGCAGGAAGCTGTAGATGCACTGATCGATAACGGCCGTCGCGGCCGTCCTGTTACAGGACCAGGTAACCGTCCGCTTAAATCACTGTCTCATATGCTGAAAGGTAAACAAGGACGTTTCCGTCAGAACTTACTCGGTAAACGTGTTGACTATTCTGGCCGTTCAGTAATCGTCGTTGGACCTGGACTGAAGATGTATCAGTGCGGACTGCCTAAAGAAATGGCGCTGGAACTGTTCAAGCCTTTCGTTATGAAAGAACTTGTATCACGTGATTTAGCAACAAACATTAAAAATGCCAAAGGTAAAATCGAGCGCTTGGAGAACGAAGTGTGGGACGTGCTGGAAGATGTTATTTCAGAACACCCTGTACTGTTAAACCGTGCACCAACGCTTCACCGACTCGGTATCCAGGCATTCGAAGCTACATTAGTTGAAGGCCGTGCAATCCGTCTTCACCCGTTAGTTACAACAGCATATAACGCTGACTTTGACGGTGACCAGATGGCTGTTCACGTACCTCTATCTAAAGAAGCACAGGCTGAAGCCCGCATGCTGATGCTCGCTGCTCAAAACATTCTTAACCCTAAAGATGGTAAGCCGGTAGTTACACCGTCTCAGGATATGGTCCTCGGGAACTACTACTTAACACTTGAGCGCGAAGACATGAAGAATGAAGGTCATATCTTCAAGAGTATCGATGAAGTAGTTATGGCATACCAGAATGGTTATGTGTCACTTCATACAAGAATTGGTATGCACACACAAGTGCTTTCGACAGAAAAAGTATCGGAAGAAAATACAGGTAAAATTCTGATGACGACTGTCGGCAAGGTTATCTTTAACGAGATTATGCCGCCATCATTCCCTTATCTGAATGAGCCGACAAAAGAAAACTTAGAACGTAAAACACCAAATAAATACTTCATTGATGCTGAAGATTTAGGTGAAGATGGTTTACGCGGAAAAATACAGGAAATGCCGCTTGTTGATCCGTTTAACAAGAAATTCCTTGGACAGGTTATCGCAGAAGTCTTCAATAAGTTCCACATTACAGAAACATCTGTCATGCTTGACCTTATGAAAGATCTCGGCTTTAAATACTCAGCGAAAGCGGGTATTACTGTAGGAGTTTCAGATATCGTTGTACTTCCTGAAAAACAAGTAATCATCGATGAAACTGAAGAAAAAGTTGAAAAAGTTCAGAAACAATTCTCACGCGGTTTAATTACCGAAGAAGAACGTTACAATGCAGTTATTGAACTTTGGACAAAATCTAAAGATATTATTCAGGACAAACTGATGGCCTCATTAGATCGTCTAAACCCAATCTTCATGATGAGTGATTCAGGTGCCCGCGGTAACGCATCAAACTTTACACAGCTTGCAGGTATGCGCGGACTGATGGCGAACCCGTCAGGTGAAATTATCGAGCTGCCGATTAAATCAAGCTTCCGTGAAGGTCTGACAGTACTCGAGTACTTTATCTCTACTCACGGTGCGCGTAAAGGTCTTGCCGATACTGCACTGAAAACTGCTGACTCCGGTTACCTGACACGCCGTCTTGTTGACGTTGCTCAGGACGTTATCGTTCGCGAAGAAGATTGCGGTACTGATAAAGGTCTGCTTGTATCAGCGCTGACAGAAGGTTCAGAACTGATAGAGCCGCTGATCGACCGTCTAGAAGGCCGTTATGTTAAGGAAACTGTAAGACATCCTGAAAGCGATGAAGTAATTATCGGCAGCAATGAATTAATTACTCCGGATATTGCTAAAGAGATTGTAAACAGCGGAATTGAAGAAGTATATATCCGTTCAGCATTTACATGTAATACACGTCACGGTGTATGTGAACGCTGCTATGGTAAAAACCTTGCGACTGGTGAAAAAGTTGAAGTCGGCGAAGCAGTGGGTACCATTGCCGCTCAATCAATTGGTGAACCAGGTACACAGCTTACAATGCGTACATTCCACACAGGTGGTGTAGCAGGTAGCGATATTACACAAGGTCTGCCGCGTATCCAGGAATTATTTGAAGCGCGTAATCCAAAAGGGCAGGCGCAAATTTCAGAAATTCACGGTACGGTAACGGATATTGAAGTCGTTAAAGACCGCCAGCAGGAAGTTAAAGTTAAAGGTGAACAGGAAACGCGCACTTACATGGTGCCGGGAGCTGCACGCCTGCTCGTTGAAATTGGTGATAAAGTCGGTCCTGGTGAAGTATTGAATGAAGGTTCAATCGAACCGAAACAGCTGCTTCAAGTTGCTGGTTTAAATACGACACAGGAATACCTGCTGAAAGAAGTACAGAAAGTATACCGCATGCAAGGGGTAGAAATCGGTGATAAACACGTTGAGGTTATGGTTCGTCAAATGCTGCGTAAAGTACGCATTATCGATGCCGGCGATACGTCATTATTACCGGGTGCTTTAGTAGAAATTCATACTTTCACAGATGCAAACAAAGAGATATTCAAACAGAGAAAACGTCCGGCAACTGCAAAACCGGTTCTGCTTGGTATTACGAAAGCATCTCTGGAAACTGAAAGTTTCTTATCAGCAGCCAGCTTCCAGGAAACAACACGTGTCCTGACTGATGCAGCGATTAAAGGTAAGCGCGATGATCTTCTCGGACTTAAAGAGAACGTTATTATCGGTAAACTGATTCCTGCAGGTACGGGAATGACAAATTATAAAGATGTAGAAATAGATGTAGCTGAAAATGCAGTGCCGGAAGATGAAGTCGTTCTTTTAGAAGACTAATTTCAAAGGACTGAATCAGCAAAACAGCATCGTATTGATGGGTCAAATACGGATGCAAAAGCCGTCCCGAAAGGGGCGGCTTATATTTTTAATTACGTCAGTACAGCAATAGTTTTTTTGCCGGGAACGCTTGACACTCGACTTGGCATAATGGTATTATTATTAAGGTTACTTTATGAGGCGCTTTGTGCGTATTAGTAAAGGAGACAAAGTGTATTTTGTAAGATTTATATCTTACAGATTTTTTATACTCTAAAAATGAACCACCTGGATGTGTGGATTAAGAATAAGAGAGGAGGACATTCGATTATGCCAACAATTAATCAGTTAATCAGAAAATCACGCAGTACTAAATCACAAAAATCTGACTCTCCTGCATTAAACAGAGGTTTTAACAGTCTTAAGAAACGCGTTACGACTGACGCTGCGCCACAAAAACGCGGTGTTTGTACACGTGTAGGTACTATGACTCCTAAAAAACCAAACTCTGCTTTACGTAAATATGCACGTGTGAGATTATCAAATAACATTGAAGTTAACGCGTATATTCCTGGAATTGGGCACAACCTGCAAGAACACAGTGTTGTACTTATCCGCGGAGGACGTGTTAAAGACTTACCGGGGGTACGCTATCACGTAGTACGTGGTGCGCTTGATACTTCAGGTGTTGAAGGCCGTAAACAAAGCCGTTCACATTACGGTGCTAAAAAGCCTAAAGGCGACAAGTAATAATTCGTCACTTTAGATGCGAAAAGACATTTAAAAAATGATAAAATAAAAATTGGAAGGAGGATAATTATGCCACGTAAAGGTCCAGTACCTAAAAGAGATGTTTTACCGGATCCGATTCACAACTCTAAACTTGTGACTAAACTCATCAACAAAATGATGATCGACGGTAAACGAGGAACTTCGCAAAAAATTCTTTATAACGCATTTGATCTAGTACAAGAACGTTCTGGTAAAGATGCTATGGAGGTTTTTGACGAAGCGATTGAAAACATTATGCCACTTCTTGAGGTTAAAGCACGCCGTGTTGGTGGGTCAAACTACCAAGTACCGGTTGAAGTTCGTCCAGAACGCCGTACTACTCTAAGCCTACGTTGGCTTGTGAACTACGCACGTCTGCGTGGGGAAAAGACAATGGAAGAAAGATTAGCTAACGAAATTCTTGATGCTGCAAACAACACAGGTGGAGCAGTTAAGAAACGCGAAGAAAGTCATAAAATGGCTGAAGCTAACAGAGCATTTGCACACTACCGCTGGTAGGATGCAATCTCTTTTAGTATATATATCTAATCCATACCTGGAAGGAGCAAAGAATACTCATGGCAAGACCATTCTCATTAGAAAACACTCGTAATATCGGTATCATGGCACACATCGATGCAGGTAAAACTACGACGACTGAACGTATTCTTTATTACACAGGACGTATCCACAAACTTGGTGAAACACACGAAGGTGCTTCACAAATGGACTGGATGGAGCAGGAGCAGGAACGTGGAATCACGATCACATCTGCTGCGACAACAGCTCAGTGGGACGGCCACCGTGTAAACATTATCGATACACCAGGACACGTAGACTTCACAGTTGAAGTTGAACGTTCACTTCGTGTACTTGATAGTGCGGTAACAGTACTTGATGCACAATCAGGTGTTGAGCCGCAAACGGAAACAGTATGGCGTCAAGCGACAACATACGGTGTTCCAAGACTCGTATTTGTAAACAAAATGGACAAGATTGGTGCAGACTTCCAGTATTCTGTAGGCACAATCAGAGACCGTTTACAAGCAAATACACACCCGATTCAATTACCAATTGGTGCTGAAGACAGCTTCTCAGGTATCATTGACCTTGTAGAAATGAAAGCTCACCTTTACAGTAATGACCTCGGAACGGATATTGAAACAGTTGATATCCCTGAAGAACACATGGACAGAGCTTTAGAAGGAAGAGAAGCTCTTATCGAAGGTTTAGCTGATGTCAATGAAGACATTATGGAAAAATACCTCGGTGGAGAAGACATTCCTGTCGAAGAATTAAAAGCTGCAATTCGTAAAGCGACTTGTGACGTTGAATTCTATCCGGCACTCTGCGGTACAGCATTTAAAAACAAAGGTGTTCAATTACTGTTAAATGCAGTAGTAGAATATCTGCCTTCACCATTAGACGTTAAACCGATCGTCGGTCATAAAGTCGACAATGAAGAAGAAGAATATATTGCAAAACCAGATGATTCTGAACCGTTTGCAGCATTAGCGTTTAAAGTAATGACAGATCCATTCGTTGGTAAACTTACTTTCTTCCGCGTGTACTCTGGTACACTTGATGCTGGTTCTTACGTTAAGAATACTACTAAAAACAAGCGTGAACGTGTCGGCCGTATCTTACAGATGCACGCCAACTCACGTGAAGAAATCTCAACTGTTTATTCAGGAGATATCGCTGCTGCAGTAGGTCTTAAAGACACTGGTACCGGCGATACGCTTACTCAGGAAAAACTTGATATTATTCTTGAATCTATGGAATTCCCTGAACCGGTTATTCACTTATCGGTTGAGCCGAAATCTAAAGGTGACCAGGATAAACTGACGACTGCACTTGTTAAACTGCAAGAAGAAGACCCGACATTTACTGCACGTACTGACCAGGAAACTGGACAGGTTATTATCGGCGGTATGGGTGAACTTCACTTAGACGTACTAGTTGACCGTATGAAACGTGAATTCAAAGTTGAATGTAACGTTGGTGCGCCAATGGTATCTTACCGTGAAACATTTACTGTACCAGCTAAGGTACAAGGTAAATTTGCTCGTCAATCGGGTGGTCGCGGTCAGTTCGGTGATGTTCACATTGAATTTACTCCAAACGAACAAGGTGGCGGTTTCGAATTCGAAAACGCAATTGTCGGCGGGGTAGTTCCACGTGAATATATTCCTTCAGTAGAAGCAGGACTTAAAGATTCTATGGAAAACGGTGTATTAGCCGGCTATCCATTAGTTGACGTTAAGGCTAAACTTTACGACGGATCATATCACGATGTCGATTCATCTGAGATGGCGTTTAAAGTTGCAGCATCACTTGCACTGAAAGAAGCAGCAAAAGTATGTAAAGCTGTTCTTTTAGAGCCGATGATGAAAGTTGAAATCGTAATGCCTGAAGAATATTTAGGTGATATCATGGGTGACGTAACAAGTCGCCGCGGACGTGTAGAAGGTATGAATGCTCGCGGTAACGCTCAAGTCGTTAACGCTTTCGTTCCACTTTCTGAAATGTTCGGATATGCAACATCATTACGTTCAAACACTCAAGGCCGCGGTACTTATACAATGGTATTCGACCACTATGAAGAAGTTCCTAAATCAGTTTCTGAAGAAATCATCAAGAAAAATACAGGTGCTTAATTCATATACTTGATTTTTTGAAGTAAATGCTTTATAAGTGTTGTAAGAAAGACTTCGAGGCGGGTTTACCCCGCTCTCGAGTTTTAAATAAAAAATAATGTTCTATATAAGGAGAGGTATTTTACAATGGGTAAAGAAAAATTTGACCGTTCAAAAACACATGCCAACATTGGTACTATTGGTCACGTTGACCACGGTAAAACAACTTTAACAGCTGCTATCGCAACTGTATTATCTAAACATGGCGGCGGCGAAGCACAAAGCTATGACATGGTTGATAACGCACCAGAAGAAAAAGAGCGTGGTATTACAATTAACACGTCTCACATCGAGTACGAAACTGAATCACGTCACTATGCACACGTTGACTGCCCAGGACACGCTGACTATGTTAAAAACATGATCACTGGTGCTGCACAAATGGACGGCGCTATCTTAGTAGTATCTGCTGCTGATGGCCCAATGCCACAAACTCGTGAGCACATCCTGCTTTCACGTAACGTAGGTGTACCTGCACTTGTTGTATTCTTAAACAAAGTTGACATGGTAGACGACGAAGAATTACTTGAATTAGTTGAAATGGAAGTTCGTGAATTACTTTCTGAATATGACTTCCCTGGCGACGATCTTCCTGTAATTGCTGGTTCAGCTCTTAAAGCTCTTGAAGGCGACGCAGAGTACGAACAAAAAATTCTTGACCTTATGAACGCTGTTGATGAGTACATTCCTACTCCAGAACGCGATTCTGACAAACCATTCATGATGCCTGTTGAGGACGTATTCTCAATCACTGGCCGTGGTACAGTTGCTACAGGACGTGTTGAGCGTGGACAAGTTAAAGTCGGTGAAGAAATCGAAATCATCGGTATCACTGAGTCTAAGAAAACAACTGTTACAGGTGTAGAAATGTTCCGTAAGCTTCTTGACTATGCTGAAGCTGGTGACAACATCGGTGCTCTTTTACGTGGGGTTTCACGTGAAGACATTCAGCGCGGACAGGTTTTAGCTGCTCCAGGTTCAATTACACCACACACAAACTTCAAAGCTGAAGTTTATGTTCTTTCAAAAGAAGAGGGTGGACGTCACACTCCATTCTTCACTAACTACCGTCCACAGTTCTACTTCCGTACAACTGACGTGACTGGTGTAGTTAACTTACCAGAAGGAACTGAAATGGTAATGCCTGGTGACAACGTTGAAATGACAGTAGAACTTATTTCACCAATCGCTATTGAAGACGGTACTCGTTTCTCAATCCGCGAAGGTGGACGTACTGTAGGATCAGGCGTTGTAACTGAAATTACAAAATAATATTTTGTACTGATACAACTTTCAATAAAAAGAAGGCTGAGATTTTAAAATCTCAGCCTTCTTTTTTTATTTATTTTTATCGAAGTATAAAACAGTTTTTAGAAGTGTTTCAACACCGCTCTTCATGCCATCTTCATCGATATCAAACATCGGGTGATGATGAGGGCTGTCAGCCTTCTTATCGCTGTTTCTCACGCCTGTATAGAAATAACAGCCGGGTTTTTCCTCGGCGAAATATGAGAAATCTTCTCCGCCCATCGCTGGACCCACTTCCTCTACATCTGATACAAATGCGGCGTCCCCCCGAACGTTATCCATAACGTAGTCGAGCAAATCGTGATTATTTTTCAACGAAGGATAGCCGTACATGACTTCGAGATCTGCATTAACATTGAAACTGGCACTGATACCGAGACAGATTTGTTCAAGGCGTTTCGCTACAATTTCTCTGACCTCTTTAGTATATGTTCTAAAAGTACCTTTAATTTCAGCTTTGCCCGGGATGACGTTAAATACAGTTCCGGCATTATAAGCACCGATGGTCACAACTGCCGAGTCCAAAGGGCTGACTGAACGCGACACGATTGACTGAATTTGCTGGATTAATGATGCCGAAGCGACGATTGGATCATGGGTCACTTGGGGCGTCGCACCGTGGCCGCCGAGACCGTGAACTGTAATTTTAAATGAGTCTGCATTGGCATACATAGTATCGTAGTTGTATTTAATCGTTCCGACTGGGAACTTAGTAGAAACATGAGTACCGACTACATAATCTACATCATCGAGCGCACCGTCAGCAATCATTGCCTGAGCACCGCCCGGCAGCAATTCCTCTGCATGCTGATGTAAAAACACAACATTGACGGGTAATTCATCTTTATGTGCTGATAAAATTTTAGCAATCGTAATCAGCATTGCGGTATGTGCATCATGTCCACAGGCATGCATCACACCGGGAGTTTTCGATTTATACGGTACATCTTTTTCATCATTAATCGGCAGGGCATCGAAGTCTGCTCTCAATGCAACAGTTTTAAAATTATCATTGACCTGGAGACGGGCGACAATACCGTTACCGCCAACATCCTGTCTAATATCAAGACCGAGATCTTTAATCTGGCTGTAGATCCACCGTTTTGTATTTTCTTCCTGGAAAGAAACTTCAGGATGCTGATGCATATATCTTCTCATCTCTACCATAGAATCAAAATTCTCATTTATAAGTTGTTTTATATCCATCATCGGGACTCCTTTTCTAAATAGGTAAATACAGACTCCAGCATTACGCTGACTGCGTTAATCATCCCTTTTTCGTCTATATCAAAGTGGGCATGATGATGCGGGAAATCTGCTTTAAAACTCGAATTTCTAACACCTGTATAAAAGAATGTTCCCGGGACGCGCTGAAGATAATATGAAAAATCTTCTCCGCCGAGGTCCGGATCGAGTCTTTCTGTCTGAGTGACTGAAGGCATTTTCTCTGCACTGCCAACCACAATATCAGTCATGGCATCATCGTTAACGACAGGCGGATAGCCTCTCATATAATCGAGATCGTAGGAAATTCCTGTAGTCGTGACCAGTCCTTCGAGTGTGCGATTCAGTTCATTGATCATCGTTTCCTGCATGTCGTGATTGAACGTCCGGATGGTGCCGCCGATTGTGACTTCATCAGGGATGACATTATGCTGGTTGCCGGCGTTGAACATCGTAATTGATAAAACGACGGAGTCCATGGCATTGGTCCTCCTGGTTACAGCGTACTGCAGCTGATTGCATAGAGCGATTCCTGCTGCCACAGGATCAATTGTATTGTGGGGACGTGAGGCGTGTCCGCCGCGTCCTTTGATGACTACTGTAAAGTCATCGGGAATACCGGTCGCTGTACCGTATTTATAACCGATTGTACCAACATCGAGAGACGTTGAAACGTGCTGGCCGAATATCGCATCGACATCGTCGAGACAGCCGTCAGCAATCATTTGTATAGCGCCGCCGGGATCGACTTCTTCAGCATGCTGATGTATAAAGACGATATTGCCTTTTAATTTATCTTTCATGCCGCTTAATATTTTTGCAGCGGTAAGTACGACTGCCGTATGTGCATCGTGACCGCAGGCATGCATCACACCTGGGACGGTTGATTTATACGGCGTGTCTTTCAAGTCCTGAATCGGCAGGGCATCGAAGTCTGCTCTTAGAGCAACGGTTGGCAGTGATTCATCGACAATCAGCCTGCCGACGACACCGCGTCCGCCGACGCCCTCTTTGACGTCGATAGAGAGCTCGCGTAAATAGTCCGCAATATAAGCAGGTGTATGCACCTCTTTAAATGAAAGTTCAGGATACATATGGAGGTGGCGGCGAATTTGCACCATCTCGCTGTAATGCTGATTTACAGAAGCTTCAATCTCTTTTAGGTCCATGTTATCACCGATTCTTTTTCAAGAATTTTCATGAACATCATTAAGGCAGTTTCAAGTGCATCTTCATCGAGATCGAACATATCTGTATGGTGAGCAGGTGTTGTCTTCTTATTTTCATTGCCGGAACCAGTATAGAAGAAAGCACCGGGTTTATTTAAAATATAATACGAAAAATCTTCACCGATCATTAAAGGATCAGCTTCTTTGTACGGCAGGCCAAGCTCTTTTGCAGCTTCTGCAATTACTTCAGCTTCCGCATCGTGATTAATGACAGCGGGGTAGCCGAATGTGTATTTCATATCAGCTGAAGCACCGCGTTTTTTAGTTGTATACTCGACTTCATTTTTAAATATTTCATATATTTTCTCTTTAACTTCTTGCTTAAAGGTACGGACTGTGCCGACGATTCTTACAGTGTCAGGGATAACATTAAAAGCGTCGCCGCCTTGAACGCTGCCGACGGTCACTACTGCATTTTCTATTGGGGAAATTTGTCTCGATACGGCAGTCTGAAGATTGGTAATCAGCTCGGCTGCGACGACGATTGGATCCACTGTTGCATCAGGATACGCCGCATGGCCGCCTGAGCCCTGAATAGTGATGTAGAATCCGTCCGGGCTTGCAATCATCGCCCCTGGTTTAGTCTGGACTTCATGAGTCGGGAACTGGCTCCAGTAATGCTGGCCGTAAACTTTATCGACACCTTCAAGGGCGCCGTCATCTGTCATCGCTTTAGCACCTCCAGGCTGTTCTTCTTCCCCGTATTGGAAGATAAAGGATACAGTCCCTTTTAAATTAGCCTTATTAGCCACTACAGCGTCCACTAAACCTAAAAGGGTACTCGTATGACCATCGTGACCGCAAGCGTGCATAGCCCCCGGATTTTGGGATTTATAAGGGACTTCTTTTTGATCTTCAATCGGCAGTGCATCAAAATCAGCACGCACGGCAATGTGAGGTCTGCCGTCGCCAATTGATGCAACGATACCTGCACCTTCGTTGTCATCATTTTTTCCGACGTGCTCACGAATATTTAATTCCGGATGCTGTGTCAGTTTATCCAAAATAAATTTATAAGTTTCTTTTTCTTTAAATGATACTTCCGGATGCATGTGCATATGGCGTCTGTGTAAAACCATCTCCGGGAGTTTAGCTGATGCGATATTTCTAATACTCATGTTCGCGCCTCCATCACTGTTTTCTATTCATAATATCAGAGCACGGAGAAGTTTAAAATATAAATTGCTTAGAAGTTAGAAAATTACAACAATATAAACAATTTGATATTGTTCAAAGAAAGCGCTTAGATATGCTAAAATGTAAGGCAAGGAGGGGACGTATATGTCACAAAAATTAGAGCAGTATTTACAATCGAATTTAGAGTATTTGAAAGACAACGGCTTATACAATGAAATAGATGTAGTAGAAGGTGCAAACGGTCCTGAAATCACAGTAGCGGGCAAGCGCCTAATTAACTTGTCTTCTAACAACTACTTAGGTCTTGCAACAAACGACAAGCTGAAAGAAGCAGCGATTGAAGCAATTAAAACTCATGGTGTCGGTGCCGGAGCAGTGCGTACGATTAACGGTACGCTTGACCTGCATGTTGAACTTGAGAATACACTTGCTGAATTTAAAGGGACTGAAGCAGCAGTGGCTTTCCAGTCAGGCTTTAACTGTAATATGGCAGCAATACAGGCAGTGATGAATAAAGAAGACGCTATTTTGTCGGATGAACTTAATCACGCTTCAATTATCGACGGCTGCCGTTTATCACGTGCGAAAATTATCCGAGTCAATCATTCGGATATGGACGATCTCCGCGCTAAAGCGAAAGAAGCGGTAGAGTCAGGCTTATACAAAAAAGTAATGTACATTACAGACGGCGTATTTTCTATGGACGGAGATGTAGCTAAACTTCCTGAAATCGTTGAAATCGCTAAGGAATTTGACCTGATTACATATGTGGATGATGCACATGGTTCAGGCGTTATGGGTAAAGGTGCCGGAACAGTTAAACATTTCGGTCTGGAAAAAGAAATCGACCTGCAAATGGGAACTTTATCTAAAGCAATCGGTGTTGTCGGCGGTTACGTTGCCGGATCACAGGATTTAATCGATTACCTTAAAGTGGCGGCACGTCCGTTCTTATTCTCAACTTCATTAACACCAGGCGACACGAAGGCAATTACAGAAGCGGTTAAAACATTAATGGCTTCAACTGAACTGCACGATAAACTTTGGGAAAACGGCGATTACTTAAAAGCCGGACTGAAAGATTTAGGCTTTGAAATCGGCAACTCTGAAACGCCAATTACACCATGTATTATCGGTGAAGAGAAAAAAGCGCAGGAATTCTCAAAACGCCTGAAAGAAGAAGGGGTATATGCAAAATCGATCGTCTTCCCGACAGTGCCAAAAGGGACTGGACGCGTGAGAAACATGCCGACAGCAGCACATACTAAAGAAATGCTCGATCAGGCGCTTGAAATCTATGCGAAAGTCGGCCGTGAACTGGGCATTATTAACTAAAACACAAACTTTTCGATAAGGGGAAACAATTATGGAACGAATTATAGTAACAGGGGCGCTCGGACAAATCGGTACGGAGCTGACCGTTAAATTAAGAGAAATTTACGGAGAGGAGAATGTTCTGCCGACCGATATTAAAGCACCTGCAGATTCACCGCTTGAAGGTAATCCGTTTGAAATTATGGACGTAACGGATTATGACACGATGGAACGCATTGCAAGGGAATTTAAAGCAGATACGATTATGCATCTTGCGGCCTTATTAAGTGCGACATGTGAAAAAGATCCGATGCTGGCCTGGAATATTAATATGGGCGGTTTAGTGAATGCACTGGAGACAGCACGTGCACTCAACCTGCAATTCTTTACACCGAGCTCAATCGGAGCGTTCGGACCGTCAACACCGAAAGAAAATACACCGCAGACAACGATTCAGCGTCCGACGACTATGTACGGGGTGAACAAAGTATCGGGAGAACTGCTGTGCAACTACTACTTCGATAAATTCGGCGTGGATACTCGCGGTGTCAGATTCCCGGGTCTAATCTCTCACGTGAGAGAGCCGGGCGGCGGTACGACGGACTACGCTGTAGAAATTTACTTTGAAGCAGTTAAAAACGGCAAGTATACTTCGTTTATCGGCAAAGACACATACATGGATATGATGTATATGGACGATGCGATTCAGGCGATTATCGACCTGATGGAAGCGGACGGCAGTAAACTTGAAGACCGCAATGCCTTTAATGTCACGAATATGAGTCTCGAGCCGGAAATGGTCGCAGCATCAATACGCCGCCACTATCCTGATTTTGAGCTGTCTTATGATGTCGATCCTGTGAGACAGGGCATTGCTGAAACATGGCCGAACAGCATCGATGCATCAGAAGCAAAACGCCAATGGGGCTTTACTGCTTCTTTTGATTTGGACAAGATGACTGATACAATGATAGAAGCGATACAGAAAAAAGTCAGTCAGGATTAAGAGATGTCCTGTCTGATTCGCGGAGGGTGACGAATGGACCGTATACTTTTATACGATAAGGATGGGACACTATTAAACTTTCATAAACTCTGGACACCATACGCCAAAAAATGTATCGATGATTTTGCCGAACGCTTTAATGCCGAGGAAATTATTCCCGATGTAGCCAAAGAACTCGGTTATATCGACGGTGAAATTAAAGCGAACTCTACGATCGCTTCCGGGACCGGCAGCGACATTCATCAAGTGTTTGAATCATTTAGAACAGGCGGCGGAAAGTGGGCTAAAGATTTTTACGAAGAAAACCTGCAGATGCTGTCTGATGACATGGAACTGATCGTCGGCGTGAACACAGTCTTGGCGCATGGTTTGAATAACGGTTATAAAAATGTCATTGTGACGAGTGACAGCAGAGCATCAACGCTCAAATTTATCGAAAAATTTAAGCTGGAGCCGTATATATTTGATGTGATTTGCGGCGATGACAATGATTATCACAAACCGGAATTCGGTTTTATTAAAGGCTTTATCGATAAACATAATTTTGATATTAAAGATCTGGTTATGATCGGCGATAATGCTGCGGACACTATGCTTGGCTATGATGAAGGACTGTATACTGTCGGTGTGCTGTCTGGAACTGGCGAGCGGGAACATTTAGCCGGTGCCGACTTAATCGTCGACAGTGTGATGGATTTATATGATAAAGAGGGGAAGTTCCTGCTCGATGCATAATGAATTTATGAAGGCGGCCATCGATGAAGCGAAGAAAGCAGAAGCGCTCGGAGAAGTGCCAATTGGCGCTGTCGTTGTAAAAGACGGTGAAATAATCAGCCGGGCGCATAATTTACGTGAAACGACGCAGAATCCGGTTACGCACGCTGAACTCCTTGCCATTCAGAAAGCATCTGAAGCCGTCGGCTCATTCCGTTTGGAAGACTGCACCCTGTATGTCACCCTGGAACCGTGTGTCATGTGTTCAGGTGCAATTATTATGTCGAGAGTACCGCTTGTTGTTTACGGCGCTGCTGACAAAAAAGGCGGTACGGTCGACAGTTTGATGCATCTGCTGGACGAACCGCGGTTTAATCACCGTGCTGACGTCGTGAGCGGGGTACTTGAAGAAGAGTGCAGCACCATGCTGAAATCATTTTTTAAAAATTTAAGATTAAGTGCTAAACAAAAAAAGAACGCCCGGTAAGTTCGCTGAATGCGGACTCACTGGCGTTCTTTTTATATTATTTTTGATAAGTTAAACGGCTGAATGCATCGTGTTGATGAATACTTTCTTCATTGCGGCATTCGAGTTCAAAACCTTTAACCCAGTCCAGTTCTACTAAATCATATGCAACCAGACGAATCAGATCTTCGACGAAGCGCGGATTTTCATAGGCGCGTTCAGTCACCATTTTTTCATCTGTACGTTTTAAAATTGGATACAGCTGGCTCGATGCGTTGATCTCCAGTATTTCATATAAGTCTTCTTTATATGTGTCCGGCAGTTCAACACTGTCATCGATATCGATCAGTACTTTAACGTTGCCGCGCTGATTGTGTGCACTGTATTCACTGATTTCTTTTGAACATGGGCAAAGTGTCGTGACTTGTGCTGTCATACCGAATTGCTTACGTGTAAATGAATCGCCGTCGAAGGCAGCTGAGTAGAACACATCAGCATGTGCCACTGCACTTAAGCTAGTTCCAGGTGACATTTTGTTAAAGAACCATTTACCGCTGGCCGTTAACTCTGCTGAGTTTTGTTTCATACGTTCGCGGAGTGTGGTTAATAAATTTTTAATGGTTTCAAAATTAAGCGGAACACCGCTGCTGTTAACTGTTTCGAGAGATTCGATTAAACGGCTCATATTGATGCCTTTTTCATCTTTTTGCAGGCTTGTTGCCAATTCAAAAGTACCGACAGACTGAAAATCACCGATAATTACGGGATAAGTTAAATTATTAATTCCGACAGAGTCGACTTCAAAAAGGAAGTCTTTACGTGAGTTTTGTAAATCTGCCATCTCTTCTTTATTTTTCGGTTTCGTTCCTTCTACGGGATCGACGGAACCGAAATGTTTAAAACGACCTTCTCTTGTCGTCAAGTCAAATTCTTCCATTTATATGCTCCTTAGTCAATTTCGTAACTGTAAAAGTTTTCGTATCTCATCCAGCGGTCTCTGGCATCATCACCCTGTTGTGTATCTGCAGCGAGATCTTCCAGTAATTTTCCTGTCTGAGAGCGGTGTGCCGCCATGACATCGAGTTTACGTTCTGTAAATCCTTCGATATCGATAACGATATCCGGTTCTCCGAGATCATCGAATGTACGATTATCAAAAGCAACGAGCTGAAGAGCAGGACGCTTCTCATGAGGGATGTCCCCGAGCGCTTCAATGACAGCATCAGCTGTTGCTTCGTGGTCCGGGTGAACTGAATAACCGGGATAGAAAGTAATAATACGCGTCGGTGACAGTTCTTCAATCATTTTTGTAATATCGCCTTTAAGCTTGCCGTGTTCTTCGAACTCAAGTGTTTTATCTCTGTAGCCTAAAAGACGGAGATCATTAACGCCCATAATGCTTGCAGATTTTTCGACTTCAGCTTTACGAATCGAGTGCAGTGATTCGCGGGTAGCGAAAGGCGGGTAGCCGAGGTTACGTCCCATATCGCCGAAAGTCAGGCAGGCATATGTGACAGGCACGCCGGCATCTATATATTTCATTATCGTTCCGCTGACTCCGAATGCTTCATCGTCGGGATGCGGGAAAACGACTAAAACGTGATTTTCCTTTGAAAAATCCATGTAATTTCCTCCTACTTAAAGAATGGTTGTGATGAAATTTCAAGTGCTGAGGCAAGCTTGCCCTCATTATTAAAGCCGTGCATGATAAACTCCCCATTCTCACCTTCAATATAGTGAGTCAGGCCGAGAACGTAAACCCAGCCGCCGTTGTCGAGTTTTAAGCCGACGCGGTGCTCTTTAGAACGGTTGCCGCCGCGGATAGTCGCTTGAATAAATTTCACTTGAATATTTCGAAGGAAAGTTCCCGCATTAAATACATTATCATCTAAATGACTGGCATACATTCCGCTAGTAATCTCAACGTGAAGGTAGACCGGTGTATTTTCAAAACCTGTCAGGATGTCCTGGACATCTGTTTTATTTATCTTCTTCATTTCCATGAGCAGAAAACTCCTATAATCATAATATCGGTTATCACATTAAAAGAGATAGCAAGCTATCTCTTAGTTCAATACTTTATCTACGACGTCGATTTTTTCTACTGAGTTATAAGCACCGTGCCGAACGACACCGACGTGCTCATTCATCTGCCAGCCGTTTTTAATTGCGCTGGTAACGAATGCTTTAGCAAGCTGTACGGCTTTAAGCGGTGATTTACCGTTGGCAAGATTTGCTGCGATGGATGCTGCAAATGTGCAGCCTGCACCGTGGTTAAATGCTGTGTCGAATTTTTGTGATTCGAGCAGGTGCATTTCACTGCCGTCGTAAAAGACATCGATTGCAGAATCCCCTTCAATCCCTGTACCGCCTTTAACGACAACATAATTGGCACCTTTAGCATGAATTAATTTAGCTGCTTCCTTAATTTCGTCGAGCGTACGCGGTGTTTTCACACCTGCCAAGTGACCAGCTTCGACCAAGTTCGGTGTAACAACCGTGGCATTTGGAATCAGATTTTCAATCATTGATTCTACAAGGCCAGGATTTAAAACTTCATCGTCCCCTTTACATACCATTACCGGATCGACGACAAAGTGTTTAGCATTTGAGTTTAAAAATGCGTCCTTCGAAAGTTCTACAACTTCTTCTGAAGGCAGCATGCCCGTTTTAATTACATCGGGATTTAAAGATAAAGCTGTTTCCAGCTGATTTTTAACATCTTCTATTGGAATCGGGCTCACTCGGTGAGACCAGGTAGATGGTTCCATTGAGACGACAGTGGTTAAAACACTGAAGCCGTAAGTTTCGTGTTCCTGAAAAGCTTTTAAATCTGCTGCAATTCCAGCACCGCCACTGACATCAGTACCGGCGATTGTTAACGTTTTTGCAAGTGCCATAGTATTGCCCCCTAATTCTACTGATAGATATTGTCATTTTACTATAACTAGCCGTGTAATTCTAGAGCATTGCTTACATCGATGATATAATGAAATTTCATTATGGAGGTGCGTGAACAAATGACGGATTTAAACTGGCAGGAGATTTTTCATGACATTACCAATCAACATGATTTTACGTCGATGAAACAGACGATCAATGAATGCTATAAAACGGGTGAAGTCTATCCGCCTGAGGAAGAAATATATACTGCATTTGAACTGACGCCGTTTGACAGTATTAAAGCAGTGATACTCGGACAGGATCCATATCACGGCAAAGGTCAGTCGCACGGTTTGGCTTTTTCAGTCAATGAAGGGGTTAAAATTCCGCCGTCGCTGAGAAATATGTATAAGGAACTTGAAAGCGACCTCGGTCTGGTCAGAACACAGGGGAATTTATCGGACTGGGCAAAAGAAGGCGTGCTCCTCTTAAACACAGTGCTGACTGTTGATGCGGGTGATGCCAATTCTCACAGAGGGCTCGGCTGGGAGAAATTTACGGATGATATTATCCGTGCAATTTCAGACAATCTGGAGCATGTGGTTTTTATCTTGTGGGGTAAACCTGCTCAAACTAAAATTAAATTAATCGATACAGATAAGCATCATATTATTACATCGGTTCACCCGAGTCCTTTATCGGCTTACAGAGGCTTTTTCGGTTCAAAACCGTTTAGTCAGACGAATGAATATTTAGAGGATAAAGGCCGCGGGGCGATTGACTGGAGTGAACATAATGAATAAGCGGATCGCTGCGGAGTTAAGAAAAGAACTTCAGTTTATAGAAGCGGGCATCGATGTGAAAAAACATGCCTATGCGATGGAAACGCTGCTCGGACTCATTTCGGAATCGGATGAAACTGGCGGGGAAACGGCAGCTGAATTAGAAGAAAATGTGACAATCCGCCGGACACCTGTTGCAAAATCGTCAGCAGACGAGGATGATGACGGTAACGGCAAAGATATTTTTGATTTTTAATGGAGGTCTGCAGCATGATGTTTTTTATCATCGTCAGTATCGTGTGCTTTTTATTAACGTTCTGGCTGAGTAAATATCAAAATCAATTGCATGAACACTATAAAAAACAGTGGAAAAAAACAGTAAATTACATCAGATACACCAGTTTTGCAATACTGCTGGCTGGACTGCTCTATGTACCGGAAGCGCAAATATTAAAAATTAGCAGCTGGCTGCTGATTTTCAGTATGCTGCTTTATTTTGGTTCGCTGTTTATCATTTATAATAAAAATAAAAGTAAAAAATAAAGACGAGGAGTTTAAAACGGATGAAATTATTTGTAATTTTAGGTGCGGTCAACGCATTTATCGCGGTGGCTTGCGGCGCATTTGGTGCCCACGCACTGGAAGGAAAGTTGAGCGAACATTATTTAGCGATTTGGGAAACTGCGGTTAAATATCAGTTTTACCATGCACTTGGTTTAATCGCTATCGGAATTTTAATACAAGTGACGGGTGCACAGTTCCTGACTGCTGCAGGCTGGTTCATGACAGCGGGGATCGTATTCTTCACCGGTTCACTGATGGTGCTGGCATTTACAGGAATTTCAATCCTCGGTGCGGTCACGCCGATCGGCGGCGTGATGTTCCTAATCAGCTGGGCACTTGTGATTATCGGAATCGCTAAAATATAATACAGAATATTCACCGTACGTCTGCTCATTTAGAGTAAACGTACGGTTTTTTTATGCAGAATGGTTTACAGAACATTAAAAAGGTTATATAGTTATATACATAGATATATAACCAGTTTACTTATGAAATTAAAAAAATTCCTGAATGGGAAGGGAGGCTGTCATGTGTCGAATTTGCTGAATGAGAAAATGCCGATTTATGAGCAAATCAGAAATTGGCTGGCAGACCAGATTATAGATGAAACATTAACTGAAGACGATAAAATCCCGTCGACGAATGAAATCGTTACTTACTTCAAAGTGAATCATATTACTGTGTCAAAAGGTGTGACAGAGCTCGTAGATGAAGGCGTATTATACAAAAAAAGAGGTGTGGGAATGTTTGTAGCAGAAGGTGCAAGAGAAAAGCTGCTGGCTTCAAGAAGGCAAGGATTCGTAGAAAATTATTTAAAACCAATGCTTGAAGAAGCAAAAAAACTGGATTTATCAGAAAGTGATATACAGAAAATGATCGATAAGAATGGGAGTGAAAGTGAATGACATTATCAATTGAACATGTTGATTTAAATATTAAAAAAGACAAAATACTGACGGATATCAGTCTGGAACTGGAACAAGGTAAAATTTACGGACTGCTGGGCAGAAACGGTGCCGGGAAATCGTCATTGCTGTCTTTAATAGCGTCTTACAGAAAAACAACGAATGGAAAGATAACGCTGGACGGCAAAACTGTGTATGAAAATGATGCGGTTATGAAGCATATTAATTTCCTCTATAACGTGAAAGATGCATCAGGAGAAACTGACACGGTTAAAGAGTACATTGAGAGCGGCCCGATTTACCGTGATGATTTCGACACTGACTATGGATTTACACTGCTTAAGACATTCGATATAGACAAAGATAAAAAAATTAGCAGTCTGTCTCAGGGACAGCAGGCTGCTGTCAATGCGGCGCTTGGCCTCGCATCTTTATCAAAAGTGACGATTTTCGATGAAGTCACTAACGGTATGGATGCACCGACGAGAGAGTTATTTTACAGTGAAGTGCTGGCAGCTAAAGACCGTGAAGAGCGTATTATTATTCTTTCAACACATATTATCTCGGAGATGGAGCATTTATTCGACGATATTATTATGATGCATAATGGGAAAATCCTCCTTCATGAATCAACGGATGAACTGCTTGAAAAAGGTTATACAGTTGCAGGGAAAGCAGAAAGAGTCAGAGCGTTTACAGACAGTAAACATGTTATTAATGTGAAGTTTTTAGGTGCACTGCAGATCGATACTGTGCTGGGCAAACTTTCATATGAAGAAATGGACATTGCAGCAGACGATAATCTTGATATATCGCCTTTAAAACTGCAGGAGATGTTTATCAGTCTGACGAATAGTAAGAAAGAGGAAGTGTAAACCATGTCGACTAAATTAAAAGAAACAACAAAAGTATTTTCATATATATTACCAGTATGGTCTCTCTGGTATCTCGGAGTACTGCTGATTATATATATCATTTCACATATTTTCTCTAATGAAGCGATGTCGTCATTCTTTGGCTTTACGTTTACAGCGAATCGGACCTATATGTTAGTCGTTGGAATTATCGTTATGATAGGGTTTTTAGAATGGGCAATCGGAATGGGTGTTTCAAGAAAAACATTCTTTAAATCAGTTGTTCTTACAGGGATTATAACGATGGTAATGATTACAGCAATTGCAGGAATAGTGTCATCCATTCTGTCATTCACACCATTTTCAGGCGATTATTTATTCGAAGAAGATCTCAGGTACTTAAGTGAAACAGTATACGTGATATTCCATTTTCTAAGCGGACTATTACTCTGGGCTGCCGGGCTGCTGATTTCGGCTTCATTTATGAGAGGGTTCTGGGCAGGCATGCTGTCAGTGCTGTCGGGTATATTAGCGATTACACTGCTATTGTTTAGTGAGCAGCTGCTGAATTATTTAAGTACACTGGATGGCATGATGGTCTACTTGGGATTACTGCTGATGATTATCCTGATTGTAATTTATAATTGGATCCTATATGCGGTTATTAAAAACATACCGATAAAAATCAGGTAAAATATATGTTCTCATCCTTGTGTCAGCTGCTGAGATAGCAGTTAACACAAGGATTTTATTTTAGATAATTTAATGAATAAGATTCCAGAACTTTTCAGCAGCCTTAGTAATCGGAACATCTTTTAATTTCATGACGACCGGTTCAACGCTCGACTCAAATTGAGGGAAATCATAAATTTTTAAATGCTCCGCAAATAATGATTTGTAGTTCATTCTTGGAATAATAGAAATGCCTTGTCCGCGGTTGACGAGGGCAACGAGGATGGGAATATCTTTACATTCGATGACAATATTCGGCTCGATATGATACTTTTTAAAAGCTTCGAGCAAGTTTGTATGAAAAGAATAATTTTCCATAGCGCCGAGCATAATAAAAGGTAAATGTTCAATCTCTTTCATCGTTGGCTGTTCTGGCAGCGACGGCGCCCAGCTGTCCGGAACGATTAAAATGCTCTGTTCTGCAGGGAGTGCTTTCATATCGAAGTGCTCTGTAATGCCAGGTCGGATTAAAAGGACTATATCGATATCCTGATTTTTTAATTTATTGAGCAGCATACCAGAGTCACCTTATTCACTGGTCAGGTCAGCGTGAAACAATTGCTGAAGAAGTGATAGAGAGCGCAGAACCTGGTGATGATGCGGATACGGACACAGATTCAATCAGACTGCAGGAAGAGTCAGTACAATAAGAGAATAATAACAAAGCTGGAATCTCTGCTGCAGAGATTCTTTTTTTTGTATCATGAGATATTACTTCCAATCTCAGAACTTTTTTAATAGAATGAAACGCAATGCAGAAACTATCCAAGTGAAAGGAAGCTAATCATGAACCGCATGCCGTTTTTTGACAACGCGAGACTGATTTTAATATTTCTTGTCGTATTTGGTCATATGATTCAGCCGTTCGCAGTCGATTCGCAGCTGATTAACTCAGTCTATGCCTTTATTTATATATTCCATATGCCGATGTTTATTATGCTGGCGGGCTTTTTCGCTAAAGGTATCGGTCAACCGAAGTATATTTTAAATCTGGCTAAAAAACTGCTGATCCCGTATTTAATTTTCCAGGGCCTGTACACAGTCTTATATTATTTGATGGGACAAGAAGACTGGTATTCCGGTGTGACGCACCCGCAATGGGCAATGTGGTTTTTAATCAGCCTGTTTTCATGGCACATTCTTTTAGTATTGTTTAAAAAAATCCCAACAATTTTAAGCGTGGGCATCGCGGTGTTTATCGGCATCGCGGTCGGCTATACAGACCTGTTTGGCTACGGTCTCAGCATGTCGAGAACACTGGTCTTTTTCCCGTTCTTTTTAGCAGGATATTTTATGACGAAAGAACATGTTAAAGCGATAAAAACCAGCGGCCTGAAAATCGCAGGACTGGTCTTCATGGCAGCGCTCTTTACTTTTATTTATCTATATATCAACGTAGATGTGACACTCGATACAGACTGGCTGTCGGGTGCAGTGGCTTACCGAAAATTAGAAGCAGAAATCAGCGGCGGCCTGATGCGGCTCGTTATTTATATTTTGGCAGCCTTGTTAATCGTCAGCATGATCGCTTTGATTCCATCCGGGGATTTCGGCTGGCTAACAAAAATCGGCGAGAAAACTTTATACGTTTACCTGCTGCACGGCTTTATAATTCAGCCGCTCAGAGTGTATGAAGTACTGTCGTATAACGGCTGGCTTGATATATTCATCTTCCTGCTGCTGACGTCGGTCATCGTTATCGTCTTCTCGAGCAGGACCGCAGTGAATCTGACGCGGCCGCTCATCGAGCTGAAATGGAAAGAATAAAGTGTAAAAAGAGGGCTGGAAATACTTATACTCCAGCCCCTTAATTTATATGAATAAATTGATTGATAACGGGTAATGAGTAATAATACATTATTTTATATAAATAAATAGCGGTTATGGGGGATATAGATGAGTATCAATGTCAGAGAACTGCTGCCATTCCTAATTCCATTAGCGATATTCCATCTGCTTCTAATGATTTCCGCACTGATTATGATTGCCAGGCAGCGCCGTTTTAAATACTTAAACCGGGCGGCCTGGGCTGCGGTCGTCATCATTATAAATATTGTCGGACCCGTTTTATATTTTGTGTTAGAGAGAAAATAACTTATAAGTCTGAGCTTTCGATTCCTTTTCTGAATACCGATACTTCTGCCGGCGTCATCGGCGCTAAATGACCGTGGATATAAGTCTCGTAAGGGATGCTTTCCGCGGTTTTTATATAGCTGTAAAATTTATTTTGATCATAGCCGCCGTCCAGTTTGTAAAAATCACCCGTGTCGGCGTCGCCGGCGAAGAGTACTTTATCTTCAGGGATGAAAATCACCGCGCCGTCTTCTGAATGCGGATTTTCGACCGGCGTCACTTCGATTGTAATATTCCCCAGGTTCAAGGTCAGGTCGCCGCTGAATTCGACGTCAGCTTGAACGACTTTAATTTCCGAAATATCCTCGTACTCTATTTTCATATGGGTATGACAGAATTCGCATTCTGCACCGGATTTAAGGCGTTCAGCCATGGCCGCTTCAGTCCATTCCCATGCAGTGAGTTCTTTTAGAATACCGTTAGTTGTCGTATGAGTTATCGTCGTGCCGGAAAATGCATGCATGCCGAAAGTGTGATCCCAGTGCCAGTGGGTAATGAGCGCTAGTTTCGGTTCCGGAAGACCCGCTGTTTTAATCGCATCGAGCATCGTTTCAAGATGCGATTTTGAGTTGCCGGCATCGATAAGGACGCTAAAATTGTCGCCGTGAACATAGCCGAGATTCGGCCGGTCCCGGTCACTGTCAAACGGCAGTATGTAAACGTTCGGTGATACTTGTGTCAGCATAGCTATTCTCCTTTAAACAGTTAAAAACCACTTAACATTAATCATGTCAGGTGGTTTTTTAATTTTTATTTTCTTTTCTTCCCTTTTGAAGTGCTGCTGTTATCTTTATTAAGGAATTTTTGAACCACTTTATTGATTACAATTGGCGCTATGAAAATAGCTGCGCGTTTCAGTAAACGTCCCATGAATTTTCCTCCTAATCGGTAGATAGTTATATATAACCATTATCTCATAAAATAAAACCAGGACGGTAGAAAAGAGTGCTGGGAACGGTGTTTACAAATTAATACAGAAATGAATCTACTTGTGTAATATTACCAGCAATTTTACGAAAATTGTATTTACATGACTTTTTTAAAAGGAAATCGCCGATTTGCCCTATATATAGGGTAGAGGGATTTTTATTTCAGGAGGAAAAGTTATGTTTTTAAATAATCGTCAACCGCCGAAAGCCTTGCTGTACTATAACGCACTGTCTCTTAGGAGCCCTTTATCGTCTGAAGAAAATTACGCATTTATAACACTTCAAAAAGGATACGAGGGTGAATGTCTATACGATAAAATACTCGATGACAGCGGGCACGAGAATATTTATGTGCTGCGTGATCTTTATCTGCCTATGGGAAAAACCGTTGCTCAATACGACAGTATTATTGTGACGGGAGATCATGTGGCGGTGAATGAGATTAAAAATATTTCTGGAGATTATCGCTTTGAAAATGGCAACTGGTATAAAGCGAATCGTGAATTGCCTGATAATGCCTTTGCTCAGCTGAGCAGAGCGAAAAGCCGGCTGAAGAAGATGAGAAATGACTGCCAGCTGGATTTTGAAGTGGCAGGGAATTTGATATTTCCAAATGACGATTTCCGGCTCGCGACTGAAAATAACTATGTTTTAAAAGAAGCTGTCTTACGAAATCAAATGAGAAAATACTTTAGGGAGATGAACGAGACCGTGCGAAGCGATAAAGCACTGCATATCGCCCAGGAAATACTGCAGCGGGCTGTCGAAAACCCATATTTTACTGAAACAGCAGATCTGTTTAACATTCGTAGGGGACTGTATTGCGGACACTGTAAAGGCTTTGATTTGAAGAAAGGACGTTTTCAAATGATCTGCACGCGTTGCGGATCTGTAGAAAGTAATGAAACCAGTTTGTTAAGAGCGATGGGAGATTTCGAGATACTGTTTGGAGACATCCCGATGACAAGATCTGCTTTATTGTATTTTATCGACTATCAGGTGAGCAAGACAACGGTTTATCGAATAATGAAAAAGCATTGTGAGTTCATTGCTCAAGGGAAAAAATCGGAATATAAACTTAAAAGTAAAAACGTTGAAGAATTAATCAATCAAATTAGAGAAAATCAGCGTTATAAAGACAAAGGTATAGGAATTCGAATATAATGTTGAAGGATCGCAGCTCGTTTGCGGTGGAAATGTGTTTGGAGTTCAATGAGCGTGTCTCATTGGAATGTAAATGTGTTTGGAGTTCAATGAGCGTGTCTCATTGGAACGTAAATGGGCTTGGAGTTCAACGAGCTGTTCTCATTGGAATGTAAATGTGTTTGGAGTTCAATGAGCGTGTTTCATTGGAACGTAAATGGGCTTGGAGTTCAATGAGCGAGTTTCATTGGAATGTAAATGAGCTTGTGTTTCAATGAGCTGTTCTCATTGGAACGTAAATGGGCTTGGAGTTCAATGAGCCCCCCTCATTGGAACGCATACGGGTTTGGAGTTCAATGAGCCACCCTCATTGGAACGGAGCATGGAAATAGAGTCCGATGAACACCCGCCACCCACAAAAAAACAGCCCCCTGATCCAGGGGGCCGTGAAAGTTATCCGAAATAGTCCGCAACTGCGTCGTTTGGTATGTGTCCGCCGACGTAGAAGTCGCCGAAGACGCCGTAGCGTGCGCTTGTTTCATCGAAACGCATTTCGTAAATGATTTTTTTGAATTCGAGCATGTCGTCTGACAGTAAAGTGACTGCCCATTCGTATTTGTCGAGGCCTTGTGAGCCTGTGATGTACTGTTTGATTTTGCCGGCGTATTTGCGGCCAATCATACCGTGGTCACGCATTAACTGTTTGCGTTCTTCCATCGGCAGCATGTACCAGTTGTCATCAAGGTCGCGTTTTTTATCCATCGGATAGAAACAGATGTATTTAGATTTTTCCAGTGAAGGATATAATCTCTGCTGAATGTGTGGAATTTCCATCATTTCTTCAGGTGTCTTGTTGCCGCCGAGGTAGCTGCTCATTTCAATGATTGAAACGTATGAGTATGTTGAAATTAAGTAATCGCTGATTGCCAGCTTATTAATTTCAAGTTCAAGGTTGATTAACTCATCTGCAGTTGGACGGAGCAGCCAGAAAATGATGTCCGCCTTATGGCCCATAATGTTGTAAAACGCATAGTCACCCTCGTGTTTCTCATGCACTGCCTGCTGGCGGTCTAAAAATGCCTGCAGTTCTGTTGTTAAAGCGTCTCTTTCATCTTTGTCCAGCACACGCAAACCTGCCCAGTCTACGCTGTAAAGCAGGTGTAAGCTGTACCAGCCGTCTATTGTACTTACCGGTTCACTCATCTTACTCTCTCCCTTTTCATTCATTACTACTATTTTAGACCTATGGAAAACGTTTTAACAAGAGATTCTATTTAAAAGATGTGACAAAACACGTATAATATACTTAAAGTATAGTAGCCAAGGAGGATATAATGAGTAAATTCATTACAGATCTTAAAAATAATTTAAATGGTGAAAATATAAAAATTGTATTTCCTGAAGGAACCGATAAAAGAATCCTGACTGCTGCAGCTGAACATTTAAAACACGATTACGTACATCCGATTGTAATTGGCGATGCGGATGCCGTTCAAAAAGTTGCAGATGAAGAGAATATTAATATAGACGGGCTTGAAATTTTAAACCCAAAAACGTCCAGCCTAAGCCAGCAGCTGGCGGTTGATTTCTGTGAAGTCAGACAAGGCAAAGTCACACAGGAGCAGGCTGAAGATATTATTGAAAATGTGAATTATTTTGGAACAATGCTCGTACATACCGGCTATGCCGACGGTCTGGTTTCAGGCGCGATGCACTCTACACCGGATACGGTGCGCCCGGCGCTTCAAATTATTAAAACTAAAGAAGGCGTGTCGAAAACGAGCGGTATTTTCTTTATGCGCCGCGGCGATGAGCTTTACGTCATGGGAGATTGCGCAATTAATCCGACATTGACCGCTGAAGAACTTGCGGAAGTGGCTGTCGAAACAGCGAAAACGACGATGAGTTTTGGCATTACCCCCCGCGTTGCCCTGCTCAGCTTTTCTTCAAAAGGATCAGCGAAAACAGAAGAAGCAGAAAAAGTGCGCCTGGCAACAGAATACGCACAAGATAAACTCCCGGACGCTTTAATCGATGGAGAATTACAGTTTGACGCAGCTTTTGTACCAAGTGTTGCAGAGAAAAAATCTCCAAATTCACCGCTTGAAGGCCAGGCGAATGTCTTTATCTTCCCATCGCTTGAAGCGGGTAATATCGGCTATAAAATTGCCCAGCGTCTCGGCGGCTTCGAAGCGTACGGCCCGATTTTACAAGGCTTGAATAAGCCGGTAAACGACTTGTCACGCGGTACGACGACTGAAGAAGTGTACAACCTTGCTTTATTCACAGCAACGCAGGTGATGGCGAATCGTCATGACAGCTGAAATATTTAAAGGACCGGTGCAGGTGATCGATAAAAGACAGACGGAAAACCCGCTCGAATCTTTTGCTTTCGATGACTTTTTACAGCATCAGATCAGTGAGGATCACATACCGAAAGTGCGGTTTTGGGTGCATTCACCGTACATTATATTGGGGCTCCAGGATGCACGTCTGCCGTCTTTAACGTACGGTCTCGATTACATCAACGATGCAGGTTTTAATTATATCGTCAGAAACAGCGGCGGCTTAGGCGTCGTACTGGATGAAGGTGTCTTGAATATCTCTTTAATACTGCCTAAAGCAGATTTCCAGTATATTGAAAATGGTTATGATATCATGACTATGTTAGTGAAAAAAATGTTTCCTGAAGGACATATTGAAGCGTATGAAATTACTGAGAGCTATTGTCCAGGCACTTACGACCTGAGTATTAGCGGCAAAAAATTTGCGGGTATATCTCAGCGGCGTATAAAGGACGGCGTCGCGGTACAAATTTATTTGAGCGTCACTGGAAGCGGCGCGAAGCGTGCGCAAATGATGAAGGAATTTTATCGGGATGCCAATGCGCTGCTCAGCGAGAAATTTTCTTATCCTAATATTAATCCGGATAAAATGGCGTCGCTGAATGAGCTGCTCGGTATGGACTTATCCATAGAGCAGGTTGAGGAACGGACGCTGAACGCACTTCGGTCAATGGGCGCAGAACTTGAGACCTTCCCGGTGCTGGATAATGAACAGGCGCTGCAGTACGCACAATTTTTACGAAACATTGAAGCGCGTAACCGGAAATACGTATCGTTTGATTGACCAGTATACTGCATACTGGTTTTTTAATTTTGAAGAAAGAAGTAATAACATGGCAACAAGTGCTTATGCACCGAAAATTTGGACAAAAGAATTTATCGCAATTTTTGCTTTCCATTTCGTCTTAATGGGGGCAATGTATTCTACTTTAGTTACAGTGGGGAACTACACCATTGAAAAATATGATGTCAACCCGAGTATCGCAGGCTTTGCTGCGAGCATATTTATCGTTGGTGTTTTGATCGGCCGGGGTGTTACCGGATATCAGATTAACCATCTCGGCGCCCGGAAGATTATGATGAGCGGCACAGTACTTTATTTCTTAACTTATATTTTATATTTCTTTGATTTCGGCCTGACATTTTTAATTGTGACGCGTTTGTTAAACGGCTTTGCAACAGGAATGATCAGCACAGCTTTAAACACGCTGGCGACCATTTCAGTACCAGAAGAGCGCCGGGGCGAAGGAATTAGCTACTTCAGTTTAAGTATGGTTGTGGCCAGTGCGGTCGGACCGTTCATTGCATTTTTACTCCTCGAACATATCTCTTTTGAAACGATGCTGATTTACGTTGGTATATTAATGCTGATCGTTATTTTAATGATTCCGCTAATTAAAATTAATAATGTGACAAAAGAAACAGCAGTCAAACCCGAAAAATTTGTACTGATCGAAAAAAATTCACTCAGGATGCTCATGCCTATTTTCTTAATGGGGTTAGCATATTCCAGTGTCCTGTCCTTTTTAAATACTTATGCGATTGAAATTGACGTGGTAACAGCTGCCAGCTTCTTCTTTATTGTGTATGCAGCAGCGGTGCTGTCCACTCGTCCGTTTACAGGACGTCTTATCGACCAAAAAGGTCCGAACGTGGTGATTTACCCGACCTTTATCATTATGGCGATTGGATTTTATTTACTCGGCAGCACAACGAGCGGTATTGTTATATTAATCGCAGGCTTTATAATTGGTCTCGGTTTTGGGAACTTCCAGTCGGCAGCTCAGATTATTTGTGTGAATGTGGCGCCGAAAGAAAATGTCGGTCTCGCAACATCGACATTTTTCATTATTTTAGAAATCGGTCTTGGTTTCGGTCCGGTAATACTCGGTCTGGCAATCCCGTTTACAGGATACGGCGGCATGTACTTATGGCTGATTGTACCGATTATTCTGGCAGGTATTTTCTACCTCTTGATGGTTGGAAAACGCGGTTCAAAATCTATGCAGTAAACTTAAACTAAACAGTCGGCCGAGCCGGCTGTTTTATGATATTATTGGGGTGTTAAGGGAGGCGTAAAAGCGTGACGATGAGTGACTACGGCAAGAAACAATTACAGGAAGAAAAAGTCTTTAAAGATCCAGTTCACCGCTATGTCCATGTCCGCGACCAGGTCATTTGGGATTTGGTGAAAACGAAAGAATTTCAGCGGCTTCGGAGAATTAAACAGCTCGGCACTTTATATTTAGCATTTCACAGTGCAGAGCATTCGCGTTTCAATCATTCGCTCGGCGTCTATGAAATTGTGAGGCGCATGATTGAAAACTTTGAAGCGTATCCTGAATGGAATAAAGATGACCGTCTGCTTGCCCTGTCTGCAGCTTTGCTGCATGACCTCGGCCATGGACCGTTTTCACATACCTTTGAAGACATATTCCATACAGATCATGAAGAATATACTAAAAAAATAATTATAGAAGATACAGAAGTTAACGCAGTACTGTCAAAAGTATCGCCGGATTTCCCGCGTCAAGTGGCGGAAGTGATTAACAAAACCCATCCGAACAAATTGGTGATCAGTATGATCTCCAGTCAAATCGATGCAGACCGCATGGATTATCTGCAGCGGGATTCTTACTATACCGGCGTCAGTTACGGTACTTTTGATATGGAGCGCATTCTTCGTGTGATGCGCCCGTCTAAAGATGAAGTGCTGATTAAAGAAAGCGGCATGCACGCGGTGGAAGATTACTTAATGAGCCGCTATCAGATGTACTGGCAAGTCTACTTCCATCCAGTCTCCCGGGGCGGGGAAGTGATGCTGAACTTAGTCATGCAGCGGGCAAAGGCGTTGTATGAATCAAATTATGAGTTTAAGCAGCACCCGGCCTATCTCATCCCGTTTTTTAAAGAACATGTCACAGTCCATGATTACTTGCGCTTAGACGAGATGGTCGTGAATTTTTATCTGCAGGAATGGATTAACGAAGACGATGAAATTCTGAGCGATTTAGCAGAACGCTTCGTCAACCGGGATCTGTTTAAATATTTACCATTCGACGGTTCGATTATTACTATTTCCGAGCTGAATGAGCTGTATAGTCAAGCGGGAATTGATCCCGATTATTATGTTTTCAGCGACAGTTATTCAGATCTGCCTTACGATTACGACCGACCCGGCCAGAACAGAAACCGGCGGCCGATACATCTGCTGCGGCCGAATGGCGACATTAGGGAAATTAGTTCCCAGTCGGCGATTATTCATTCGATTACAGGCATTCATCGTCTGGGTTCGAGATTGTATTATCCAAAAGAAAAAATACTCGCCATTAAAGATTTAAGTGTAAAAGCAGAAATTATTAACTTACTGAACGAACTCGATTAGGAGGCAGCAATTTGGCTGATAAAAAACCTGGATTCCAATTCAATATTATAAAAAACGATCCGCTTGACGGACACAGAGGGCAGAACTTCGGCTCAATCAGTCTGGAGAATATCGCGCCCGTTTATATTAATATCGAGACTCAGGAAGCAGTGCTCGATATCGGCGGCCTGCACGGCAAAGCCGAAGTGGAAAAACGCGTGAAATGGATCAAAGATAAGACAGAAGCAGAAGGCCCGGATGCGAAAGAATATTTCCTCGTTTGGGTTGCTGTAGAACGTGCGGAAGAAGGTCCGATATATAACGGAGCCGGAGCGTGCTATTTAATGGTCAACAAAGAGAAACGACGGGGCTATAAAATGATGCATGAACACGTCAACAGTTTAGATGACGCGATGAAAGGCAGAATTAAGCTCGATGTTCTGGACGGCCAGTCAAAAGAAACATTGAAGCATTTCTTAATGAATCACAATGAAGAAATGTGGAAAATTTCACATGATATGCAGCAGGCGCTTGAAAACTAAGATGAAAAGATATGTCTTTTTTGTGTCTTTTAGATTAGACATTGCACAATAGTGAATCTACGGATAAAATAAAGAGTAGTTATAGACATATAACTAGGACAAAAAGGCGGGGCATATGCCCTGCCTTTTTTTAATATTTTTATAGGTCCGCCATACTTTCTATATGATATAATTTACGATACGCAGGTGATAAAAATGACTGAAAAAAAGACAGCAAAATATAAACTGACACAGCTGGTATTTATGCACGATGAAGAAACGAAATACGAACAGCAGCTGGACGTAGATATCATGCACAAAGAAGATACCTATTTACGGTATACAGAAGCGCTCGACGAACATGAATTAAACGTTACGGTCAGACTTGGAGACGGCTTCGTTAAACTTCAGCGTCGGGGCATTATAAATATGAATTTTTATTTTGAAGAAGGTGTCAAAACGGATACGTTTTACGACTCTCCGGCGGGCAGACACCACTTTGAAATTGTGACGCATACACTCAAACCAGAGACAGAAAAACTGGTCATTAAATACGATTTATTTGAAGCAGGTTCACTGCTCGGGAAATATAAATACACCTTGGAGAGGATTTAATTATGAACTTAAAACAGCAGTTAAAAGAAGCGATTGAAGCCGCGGTTAAAAACTCAGGCTTAGTTGAAACTGAAAGTATTCCTGAAATTAAAGTTGAAGTGCCAAAGGATAAAAATAACGGAGACTTTTCAACAAATGCAGCGATGACGCTGACAAAACTGGCACGTAAAAATCCGCGTGAAATCGCAGAGACGATTATCAGCAACATCGATAAAGACGCAGCAAGCATTAAAGAGATCAGCATTGCGGGACCGGGTTTTATCAACTTTAAAATGGATACAGCAGAACTCGCAAATGTGATTTACACCGTCCTCGACAAGAAAGAAAATTACGGCCGTTCAACGCTTGAAAACAAAGAAAAAGTGCTGATTGAGTTCGTCAGTGCGAATCCGACGGGCGACCTTCATATCGGGCACGCGAGAAATGCATCAGTGGGTGCGACATTGTCTAATATTTTAGACTTTGCCGGCTACGATGTGACGCGTGAATATTATATTAACGATGCCGGCAACCAGATTAATAATCTTGCTAAATCAATTGAGGCGCGTTATTTTGAAGCGCTCGGTGAGCCGCTAAATATGCCGGAAGACGGCTATAACGGCAAAGACATTAAAGTGATCGGTGAGGAACTGGCTGCTGACCACCCAGAGTACAAAGACTTAGCTGAGGCAGAACGTATTGCTAAATTCCGCGACTTGGGTGTTGAGTATGAGATGCGCAAGCTGAAAGCAGATTTAGAAGAATTCCGTATTAACTTTGATAATTGGTTCAGCGAAACATCACTGTATGAAAGCGGCGAAATCGATGAAGCGATGAAGACGATGACAGACAATGGTTACGTCTATTCAGCAGACGATGCAACGTGGCTTCGCACGACAGATTTTAAAGACGATAAAGACCGTGTCCTCGTCAAAAGTGATGGCACTTATACTTACTTAATGCCGGATATTGCTTACCACTTTGACAAAGTGGAACGCGGTTACGACAAGCTGATTAACTTATTCGGTGCAGACCACCACGGTTATATTAACCGCCTGAAAGCATCTCTCGGTGCTTTAGGCCAAAGCCCGGATAAACTCGAAATTCAAATTATGCAGCTGGTCCGTCTCCTTGAAAACGGCGAAGAAGTGAAGATGAGTAAACGTACAGGTAAAGCAGTGACACTGCGCGACTTAATCGATATGATCGGTGTAGACGCAGCACGTTACTTCATGATTATGCGTTCAACAGACACTCATTTTGACTTTGACCTGGATCTCGCACGCAGCGAATCGAGCGACAACCCTGTCTACTATGCACAATATGCACATGCAAGAATCTGCAGCATATTACGCCAGGCTAAGGAAAATGGATTTGAAATCGATGTTGAAGCACCTGTCGATATAATTGAAAATGAACAAGCACTTGAGCTGCTTAAAAAAGTATTGGAATTCCCGAACATCGTTCGCGGTGCAGCAGAATCACGCGCCACACAGCGTATTCCGAACTACATCCACGACTTGGCAGCGAGCTTCCACAAATTCTATAACGCAGAAAAAGTTCTCGGTGAAGATGCCGATAAAACCCGCGCTTATATTTTAATGATCGAAGCAGTACGCCAAACATTGGAAAACGCGCTGAAGTTGATCGACGTCTCAGCACCTGAAAAAATGTAAATCAAGATAAGATGACAGCCGGGGCACCCAAATTCAGGGTGTCCCGGCTATTTTTGTAATCTGTCGTGTGAAAATCTTAAACATATCTTGGTTTTCCTCTACATAAGCATGACAAACTTTAATATACTTAGGATAATGAAAAAAATCATATAAAAGGGCGTGCACATTTTAATGAAGACAGCTTACATATACATCAGCCTTTTAACTATCGTGCTGCTCGCAGCCTGTGGTGCAGAAACGAATGATCAGGCAGCGGTGACAGAAGATGAAGAAATGCGAATTATATCTCTGATGCCGAGCAATACAGAAATTATTTCTGAACTGGGTGCCAAAGAGAATCTTACAGCCGTGACTGTATCGGACAATTATCCCGAAGATTTAAGTGAAGATTTGACGCGGCTGGATAGTTTTGCCCTGGATGAGGAGGCGATGATGGCGCTTGAACCGTCGCACATTGTTTCTCATGCATCCGGTCATGATGCGAATAAAGATATTATCGACAGAGTCGCATCCAGCACAGGTGCAGAAGTGCTGGTCGTCGATGATGCACAGAAAATTGAAGAGATTTACAGCACGATTACTAATATCGGGGAGTTTATCGGTAAAGCAGATGAAGCGGAACGTTTGAATACAGAACTTCAAGAAACAGTCGGCAGTATTCAAGCAGAGTATGAAACGAAAGCGGCCAAAGGGGATGCGCTGCTTCTTATTTCAACGGCACCGGATATTTATATTGCGGGTAATGACACCTTCATGGATGATTTTCTACACACGCTGAATATCAATAATACTTTTGATGATTTAAACGGTTTTCCGGCAATTACATCTGAAGATCTGATCAGCCGCGCACCAAATACAGTGATTTCATCTCTCGGTATTTCTAATGACGAATTAACAAATGAATTAAATAATATTGCAGGTCTGCAAGGTGCGCCGATTACCAGCGAGGAAAACCAGTGCACGCCGAATCCGGATATCATTTCGCGCCCTGGCCCGAGATTTACTGAAGGATTGGCTGCCATCGCAGCGTGCGTATATGAATAAGACAAATAGTATACTGGTTCTGCTATTAATTGCCGGAGTCGTTGCCAGTGTATTTACGGGTTCTGTCAGTCTTAGCGAGATCGATAATATTCAGGCCTTCAGCATTATGCTGGATGTACGCTTACCGCGTGCTTTAATGGCGATACTGGTCGGCGGCGCGCTTGCCATGAGCGGGGCAGTGTTTCAAATTATTTTAAAAAACCCGATGGCTGACAGTTTCACACTCGGAATGGCAAACGGGGCGGTGCTGGGGGCAGCGCTGACTGTCGTAACGGTAATTCCAGTCGTTTTTGCACCGGTCATCAGCATCATTTTAGGTCTATTAAGCCTTGCGGCAGTGCTGGTTATTGCCAGGCGGCTGGATCTTGCCTACCGGCCGGAGACGCTGATCATTACAGGAATCCTGCTCGGCGCCCTGCTGTCGGGACTGTTGTATATCATCATCTTAATATTTCCAAATGATACTGCGAACATCGCCCGGTATATGTTCGGTTCACTCGGCGGTGCAAACTTTAGCCAGGTGTCAATCGTCTTATTTTTAACAGCCGTTTCATTTATTATTTTGGAGCGTAACGGCAAAGTACTGGACCTGCTAAAACTCGGTGATATTAGAGCACACGCACTCGGCGTAAATGTCAGTGTCATCCGGCCGGCCTTATTAGTCACGGCAGCTGTGCCGCCGCTCGTCGCTATCAGCTATACAGGCATTATTGCTTTAGCCGGCATTATCGTGCCGCAAATTATTTTATATATTAAACCGATGGCTTTTCGTCCGCTCTTAAAACGTTCTATTTTAATTGGCGGTTTATATATTCTCATCATCGATACGCTTGGACGGACGATTATCGCACCGCTTCAAATCCCGACAGGCATCATGGTTATGCTGTCTGCTGTGCCGATTTTTATCTTTTTACTTTATAAGCGAATATTAGTAAACGCACGATAAAGAATGTTATATTTATAAAAAAGGGGGAAGTTAAATGAGCAAAGTTTCAATTGATGATATTTTCAATATTAAGTCCGTGTCGTCGCCATTAACGGTGCCGAACACAGACAGGGTGACTTATCTTGTCACACAGACGGTTGAAGACAAGGATACATATTATTCATATCTTCATAACTACGACGGCAGGGGGAGCCTGCAGCTTACATATAAGAACGAATCGATTTCAGGGGTGAATCATTCGAACGACGGTACGATGACACTGTTCACTGCACCGGACGATACAGGCAAGTCACAGGTGTTTATCCTCCGTCATGCTGGCGGGGAACGCGAACAGCTGACATTCGAAGAAGACGGCGTATTTGGTGCGCAGTTCTCTCACGACGATTTGTCGGTGTATTACCACGTGTCATCTCCTCTGCAGAAAAAAGAGGAAACCAAAGACGATAAAGACCAGAAACCCGAAGCGGCGGTCATTACCCGTATGAAATATAAGAGCGATGGCGGTCCGGGACCATACGGTGTATTTCCCGAGAAATATACGGCAGTTAAATCTGTAAATATAAAATCAAAAGAAACTGAAACTGTCTTATCGGGAGAAGAAAATTATACGCTTCACGATGTTTTTGAAGGCGGTTTTATATACGCGACTGATCAGAGTGATCAGCCGGATTTTAACTTTGCTCAAACCTTATATATGCGTAAAGGAGAAGCAGATACACTAGTTAAAAATGATGCCAGTTTCATAAAGGCTGTAATGTCTCCGGATCAAAATAATATTTTAATGACGATGATGACGCGCAAATATAAAAATGCGACACATCCGCACATTGAAATATATGATGTGAATACAACAGACAGCATCGATGTTACAACGAAACTCGATAAGCCTGTCGGCGGTCTTGTGGTTCAGGATACTCAGCAAAACGCAGCAAGTAACTCTGCAGATTGGATTTCAAATACAGAATACGTCTTTTTAGTATCTGAATTCGGCAGTGTGAACTTATACAGAGGAGACGTGGAGGGCAGTATTCGTCCGCTCCTTCGCGGTGAGCACAATATCTTCGGTATGACTGCAGATCAGACGGCAGCGTATTTAACGATATCTACGCATGTGTCGCCGAGTGAGCTGTACAAATTTGACTTGGAAACAGAAGTGCTGACGCAGCTGACAGAAGAAAATCACGATTATGTCAGTCACAAAAATCTCGTCAAACCTGAAGCCATTGAGTTTTCCAGTTTTGATGACACTGTGATTCACGGCTGGTTTATGAAACCTGCCGGCTATGAAACCGGACAAGACTATCCGCTGATTACGAATATTCATGGCGGTCCGCATGCTTTATATGCCAATACGTATTTCCATGAAATGCAAATACTGGCTGCAGCAGGCTATGCGGTCTTGTTTGTCAATCCGCGCGGATCTCACAGTTATTCCCAGGAATTTGTCGACGCTGTCCGCGGCGACTACGGCAATGGGGATTACAAAGATATTATGGCTGCAGTAGATTTCATTACTGAAAAATACGACTGGCTGGATACCGATAATCTCGGTGTTACTGGCGGCTCTTACGGCGGTTTCATGACCAATTGGATCGTCGGACATACGAACCGCTTTAAAGCAGCTGTGACCCAGCGTTCAATCAGTAACTGGATCAGCTTTAGAGGGGTGTCGGATATCGGTTATTACTTTACAGACTGGCAAATTTTAGCCGGGCTGGATGATATCGATAAATTATGGCATCATTCACCTCTGAAATATGCAAAAAATGTGGAGACACCGCTCTTAATTCTGCATGGTGAAGAAGATATCCGCTGTCCGATTGAACAGGGTGAGCAGCTCTTTATCGAGTTGAAATCAAGAGGGAAAGAAACAGAATTCGTCCGTTTCCCGAAATCATCCCACGAACTGTCGCGCTCCGGCAAACCGAGCTTGAGAATGCAGCGGCTGTCACATATCGTACGCTGGTTCGATCAGTATTTAACTCAAAATTAATTGGAGGAGAATCATAACATGACAGAAAAAATCGAAGCGCTCAGAACAAGTGTGAAGACAGATTACTCTATTATTTCCGATCCGATGAATATATTTTACTTTACGGGTGTCCGTTTGGACCCGCATGAGCGGCTGCTTTTGCTGATTGTAAATAATAAAACGGGTGAAACGGCTTTGATTTTTCCGACGCTGGACGGGGAAACAGTCAGAGCCAATACGGATTTGACGACGTATTTACCGCATGATGACAAGGATGATGCGTTTCAGTATGTCTTTGAGACGATCGGTAAAGATCAGACTATCTCCGTGGAAGGCGAGCATTTAATTTACGCGAGATATTTACGTTTAATTGAAAAATACTCACCGGACAATATCAGCACGCTCGACAAAGAAGTGAATTACTTAAGAGGCAAGAAAAACGAACACGATAAAAAAGAACTGCTCCGAGCCGTAGAAATGACTGAAAAAGCACTGGATGACTTAAAAACAATTACCGTAGAAGGGAAAACTGAAATGGAGATTTCAGATTTTCTGGTGACGCAGTTTAAATCATATGGCGCAACAGGCCCGAGCTTCGGCCCGAGTGTGCTGACAGGTAAAAAGTCAGCGATGCCGCACGGTGATACGGGGACAGACGTGATTCAGCGGGGAGACTTCCTCTTAATTGACTTCGGAGTGGTGTCGGATACAGGCTATGTTTCTGATATGACACGGACGTTTATCGTGGGGGAAGCGACTCAAGAGCAGGAAGAGATTTATAAAACTGTGCTGAAATCAAATCTTGAAGGCATCAAAGCAGCACAAAAAGGGACAATCATGGGTGATATCGACCGTGCCTCGAGAGATATCATTGAAGCTGCTGGCTACGGGGAATACTTCATGCACCGGATTGGCCATGGACTCGGCCTGGATATACACGAAGCGCCTTCGGTCCACGGCAGTAACACGGATCGTCTTGAAGCGGGTCATGTCATTACGATTGAGCCGGGGATTTATAAACCCGATATCGGCGGTGTAAGAATAGAAGATATGCTGTATATTGGGGAAGACACAACGGAAACGTTAAACAGTTTTCCAAAAGATTTTGAATCGATGATTATTAAATAATTTATTAGGAGCTGCAGCAAAATGACAAACAAAACGAGAATTGAATCAGATTTTCTTGGAGAAAAAGAAATAGACGACTCGGCCTATTACGGCGTACAGAGTCTGCGTGCTTTAGAAAACTTCCCGATTACGGGCTACCGTTTAAACTCAGATTTAATCCGTGCCCTCGGCATGGTTAAAAAAGCAGCAGCACTTGGCAACTACGCGAACGGTGTGCTTGAAGAAGATAAAAAGAACGCCATCGTTCAGGCGAGCGAGGAAATTATTGAAGGCAAGCTGCACGAAGACTTTATCGTTGATCCGATTCAAGGCGGTGCAGGGACTTCGACGAATATGAACGCCAATGAAGTGATTGCCAACCGCGCTTTAGAAATTATGGGACGCGATAAAGGCGACTATGATTTTATCAGCCCGAATAATCATGTAAACATGTCTCAGTCGACAAACGACGCTTTCCCGACATCACTTCACGTCGGTCTGCTAATTCACGCTGAAACACTGCTTGAAACAATGAATACGATGCGCCAGGCATTTGAAGCTAAAGCGGTGGAATTTGATCATGTCATTAAAATGGGACGCACGCATCTGCAAGATGCAGTGCCAATTCGTTTAGGTCAGGAGTTCAGTGCTTACGCTAAAGTATTATCGAGAGATATCCGCCGCGTATCGAACTCGCTTGAGAACTTGTACGAAATTAATATCGGTGCGACAGCAGTCGGCACGGGCTTAAACGCGGACCAGAAATACATCGACACAGTGGTGGAAGAGTTGAGTAAGATTTCAGGCTACAAACTGAGATCAGCAGAAAACTTAGTAGACGGTACGCAAAATACGGATGCTTACACGGAAATTTCAAGTGCGCTTAAAATCTGTATGATTAATATGTCGAAAATTGCGAACGACTTCCGTCTGATGGCATCTGGTCCGAAAGCAGGCTTATATGAAATTAACTTGCCGGCACGTCAGCCCGGCTCTTCAATCATGCCTGGGAAAGTTAACCCTGTAATGGCTGAAGTGCTTAACCAGATTGCCTTCCAGGTCATCGGTAACGACCATACGATCAGTCTGGCATCAGAAGCAGGCCAGTTCGAATTGAACGTAATGGAGCCTGTTCTTGCTTTTAACCTGATTCAGTCAATCGATATTATGAATAATGGCTTTAAAGTGTTTACGGAAAGATGTATTGCAGGAATTACGGCGAATGAAGAACAGATGAAATCATATGTTGAAAACAGCATCGGCGTTATAACTGCATTAGTTCCGCATATCGGCTACAAACAAGCCTCTGCGATTGCCGTAGAAGCAATGCAGACAGGAAAACCAGTCCGTGAACTGTGCTCGAAATATGAAGTGCTGACAGAAGATCAGTTAAACCATGTCTTGAATGCATTTGAAATGACAAATATCGGTGTGTCTAAACTGCCGGAATAAGACTTTCTTTTATAAAAATCTCCCGTGCTTTCCCGGGGCATCGCTGAAGCCTGTAGTCTTCAGCTGATGCTTTTCCCCGAGGAGTCACGGGAGATTTTTAATCTAAATTATTCTTCTAAAAAGAGGTAGTGCTCATCGAGACCAAAGTTTCTATAAGCGTTTGTCAGTTGTGTTGTCTCGTCACCTTCGTCTAATTCACCATCAGATACCGTACCGCTATATGAAGCGTACTCTTCCTCACTTGCTTTAAATTCATCAAAATCAATTGACATCGAAGCATCCCCGTCTTCGACAGTAATCGATAAATGTTCATCTTCTAAAGTGTACTCCCCTGTATATGTACTGCCATTAAGCGAAAATGTAACATCTTTCGATGATTCAAAATCGAACACCGGCGTGTTTGAAGAGAACTTAAACTCTGCCGCCTCAGCTTCTTCCTTAGAAACTGTCGGATTGTACATTGATAACCCGAGTGTCTTACCTTCCAGTTCAGACTCTGAACCGCCAGCGCATCCAGTCAATGTCAGGAGTAAAATACTTATCATCATAACTAAAGATTTTTTCATAAAATATTCCCCTTATCTTCGTTGATAATTAAAATATACCATATACCTAATGCCATTCTTATAATATAAATAAGCGTCACCAGATGCATTTACGTCCTGATTACGTGTAAAATAGAAGTAATGATGAAGATAATTACGGCGGGAGGCACACAGGGTGGATATACAGACTTTTTATCAAACGTATTTAGGGGAGCATGAACTGGTCCGGGCCAGCTTATTTAATGCGGCGAATTTTACGACCAATGAGGCGCTGATTAAATATAAACTGGAAGAGCTCGAGTCGCAGACGGCTTTACATGAAATGTTCGAACATTTATCGATGGCAGAAGCTAAGCTGCTGCGGCGTTTATCGACTGAAGCGTCGCATGATAACGTACATAGGGTATCGTATTTACCAGGTAAATATCCGACACTCATCGACTACCAGTTTATATTGGAAGATAACGGCACGGAGGGTGTGATTCACTCAGAAGTGGTGAATATATTGAACAGTGCGCTCGAGCAAACGGGCATATTCCCGTACACACCGATGTCCATTCCGGGCAGTGAGACCATTGAACCGCAGGATGTTTCAAAGCTTGAGAAGATATATAACGGGCCGATTTACTGGCTGTATAATAATTTAACCTTTATCGAACTGAGACGGGTCATGTCTAAGCTGAATATTAAGTCGGCCGGGCAGTATAAGGATGATTATTTAAATGAAGTCATCGTACATTTAACGTCACCTGATTATTTGCCGGTGGCGCTGAATCAGCTGGATGATGTGTCGTTTAGCCAGATTAAAGATAATGTCAAAAAAGATTACTCGGTCTATGAAAATCATCCGCGCTGGCAGACGGCGCTGGAATCGGGCCTGCTGGTTAAAGTGCATCCCGATTATTTAGTGATGCACCGCGACGTACTGAACGCTTTAAAACAAGTAAATTTTAAGCAGATCGGCAAAGAGGTTCAGACAGAGACGCTTGAAAATTACAACGCCTACAATGTCACCTTTACGATTAACGGGCTTGAAAATATTTACCGGACGGTTTCAATCCCAAGCCGGCTGAACTTTTTAGAGCTGGAAATTATTATTTGCGAAGCATTTGGCTGGAATAATATCGGCAGCGGCGAATTCATGACGGATCGTGCGTTGATTGCATCTGAAGATGATGTAAACAAAAATGCTCTGATGCTGGATGTGTATTTAACGAAGGAACATATACAGTATCTTTACGACTCGGATGATGATTACGTTGTCGATGTAAGGCTGGATTCAGTGACGAATATTACGAAGCCGATTCCTGAAGTTGTCAGCTACGGCGGTGAAGTGCCGATTGAAAATATCGGCGGAGTCGATCAATTGCTTGAAACTTTAAACATTTTGCAGGATAAACACCATCCTGACTATGTGCGTGTCTATTCTCATGCCCGTACGAAAAACTACCGGGAACGTTATCCGGTCAGTGCGGTCAATAAAAAGCTCGCACGTCTGTTTAACAGAGGAAACCCTATCACTTAAGGAGGATCACGATGGATTTACGAACATTTTATAATACCTATTTAACTTATGTTCATTTGGACAAAGTGGGTGAATCCTTATCTCAGCTTGAAAAAATAGTAGAGGAAAAAATCGAAGAAGCCAGTTCTGATGATTATTTAACTTTACTTGGAGACAGTTTAAGAATTGAAGAAATTGAGCTGATTAAACGCTATTCCAATGCATTAACCGGAGACAATCTGATTAAAATGCCGTTTAATCCTGAAGAGAATCCCTTTTTAATTTATAACCACCATCTTTTATATATCGGCGACGGCATGGCTGTCATGCACGAGGAAGTCATCGACGGTATATTGAGAAACTTCGGCTCAACGATTTATTTGCCGCCGCTGCCTGAAGGGATTACTATATCAAATGTTAATTTAAATAATGCAGAGTACACGACGACTGTAAATCTGCTGGATTATCCGATTATTGAATTTTACGATTTGCTCTTAACTGAAGATCATATGAATCTAGTTGCAGAAAATCTGGATCTCGATTTAGACGAGTATCAGACCCGCCCGCAAATTATTAATGCCATTTCTAAGCGGCTCGTCAACACATCCTACATGGAAGAAAAACTGAAGCTGTTTGAACCCGAAGAGGTGGCGCGTTTCAGTGACAAGATCAGCCGGGGCGAAGTTTTGTTTACAGAAGAAGAGGGTATGTGGGATACGTTCCTTGCTACAGGTATCGTGATGCCATATTTACCTCACGCTGCCATACTTCCGCTAGTGTTGTTTCACTTCTTTAGAGAAGAAATTTTTAATTAATTCTAAAAAGGGGTAATGGACATGTCATTAAAAGATAAATTATTTGAAAAGCTCGAGCAAAATGAAGAACGTATGGTTGAAATCAGACGGCACTTGCATGAAAATCCTGAGCTGTCATTTAAAGAAGAGAAGACAGCGCAGTTTATCGAAGAATTTTATAAAGATAAAGACGTCAGCCTGACAGCGAATGCGGGCAACGGCTACGGTATTATCGTTGAAATTGAAGGCGGTGCCGGAGACGGGCCTGTCATTGGTATCCGCGCAGATTTTGATGCGCTGCCGATTACTGAAGAAGCGGACGTTGAATTTAAATCGAAAAATGACGGTGTCATGCATGCTTGCGGACACGACGGTCATACTGCTTATATGTTAATTTTAGGCGAAGCATTAATCGATTTGAAAGATGAATTAAAAGGGACAATCAAAATCATCCATCAGCATGCTGAAGAGATCCCGCCGGGCGGTGCGAAGAGCATTGTTGAATCCGGTATTCTTGATGATTTAGATGAAGTCTACGGCATTCATCTGTTCCCGACCTTGGATCTCGGCGATATTACCGTTTGTCCGGGTGAAGCAATGACCGGCCGTTCTAATTTCGATCTTAAAATTCAAGGATCAGGCGGTCACGGCGCTATGCCGCACACGACACATGATGCCTTAGTTGCGGGCGGATATTTCGTAACATCAGCACAGACCATCGTATCCCGACGCATGAATCCGGGAGATTCTGTGGTCGTCTCCATTACAGCATTTGAAGCACCGGGCGGGTATAACGTTATTCAGGACAGCGTGACACTGCGCGGGACTGTCCGCTACTTGTCGATGGACAATAGAGAGCCGGTCTATGAAGAAATGGCTAAGCTCGTTAAAGGACTGGAAACAGCTTACGATGTTGAGTGTACTTTGGATTATGTGTACGATTATCCTGTGCTCTACAATACGGAAGAGAAAATCGATGAAATTGAAGAAGTGCTGACTGCAAGTCAGGGCTCATACTTTGAAAAAGTATACCGCGATAAACCGCAGGCCGCTTCTGAAGATTTTGCGTATTATCTGGAAAAAATCCCGGGTGCCTTCATCTTCGTTGGGGCTAAACCGGACGGCGTAGACACTGCCTATCCGAATCACCACCCTAAATTTGAAGTGAATGAAAAATCTCTGCTGATTTCTGCTAAAGCAATGGCTGAAATTGTGCTGAATAAACTGGGATAATATAGAAAAAAAGACTGTGACGTAAATAATCCGTACGTTAGACTTCGAGGAGTCTAGCGTACGGATTTTTTTATCTTGTATAACATTGATGTCATTTTATGAGCTTTTGCTCCCAGGCTTTTTATTCATCTTCCAGCTTTTTAATATATTCATCCAGTTCTTTTTTATCTTCACCTGAAATCTCAGGGAAGTCAGGATTAATGTCTTTTAGAACGCTGATCATCACTTCAGTAATAATCTGTCTGGTATGCCACTCATCATCCGCCGGCAAAATGTACCATGGACTGTGCTCAGTAGACGTGTGGTTCAGCATGCCTTCAAAAGCCTGCTGGTATTTAACCCACTTATTACGGTCTTCGATATCAGAAAATGAAAACTCCCACTGTTTGTCAGGATTTTTCATGCGTTTTAAGAAGCGGTCTTTCTGTTCATCTTTCGACATATTGAAAAAGAATTTTACGACAGAAAAACCATTTTCGGATAAGTACTGCTCGTAATGATTAATTTGGCGGTAGCGTGTATCGATGTCAGCATCATCATCTTCCAGCAAATCATTCACGCGCGTCGCAATAACATCTTCGTAATGCGAGCGATTTAATATAGCAATCTGACCGCGCTCGGGCTCACCCTCGTACAGCCGCCATAAGTAAGCATGTTTCTTCTCAGTTTCGCTCGGCTTGCCGTATGAAGTCACTTTCAAGCCCTGAGCATTTAAATTTGAAAAAATATAAGAAATGGCTTCATCTTTTCCAGCAGCATCAATTGCCTGAAGCACTACCATAATCCCATTCTTCTCCGCCGCATGTAACTTGAGATGCAGATCTTTCAGCGTCTTGACGAGCGGGGGAATAGTATTCTCTTTAATATTATTGTTATCTTCTTTTTTACCTTCTGAAGTTAAATAATCACTTAGCTTTATATTTTTATCTTCTGGAATTCTGTAGTCACTTAAATTCATCATCTTCACTCCCAAATTGGTCTATGTCATGAATATACCCTTTAAGATGAAGCGAAAACTTGATGAGTTAAGGCTGGAATTGCGACGGCCGGCCAATGAGAGAGACTGATTGTCCGACTAGGGTGTTTACTCGGCCAATGAGTCCGCCTAAACGAGCCAACTTTGCCTAACGCTTCAGACGTTTCCCATGATGAATAATTAAACCAGTCAGAATCAGCAGCCAAACGATGACGGCAGCAAAAATTGTGATTTTAGGAATAATCATTAAGAAATCGAGATCCAGCGCCATCGATAAATTCACAGTTCCCACCGTATACATAGCGATAGGGAAGGCCATACCCCACATGTCCGGTGTATAAGACAGCGGATAATGATTTATAATATGACGCCAGATGCCGAGAGTAATCAGCAGCGGAATCCACCAAGTACCGAGCGGCCAGAAAAATAATGTAAAGCCTTTAATGAAAATTTCAAGCTCAGCTGCTATACCTGTCCCGTTTAATACAAGCACTGACCCGGCAAGTGTTGTAATCGCGAGCGCCCCCATACTGATCCAATAGGGCGGCGTCAATGACATCGCTTCGATTTTTAAAAACATCAGACGGTAAAAGATAAAGGCAATAATATTTAAATATAAAGCACAGCCTAGTAAAAATAAAATCAGAGCGATAAATATCATGACTTCAGAAAAATCTGTGCTGTCGGCAACGAGCGTTCCAAGTACGGCTAAAGATTGTGTCGATACGACAACGAGCAGCCAGCCGCCGTTTATCGACTCATCAATCATGGGTTTTGATTTTTTAATTATGATTAAAGTGAAGAAAGTATACATTAATATCAGCCAGATAATCGATGCAACAAGCCAAAATACAAATGCAGTTCCGGCCATATTTTTAATTACGGCAAATTGGCTGCCTAACACCCCTGAAGCGGCAATTAAAGTGAAAAATCCGGGACCTTTCCCGTTATCATTAAGATCCCTGAAGAAATCCCCGGTATTTAAAATCAATCTTAGGCCGTTTAAGACGATCAGCAGCGCGAATATAAAAATATTAAAATACAGTAGAAGCTCTGCTGCGAGCGGCAGACCTAAATACCATAAGGACAACGATAAAGCACCAGTCGCCATAACCATGGCGAAATAGCCAGGGTATAAATGACGGGACTGGCGCTGTAAAAATTCAAACATAACTTTCACGCTTTCTTTATATAAGTAAATTAAATTGATGTAAAATTATCATATTTATACTATCAGTAATAGGTGTATGTTACAAATGTGATGAAATTTTTTAAAAAAGGGAGATTTAATAATGAAAAATAAAATTATTCTCGATTGTGATCCTGGACATGATGATGCAGTTGCAATGTTGATGGCGAATGCTCATCCATGAATTGAACTGCTGGGTATTACTATTGTCGCCGGAAATCAGACATTAAACAATACAGTGAGAAATGGTTTGAATGTTGCACAATTGCTGGATATGGATACGGAAATCTACGCCGGTATGTCAGAACCACTCGTTCGAGAACAGCTTGTTGCAGGAAATGTACATGGAGAGACAGGTATTGACGGACCTGTGTTTGATGAGTTGAAACGTAAAGCTCAAGATAAAAATGATGTTCAATTTATCATAGATACGTTAATGGAAAGGGTATGAAGAATTTGGTCTGGAAGCTGGACCTATACACGATGCAACGACGATTGCTTATTTGATAAATCCCGATCTATTTGAAGTGAAAGATATGTTTGTTGAAGTCGACATTAACCGTGGTCCATGTTATGGCCGAACGGTATGTGATGAATCTAATGTGCTGAAACAGAAAGCTAATGCTTTAGTGGGTGTAGGTATAAATAACGATCAATTCTTTGACTTGGTCGAAGAGTGTATTAGAATGTACTAAGAAAATAATAAGGCGTCTCTCGATTACATTACGAGAGACGCCTTATTATTACGATTCTTTCTTTTCCTCGAGCTGACGATCTCGTGTTTCCTGAATCAGCCAAGGGCTGTTCTTTTCAGCTGCATGTCTCTCATTATCTTCTTTAATCCGGTCCAAAACAACTTTCATTTCTTCATTTTCGAGAAGATAATTTTCCTGCTTCAAACGCTGGAGTTCAACTTCTTTATCGATTTGCTCAATTTTAATAGTTTCCATTTCTTTTCGATGGTTCAAGTAATTACTAATAATACCCGCTATAATCCCGGCAACAGCAATGATGACAATAAACCACATAAAAATTCCTCCTTCATATAAAACCTATTTAATTTCACCATCAGCATACGGGATGAACTCGCCGTATGCATATTCACCATTTTCATTAATATAATCGATCTGGCCGTATGGCCATACTCTGAACAGCCCGGTTAATCCGTGGTGGACATTGACGAATGGGATTTCAAAGTAACCGTCGGCTTCGCTGAATACAGGGTCTTCAAAATTAATCAGCGACATATCAAGCACATTTTTATCGTAATATGCTGAAATGAAATCCATCACATTGTCTTCATTGACGACTTCTGCATTCGTTAGCTGGGAAGGGTAAATCAAGCTGACATTGTCATCTCCATCGCCTTCAACTGCAATATAGAAGTTTGCATCGTCAGCAGGCTGATAGATTAAAATGCGGACGGTGCTGCCGATGTCTTCGGGTGATAAATCTTGTGTCGGCTCACCGAAAGCACTAATTATTTCATCGAAAGTAATTGTTTCATCGGGAGTGACTAAGACCTGCTCAACGGTGTCGGCTTGATAAGAGTATCTGACGGCCAGGTCGTTAAATATTTCATCTGCGGGTATATCGTCATCTTCCGAAGGTTCGCCTATAAGTTCTGCCACTTCGTCAGATGTCATGCCGCGTTCAATTCCGCCGTAACTGTAATAGTAGTAGTGATTTAAATAATCTTTGTGGAAGTTAGGGGAGAGAATATCGACATTGCCCGCATTATCGTATGCAGGTTCAAGTGCGGGTTCTTCTTTAGATTCTTCTTCAGAATTCTCAGTTTCTGCATCGTTTTCTTCTGCGTTTTCAGTGTCTGTATCTTCTTCAGTGACATCTTCATCGTCAACTGGAGAGTAGCTGCAGGCAGTAAGTATTACAATGGAAAATGATATTAAAAGCAATCTCATTAATAAACGCATCCTTATTTTTATTATCGGTGTGCCGCGATGTCTACCGGTAATCCATGAACGTTTAATCTTAGTTTCATTATACAACAAAAAAAGAACCGGTATTTTAAAATACCGGTTCTTTAATCAATTTAAGCAAACATTTTCATAACGCCGCCTGCGACTGCCAGGTCAAAGTAACCGGCACCGACGCATTTGTAAATCGTAATATCCGTATCATTTTCACGCAGGTGACCCTGGTCGTAAATATCCGCGAGTGTTCCTCTGATATCGTCCCAGCTGATGATTCCAGCCTCAACGGCATCGATCAGTTCACCGGCTTCGTCTTTGACACCGTCCATGTCATCGACATAGATGTGATTTGCACGTTTAATCGCTGTCTGGTCCATTTCTTTCATTTCATGAGTAAATGATCCGACACCGTTCACATGCGTTCCAGCAGCCAGTAATTCGCCGTTATATACGGGTGTTTTACTTTGTGTCGCACAGTTAATAATATCGCTCTGTTTGACTAGGGCATCGACGTCTGTCAGAACTTCAATATCAGCCCAAATGCCAAAGGCTGCAAGGCGCTGTTTAAACTGTTCTGCTTTTTCAGCCGTGCGGTTATAGAGATAAATTTTCTGAATGTCTCTGACTTCCACAACGCCGAGGACTTGTTCAAATGCCATATTCCCTGTGCCGATTACGCCTAATGATTTAGCATTTTGACGGGCCAGCTTATCTGTGGCAATGGCTGTCATCGCACCGGTACGCAGTCGCGTTAAGTACGACGCGTCCATCGTCGCCTTGTGGGCGCCGTCGGTTAAGTCTGTCACTAAAATATTGCCTTGAGTCGTCGGCAGATTTTTATTGTTCGGGAAAATCGATACTGTTTTAATAATCGATACTTGCTGAGTCAAGCTGATGCACGGCATGTACAGCATAGAGCTGTCATCACCCGCAGGCAGCACTGTGCGGATGGACTCGACAATATTATCTTCATTGTAATCTTTTAAAATCGCATTAACGTCTTTAATTGCATGGCTGATTTTATACTGTTCTGCTATTTCTTTATCTGTCAAAGTAATCAATGTATTCACTCCATAATATATTATTCGGCGTTCATTAATCGATCTTCTTTATCTTGTGCGTTTTCACCGCGCATTGCAAGCACAGCGATCAGTGATACGACTGCTGTGAGTACAATATACAGCGATACCGGTATGCTTGAACCGTTGAACTGGTTCATCAGGAACTCAGCAATCAGCGGTGCAGATCCGCCGGCAACTGCGGCACCAATTTGATAACCGAGTGTGACGCCGGTATAACGGACTTCCTTGCTGAATGATTCTGAGAACATGGTGCCGAGTATGGCAGTAATCGGCGGCCAAACGACAACCAAGCCGATAAAGGTCGCCAGAATAACGAGCACCGGTTCATGTGTATTGACGATGATGAAGTACGGGAACGCGTAGATCAGCATAGCGACCGCACCGATTAAGAACATTTTCTTGCGTCCGACTTTATCTGATAAACTGCCCATAATAGGAATCATAATCGTCGTCAGTACAGATACGGCCATAATAGACAGCATCATAAATTCAAACGATACGTCTAAATTCGAAACACCGTAACCGACGATAAATGTAGTAAAGATATAGAACGGCCCGGTTTCAACGAATTTAGCACCGGAAGTAATGAGTACTTCTTTCGGATGCTTCTTAAAAATTTCAACGATTGGCAAACGGCGGACTTCATTTTTCGCTTCAGCTTCTTTTTGCATAGCAATGAAAGCGGGTGTTTCGTCCAGTCCTTTACGAATTAAAAGACCGACGATGACTAAGAGCAGACTGAAGATAAATGGAATTCTCCATCCCCATGAAAGAAACATTTCTTCAGGCATTGCCCATGTCAGTAAAAAGAAAAATCCGTAAGCGAGCACGAGTCCAATCGGGATCCCCATCTGAGGGAAACTTCCGAACAGGCCGCGCTGATTTTTAGGCGCGTATTCAGTTGCTAAGAGCAGGGCGCCGCCCCATTCTCCGCCGATGCCGAGTCCTTGAATTAAACGGAATAAGAGCAGCAGCAAAGGTGCAGCAACTCCGATTTGTGCATATGTAGGTAACAGACCGATACCGGCGGTAGCCAGTCCCATTAAACTTAAAGTAATGATTAATGTTTTCTTACGGCCGACCCTGTCACCGATATGTGCAAAGATGACGCCCCCTAAAGGCCGTATAAAGAATGATAATGCCAGCCCGAAATAGGCCAGAATATTCGACAGGAACGCATCGTCTGTAACGAAGAACTGCGTATTAAAAATAATACTTGCTACAGCAGCGTACAGGAAAAAGTCGAACCATTCGATTGATGAACCAATTAAACTTGCTGATAATACTTTTCTTCTGAGTTTCTTATCCATATTAAACCTCCCCTTATTTAATCCAGATTAGCATATAAAAAAGTTCCTGAATATAAAAATATGCAATGTTCAGATTTGCCGGAAAAATTGCTGTCTTAAATAAAATGAAGTTGATTTTTATACAGGCATAGCGTAATCTATATTAGTAACCGAATATGATTCCGTAGCTCAGCGGGAGAGCGCTTCGTTGACATCGAAGAGGTCGGTGGTTCAATCCCACTCGGAATCATTACAGAAAAAGCAGTACGATGTTCCCGCATCGTACTGCTTTTTTCAAAAATATACGCTTGAAGTCAGCTGTAAAAGGGTATTCAGCAAGAAAAAGTGTAGACATGAAGGTCGTGATAGGAAATGGCTGAAATTATTGCATCACTGCACGACGCGGGAAAGAAGTTTTTCTTTCATCGCGTCCTTAAAAATATAAATTTAGAAGTAAAAAAAGGGGAAATACTTGGTTTAATCGGTCCGAGCGGTTCAGGTAAAACGACGTGCATCCGCTGCATGCTCGGCATGGAAGATTTAACAGAAGGTGAAGCGTTTGTGCTGAATGAACAGATGCCAAAGCGTAAAGTGCTGGATCGTACCGGTTATATGGGGCAGGAGACTGCCTTGTACGGCACGTTGACTGCCTATGAAAATATGGTGTTTTTCGGTCAGTTGAAAAATTTAAGCAAAGAGACCCTGCAGACGGAAATCGATAAAAACTTAAAACTCGTCGACTTATACGAATACCGCAACAAAGTCGTGACTCAGTTTTCCGGGGGTATGAAGCGGAGACTGTCGCTGGCGATTACACTGCTCGGATCACCGGAATTTATCGTGCTGGATGAACCGACTGTGGGAATCGATCCGAAATTAAGACTGTCAGTCTGGAATCAGCTGAGCGCCTTAGCAGATGAAGGCAAAGGTCTAATCGTAACGACGCATGTGATGAGTGAAGCGGAGAAATGCGACCGGGTGGCACTATTAGTTGACGGTGAAATTTTGGCTGTAGGCACACCCGAAGATTTAATGCGGGAATTTAAGGCGGCATCTATTGAGGAAGTGTTCATCAATATGGAGGTGGAAACATGACGCGTCTGAAAGCCATCGCGGTAAAGATTATCAGAGAGCTGATCAGAGACGTCAGAACGCTTGCTTTAATGATGCTGGCGCCGCTGATAGTGATTACTTTGATGTATTTTATCTTCGATGTGAATAATGAAGCGGATATTAGAATCGGTATACCGCATACGACGAATGAAACGTTTATAGAAGGATTGCCGGAAGACGCGGAAGCGGTGCCGTATGAAGTGGCACCGGTGATGGAGACGCTGCTCGATACGGATGATTTAGACGCCTTTGTTGAAATTTCGGATGAAGCGGTGAATATTACGTATAAAAATGAAGACCCGACAAGAACAACGGCAGTCAGGCAGATGGTGCAATCAGGACTTGAAGCAATGAAAGAAGAACAGCTGAACAGTGTCATGGGAGCCTTGCCGGAAGAAGCGGTGCTGCCGTCAGTTGATGTAGAAGAAGACTATTTGTACGGGAGTCAAAACAGTACGTTTTTCGATAAAATGTTCCCAATCCTCATCGGCTTTTTTGTCTTTTTCTTTGTCTTCTTAATATCAGGAATTGCACTGCTCAGAGAACGGACGATGGGCACGCTGGAAAGAATCTTATCGACATCGGTCAGACGGAGTGAAATCATCGTCGGTTATTTAATCGGCTTCGGTATATTTGCGATCGTCCAGACGATGATTATCGTAATGTACTCAATCTATTTACTGGATATGACAATCAAGGGAGCTGTCGGCTGGGTATTTGTGATTAACATCCTGCTGGCCCTAAGCGCTTTAGCCATCGGCATGTTCATTTCGACATTTGCAAAAACGGAATTTCAGATGATGCAATTTATCCCGCTGATAATCGTTCCGCAAATATTTTTCTCAGGGATTATTCCCTTGGATAATATTGCAGACTGGATTAGTGTAATCGGCTATGTCTTTCCGCTGAGCTATGCAGGAGACGCCTTGACTGAAGTGATGATTAAAGGCAACGGCTTCCTGCATATTTGGAAAGACTTATTGGCGCTGGTGTTGTTCATACTTGTGTTTGTGCTGCTGGATATTTTTGGTTTAAGAAAATACCGCAGGGTTTAGAATTTAAGGAGGAACTTAAATGATAAAAAAATTAATGAACGTCATGTTGTATGTCGAAGATATCGATCAGGCAGTAGACTTTTGGACGAACCGTTTAGGATTTACAGTTAAAAATGAACTGGATTTAATGGAAAACTTTAAAGGATTTGAAATCGCGCCGGAAGTGGCGTCAGAAACGACACTGGTACTGTTTCCGTTGGCATTTATAGAAAAATACAGCCCGGAAGTGAGCCGTGAAACACCGTCCTTGATGTTTGAAGTGGAGAATATAGAAGAGACGTATGAGAAATTTAAGGACAAAGGCGTGCATGTTGGAGAACTGGTGGAAATACCGGATATGAAGACGTTTAACTTTAACGATGGGCAGGACAACTACTTTGCGGTGAGTGAAGCGGTGGAATAGGAGTTGGCTGATGGTTGAGTTTGTTGAGATCAATGAAGAAAACTATGAAGCAGTGCTGCAGTTGAAGGTGACAGAAGCACAAGGGAAATTTGTTGCACAGAATGTGCGGTCGATCGCAGATGCGTATCTGTACCGTGAAGCGGGAGACGTGTTTCCGTATGCGGTACAGGATGGAAAAACTGTGGTTGGCTTCGTACTGCTGGATGAAGACGTGGAAGAGAAGGAATATATGATTTGGCGGATGATGGTTGGCCGGGAATATCAAGGTCAAGGCTATGGCAGAGCGATAGTGGAGAAAGTGATGGATATGTTTAAAAAAGACGACAGATTTGATGTACTCATTGCGGATTATGTTAAAGGCAATGAAGTGATGGGGAAAATTCTGGAATCTTTTGGATTTGAATATGGCGAGTTTGATGAAGAGAATAATGAGTATGTGATGAAGTATAAAAAAGCTTGAGAATATAAATATTCTTGAGCTTTTTTATATTAATAAGTAGATTTACGATACATTTATATTTTTGTAATTAATCGGAATCTTATATGAGTTCTGGATCTTCACTTATTTCGAAATCTTAATTATAATAAAGATATATCAACGGAACGGACGGGATGCTATGGAATCAAGGAAAGCAAATTTACTGAATGCTTACGAACGTGGCTTTATTGATCGCTTTACAACCAAGACTTCACATTATCCACCAGAATTGATTATTAATACTAAAGATGAAAATGTCTTGTCACCGATGCTCGACGCATTAGAATCATGTCAGTCTTTCGAGATCTCAGTTGCTTTTATTACCGAGGGAGGCATTGCTTCACTAAAGACTGTGTTACATGAACTTAACCAGCGTGGTGTAAGAGGTAAAATCATCACGTCTACATATTTAAATTTTAATAAGCCAAAAGTTTTTAAAGAATTACTTAAGATTCCTAATATAGATGTACACATTACTCAACAGGTAGGGTTTCATGCCAAGGGATATGTTTTTGATAAGAAAGATTATTCTGTAATGTTTATTGGAAGCTCAAACTTAACTGATGCAGCACTTAAAAAGAATTATGAATACAATTTGAAACTGACTTCTTTAGATAATGGTGAAGTGATTCAACATTTCAGATTACAATTCGAATTACTGTGGAAAGATTCTACTCTTTTATCGGAAGAGTGGATTAAAAGCTATGAGCAGACCTATTTAGAAAATAAGCCTGATGAAAAAGTTCTTCAGTTAATAGAAACAAAGAAACCATATCGCTACGATAATTTTAATCTAGAAGAGATAACACCTAATTTAATGCAAGAAGAAGCTCTAAGATCTTTGGAGGAACTGCGTTTATCTGGTGAAAAAAGAGGTCTGGTCATATCAGCTACTGGAACCGGGAAAACATATTTGTCTGCATTTGATGTCAGAAATTTTAATCCGAGTCGAGTTCTATTTATTGCCCATAGAGAACAAATTTTAATGAAATCACTAAATGATTATAGAAACTTAATTGGTGGAGATCCATCTGATTTTGGTATATACAGCGGATCTAAAAAGGATATCGATGCGAAATATATGTTTGCCACTGTACAGACATTTTCAAAAGAAAGTCATTTAGAACAGTTTCCCAAACACGCGTTTGATTACATTGTGATGGATGAAGCACATCGAAGCAGTGCAAACTCATACACTAAAATAATCAATTACTTTGAGCCTAAGTTCCTATTAGGAATGACTGCAACTCCGGAACGTACAGATAATAATGAAATTTTTGGTCTGTTTGATTTCAATATTGCTTATGAAATTAGATTACAAAAAGCATTAGAAGCTGAAATTTTATCACCGTTTCATTATTTTGGTGTGACTGATTATATTGTGAATGGAGAAACAGTAAGTGATACTAGCTCAATGAATGAACTGTTAGACCAAGAGAGAATCCAGCATATCATTGATAAGCTACATTATTACTCCCACGCAGGTGAAGAAGTGAGAGGATTAATGTTTGTTTCAAATAGGGAGGAAGCTCATAAATTATCTGAACTACTTAATCAAAAAGGGTATAAAACAAGAGCATTAACAGGTATGGATTCTCAAGAAGAACGTCAAGAAGCTGTAGTGATGCTAGAAGCTAATAAATTAGATTACTTAATCACGGTAGACATTTTCAATGAAGGTGTTGATATACCTTCAGTTAATCAGGTGGTCATGCTAAGACAAACAGAATCGAGTATTATCTTTGTCCAGCAACTTGGTCGAGGTTTACGAAAACACGTTGATAAAGAATTTCTCACAGTAATTGATTTTATCGGTAATTATAAAAATAACTATTTGATACCCGTAGCATTAACAGGAGACAAATCTTTCAATAAAGATAGTTTACGGAAAGATGTTGTTGGCGGTAGTTTAATAACTGGTGAATCAACAATTAATTTTGAAAGAATTGCTCAAGATAGAATTTTTAAGTCTATTTCAAAAGTATCATTAGATACCTTAGCTAACCTAAAGAAACTGTATCACTATACAAAAAATAAACTCGGACAGATACCGACGTTGGTTGAATTATATAAAGATCAAGATGCGATGAATCCAATGTTAGTATTAAATAAGTATGATCATTACGTACAATTTTTAACGAAAATCAAAGAGGAAACTGTACCACTTACCAACGGACAAGATAGGATATTAACTTATATATCGAAAGAAATTGTTGATGGTAAAAGAGTTACAGAGATTTTATTGCTCAAAAAGTTATTGAATGGTCCGGTTAATAAAAGCGAATTCCAAAGAGACATGAAAGAACATAATTATTACATGACAAATGAGACACTGAGATCGATCATCAGAATGTTTACTTTAGAATTCTATACTCAGCAAAAGCGGAAAAAATATAAATATCCGCTCATAGAAGTAGATGGTGAGAAAATATACGTGACAAAAGAATTTAGATCTTCTTTAAAAGATGAATATTTTAGAAAACAAGTAGACGACTTATTAGAATTAGGGTTACTACAATCGAAAAATTATGATCAGACGGTTCAACTAACGATTAATGAAAAATACAGTAGGACAGATGTGTGTAGAATACTGAACTGGGAAAAAGATGAGTCCAGCACGATGTATGGATACAAAACCAAACATAATACGACACCAATATTTGTGAACTATAACAAAAAAGATGATATTGATGAATCAGTTAGATATGACGACCGTTTCTTAGACTCTCATGTGTTTCAGTGGTATACACGAAAAGGGACGGATTTAGATTCCAAGATTAACAAAGAGATTATTGAGAAACATGAACATGACGCAACTGATATTCACTTGTTTGTGAAAAGAGACGACGATGAGGGTGTCTACCATTACTATATGGGTGAAGTCAGTATTGATATGTCCTCAACAGAAAATGCATCGATAGGGTTGAGTGAAGACAAACATAAAGTAGCCAAAATGAATTTCATATTGGAGAACCCGGTTGATTATAATATGTATCGGTTCATTGATGGAGAGAAATAATAATTTAAAAACTGATGTTTTTAAAGTTTAATTTCTCATTCATATTTAAGTGAAAAAATTAACTTAATAATTGGAGGAGCATAAGTGAATATGAATGACTTTCAATTTGCAAAGATTGAATATATTGAAAATACGACATTTGATGGATCATTGGATTCTTTTTATGAAAAAGGTATAGAAGGAACAATTAGAGAGAATATACAAAACTCTATAGATGCGAAGCTTGAAACTGAAAACAAAGTAAAAGTCAGGATTGTCTTAGGAAAGGTTGAAAGATCAGAATTACCGGGCATTAATGAAGTATTTCAGCATATAGATTCAATGGAAGGTAAAAATGAATATACGATTGAGAAGATAAATTATATGCAAGGAAGAAAAGAAGAGAACTCGATTAATGTTTTAACAATAGAAGATTTAAATACAAAAGGATTGTCAGGAGCTAAAAATGGTCAATCTGGTAGATCAGAAGATACATTTGGTTCCTATGCTTATAGAAAAGGATTTCATAATAAAAATGAAAATGCTGAAACCGAAATATCTCGTGGGGGTTCTCATGGTATTGGGAAAATTTCAAATAATGCGGTGTCAGATATCAACTTAATGTATTTTTCAAACTGTGATGAATTTGGAGAAAAGCACGTAGGCGGAAGTATTCATTTAATAGAACATAATCACGATAATCAAGATTATAGAGCCACAGGATATTTTTCAAAAAAAGATGCATATAATAATCGCTTATACCCATTTGAAAATGTAGGGTATAGTAAAATTTTTAACAAAGATACAAGGGGTCTAAAAATAATAATTCCCTATTTGCGTAAGGAATTTACAAATTTTCAAGAGATAGTAAAAGCTGTATGTGATAATTTTTTCGTTGCTATACTAAATGAAAATATAGAAATTGAAATTATTGATAAAATTCAAGACAAAAATATATATATTGATAAAAAAAGCTTATTAGAAATTGTGGAAGATAGAAATTATTATGAAAATTATAAACCGAGTATCAAAAAAATATTTACACCATTATATGTACAAACATTTCAAGAAGTAATCGAACCTACGAAGATAAAAGTAGATTCACTTAACGAAACCTACGAATTTGATTTATATTTTAAATATGATGAAGAATTGCCAGTTGGTCGAGTGGGGATAGTGAGATCTATGGGTATGAAAATTGTGGATTATAAAGTTGATAGATATATTAGACGCCCATACAATGCGGTTCTCATTGGTGGTCCTAAAGAAGATGGGTTCCTTAAGACAATGGAAAATGAATCTCATACCCAGCTATCAGCAGATAATATAAAAAATACTAACAGTAAGAAAAATGCTAAGAAATTTTTAAGCAATTTGACTAAGAAAATGCAAAAAATTATTGATGACTCTATTACAAGAAACAGTGTGGATAGTGGTGAACTTGATACTAGCCATATACTCTCAGAACTTGATTCCACATTTAGTAAAAATTTATCTAAATCTACAGAAAAAGTACAAGTGGATTCTAAGACTTCTCTTTTAAAGAAGAAAAATAAAGAGAGACGAGAAACAAGAAAGGAAAAAGAATATTCGATACAAACAAAGAAAACACAAAATAGAACACCTAGGAAGTTAAAACCAAGCGAGAAAGAAGAACAAGGATATGAAGCAATGATATTACCAAACTCTTCTGTAGAACGTATTTCTTTATCAGATAGGGAAATTATAAAACTGGATTTTAATAATATAGAGGGTTCTACTAATTGGTCAGAATGTGATATTACTTTTGTAGTTGTTGACGGAATGGGTCAAGAGCATCAACAAGAAGCTCGCCTAACTGATAGCTTTGAATCAATAACAAATCCAACGGGTAGTAAACACTATGATTTTAATGATTATAAAATAAAAAATGTGGAGATAGAAAACAATCTTTCGGTAATAAATTTAAATAAAAATGGAGATGTCAAAGATTCCTTGAAGTATTTATATAAAGTTGAGGTGGAAAGTCATGATATATAAAAAAGGTGCCTCATTTCCTCACCCAGTGTACTACGAGGACACATCAAGCTATCGAGATTGTGTTTTTGATTTTGATATTCAGAGCGTAAGTGAAGACAGGACACATTATATTTTTACATTTGAATATGAACTACAATCACAATTCCTTAAAGAATTATTGGCGAATAACGAAGTGAATTTAAATATAATTATTCAATCAAATGATAACTTTTTTTCTAAAATACATTTTCAAGATAAGATAATTAAAATACCTAAAAATCGGTTAAGCCTAAATAAGAAAACGTTGGTACAGTTACAATTACAAAGTAGAAAGGATATCTACTTTGCGAAAAATCATGAATTGACCACTTTTTATAATGAATATAAAGAGGATACAATTGTCCCTAAGAACTCACTATTAGGATTTTCAAATACTGTTAGATACGATGGGGAAGGTAATAAACCTCTGCTTCTTTTCGAGTATGAAACCGATCCAACTTTAAAAAGTGAATTTAAAGTTGATTTAAGACCAGAAACAATAGTTTTGATCTTTAAAGATGACAAGTATTTGATGAAAGAATTCAATAAAAATTTAGTTAATATGTATGTTTATGCAGGGCTAAGCCAAGCGCTAACTCTGTTCATTAATAAATATGGAAAAGAAGAAGAGTACGTTGTGTTGGAAAACTTATCAATATCTTATGATGATGTATTGGATCAAAAACTTTATGATTTGTTAGAAAGCAAACAAGTAATTGATGTGAGTTTAGAAGAAATTGATGAGGTTATTTACTTAATTACAGACAATATAGTTGGAAAATATGTTGAAGCGATTAGAGAGGTAAGTAATTATGAATATTAAACTTCTAGCGGATGGATATAAGAATAATCATTATTTATTTGAAGACTTCAAAAATAATCAAATTAATTTGGATGAAAGTTATTTTTCAGAGCAAAATATTTATATAGAAAATGCTCCGGATTTCCCTATATATATGGGGAAAGGGAAAGAGTCATATAAACGTGAAGAGTTTATAAAAGCAGTTAAAATAATTAAAGATCATTATATTGATACTCCTAGAGATATTCATTTGAATGGAAAGTTTTGGCATTCCTTATTAATAACATCAAAGAGAGATTATTTATTAAATAAGTACCCACAAATTGAGAATGCAAAAGAATTTTATAATATTGTGTTGAAAAAATTTGATTGGGAAAATTATATATATAAATGTGTATTGGCTGCAGAATATATTTCAGATGCAGGTTTAGAGGAAGAAAAAGAAGAAGAGTATATAAATTTAATTTATAATAATTTAGATGTATTTAATTACATTATTAAATATGAAATTTTCCGTAACTCCAAGTTTTTGATAAATTTATTAGATATTATTAAAGAGGAAAATTACAGTTCTATATTCAAAAAAAAGATTTTGAATCGGCCAGATCTTGGAGATGATGAAAGATATGGACGTAGAGTTATATTTGAATTGAATAAAAAATACCCAGTAGTTTTATCGCCTTTTATGGATAAAGATGATCTTAAAGAACAGGTAAAAAAAGCACTATCAATTTATTACAGTGAAGAGTAAAAGAAGCCTCAGTAAAGTCTGAGGCTTCTTTTATATTTTCTGTATTAATATATCAGCAAGGAAATGAGAAATTTCGGCAGATCGTTTATCAATCATCGACTTAGTGAAAAATTGTTGCTTACTAGTCAACTTAGGAGTGCTTATACTTTTGTTAATTTGATTAATCAATTTCGTATCTTTTCCATTACTGACACTAGTAGAAAGTTGTGTACTTAGTTTTTTAGTTAGGAAGAAGTCAACTTCCTTGTAATGCGGACTTTTTTCAGAGAATGGTTTATTGCCTAAAGATGAGTTATCTGTTGTATATATTAATGATAGGTTACCAATTCGATTAAGATATTGCTCGAATTCCTCTTCATCCTTGAACCCCATAACGGAGTAATCATACACTGTAAGTTTTCTTGACATAATATGTTCAATAGAGAATCGCTTACCTGTTTGTGGAGTGATCGCATCCATTCTATTGCAGTAATAACCTTCCAAAAATCTATAAATAGTAGTAGTTTTTTTACTTACTGTACCGTTTTTATTTTCTAATCTTCTTGCAGGTAAAGAATCTCTTATATCTGCTGCATATTTAGCGACTTCTTTGTTAATAAAAGATACCAACTTGTCTATATTAGGATCATTTTTATATTGTTGGATCATTTTCGGGATAAAGGCCTCAATTTGATTGGCTTGAGTAAAGCTGAATAGGATTGAAGCTACAAATCTTGTAGTAGCATCGAGTATTTTCCACTTATCTTCATTATCTACAAAATAGAAAGGCATCAGCATAGCTTTAGATTGTTCATTACCTAATATGTCATAAAGGATTGTCATTTCTTTATGACTATCTCTTAAGTAACTACCAAATTCTTTCATAGATAGTCTCGAATAAACTTCTGATACTTTATTTACATTTTTAGCAAAATCAATTAGATCTTTAGATGAAAGCTGATCATGTTTTTTCTTAAAGTATTCAAAGAGATCATTCTTTCTAACATTCTCACCTTCAAAAGCTAGAATATAGCTACTTAAAAAGCTAGAGGATGATAGTTTACTACGTCTTTTATCTTTAGTCATTGGGTACTCTAAGTTTTCACTGAATTTACTCCAATGCTGCAAGAATTCTTTCTTTTGAGTATTGTTTTTATCGTTCTTAGTAATTATTTTTAGAAACATATTTTTAATAAGGTCTAACGGTTCTAATGAACGACCTCTATCATTCAATACTTCAAACAACTGGAATGCCTTACTTTCATTTGGAGCGGTTGTCATAATTAAAAAGACGTTCTCTGTTAAATAGTTTATGAACCGAATCATTTTTTCTTCAGACATCTCTTCACTGTCAAAATATTCAGTAACGTAATCGTAAATTGATTGGATATTTTTATCGGTTTCTTTATCAGGGATATAATCAGATTCCAAGTCATCTTCCATAAGACGACGATAATAATCACCAAATGATAGGGAAGAGTCGTGGCTGATTTTTAATCCCTTATAATCTCCTAAATCACTTGTTAGACTATATCCTTTGGATAAGTTTGAGCTATAACTCCTCCATTTTTCTTGATATTTAGCAGAAGAATCATCAGCTTTATTTTTGGCATAGGCTTGCAATGCTTTAAAAATTATCGTTAAAGTAGTGAGCCGTTGCTGTCCATCGATTACCTCATAGTTTTTACCTTGACCAATTAGTACAATGTTTCCTAAAAGATATCCAGACAATTCGTCAGTTTCCTGTTCGAAATTGCGGGAATCTTCATCGAAGTCATTTATTAAATCTTTAATTTCGTTTTCTGACCATACAAAATCTCTTTGGAAATCAGGTATACTGAATACAGTATTACCGCTTAGTAATAATTCTGATACTGATTTATTGAGAGATGCTATTTTAGCATTTTCCATCATAACGCCTCCAAGTCCTTATATATCAATATATATTAAGAAACCGAACTTTTAAAGATCTTAAGTACTAAATTTTATTGGCAGGTTATTTTTTTTACTACTAAGCATGAATAAAGACTCTAGATATTAATTCTATAATTATTGTAAAATTCAAATTTATTATAATTAGATGTAGATTATTATGCTAATATTGCTTTGCAAGATACTTTTATAAATGGAGGGGAATACGATGGGGGAGAAAAAGAAAAAAAGATTTGCAGTACCTGATGCTTTTGTTATTATCTTTGGTATTTTAATTATTGCATCTATCGCTACTTATTTAGTACCGTCAGGAGAGTTTGAACGGGAGGATGTTGATGGTCGTTCAATAGTAGTAGAAGGTACATATCAAGGGGCAGAGCAAAGTCCAGTCGGTATTATGGATATTTTCTTAGCGATTCAAAATGGCTTAATTGAAAGCTCGGATCTAATTTTTATGGTATTGATTGTCGGTGGTGTTGTAGCGATTTTAGAACATACTGGTGCAATTAACTCAGGGATCAATGCATTGATTGATAAGGCAAATGGTAAAAAATATCCCTTAGTTATTTTATTTATAATTATTTTTGCATTTATGGATATGGCGGGAATTAGTGGTAACGCGATTATTGCATTTATTCCTATAGGAATAATTCTCGCTAAAGGACTGAAGCTAGACCCGTTAGTTGGGGTGGCTATGGTTTATCTGGGACAATATGTAGGTGTTGCAACTGGGACATTCGATCCAGTGATTACAGGACTCGCTCAGAATATCTCAGAATTACCTTTATTTTCAGGAGCTTGGCTAAGGTTTATTGCATTTGTTATCTTGCTCATTGTAACAATCGTTTATATTTGTCTCTATGTTAAGAGAATTAGTAACGATCCTAATAAAAAGATGGCGGAATTTGAAGTAGATGAGGAGCTTGAAGATACTCAAAATAAAATTGGGAAATTCACAGGGATACATAAAATTATTTTATTAGTATTCTTTGGGTTTATGGGGATTTTTCTGTATGGAGTATTCCAGCTTGAGTGGAATGTAAATGAATTAGCTGCAATATTCCTGCTAGCTGCAATTGTAATCGCAGCTATTGCTCGAATTAATCCAAATGAATTTGTAAAAGTATTTATAAAGGGTGCTCAGGGGCTAGTATATGGAGCACTAGTAATTGGTCTAGCAAGATCTATAGTATTAGTTCTAGAAGAAGGGGCAGTACTAGATACAATTGTTAATTATGCATTCGAACCTTTGAATGTTTTACCACCAATGCTTGGTGCAATTACGCTATTTTTCTTCAACTTATTTTTTAATTTAATCATTACATCTGGTACTGGACAAGCAGCAATTGTCATGCCATTCATTGTTCCTTTAGTAGATATGCTTGAAATAACAAGGCAGACAGGTGTTATTGCGTTTAAGCTAGGTGATGGTATCACAAACATTATTACACCTACATCAGGGGTGCTTATGGCGGTACTCGCTGTAGGTAAAGTTTCGTATGTCAGTTGGTTCAAATTTGTTTTACCATTAGTTTTAATTTGGACGGTAGTAGGTGTCTTAATCGTTGCAACAGCTGTGTTAGTAAATTATGGACCATTCTAATGAAGAGGATATGACTTAAAATGGATAAAGTATTAGATTATATGGAAGAAAATAAGCAAGATATTATTAAAGATATTAGATATTTAGTTGAAAGAGATTCACCGTCAAATGATGTAGATTTGGTTGACTTATGTGCCGATCGAATACAGAAGTTATTTGTAAGATATTTTGGTTATTCAGCAGACGTAATAAAAAATAGTGATTATGGAGATCATTTACGTTTTGAATATGGAGAAGGTGAACGAACGATTCTTATTTTGTCTCATTTTGATACAGTATGGGATGAAGGAGATTTAAAACTAAAAATTGATGGGGATAAATTATACGGTCCTGGTATTCTTGATATGAAGGGTGGTCTAGTACAAGCTATTTGGTCAATTAAAGCTATAAAGGACCTTTCTTTAGAAATGCATAAAAAGATAGTATTTTTATGTACTAGTGATGAAGAGATCGGAAGCCCATCCTCAAAATCTTTAATTGAATCCGAAGCTAATAACAGTGACTATGTGTTAGTAACGGAACCACCTGTTGCAGAAACTGGTGCGTTAAAAACAGGTAGGAAGGGTTCCTCAAGATATTTCGTGGAAGTGAAAGGAAAAAAAGCACATTCTGGTAATAATCATGAAGATGGTATAAATGCAATAAAGGAAGCTGCTAGACAAATCGTATATTTAGAATCACTCACGGATTATAAGATTGGTACTACGATTAATGTGGGATCTATTAAGGGTGGAGGTAAACTTAATGTTGTTCCGGACTTTGCGAAATTCGGTGTGAATGTCCGTGTCAGTACTAAAAAAGAACAGAAACGTATAGATCAATTAATTAAGAATTTATCTCCTTATGAAAATGGAATAAAATTGAAAGTCAGCGGTGGGATTAATCGGCCACCTATGAATAAAAGTGAAGCAACTGAGGAACTATTTGAAATAGCACAAGATGTAGCTGCAGATCTAGATCTCGGCGAGCTTGAACAGGCTTATGTTGGTGGAGGCAGTGATGGAAACTTTACAGCGAGTTTAGGAATACCAACGTTAGATGGGCTGGGGGCAGTCGGTGAAGGGATTCATGCTAAAAATGAGCATATATTAGCGAGTGAAATACCGAATAGAAGTGCATTGCTCTGTAGATTACTGACTGTATTATAAAATTGATTAAGAAAACTCTGAGGAATATTATCTCCTCAGAGTTTTTATAGTATTCCCCACTCACATACTATTATCTAGTGGTATCATCAATATATTACATATATAGTAACGGAGATTTTTATATGAACAACATTCGTAACAGAAGCTTCATTAACGATTTAAACACACAAAATATTTCCGCCGGTCTCATCACCGGGACACTCGGTATCGTCGGTGCCCCGATCATCGTCATTGAAGCGGCTACAGCGGGTGGTTTTTCTCATATCGAGACCATCTCCTGGTTTTACGCTGTACAGTTCTTCGGCGCGCTTTTCGGATTAATTATGGCATTGTACTACCGCATGCCCATAGTCGGTGCGCATTCCATCACCGGCGTCGCATTTTTAGTCACCGTCACACCGCATTTCACGTATTCCGAACTGGTCGGCGGTTTTATTATCACCGCCATTATCATTACGCTTTTCGGAGTTTCCGGCATTTTTAAGAAAGTCATGAGCTGGATTCCCCGCGAGATTATTTCAGCCATGCTCGCCGGTATTATTACCAGCTATGTCGTCGGCCTGATTCCCGCAGCACAGGATCTTCCGATTGTTGGAATCAGCGCAATTTCCGTCTTTTTTATTTTAACTAAATGGGATTTAAGAATCCCGCCAATGCTCGGTTCTGTTTTAACGAGCGTCATTGTCTTTTTCATTTTTTATGATTTTGACATGTCCGCATTAGGAACAGATTTTGTTATGCCGATCGTGCATATGCCCGATTTCTCACTGCAGGGTGCGATTTCTATTTCCATTCCTTTGGCATTGATGATTTTAAGCAATGATGCCACACCGGCTGTGGGTGCGCTCAATCGCGGCGGCTACAATGTTCCAACGAACAATATTTTAACAGTCAGCGGAATCTTATCGATTTTTACCAGCTTCTTCGGCGGTCAGTCTGCCAACGTGGCAGGAATGATGACAACGATCGCTTCGGATGAGGAGTCTGGTGAAACGGATAAACGTTACGTGGCTTCCATTATATCGAGTATTATTATGCTGATTTTCGGGCTGTTTGCCTGGGCACTGGTGCCTTTAATGTTTGAATTGCCAGAAGCATTAATGGCTATGCTAGCTGGTTTCGTCTTAATCGGTGTATTTGCTTCTACGATGAGAACGAGTTTCTCAAGTTCAAAAAATACGATGGCAGTTGTTTTTACATTTATTATTTCCGTATCGGGAATTTCAATATTCTACGTCAGTGCGCCGGTATGGGCACTGTTAATCGGAACGATATTGGCAAAAGTGGTTAGGAAATAAGAAAATACCGGAGTGTGAAGGTTTCATTCACATGTCCGGTATTTTTTATTCTTCTGTTTTATGCTGTACCAGTGTGATCCCGTCTTTTACTACAGAAATTTTCACATCTTCATAGTCGTTAATATCTCCGTCGATATTCATATCTTCTAAATCATTCGACCGAATTTCAATCTGTTCAGCCGTGAGGTATGTCACTTTCGGATGGTCGGTAATGTCTCCTTTGAAGGCTTTTAAAATAAGCGGTAACAGTTCTTTGAATTTTACTGGTGCCACATTTAATATGTGCAGGAGGCCGTCATTCGATTTCGCTTCCGGTATCAGTTTTTCTACACTGCCGACCGATGATATTTTAGAAACTACTGTAAATACAGAGTCTATTTCCATTTCGACTTGGTCGACCTTCATATTCAGCCGGTAGGTTTTTAAACTGATGATTGTTCGAATGCCGCGGATGAGATAGGCTGCGCGACCCAGCTTATTTTTTACGGAACTTTTTACTTTGGCGAATGATGTCATGAAGTTGCCGAAAGCAACTAAGTAGCCGGCATAGTTTTCATTAAGTTGAATGGTGTCGACTGTTTTAGCAGATGTTGTATCCAATGTTTTCGCAGCGCTCACCGGATTCAGCGGGATATCATTCGCTCTTGCAAAGTCGTTCACTGTTCCTGCAGGGATGACTGCTGCCGGAGTTTTTATATTTTCACTGACGAGTATGCTGATCAGTTCGCTGACAGTGCCGTCTCCGCCAGCTACCACAAATAAATCAGTATCCGGTTCATGTTTCATTACTATGTGTTTAAAGCCGGTCGGCTTCGTATATTTAATGACCGTTTCATAGTCTTGGGATTTTAAATTGCGGATCAGTGCCGCTTCAAGTTCTGCTTTTTGTCCCATGCCGGCAGTCCGGTTTATAATTGCCAAAGCTTTTTTCATCGTCCGTCCTCCGTTCTTTGGTGCATGTATGTATACTATTATACCGCAACATTACCACTTGTTGGGGCTGGATAAAACACGGAGAATATACTATAGTAATAGCTGATGCTAATACATGCCGGCATAGTTTAATGGCAGAACGCAGCCATGGTAAGGCTGAAATGCGAGTTCGATTCTCGCTGCCGGCTTAGTTTAAGGAGAATGCTCAACATGATTACGATAGGCGCCGTGCTCCTAATTGTTTTAACTTATGCACTGGTAACAGCAGTGAATTTCTTTAAAGATACAGAACTGAGTAAAGAAGCGAAAGAAAAAATACTGGACAAGTCTTTTAGAGCAGCTTTTATTACAGTCATTGCAGGCTGGATTGTCTTTGAAATGCTGATGGTTATGCGAATCGATCCATCATTTGAAATATACCGTTTGGTCATGCTCGGTCTTGTGATTATTTCATTTATCGTCTTCGGTTTGAACTTAAGAGTTCAGAATCATCGCCCGGACTAAGTATTAATCTTTTTTAATATTCATTCAGGATGCTATGATAAGGAAGACTTTAAATAGAAAGATGCAGGTATTTATATGAAGAATATGATTATTAGACTGATTAGACAGACGATGAGTGACCCGGTTAAAAGAGAAAAAGTGATTAATGCGGTGAAACCGTACATTTCCAAATATACAAATAAGAAAAAATAAGATAAAGGGCTAAGACAATAGCTCATAAAATGTTATCAATTTTGCACAAGACAAAGAAATCCGTACGTTAGACTCCTGATACACGAGGAAAGCTGACGTACGGATTTTTTTATTATGGATATATTTATGTCCCAATTCCTTTTTACTTGTCTAAGTCTTCGTTTTTTACTTCGCTTACTCTAATATCTTCACGTCTGACTGTGCCGGAGACATGCTCTGTTTTTTCAATGACTTCTTTTCTGACGATAATTTCTTCCGTGACGACCTGCTCTTTAATAATCCTGATACGTTCTTTAGTAATCGGGATGCGAATCACATTAAGATCGTCCTCGCCGTCCTCAGTCTGGTTGTATGTTTCAAACAGCGGTTCGCCTTCTACCGGACGGCGTTCGACTGTGACATTATCCATATTCACAGGAACGTCAAATTCTTCAATTTCTGATTCTGCATATTTTTCTACGACGACTTCACCCTTATTGACGGAATCTTTATTCACAGAGAGCCGTTCTTTACGGAGTTTAATCGTTTCTTCGTCAGCTGCAGCAGGTGCTGATGTATCATTTTCAATATATAAGAGCAGTTCACCCTTATTTAATGCATCGGTATACTGACCGGCTTTTTCGTCAGAGACAGCGATATATCTGCTGAAAATGTCGGCGATATCACGCCCGCCGGCCATCTCTTCTTCAACGCTGGGATAGTCTCTTAAAAAACCTTCAACGCCGCGGTTTGACACCACAATTAATTTGTTTTCCGGCACGCCGCTGTCGATATGGTGCTGCAGCCTTTCTTGTAAATGCCGTTCATCTTCAATGATTTCAATATGTCCCACTATGCCAAACCTCCATATAAATTAGTAATTAAAGTTATATTCCCCGTTAAGACTAAGTGCAAACGGCACATGACTTATGATAATGTTTAGTTAAACAAAGCCAAGGGGATGACTTTATGTTTATAGATGAAATCAAGGCGCTGGTCGAGCGTCAGCCGACCAGTGATATTTCTTACAAAATACAATTTGAAGATCAGGTATACGTCCATAATGAGCATGTTGTATATCCATCAGCCAGTACGATAAAAGTGCCAATCAGCATTATCAATCTGCAGCAGCATTTTCATAATTATGAAGATACCTTACTGACTGTCGGTAAGAAAGTCGGCGGCTGTGGTGTCCTTCATACATTACAGGATGTTAAACGTCTGACTTTATGGGATACCATTGTGCTGTCAACGATCGTCTCGGATAATACTGCAGCCAATATGCTGATTGATAACATGGGCATTGACCGCATTAATGAAGGGTTTACGGCACTCGGTCTGCACGACACGACATTGGCGCGCAATTACTATGACACTGCCGGCATTAAAGACGGCAAGCGAAATGCAACATCTGCTGCAGATATGTTTACTTCCATGCAGTACGTAATTAAAGAAAACGATGTGCTAGAAGAAAACGTTAGAAAGAACTTTTACGATGTGATGAAAAAACAGCAGATCAACGACAGAGTCGGCGGCTGTTTTAATATCGATGAAGATGATGATGCAGAGTTTATCGCGTCGAAAACGGGTTCAGTGACTGCACTGGAACATGAATTCGGTATCATTCAGCAAAACGGCAAACAATTAATTTTCTCGATTTTTTCAAATCATTGGCCATCTAACCAGGAAGGTAAGTATTTCCTGAATGATATGGGTAAAATTTTTAAGAAATACATGAATTAAACTAAAGGACTACAGGAGGCAATGATGACAACACTTACTTTGCAGGAAGCTATTTTTACAGTCAGTAATCTCCGCACACAGTTAAATAAAGAATATACGAAGTTTGATACAGAATATCGTGTGCCGATTGCTGTGAATAATGAGAGTGTCGTTAAGGCGGATAAAAAAGAAGATGTGAAAGCGTCACTAAACAAAATAGAAACGGTTAAACAGGATATTATCGCTTTAAAAGCAGCCATTCATGTTAAAAATACGACGGGCACGATTAATATCGACGGGCAGGAGGCGACGGCATCTGAAGTGCTGGAATCCTTAAAACTGGAGCGGGATATCGTTAATAATCTGCAGAACAATACGTCCTTCGGTTACAGCAGAGAACGTATTAAAACAGTGTCCGGTGTCGGTATTGTTGAAGAGGGGATTATTAACGAAGCAGAAGTGCTTCAGTACATTGAAGAGATGGAAGTGACAGTACACCGGAAATCGATGCTGATTGATAAGTTCAACAGTACTGAAACCGTAGAAGTGACGCTTCAGTCACTGTAATAATTTTTGGCAGAAATCAGATCATTCCTTATTTGAGAAATTAATGGATTACCATTTACGGCTTACTCATCTATTACGTTTTAAGAATTCGGATACTGGATACGATACACACATTGTGCTGATCATCTGATTTCGACGGGGGCTTTGCCTCAAAAACTTCCGGACGGAAAGTCTTGCCTTTAAGACCGTCCATCATGTTTAAAATAAAATATAAACGGCTGGGGGCGCACTTTAAGTGCTGAGAGATCATATCGACCCTTTGAACCTGTAGGTTAGTACCTGCGCAGGGAAGTCTGTGTCGATATATGTGCCTGTATATTCATATGACCCGGACCCTCAAAAGGTTCGGGTTTTTATCGTCTTCAGCTGTAAAAAAAGGAGAACAGTTAAATGAAATTTACTGACAGGTTGTGGCGCAGTGTTGAGGATATTTGGAATGGTTATCTCGAGCATCCTTTTGTGGACGGTTTAGGGGCGGGGACGCTCGATGAAGAGAAATTTCAGCATTGGCTGAAACAGGATTATGTCTACTTAATGGAGTATTCAAGATTGATGGCCATCGGTGCAGATAAGGCGCCGGATTTAAAGACCATGCAGATGTTTTCGGAGCTGCTGCACGGGACGCTTCACGGTGAGATGGCGCTGCACAGAGCGTATGCAGCTGAGTTCGGAATTTCTGAAGCGGTGTTATTAGAGACGAGGCCTTCTGCGGTCAATACGGCTTATACGAGCTACATGCTGAATCATGCTTCGCGGGGCGACGCGGCAGCGGTTGCGGCGTGTCTTCTAGCTTGTGCCTGGAGTTATAATTTTATCGGCAATCATTTAGTCAAAAAGTATCCAAACCAGGAAAACAATCCGTATAAGCAATGGGTAGATACGTATTCAGGTGAAGATTTTACCGAACTGAACGGGACGGCGATGACATTATTAAACGAGCTGGCTGAAGGTAAACCGGAGCGGGAACTCGAGGCGCTTGAGGAGATTGTTGTGACAACCAGTCTGTATGAATATATGTTTTGGGACATGTGCGAGAAGAAAGAAGCGTGGCCGGTTCAAGCTAAGTTATAGATGGTTATCAGTTTTAATAAGTTTTCGAAATTGTTAAGGCTTGGTAAATTAGGTATAAGCATGTTTTACTCTGGGGTATTGTAGATTTAACATCAAGAATCAGTCTGGAATATAATCTACTTTAAGGAGCTGGAATTCATAATGAAGAAACTTTTAACAGTTGGATCATTAGTTGGAGTATTAGCATTAGCTGCATGCGGCGGAGGCACTGAAGAAGAGAGCACAGAGGAAACTGGCACTGAAGAGTCAGGAACTGAAAGCACAGAGACTGAAGACAGCACAGAGACTGAAACAGATACAGAAACTGAAGATACTGAATCAGACGACGAAGGCGCATAAGCCTATTAAGCAATTGAAATTAGAGTATGTATAGAAAAAGGACGTTTGAATCGAGCTTTCGATTTAAACGTCCTTTTTCTATGCTATTTTATTTTTGCAATTAACGATATTTCGAGCGGAGCATTGCCTGGCAATGACGACACACCCACTGCAGCTCTTGAACCGGTAATGCCGGTACCAAAAGTTTCTGCAAGATAGCCGGAAGCAAAGTCAGCAATTTGTGAATGTGCTGTAAAGTCTTCTGATGAATTGACGTAAACGGTCATCATGATCATTTGTTCGATGGACTCATTATCCTCGAGCTGTTCTTGAATGACCTGAACGGCATTTTTAACAGCCTGCTGGGTAATCTGTTCGTATTCCGTTAAATCTGTTTCACTATTCAGCTTGCCTGTTTTAATCAGTTTTCCATTTATTTTCGGTGTAATGCCTGACGTGTACACTCTATTGCCATCGCGTGTGGCCAGCTTATAATTACCGTTTGGAATCACATTATTTTTCATTTTTATAATACCCCGCTACTTTAATAATTCGTTTTACAGCATCGACTGCTTTTTCTTTATCTTGTGAGAAGTTTAATCTGATGCAGTCGGTGAACTGCGGACCAAACTGGGTTCCCGGTGTGACGGTCACTTTCGCTTGTTTTTTTAATACTTTAACAAAATCATCGCAGTGGATAGACAGATTATTTATTTTAGGGAAGATATAGCTGCCCGCTTCAGTTGTTCTTACTTCAAAACCGGCACCCTTAAACAAGGCAGTCAGCGTATCTCTAATATCCTGGTGTGCCTGAATACGACCGCGCATCCAGCCTTCGGGTTCACTGAACCAGTTTTTTAGCACGATTTGACTGTAGCCGCTCGCTCTCAGTGAGACAATCGCCTGAAGCTGCTCCATTCTATTAATAATTTCTTTCGAACCGTAGGCCGTCCCCAGTCTGAAGCCGCTGAGAGATTCGGTCTTAGACGGACCGATAATCGTAACAATATTTTCTTTCGGTACGATATCTAGACTTGCGAGATGGGTATATTTTCTATCATCAAACAGCTGACGGGAGTATAATTCATCGACGATAACATTCACGCCGTATTGCTTAACCAGCTGGGCAATTTTAGTAATCTCATCTTCGCTGTACACGACGCCGCTCGGATTATTCGGATTAGAGAAGATAAAAGTTTTCACACCCGCTTTAAAACTGTCTTCCAGTGTTTCGAGATTAATGCCTGCTTCATTCTGATGATTTAAATAATCGAGTTCAATCGGGTAAAGTTCCCCTTGAAAAAAGTGAACGAGTTTTCTGTTGGCATAGTAATCCGGTTCGACAATGGCAACCTTACCACCGCGCGTCACAGTGGCACCGACAGCGAGGAAGAGTGCCCCTTGGGTTCCGGGTGTAATGATAATTTCTTCGAATGGGTCAATCGCTGTGTGAGAGTAATTAGAAAGTTTTTCAGCGACATCCTTTAAAATATCTTCACGGCCGCGGTAAACCGTATAAGCCTGCGAACCGCCGACTTCTTCAAAGCCGTAAACAAAATTATCAAGTGCACCGGGGACGGGTTTAAAAGCATCGACATCACCGTGGGAAAAATCGACAGGATCTCCGGTGAGTATTTCGCCCTTGAATTCAATATCATCGACATTTATACGTTTTTCCTGACCGGGGGCTAAATCAGCATTCAGTTTATTAAAAAGATTTTCAACTTCAGACATCAGATACACTCCTTCATTGCATTTATATGTGATTAAGTTTAGATTAGCATCAAAGCTCATATAATGTAAAATACGTTATTATGAAATTAATTATTAATAAATACGGTATTTGGAGGGTGCTATGAATACATCAGAAATTGAAGCTTTTCTTGCTGTTGTCAGGTCTGGGAATATATCGAAAGCCTCAAAACAATTATTTATATCTCAATCGACAATCAGCCAAAGAATTAAAAGTCTGGAAACAAAACTGGAAGTTAGACTGATCGAACGGTCAAAGGGTGTGACCTCTATTAAATTAAGTCATGATGGAGAAACATTTTATAAAATCGCGCTGCAGTGGGAACAGCTGATGACGGATTCAAAAATGCTGAAGCAAAAACAATATGATAAGAATGTTTCAATTGCAGGGGTCGACAGCATTAATAATTTTGTCTTAACAACTATTTTCCGCAAGCTGGTGAGCGATCACGACTCGGTCAGTTATTTTATAAGAACCCATCAATCAGATGAAATCTATTCACTGGTCGAGGACAACGTTGTCGACATTGGTTTTATTCTTCAAGAAAGAGTTTCGGAAACGGTAATTAAAGAAGAATTTTTCAGAGAAGAACTAGTGCTGGTAATTAACAGGGCATCGTCAGCCGATGTGACTTTGGATTCTCTCGATGCGTCAAAGGAATTGTACATCAACTGGGGACACGTCTTTCAGCAGTGGCATGAGCAACACTTCGGCTATGCAGGCACTTTAGGAGTAGAAGTCCATACAGGTATACTGATCAATGAATTTTTAAAATCGCCTGACTATTGGGCCATTGTACCGGTATCTATGGCTAAAGCATTTTCAAAAGAAAGAAGTTTGCAGATTATTAAATTTAAAAAAGATAAACCGATTCGTATCTGTTATTTAATTTACGAAAAAGATAATAATAATTTTAAGGATACATATCACAGTATTTTAGAAAATAAAGAAATGATGGCAGAACACCTCCAACTGGATGAATCGGAAGTTACTGGTGAGTTGTAATTAAATACCGTATTTTATCGTAATTATTATTAAAAATACGTATTTTACAATATTATAAAAGCTTGATATCGTCGTTTGTGTAAGGGTTTTCAAAAAAGGGGGATGCTTGTGAAGTATTGGTTTAAGTTGCCGCTGTATACGCAAATTGCGATTGGTGCCATTATTGGTGTTATTCTTGGATTTATATTGGGAGAAAACGCCAAGTATATTGCACCGATAGGTGATGCATTTCTTCAGTTTCTTAAGATGCTAATTATACCGCTTGTTATTACAACAATTTTATCCGGCATTTTGAAAATGAATGATATCAAATCTTTCGGTAAAGTTGGCGGAGGTTTTTTATTCTATCTGCTTATTACAAGTCTGCTTGCAACTGCGATAGGTTTTATAGTTGCTTTAATAATACAGCCGGGTAAGGGTAACACGAGCTTTTTAGATCATGGTGAAGCAGTAGAGACGGAAGAATTCAGTTTCTTAGATCATTTTTTAAATATGATTCCTGCAAATATATTCGAGTCACTGACGAATATGGATATGCTGCCAATTATTATCTTTACAATAATTGTGGGTCTGATTATTTTAAGTATTGGTAAAGAAAAAAGTGGGACAGTTATTAAGTTTATAGAAGAATCGGCAAATATTATGATAAAAATGACTGAGTTTGTTATACAGTTGGCCCCATACGGTATTTTGGCATTGATGACAAATTTAGTTGGTACTTTTGGATCGAATATGTTGAGTGCAGTAGCTTCATTTATTTTAGCGGATTATCTAGCAATGGCTTTAGTATTTTTACTAGTCTATCCATTGATTTTAAAGTTTATTGCAAAAGTAAATCCATTTCAATTTTATAAAAATATTTATCCATCGATATTATTTGCCTTCACAACTTCAACGAGTTCAGCGACGATTCCTGTTTCTTTAAGGGTAATGAAAAGAAATGTAGGAGTGTCCGAAAAGACATCGGGCTTCACAGTACCTTTTGGTGCAACAGCTAACATGGACGGTATGGCAGTCGCACTTGGTGTAATCAGTGTGTTCGCCACAAATTTATATAATATAGAACTAACAATTGGTTTATTTTTACAAATCATATTCTTAGGATTAATACTAAGTTTAGGTGCAGCAGGCGTTCGAGGCGCTGGTATCATCTTCTCTATGATTTTACTTGAAACCCTGGGGCTACCATTAGAATTAGTTCCTGTTTTGGCAGCAGTTTGGCCAATTATTGACATGGGGCATACTACAGTCAATGTGACGGGGGATCTAACAGGTACCACTGTTGTAGCAAGAAAAACAGGAGATTTTGATGAAACAGTATTTTATCAAAAAAATAATAATATAGACATTAATAAATAGGAGGATGGAACATTATGACTGAGAGAAATAAAGAGTTTTTTCCTGATGAGCTGCAAAATAAACTGAGAGACCAATTTTACTATTTAGATACAGATTTAAATGGAGATAAGAGACTATTCTTTGAAAATGCTGGGGGTGCACTGCGTCTGAAGTCTGCGGTAGAAAAATATACGGAAGTATCGATCATTCCGGACTCTCCTGTCAGAAATTATGATATTGCACAGATTATTAATCAATATATTACTGACGGCAAGGGGGATATCCGCCAGCTGTTGAATGCCACAGGCGGGGAAGTGGCGATATCATTAACTGCGTCTAAAATAATTTTTGAAATGATTACTGCAGCTGCAATTTATTTACCAAAAGGGAATGTTGTTGCGACTTCAATTGATCATCCTTCATCATTTGATGCCTGTCAGTTTTCTTCAGAGCAGTATGGCCATGAGCTGCGTGTTGCTAAAGCAGATGCTGCAACGGGCAGCATATTTCTGGAGGAGTTACTGTCGCACATCGATGAAGAAACAAGGGTAGTGTCATTAATTTTAACTTCTAATATTACTGGAGCAATGCATGATTTGGAAACTTATACGAAAGCCATACACGATAAAAACAGTGAAACGATTATTATCGTCGATGCTGTCCAGGGTGCACCGCATGAGTTAATTGATTTAAGCAAGTGTTATGTCGATGGGATTAATCTGGCTCCTTATAAAATGTTTGGTCTTAGAGGGACTGGTTTTGCTTGGATGTCGGAACGGCTGGCGGCTGTGCCGCATCATCGCTTGCTGGCTACTGACGAAACGAATTGGGATTTGGGGAGTGCGACACCAGCTCTATATGCTTCATTTTCTCAAGTCGTCAATTATATTTGCAGTATTGGTCAATATTTTATTGGCGAAGCTGAAAGAAGAACGTTGATAGAAGAAGGTATGACGAGGATTCAGCTGCAGGAGCAGGCAATTTTAAACAGATTGCTGAACGGAACGGATTCAATTGAAGGGACTAAAAAACTGAAGAACGTAACCATTCATTTTGAAGCAGCTAACGGCGTTAAACAGGATCTTATTTTGGCAATGACTTTCAGCAATATTTCAAACAGCAGAGCAGTTGAAATTTATAAGGAGAATAACATCCAGGTATTTGCCAGAGAATCTGACAGCCACTACTCTAAACGTATATTGGAAGCGGTAGGACTTGAATCGCTGGTCAGGGTTTCTCCTGTCCATGTTCATAATGCCGCAGATGTGGATGAATTTTTAAGAGTAACAAAATTAATTAATGAAATGTAAATGAACAAACGGTTGATTTTGGGGAGTTATTACAGTGAATGCGGGTATATATTTATATACATAAAAAGGAAGTGAGGGATATTATGAAGAAACTGAGTGTAATGACCACGTTACTTGCTGTATTAGCTTTAGCAGCCTGCAGTGATACTGAGGATGAAGATACGAGCCCGGGAGAAACTGGTGTTGATGAATCCGAAACTGAAGAAGAGACACTGGATGATGATAACGATGATACAGACGATGACAACGAAGTAGAAAATGACGACGACAGTGACGGTGACGATTCGGATGACGATGACTCAGACGATACAAATGATGACTCAGACGATGATGATTCAGATGACGATGAAGACTAAAAGATGTGAGAACCGCCGTTTCGGCGGTTTTTTTAATGTCTCTAAGTGAAGCGTAACTTTTTAAAGGGTACATCACTTGTGGTAGCATTGAATCAATTAATGGATTCGGGAGCGAATGGTATATGAAAATAGGTGTAATCTCAGATTTACATATCGATCGTTATAACAGCGAAACGCTGAAACAGAAAGACTTCTCCCTGACACTCGCTAATGAGGTGAGCCGGCAGGCGCTCGATATTCTTTTAATTGCCGGTGATATTTCTAATGACCACATTCGATCTTACCGGTTTATGCAGGCACTCGAACAGATGACGGGTGTAACGATTTATTTTGTGCCGGGCAATCACGATTTCTGGAATTTCAGCGGGGACGCGAAGAGCACACGTGACATATATGAATACTTTAAGGCGACGAAGTATTTTAATGATGAAGCAGCAATTGAACTGAATGATGAGTGGGTGCTCGTCATGAATCCCGCATGGTACGACTACACATATGCCAGTGAGCGTTTTTCAATGGAACGTCTCGCTAAGCGGGAATATTACGGCGGGACTTGGCAGGATAAGGTGAAAATCGACTGGGGAATGACAGATCCTGAAGTGTCATCAAAAATGGCGGCACGTGCCGGCCAGGTTTTAGAATCTGTTAAAGATAAAAAAATCATTCTCATGACCCATGTTGCAACGAATAAAGCATTTCGTGTACCGATGCCGCACCGCTTATTTGATTATTACAATGCCTTTATCGGCACATCGGATTTTGATTCGTTTTATGACACATACGATATCCGCTACAGTGTGATGGGACATATACATTTCCGCCACCAGGTGACTGAAGGGGATACAGATTATGTTTGCGCATGTCTCGGTTATAAACGTGAATGGCCGACCGAAGATATCGTCCATGAAATGCGTCATGCCATGCAAGTGATAGAGATTTGAGAAACCGTCTAATAGGTGGTTTTTTCTATTTTCTGTAATCTTTTTGATGTTATACAAGAAAATAAAATAACTTGTACAAAATAAAAATAAATCGCTGTTTTTCCCTATATATAGTATGAAGACTATTTTTTTAAGGGAGGCAGTCATGATTATATCTAAACGGAAAACAAGCAAAGAATTATTGTTTTACAGAGCATTAAGTTTTCGCGATTATCTTTCAGAACAAGAAGGGAAGAAGTTGTCAGTTTTGGAGGGGGGGATATGAGGGTGAGTGTATTTACGATAAAGTGTTTGAACAGACGTCGGGGCAGACTGTCCTTGTTTTCAGGGACATCTATTTGAAAATTGAAGACAGTGTCGCTCAATACGATTCGCTGATTGTGAGCGATGGTGAAATAACTGTAAATGAAATAAAAAACTTCTCGGGTCTTTATCTATTTGAAAATGACAAATGGTATATACGCGATTTTGAAGTACCGGATGATCCGGTGTCCCAGCTGAAGCAGGCGATGAATAAGCTCAAGAGGCTGAGTTACGGCAGCCCATTAAATTTTAAAGTGGGCGGCAAGCTGGTGTTTCCGCATGTGGAATTCAGTTTGCAGACTTCGGACAGGGCGTTACAGGATATAGTGATTAGGCGTTCGGGGCTGCGGGGTTATTTAAAAGAGTTTCAAAACATGTATGCGGGGCGGCATGCTGAAGCAATTGCGGCAGCTGTTTCTAAACATATTATTGAGAATCCATATTTTGATAAAAAAGCCGATTTTGAGCGTGACAGAAAAGGTGTGTATTGCGGGAAGTGCGGCAGTTTTGAGCTGCGAAAAAGTCATTATTATTTGAATTGTGGCCGCTGCGGATGTCAGGAAACGAAGGAGACGCATATGCTGCGGGCAATGAGTGATTTTAAAGCGTTATTTTTAGAGGATAGAATGACGAAGCAGAAATTTATGAGATTTATAAATTGTGCAGTAAGCGGCCGGACTGCACAGCGCATGTTGAATAAATATTGCGAACGGATCGATCAAGGCAGTCATACGTATTATTTGTTTCGTTATCATGATTTTGATGAGGCGTATGGTCAATATGAAGGAACATATCGATATAAAGATAAGAGAATGATGTGAATATGAGAGTGATTTTGGTCTGGCCGGCCAATCAGAAGAGTTGATTGTCCGAGTAGAGGGTCTGGCCGGCCAATGAGGAGAATTGATTGTCCGAGTAAGGGGTCTGGCCGGCCAATGAGAGAGACTGATTGTCCGAGTAAGGGGTCTGGCCGGCCAATGAGAGAGACTGATTGTCCGAGTAAGGGGTCTGGCCGGCCAATGAGAGATGCTGATTGACCGAGTAAGGGATCTGGCCGGCCAATGAGCAGGAGAATCTACCCAAACAGGACACATTCTCCCGCCAGCAAAAAGAAAACGTCCTGATCTCAGGACGTTTATCTTATTTCTTCACTTTAATTTCTTCATATTTAGCGTACCACTCGGGGAAAGCGCGTTTGAAGACGACGGGCTGGAATTTGCCGTCAACTTTTTTAACGACGATTAGCGTCGTGGTGCCGTGTGTACATACTTCGCCGTCGCCATTTACGATTTCGAAGCCGTAAACGGTACGGACGCCTGTATTTTCTTCGACCCATGTGCGGACGAAGGCGCGGTCACCGTATGTTAATGATTTAGCATAGGTAATATTGACATTATGGACAGGGGCTAAGTAGCCTTCTCGTTCCATTTTTAAATAATCATAGCCGATATCTGTAATCAGCTGCATGCGGCCAAGTTCCAGCCATTTGATGTAGCTGCCGTGGTAAATCACACCCATCATATCGGTATCAGCATATAAAATCTGTATTTCTTTTTCTGCGACATATGCACTCATGATACTTCCTCCTAACAATATCTTAAATCTATTATATCATTCTGCATCCCCGAAGTTTCAAAGGAGTTTATCGTTCTGACTTAAAAGGGTATGATAGAAAGATAAGGTAATCAGAAATGGGGCAAAGTGAACATGAAAGTACTGACTTTTGTAGATCAAGCGAGCGGGGAGTATCACCTCGGTGTATTAACGTCGAAAGGGGTGCTCGATATTTCCGATGATTTTGAAACACTGCAGGAGGTCATGGCGAATAAGGAAAAGGCGGAGGCGCTGATTGAGTTTTATTTAGAAGCGGATTACATCGAACTGTTAAATTTCGATGAACTGACGCTCGGTCCAGTCGTACCAAATCCTGAAAAAATTATTTGTGTAGGCGTGAATTATAAACGCCATGCTGAAGAGATGAAAATTGAGACGCCGGAAATGCCGATATTGTTCTCTAAATTTAATAACACTCTGACAGCGCACAACAGCACGATAAAAATCCCTAAAGATACTTATATGATTGATTATGAAGGAGAACTGGCGATTATTATCGGCAAAGAAGGCCGCAATATCGACCGTGCAAATGCCATGGACTATGTATTTGGTTATGCGAATGCAAATGATGTATCTGAAAGAAGTTCGCAGTTTGCAACCAGCCAGTGGCTTGCAGGCAAGACTTATGACGGCTTTTGCCCAGTGGGTCCTTATATCGCGACGCTCGGTGAAATTGGTGAACCGCATAAACTGAGAATTAAAACGTATGTCAACGGAGAGCTGCGCCAGGATTCGAACACCAACGATATGATTTTTAAAACGAGAGGGCTCGTCAGTCATATTTCAAAATATATGACGCTGAAACCTGGAGATATTATTCTCACAGGGACACCTGAAGGTGTCGCGTCAGGTTATAAAACTGCGGACAAGCCGTGGATTAAAGAAGGCGATACAGTGACAGTGGAAATAGAATCACTCGGCCGCCTGACCAGCCATTTTGTAAAGGAATGATTACGATGGAAGTCTATGGAAAAGTGCACACTCTATATAGAGGCAAAGTGAAAACGGTCGGCAATCCTGATGCCGAGAGAAAGATGGAGCAGCAGTGGAAAACAGGCGCGTTTAAAGAAAAAACGGACAAGCCGGTCTTTTTATCTAAAGAGGGTCTCACTGGCGACGAATGTGCGGATAAGAAAAATCACGGCGGGAAAGAAAAGGCTTTGTTTGCCTACAGCCGTTCTCACTATGATCAATGGCAGCGGGAACGGGGCAATACGGATATCGGGCCCGGGGGCAATGGTGAAAATGTTTCGGTAACGAATATGGATGAGACGACAGTTTGTATCGGCGACATATACACGCTCGGCGAAACGACCTTGCAAGTATCTCAGCCGCGCCGGCCGTGCTGGAAACCGGCACGCCGTCATAACGATATTGATTTAGCGAAGAAAATAGAAAATACAGGACGGACAGGCTGGTATTTCAGAGTTTTAAAAGAAGGAAATATTCAAGCCGGCGATGCATTTAAACTGCTCGAGCGGCCATGTCCTGAGTGGACGATTGCTCAGATGAATGAAGTGCTGTACCACAACCAAGAAAACATCGGCCTGATGGAAAGTTTACGCGACTGTGAATATACACCGCCCAGCTGGGTATCGACACTCGATAAACTGCTTGCTGGTGAACAGGTCGATGACTCAAAACGACTCTACGGGCCAAACATATAATAGCAAAATGAGAACGGCTGAATTCAGCCGTTCTCATTTTATTTCTCCGTCATCCACTTAATTGCTTTTAAGATGCCTTGATCCCAATAAGCATAATCGTGGTCTCCGGGACCCTCTTCATATTTAAATGAAACATCTTTAGATTCAAGAAATGATTTGAACTCCACGTTATCTTCATATATAAAATCTTCGGTGCCGCACATCATATATAACTCAGGCAGGCCTTCAATTCCAGCTTCATCAATTCCATTTTTAACAATCTTTTTAATATCTAGAGAAGTGCCGGCTGTTGTTGTAACGTCACCGATGATACCGTACATTTTAAAATCCGGCCAGTCGTAGTTTAACAGCCGTTCGATGTCAGTCGCACTGGACATAAAGCATGCTTTGCCGAAGAGCTCAGCTTGCTCAAATGCTGTTTTAATAACTCCGAAACCGCCCATGGAATGGCCTGCTAAGAAGTTGTCCCCGCGTTCTTTTGACAAGGGAAATACCTGGTGAGCGTAGCGCCACACTTCCATAATATGATTGGCATAGCTGTGGCCGTACAGCATATTCGCATAAAAACTGTGATCACCGTCCGGTAAAATGACAGCGATATTATGTTCATTTGCGTAGCGTTCAACGTTCGTAAAACGTAAATATGAATTGTTGTCGCTCGATAACCCGTGAAGTATCATTACCGACGGTAAGAGGGGGGGCACAGCATTCATGTCATAATGTTCACTCTGTTCCGGCAGTATTAAATTAAAGTGATGATGCTTGCCCAGTGCTTCTGAGAAAAAGTTAATCCGCATTAAAGCCATATAATAATCTCCTTTTACAAATTAATAAAAAACAGCCCCGCCAAAACGGCAGGACTGAAAACATGCTAATCGTTAACCGTTTGGGCTTTCGGTGTTTTATCGTCGGGGTTATAAGTCGGATCGAGTTTACGTTCCAGGAAGCGAAGCGCAAAGTCGATTATAATCGCGATTAAGGCGATTGGAATCGCACCGGCTAAAATATACACCGTACCGTCAGTTGCATTCGTACCGCGGATAATTAAATCCGACAGCGTCGGCGCACCGATGAATGAACCGATGGCAACAATACCGATCGCAACGACGAGCGCAATGCGCAGCCCGCCGATAATAACTGACAAGGCAAGCGGCAGTTCAATCATGCGCAGTACCTGATTGCGTGTCATGCCCATACTTTTCCCAGCATCAGTAATATTTTTATCGACACCTGTAATGCCGGAGTACGTATTTTTAATAATCGGCAGGAGCGCGTACAGGAATACCGTCAGAATAACCGTATTCGTGCCGAGTCCCATAACGAGCATTAAAATCGACAGCATCGCGAGGGCGGGAATCGTCTGGATAATATTCGCAATTGTAATCACGACACCTGAGAGTTTCGCATAGCGCGCGATAAAAATACCAATTGGAATGCCGACGATTGCGGCAAACAGCACGCCGTAAATACTCATCAGCAGGTGGTCTGTAAACAGGCTAAGCAGATAGGCGAAGTTGTTGACGAAATAATTATATAAATCCGTTAATAAATTACCTGTCACATTACTCACCTTCCTCTTCAAAGTAGTTGTGTTCTTCTAAAAATTCTTCCGCAACGAGCGCAGGCTCAATGCCTTCTTCATCTGAACGGTAGTTTAAATTCTGCATAGTCTCTGTTGAAACTGTACCGACCAGACGAGACAGCGCATCGTCAATTTCCGGATATTCTGCAATGATTTCATGTGTTGCAAACGGTGATGCATCATAAGGCGGGAAGAACTGCAAATCGTCTTCCAGGACGACTAAATCATAGGCCGGAATACGGCCGTCAGTCGTGTAGCCGAGTGCCAGGTCCAGACTGCCTGTGTTTAATGCTTCATATACAAGACTGATCTGCATCGCACGGATGTTGTCGAACTCGAACCCGTAAGCTTCCTGGAATGCAGGATAGCCATCGCCGGGACGGTTGAACCATGAAGTATCCACACCGACTGCGAATTCATCCGTGTATGCCGCTAAATCTGATGTCGTTTCAAGATCGTACTCTTCGGCAGTTTCACTGGTTACCATAAAGGCATACGTGTTATCGAAACCGTAAGAATCGTAAAATTTCATATCAAATTCTTCATCAAACGCTTTCTGGGTCTGCTCAAGTGCAATATCAGGGTCGCTTTCCGGGTCTTTATCCAATACACCAGTAAGCTCTGTACCGGTATAACGTACTCCGGATACCTGAGCATCTCCTGAAAGCAGTGCGTTGTGCTGAATCGTTGATGAACCGAGGTTGTTTATCATTGTCGGCTCAATTTCTCCATCGCTGTAATGTTCAATCATTAAGCGCGACATATGAGAAACAATCTGTGATTCTGTTGTCGTCATTGATGTGATTGCAATACCGTCGCTGGAACTGCTGCTGAGGCCGGGCAGGCTGCACCCGGATAAGACAGTCAGAGATACCAGTAAGGCTAATAATTTTTTCATTTGTCTCATGATACTCCTCCTATCGGGATACTTTTAAGCCTTTTGGCGTAGCCCATTTTTCTGTCAGCGATAAAATAAAATCTGCAATGAGTGCAAGCAGTGTAACCATAACAGCAGCGCTGATAATCAGTTCAGGCTGGTAAGAATTCAGTCCATTGAAGACAAAGTCCCCAAGACCGCCGGCCCCGATGTAGCTGGCAAGTGTTGCCCATGAAATGACATAGACCGATGATAATCTGATACCGCTTAAAATTAACGGTATGGCAATCGGCAGTTCGACATTCCATATTAGCTGCATACGTGTCATGCCCATACTTTTGGCTGCTTCTTTGACATTTGGATCAATATTTTTAACACCGATAATCGTATTATTTAAAATTGGCAGCAGGATATATGCGCTGAGCGCGATAATCGCCGGTACGCGTCCGACTCCAAAGAGCGGAATCATCAGCGCGAGCACTGCGAGTGTCGGTACAGTCTGCAGCACGCCTGCTGTTGTTAATACATAGTTGCTTACTTTTTTAGTGTTGGCAATTGCCATACCTAAAGGCACGGCAATCAGAATACCGATAATTAATGAAATAATAGACAGGTAAAAGTGTTCCCAGGTTTTAACGAGCAGTTCTGAGCCGTTTACACTTAAAAATTCCATCATACTTCATCAGCTCCTGACGTAACCGGAAGAGACGTCTCCTCGCCCCAGATTGTGTCGTACACGATATCTACTAAGTTAGAACGTGTGATTAAACCGATTAACGTATTATTATCATCGACTACAGGAATATTTCTGACGTTGCGTTTTAATATCGTGCGGACAGAATCCTGCAGTTTTGAATCGATGCCGATTTTGTAAATATCGCGGCCCATTAAATCAACGATGTCCATACCTTTACGGTAGCCTTCGTTAATATCTTCAATATCGATAAAGCCAAGCAGCTTTTTATGACTGTCGGTAATGAGTATCGTATCGATTCGTTTTTCGCGCATCAGGGCAATACAATCGTTAATAGACTTGTCGATAGTAATGCTGACCGGTGTAATCATTGCATCTGCGACAGTACGCATATTCGGTCTGTCCTGGATCAGGCGGCCTTGACCGATGAAATCGCGGACGAAGTCATTTGCCGGATTGCGCAGAATTTCGTCCGGTGTATCAAACTGAATAATTTCTCCGTGGCTCATAATACAAATTCTGTCCGCGAGTTTTATCGCTTCATCCATATCGTGGGTAACGAAAATAAAAGTTTTGCCGAGTTTCTGCTGGAGTTCTTTGACCAGGTCCTGTAATGTATCGCGCGTAATTGGGTCGAGCGCTCCGAAAGGCTCGTCCATAAGTATAATGTCCTGTTCGGCTGCGAGTGCTCTGACAACACCGATACGCTGCTGCTGTCCGCCTGAAAGTTCAGAAGGATAGCGGTCTAAAAATTCTTCCGGCAGATCGACGAGCTTAATTAATTCTTTTGCTTTTTTATCTTTATCTTCGTCGGACCATTTTAAAAGTCGCGGGACTAAAGTGATATTCTCTTTAATCGTCATATGCGGCAACAGACCAATCTGCTGAATCACATAACCGATTTTTCGGCGGAGTTCAACCGGGTTTTTCTTCGTGATATCTTCACCGTTTATCGTAATTGTGCCTGAAGTCGGTTCAATCATACGGTTAATCATACGGAGCGCAGTTGTCTTACCGCTGCCGCTCGTGCCGATAAATGCGATAAATTCACCTTCCTCGATATCGAGGGAAATGTCGTTAACGGCTTTTTTATTGCCGCCGTAAATCTTAGTTAAATTCTTTATACTTAACATAGTCGTCTCCTTTACTTTATAAAGTTGAGCAAATTTATACTTTATAACTATAACATAATAGGGAATCTGTTTCATTTTGCTCTTGGGATTTCACACATAAGAAATGTGGTTTTACGCATATTCTGTAATGCATTGTGAAAATTTAAACTGAAATTTTATTATATTAATTATAAAAAAATATAAAATTATTTCTATTATAATTTCAACTGATTTTGACAGTGATGATAGAATAAAATAAAACATAGTATATAGAAGGGGAATGCCAATGCTGTCATTATTAATGATTGTCGTGCCTGTATTCCTGGTTTTTGTGATTGGCTTTACCGCACAAAAACTTTTGAAAATGGACATTAAATCTGTGTCATCCGTCTCGCTTTACATATTATTTCCCGCACTGGCCTTTACGACATTTTATACGAATCCGCTGGACGGGGAATTTCTATATGCACTGCTGTTCTCGTTAATTTTAATGCTGATTTTAACTGTAATCACTATAGTGATCGCGAGATTTCTAAAATACGGCAGAGCGGAAATCGGTGCGATGCTGCTTGGCGTGCTGTTTCCAAACAGCGGAAACTACGGTGCACCGGTCGTCCTGTTTGCGATAAATGCCGCGGCATTTGATTATGCAATTATGCTGACAGTTATTCATACATTTATTATCAGCACGGTCGGAATCTTTATAGCATCATACGGCAACGGTGCAGCGATTACTGTACGTGAAGGTCTGAGAAGCGTTATGCGCGTACCGGTAATATATGCGGTCGTTATTGCGATTGTATTGCAGCTGATGAACTTCGAAATTCCGACGGCATTTATGGAGATTATTGAAATGCTCGGTGCTGCATCGATTCCAATTGTCATGCTGATTTTAGGTATGCAGCTGGCTGATATGAAGTTTGGCCACAGCAGAGTGACTGAAGTTACCGGTCTTGTGACAATGCGCATGGTTGTATCGCCGGTAATTGCAACGGGACTGACTGTATTCATGCCGATTGACGATACGTTTAAACTGGTCTTTATCATACTGAACGCCATGCCGGTCGCAGCGAATGCAACGATGATTGCTGCTGCTTATAATACAAAACCGGATACTGTTTCTCTTGGTGCATTGCTTACGACACTATTAAGTCTGATTGCGCTGCCGATCTGGCTCTGGGTGCTTGGGATTGGGGTGTAGGGCAGTGTTTAATATTTAATTATTATACAGCTAAAAAATATATTTATCAAAACTTTCAGAATATTCATTGACGAGAATAATGAAAGAATGGTAATTTAGGGGCTAATCCAAATTTGCTTAGCTGTTTTAAAATATATAACCCCTTAGCAGGCGTCTTCCACCCGGGAAGGTGCCTGTCCTCTTTTTAGGAGATTGCGAAGGATGAGTTATGGGTATGATTAATATTATAAGTGATATAAAAATAGGGGGAGTTTTTGTGAAAAATAGATACAGTGCCGATATAGAATATTTAACAGTCGGATTAGAACATGCAGCGATTGAGGTGGAGGCTTTTGTTAATCTTGGCTGCCCCTATAGTGCGAAGTTCTTTGAAATAGCATCCGAAGTAATTAAACCTTACACGGATGATGGACACGTTAAATTCGTTGTGAAACATGTCGACCGGACAAAAGGCCAGCTCTTACGCGGAACAGTGGCCAATCATTTTGTTGATCATGACGATCCTGCAGAAGGGATCACTGTTATGAAAACATTATTCGAAAGACAAAATGAATGGGTAAACAGTTTCAGAGAAACACTGGACATGTGTGAGCACACACTCGGACTGCCTGAAAATAATGCGGCTGACGACCGCGGTGCTGAAGTGCTTGAAGACTTTAATGCACGCGGATTAAAAATTGTTCCGACAGTCTTTATCAACGGGGAACATTTGAGTGAATATCAGCCTGCAAAACAGAGTAAAGATGAAATCGTTAAAGTGATTACTGAACGGATAGAATTGCTGAAATAGGTTAAGGTTTTAAGTCTGAAATCTTTTAGTGTATATTACTGTTAAGGAGATGGACAGTTGAAATATTTCGCAGTGTTTTTAATGATGAAAGATGAAGAATTGTCACGAGTACACAGACCGGAGCATTTGGAATTTTTATCCTGTCAGAGAGAAGCGGGAACTGTTCTGATGAACGGCCGTTTTACAGATGGTGCCGGCGGTCTGATTATATATCGTGCAGAAGATGAAGCATCAGCAGTCTCGCTCGTTAATCAGGATCCCTATATTTCGCTTGGTGCCAGAGATTTTGAAATCCATGAATGGGATATGGAATCGGATTACGAGTTTTAAAAGTTCGGAGTGATAGTGATGAGGGTAGCTAGGAGAGTTACGTTATTTACACTGGTAATATTATTGTTTTGGGTACCAAATGCTAATGCACAGGAAGCAATAAACCCGTATTTGCAAAATATGGTTGATGTACGTGCATCATCGGATGAAAGCTGGCAGGAAGCACAGAAGATGATTGCAAGAATGAACAATGTTGAGAACAGTATTTTGTATCAGACTAATAATAATGGGGCTCTATTTATACTTGCGGATACACCGATTACTGAACAGCCGGAATTTGCACACTTAAAAGGCGTTGTACCAAGAGGACATACAAACTCCTGGGATGAAATACCCGGTGCCGGCGGCCACGTATCGATGGCGCGTATCGGTTATAGTGATTATGGCAGAGGGCATTCTACTATAAATCTTGAACTCCATGAATATGGGCACGTTGTCGATGCATTTACTGTCGGTGTTCAAGTCAGTGAAACAGAGCAGTTTAAAGCCATTCATGCCGAAGAAGTCGATAAGCTGTTTGGAGATAGTTCACAGCGTGATTACTACGACATGGTCGGAGAGTATTTTGGCGAAACTTTTGCTATGTATTACTATACGGAGGAATCCCGGGCGGAACTGATGCAAAAAGCACCAAAGACCTATGAATTCTTTAAAGATTTTGATCACCGGATACTATCGACAGGCGACGTGACCGGTAATACTGCAGTCATGTTTTGGGATGCCCATGAAGATGCGGCAGAATACGAAGTATTCCGTAACGGAGAATCTGTCGGTACAACTCAGGGCACCTCATTTAGAATTGAGGGTCTGACAACTGATACGACTTATGATTTTCATGTTGAAGCAAAAGATGCGAGCGGCAATACACTGTATACATCGTACACACGCACAGCATTAACAGGCAGTGTGCCGGATGCAGATACATCCGCACTTGAAGCAACGATTGCGGAAGTGGAAGCAGCATATACTGAAAGAGAAATGGGAGAATCATTAACCCGTGCTCTGGCAAATGCGAAAAGTTACATTAACAGTGATGAAAACCCTGGCCAGGCAGAAGTTGACAGTCTGGACAGCAACTTGAACGAGGCTTGGGAAGCAGACGAAGCAGCGCACCAGAAAGCAGAAGAACAGCGTCTTCGTGAAGAGCAGGAAGCCCGTGAAGCAGCAGAACGTAAAGCCGAAGAAGAAAGAATCGCTGCAGAGAAACAAGCAGCAGAAGAAGCAAAAGCTCGTGAACAAGCTGAAAGAGAAGCGGCGAGACAGGAACTTCAGAATACAATAATGAAAATTGCGGCCGGATTGGCAGTTATTATTATCATTATTGGCGTCATCATAATTTATAGAAGAAAAAATAAAAAATAGAATATGTAATATAAAAAACGTACGTCAGACTCCGAGGGATGCCTCAGGAAAGCTGACGTACGTTTTTTTATTTTGGAGATACTTAATATTAATTTTTAAAAAGCCTACTGTTTTTTTAATGTTTTAACAAATGACTCCAGTCTGTCCATACCTTCTTCCAGCGTCTCGATAGCGCTCGCGAATGAGATGCGGATATGGCCTTTACCGTGTTCTGAAAATGCTGACCCGGGAACGACGGCTAAGTGCTGATCTTTTAATAAAGCTGTCGCAAAGTCCCAGTCTTCCATGCCGGTGAAAGATATGTCCGGAAAGATATAAAAGGCACCGCCCGGTTTTTTCACATCGCAGCCCATATCGACTAATCTGCTGTATACATAGTCCCGGCGTTTTAAGTATGCCTCATTCATCACTTTTGGATAGTCTCTTGCATTGGTCAGTGCCTCAAGCGCAGCATACTGACTCGGAACGGCGGCACAGATTGAGTTATTTAAATGAACTTTTAATATCTCATCGCTTAAGTGTTTGGGTGATAATGTGTAGCCGACTCTCCAGCCGGTCATCGAATGCGATTTCGACACACCGTGAATCAATATCGTCTGATTGCGGATTTGTTTTTGACTTGCAAAAGAAATGTGTTTATTTTCATACACATTTTCACTGTATATTTCATCGCTGATTAAAAATAAATCCTGTGTGCTGATGTAATCGGCGATGTCAGAAACATCTTTTTCTGATAAAGAAGCCCCCGTTGGATTCGATGGATAGTTTAAAAGTATCGCTTTAGTGTTACTAGTAACTAAAGCATCTAATTTTTCTATATCCGGAATAAACCCGGTATCGCTGACATTCAGATATTTTACGATACCGCCGTTCAGCTCGATCAATGATTCATAAGCAGGGTAGGCAGGTGCGGTAATAATGACTTCATCACCTTCTGTCAGTATTGTTCGAAGGACTGAGTCCAGCGCTTCGCTGGCGCCAGTCGTAATCACAACTTCATCAGCAGAATACTCACCATCGTATTTTTCTTTAAAAAAGTCTGCAGCGGCCTGGCGCAATTCGACGATACCGGCATTTAATGAATATCCAGTTTTGTTATTTTGAATCGCTGTAATCGCAGCATTCTTTACACTGTCTGGTGTCGGAAAGTCCGGCTGGCCAATGGTTAAGTTAACGCCGTCTTCAAGTGTTTGAACCTGATTTGAAAATACTCTGATTCCCGGTATTGACAGCGCAGCTGCACGCGGATTTAATTTTGGCATGTGTGTCACTCCTATAATGAACTATTCTATACATTATAGAATTTTCAGTTAATAAAAAGCAAATCAGAATTTATTTTGTATAATTTTGCAGTATAGTTTATAATTATAGAAATAATGAAGGGGAGCTGATTAAAGCTTGAAAAAATATTTATTATTAACCGGTCTTTTATCGTTTTTATTATTAATCAGTGCATGCAGCAATGACACGGAGAGTGTCACGCTTCAATTCGGTCATCCTTTGCCTGAAGATACGAATCAGGCGATGAAGATTAACGAAATGGCTGAAGCTGTCGAAGCGCAGACAGACGGCAGAGTTAAATTTGAGATTTACCCCAATTCACAACTGGGCAGTGAAACGGAAATGCTGCAGCAGCTCGATGTTGGAGCCATGAACGGACTTGCCATTATGGTCGGTTCCATGCAGACGATGGATATGCGTCTCGCCATTGAAGATCTGCCGTATATGTGGCCGGGAGCAGAGGAAGCAAGACAGGCATATCAAGGGGAATTCGGCGAATACATATCAGATATTGTCAGTGACTACGGTATGCATACGGCAGGTTATCTCGAGTGGGGCTTTCGTCACGTGACGAATAACGAAGGGCCCATCGTACAGCCGGAAGATTTACAAGGTATGAACATTCGTGTCGCTGAGACGGCGCTTCGTGTAGATACTTTTGAGCAGGTTGGCGCATTGCCGACAGTGATGGCATTTAGTGAAGTCTACGGTGCCCTGCAGCAAGGTGCGCTCGATGCTCAGGAAAATCCGCTCGAGAATATCGTTGCACCGCGTTTAAACGAAGTACAGGATTATTTGTCATTAACCGGACATTTCTATAATACGCTAATGATTGTTGTCGACGGTGAAACATGGGAGAAAATCAGACCTCAAGATCAAGAAATTTTAACTGCAGAAATCGATAAAATATCTAAAGAAATCCAAACAGCTAACGATGAAACAGAGTCAGAGCATATTGAGTTTCTAAAAGAAAAAGGTATGGAAGTTAATGATGACGTGGACAAAGAAGCGTTCAGGGAAGCGATGCTGCCGGTATACGACGAATGGGAAGCAGATGTATTCGGTCAGGAAATGATGGATATGTACCGGAGAAATTCCGGCTGGGGGGATGAATAATATGACCAAAGCTCTTGTGAAAACACTCTATACAGCATGTGCAATCGTCATTGCGCTTTTAGCATTCATCGTGCTGGCCCAAGTTGTAACGCGCTTTTTTGATTACTCCATGCCCGGTACCGAAGAGCTGTCCCGTCTTTTTATCGTGTGGATGACCTTTCTCGGTACGAGTCTCGCAGTTTATGAACGGGGACATCTTGCAGTCAGTTTTTTTGTCAAACGTGCAAACGATAAAATCCGTCCGTATATATATTTAGCAGTCAATATATTGCTCGGGCTGTTCTTTTTAGTTTTAACAGTGTACGGCTTTATTTTTTCATATCAGTCGCTCGATTTTACATCGTCGACGCTGCAGTTACCTATGACGGTATTTTATATTGTCATACCAATCAGCGGGCTGCTGTCGCTGTATTTTATAATAATTAATGCCTGGAGACCGCAGGATGAAAGCGAGGCGGTTTAAATGCTGATTATCAGTATGCTGTTCTTATTCTCTCTGCTGTTGTTCTTAGGAATGCCTATCGCGTTTGTTATCGGAATCGTCGGTCTGGTGATGTTGATTATCGGGGATATTCCGCTGGAAATTATCATTCAGCGCAGTTTTGCCGGAGTGAATAATTTTTCATATTTAGCAATTCCTCTGTTTATTATGGCGGGGGATATTATGGGGAAAGGCGGACTGACGCGACGCTTAATGACATTTGCGAACGCTGTTGTCGGTAAGTTGTCAGGCGGTACAGCCATTACAACCGTAGTAACATCAGCCTTGTTCGGTGCAGTGTCCGGTTCAACAGTTGCAACGACTTATGCTGTTGGTTCAGTCCTGGTCCCGAGATTAAAAGAAGAAAAATATTCGAATTCATTTATAGCAAGTATTATCGGACCAGCGGGTGTGCTCGGTTTAATTATACCACCGAGTATTACGATGGTTATTTTGGGGATTACAGCAAATATATCAATCGGTGACTTATTCTTTGCTGGAATTATTCCGGGAATTGTACTTGCACTCGCGATGAGTATTTACGTTTGGTTTATGAGTAAAAAAGAAGGATTCGGTGAAGTCAGAACTGAAAAGGTTACAGGGAAAGAGTTCTGGAAGGCAGCGAGAGAAGCGTTCTTCCCGCTGTTAACGCCGGTATTTATACTGGGGAGTATCTTTTCGGGATACGCCACAGCAACTGAAGCGGCTGTCATAGCAGTGGTTTACGGTTTTATCCTGTCGCTGTTTTATAAGGAGATGTCCTGGGCTAAAATTAAAGAGATACTCACAGGCTCAGCAGTCACATCAGCGGCGATTCTCATTATTATTTCGATGGCGAATGTTTTTACATACGTTTTGACAGTGAATCATATCCCGGACGCAGTATCCGGCTTCTTCTTAAACTTTGCAGACTCACCGATTGTATTTCTGCTTGTTGTATCGGTCATATTGTTAATTTTAGGGATGCTGACAGAAGTTACATCACTAATTGTACTGTTAACACCAATATTCATGCCGATTGCCACTGAATTTGGTATCGATCCGACTCACTTTGGTATGGTAATGATTATGAACTTTGCACTGGCAAACATTACACCGCCGGTTGGTTTATCGTTAATTGCCGGTGCATCTGTGACCGATAAAAAAATGGGGATCGAAGATACACTGCCGTATATTCTGCATATACTGTTAATTGTTGCAGTTATGGTTATACTGATTATATTCGTACCATCTATTTCTACATTTTTACCAAATATGCTGGGAGGCCAATAAATGATTATTAACGCAGAAGAGACGATAGAACTGAAAAACAGATTCGGCGGAGAGGGCAGTATTTTTTCGACGTCTTATATTAAAGAAGATGATTTTGAAGGGATACGTAAAGTGCTGGAAATTGAACTCGAGCCGCATGCTTCTATCGGTTACCATGAACATCCGAATGACAGCGAAATTTATCATATAATAGAAGGAAAAGGGAAATTCCAAGATGCGGATGGCGTATTTAAACGTGTAGAAAGAGGGGACAGCTGTGTCATTACTCAAGGCCAATCCCACGGCTTAGTGAATACAGAAGATCAACCGCTCAAAATCGTAGCCATTGTATTTTAAAATTGGCTGAATATTATGATATATTAAACATATTGTATTATTCAGGAGGGGTAGCATGACAGACGCAAAAAAATTATACGAGGCAAGATTGAACGGCAGCATATTAAAACCTGGACAGGATATTGCTGCAGATACAGTAGAAGCAGCATATAAAGTACAAAAAGAAATTTTGAGTTTGGGAAAAGAAACGGCTCAAGGCTATAAAATTAGTATGACCAGCCCGGAAACACAACGTTTATTTGACAGCAGTGAACCGGTCTACGGACCATTTACCGGCAGTCAGGTGATTTCAGAATTGAGCCTGACTGATTATAATATTCCGCTGGCAGAGCTGGAACTGGTTTTCTATATTAATGAAGCGATAAAGATCACTGATACTGCGGATGACATCTTAGGGAAATGTACTGTAGCACCTGCGCTGGAGCTGCCGGACGGCAGGTATGAAGACTGGTTCCCTAACATTTCGAAATACGAAGTCGTTGCAGACTGTGCGGTCGCGGGTGCAATAGTGATCGGTCAGGCAAAATCTGCGGATTACAATATGCTCGATAATATTTCCGGAGTATTGAAATTTAACGGTGAAGAAATAAAGCGGGGGCAGTCAAGCGAAGTGATGGAACATCCGGCAAACGCTGTGAAATGGCTGGTTAATAAACTGGACAGCCAAGGCAAACAGCTGGAAGCCGGGCAGTTTGTTTCTTCGGGGACATTTATCCTGCCAGTTAAACTGGAAGTTGGGATTTACGAAGGGATATTTGATGGATTTGGCAGCGTATCAATAGAAGTAACGAAATAAACCTCTCAATTTGAGAGGTTTATTTTTTAGTTATTGGGTTGTATGCGGGGGTCGGAAGACAGCGGCGAATTCCCCGTGTGAATTACCAGCCGCGTTCTGCCATACGTTCTTCTAATGACATCGTGTGAACATCCAGACCGGTCATCGCACTGCCCAATTCTTTAGAAAGTTCACCAATGAGTGTGTAGTCAGTGTAGTTTTCAGTCGCCTGCACGATTGCTTTAGCAAATTTCTCAGGATTTTCAGATTTGAAAATACCGGATCCGACAAATACGCCGTCTGCGCCGAGTGCCATCATTAAAGCTGCATCTTGAGGTGTTGCAACTCCGCCTGCTGCAAAGTTTGTGACAGGCAATTTACCGTCTTTTTTAATTTGTTTTAATACATCGTAAGGTGCGCCGAGTTCTTTAGCAGCAGTCATGAGTTCGTCATCACTCATCACGCTAATCTGTTTTACTTGCTGGTTGACCAGACGGATATGACGCACGGCTTCTACGATATTTCCTGTTCCAGGTTCCCCTTTAGTGCGGAGCATTGACGCACCTTCACCTATGCGTCTCGCTGCTTCCCCGAGATCTTTACAGCCGCACACAAATGGTGATTTATAATCATCTTTTTTCAAATGATATTCTTCATCAGCTGGTGTGAGCACTTCTGATTCATCGATGTAATCCACGCCCATTGCTTCCAGCACACGTGCTTCAACGATGTGTCCAATACGGCATTTTGCCATGACTGGAATGGATACTGCATTTATTACCTCTTCAACAATTGTTGGATCACAGGCTCGGGCAACACCGCCTTCTGCTCTAATATCAGACGGTACTCTTTCCAGTGCCATGACAGCAACGGCACCCGCTGCTTCTGCAATTTTTGCCTGTTCTGCATTGACCACGTCCATAATGACGCCGCCTTTTAATTTTTCTGCTAAGTCCATATTTCATCCCTCTTTCTTTGTAATTAAATCCTAGTTTAGAAGATGATGTGATATTGTATAAGTATCAGAATAGATAAAAAATTAGGGGTCAGATGATGTTTATCAACTTAAATAAAGAAAGCAGTACACCGTTATATGAGCAGCTGTATCAGGATATAAAAAATAAAATATTAAACGGTTACCTGGCTGCAGATAGAAAAATGCCGAGTAAACGCCAGCTGGCCTCAGATTTGTCAATCAGCATGACAACTGTTGAGCGGGCCTATAATCTGCTGATTGATGAAAATATGATTTACACGAAAGAGAAGAGCGGGCACTATATTGTACCAACTGAAACCCTACACACACAGGATAAAAACCTGTCTGTCATTAAACTAAAAAAGACTGCAGAATCCGTCCTGCCGTTAGGTAAAGTGGACACATCCATCGTTCAAAATGATGTGATTAAACAGCTGAGTACCGCAGTATTTTCGGATATATCATTATTGAACAGCGGTGATAGAAGCGGGGAGAGTGCATTAAAAGAAGCGATTAAAGAATATCTGTATGTCAATCGAGGGGTGCAATGCGTGACTGAGCAAATCTTTATCGGGCCGTCTACAGAATATTTGCTGGAACAGGTATTTTATCTGCTGGATTATCCTTCCATCACTCTGGAGGATCCGGGTTATCCTGTCGTAAAAAATGTATTGAATCGTTTGAATATGCCTTATCAGTCGGCGCCGGTAGAAAAGGATGGCATCGATGTTGAGACGGTGAAAGGAAACAATACAAAGCTGACGCATATCACTCCGTCCCACCAGTTTCCTGGCGGGGCAGTCATGTCTTTAAACAAAAGAATCAAATTATTGAATGCAGTCAGTGAGCGGGACCGTTACTTGATTGAGGATGATTATGACAGTGAGTTCCGTTATACAGGACGGCCGCTGTCTTCATTACAGGGGCTCGATAAAAATAATCGGACGATTTACATGAACACATTTTCAAAATCATTATATCCGTCGCTGCGGCTGGCAGTCATGATATTGCCGCCGGAACTGGCTGAAAAGTATTATGACGGCGGCTTGTCGTGCAATGTATCGAGACAAATGCAGCACATTGTAGCAGGATTTATCAGTGAAGGGTATTTAGTCAGACATATTAACCGTGTCAGAAAATTTTACGGTGAACGGATGAAAGAAACTGTTAAAGTGCTGACTCAAAAATATCCGCAAGTAGTCATCAGCGGGGAACATACCGGCATGCATTTTGTATTAAAAGTGCCGGGCACAGATGTCAGAGGACCGGCAAAAAAACATCATATTATCTCTATGTCTGATTATTCTAGAGGAGAAAATTTTAACGATACAGTTCTGGTGGGCATCGGCAGTCAAAATACCGGGGAAATCGTCAATATTTTAAGTGATTTTTTAGATGAAGTGCTGTAAACAAAAGCCGGCCCCGCTCAATCATTTAAGCGGGGCCGGCTGTATTATTCTACTTCACTGTTGATGTCACTTGGAGGACCCAAGAATTTTTATCTTCCAGCTTGCCGGTCTGAATGCCGGTCAGTGTATCGTATAATTTTTGTGTTACTTCACCGATTTCATTGCCGTTGATCCGATAGTCTGTGCCATGAATATTCATTATACCGACAGGGGCGACAACGGCTGCGGTGCCGGCACCGAAGACTTCTGTAATAGAACCGTCTTTAATGCCGTCTTCAATATCTTTAATATGAATACGCTCCTCATTCACTGTATATCCCATTTCACCAGCAAGCTCAATTAATGATTTTCTGGTGATTCCCGGTAAAATTGACCCGTTTAATTCTGGGGTCAGAAGTTCACCGTTTCTCACAAAGAAAATGTTCATGCTGCCGACTTCTTCGACATATTCCTGATGGACACCGTCGAGCCACAGTACTTGCTCATAGCCGAGATCTGCTGCTTTTTGCTGAGCGTGCAGACTTGCTGCGTAGTTTCCACCGAATTTAACTTCACCGACACCGCCGCGTACTGCACGTACGTAACTGTCCTCAACGTAAATACTCGTCGGATTCAGCTGAGCACCGTAATATCCTGCCACAGGTGACAGTACAATCAGCATTTTATAAGTTTTTGCCGGGCGAACTCCAAGATAGGGTTCGTTGGCAAATACAAATGGGCGGACATATAAAGCCTGGCCTTCGCCGTCCGGGACCCAGTCATGTTCTACTTTGAGTAATTCCAGCAGCGCCTGCAGTGCAAATGCTTCATCAATTTTAGGCATTGATAAACGCTCTAAGGAACGATTTAAACGTTTAAAGTTTTCATCAGGACGGAACAGTGTGACTTCTCCGTCAACATTATATGCTTTTAAACCTTCAAAAACTGTTTGGCCGTAATGCAGTGCTTGAGCACTGGGCGAAACTTCTAGAGGTGCGTAAGGAATAATTGCTGCATTATGCCAGCCGAGTTCTGCCGAATAGTCCATCGAAAACATGTGGTCAGTAAAGTAACTTCCAAAAGGAATACCCGCCACTTCAGGTTTTTCTTTTAATGTTCTTACTTTAGTAATTTGAAGCTGCTGTGTCATATAATGGGTCCCCCTAATTTATCTATATGGAATTTGAAAATTGTTATCATTGTAACAACATAAAATTAAAAAGGCAATATATTTTCAGACAATTTAGAATAAATATTATAATCTGTAATTCATACTAAAGTAATATGTTATTTTAGTGCGATAACGTGTAGTATGAAAGTATATATCAGTAATTTATCAGGAAGGGATTGGAAAATTATAATGACTAAAAATATATTCGATAAAATAGAACTGTCATCAGGTAAAACCTTTGAAAACAGACTGGTCATGGCACCGATGACGACTCAGTGTTCATTTCACGACGGTTCAGTGACAGATGAGCTCGTCCAATATTACACCCGACGCGCAGGCGGCCCCGCAGCGGTTATTGTTGAAAGTACTTTTATAGATAATTACGGCCGGGCTTTTGAAGGTGCACTCGGTGCAGATTCGGACGATAAAATACCTGGTTTAAAAAAACTTGCAGACGGTATTAAGAAAAAAGGATCTAAAGCAATTATTCAGCTTTACCATGCCGGACGCATGGGGACTCCGGAGCTAAATAAAGGACGCCGGCCGATTTCAGCAAGCAGTATTGCAGCCTTAAGAGACAATGCTGTTGAACCGAGAACTTTAGAAGCAGACGAAATTGAAGATATGATTCAGCTATTTGCAGATGCTGTCAGACGTGTCATCGAGGCCGGGTTTGACGGTGTGGAACTGCACGGGGCAAATACATATCTGCTGCAGCAATTTTACTCGCCGCATTCAAACAGACGGGATGATGAGTGGGGTGGTTCCAGAGAGAATAGACTCCGTTTCCCTAGACGCGTTGCAGAAAAAGTGCGTGAAACAGCGAATGAATTGGGTCAGCCGGACTTTATTATCGGCTACCGCTTTTCACCCGAAGAGCTGGAAGAACCGGGAATTAATTTTGATGATACGATGTATTTATTAAATCATTTGGCAGACCATTCCATCGATTATTTCCACTTCAGCATGGGCAGCTGGCAGCGGACATCGATTATTGATACAGCAGACGAAGAGCTCCTGCTAGATAAGTATTTAAATGCTGCAAGCGAGCGCCTGAAAGAGATACCGATTATGGGAGCGGGCGGAATTAAATCTGTCGAAGATGCAGAAGCTGCTATACACAGCGGTTTTGATATGATGAGTGTTGGCAAAGCGCATTTAATTAACCCAGATTTTGTAAATCTTCTAAAAGATAATGAGCTGCCGAATTCATTCTTAACAGAGGGGGATGATGTCAAATTGACGATTCCTGCACCGCTGTGGAATATTCTTGGATTTTTAAAAGAATAAGATAGAGTAATATTATCTGACTATTTGCAAGCCTTTGTATAAATTTTACAAAGGTTTGTTTTTATTTTCATGAATGTATAGTAAACTCGTTTTATAAGTCAGATTGAAAAGGCTTACTTATACATAAATGAAAGAAGGAGTGACATCTTTTGGAAAATGAGAAGAAGAAAAAAGGGATAGGACAGTCCTTCTTGGATATTATTGAAAAGCTGGGTAATAAGCTCCCGGATCCGATAGTCTTATTCATGATTATTGCCGGATTGATACTCGTTGCCTCATGGATTACAGGAATGCTCGGCGTTTCTGTTGAGAATCCTGCAGACGGGGAAACAATCGAAGCAGTGAACCTGCTGTCCGGTGAAGGTATAGCAATGATACTGACAGAAGCGATTAATAACTTTGGGGCATTCCCGCCGCTGGCCATGGTGCTCGTCGTCATGATCGGTATCGGTATTGCAGAAAAAACCGGGTACTTCGAAGCACTGATGAAACGTTCGCTTGAGATCACACCGACAGCACTGATACTGCCTATGGTAATCTTTGTCGGCATCATCAGTAACGTGGCCGGTGATGCAGGACCAGTAATCTTGCCGCCAATTGCAGCAATGATTTTTATCCGTCTTGGTTTAAATCCAATCGGCGGTATATTCATGGCCTATGCAGCGACTAACGGTGCATTTGCAGCAAACTTTATACTGGGAATGACAGATGCATTGGCAGTAGGTTTTACAGAGCCCGCTGCGCAGCTTGTGAATCCTGACTATGCAGGAAATATCGCAATGAACTATTACTTCATTGCCGTATCTGCCATTTTCCTAATGATTATTATTTATTTTGTAGCTAAGAAAATCTCAATTCCGCGTCTCGGTAAATATGACGGGCCGCCAGTTGATGAAGAACCGCTGACGAACAAAGAAAAAACAGCTCTAATGTGGACAAATATTACAGCAGTTATTTTCGTTCTGATTATTGCAGCGGGTGCACTTTTACCAAATGGTATTCTCCGCAACCAGGAGACGGGATCAATTCTTCAGGAATCTCCTTTGATGGATTCAGCTGTATTGTTAATTACAGTTTTATTCTTTATACCGGGACTGGTATTCGGTCTATTAATGAAGAATATTGACGGAACTAAAGGTTTTGCAAAAATGCTCGGCGATTCGATGGGCTCGATGGGACAATATATCGTGCTGGTCTTCTTCGCAGCACAGATGCTGGCTTACTTTGACTGGAGTAATCTCGGACCGATTTTAGCTGTGGCCGGTTCTGATTTCCTGCAGTCGATTAATTTAACAGGAATACCGCTGTTTATCGGCTTTATTTTAGTCGTTGCACTGATAAACCTGTTAATCGGTTCTGCAAGTGCAAAATGGGCAATTCTCGCACCGGTCTTCATACCGATGTTTATGTTCCTCGGTTATGATCCGGCATTTACACAAATGCTGTACAGAGTCGGGGATTCTGTGACGAACCCGATTGCACCAATGATGCCTTTCCTGCCGCTGATTATTATGTATGCTCAGCGTTATCAGAAAGATATTAAACTGGGTACTGTCATTGCCAACTTGCTGCCGTATTCGATTGCACTGCTGATTACATGGACAATATTTACGATTGTCTGGTACCTGATCGGCTTGCCTGTCGGTCCAAATGGTCCAATCAACTTGCCGCAGTAAAAAGTGGTATAATATATTTAAATTGTTAGAAGACTTCGAAAACTTTCAAGGTCTTCTAATTTTAAAATTGGGAGATGAATAATTTTATGATAGAAGAAGCAATTAAAAAAGTAGAACCTAAAGTCATCGAATGGCGCCGTGCCATGCACAGACATCCCGAGCTCTCATTTGAAGAATACTGGACAAGTGATTATATAGAAAAAGCATTAAAAGAAATGAATGGTATTGAAATCAGCCGTCCGACAGAAACGAGTGTTCTCGGTATAATTAAAGGCGATCATCCCGGACGTAAAGTTGGACTGCGCGGCGATATCGATGCACTGCCGATCCAGGAAGACCGTGAAGAGCTGGACTTTGCTTCAGAAATTGACGGTGTCATGCACGCCTGCGGCCACGATTCTCATGCAGCGATGCTGCTTGGTGCAGCATCCGTACTGGCGGATAATAAGGATAAAATTCATGGTGAAATCTATCTTATTTTCCAGCACGCTGAAGAATTACCGCCGGGCGGTGCTCAGGAAATGGTTGCAACCGGCCTGTTTGATGATCTGGATGTCGTCTTTGCACAGCATATTATGACATCTAAACCGCTCGGTGAAATTCATATTAAATCAGGTGCAGTGACAGCGAACTCAGATCAATTCGAGTTAACGATCAACGGCCAGGGCGGTCATGCATCTCAGCCGGAAAGCTCAGTCGATCCGCTGCTGCTTGCATCACGTATTGTGACACAGGTCCAGGATATCGTATCAAGAATCGCAGGCCCGCTTGATAATCTGGTTATTTCAGTAACGAATTTCAATGCAGGGACAGGCGCGAAAAATGTAATTCCGCATACGGCAGAATTAAGCGGCAGTGTCCGTTCTGCAAGTAAAGAAATCAGAGAACTGGCCCGTGAAAAAATTGAATCAGTTGTTAAAGCTAACTGCGACATCTACGGTGCCACGTATGACTTGAACTATCAGTACGGCTATCAGGCAGTCATGAATGATGGTACTGAGACAGCACGTGTAAAAGAAACATTGAACAATGTTTTCGGTGAGGACAGAGTGATCGAACAGGAAATGATGATGGGCGGCGAGGACTTCGGTGCTTTTACAGAGAACCTGCCGGGGGTATATATTTTACTGGGAACTTACAATGAAGAGAAAGATTATGTCTACCCGCATCACCATCCGAAATTCGGCATCGATGAAGAAGCCTTTATCGATGGTGTCCGTGCTCACGTGAACGTTGCGCTGGATCTTGGAAAATAAAATATAAATTTTAAAATCGTCTGGTCATAAGATCAGGCGGTTTCTTTTATTTGATTTATACCCCAATAGGGTATATAATAGAGGTAATCAAAGTAATAGAAGAGAGCAGGTGTTGATCAATGGAAGATGTTAAACATATGTCCAGACCGCGCCCCGATGATGAAAAACAGAAAATATTAAATCGTTTAAAGCGCGTTGAAGGCCAGGTCAGAGGGATACAGACAATGGTGGAGGAAGATCGTTACTGCGTGGATATTTTAGTCCAGCTGAGTGCAGTTCAAAGTGCTTTAAAAAATACAGGTATGACAATTACTGAACGTCATATGAAACATTGTGTAACGGATGCAATTGAATCAGGGCAAGGTGAAGATTCTATAGAAGAGTTAATGGCAGTGCTTAAACAATTTGCTAAATAAGGAGGGATATCAATGGAAAAAAAGGATCATGTCAATTTGAATATTACCGGTATGACATGTGCAGCGTGTTCAAACAGAATAGAGAAAGTATTGAATAAAATGGACGACGTCGATGCGAGCGTTAATTTAACGACTGAGAAAGCGAGTGTAGATTATAATCCAGATTCTGTTTCACTAGATGAGATTACCGGACGTATTGAAGATATCGGTTACGGCATACGCTATGAAAAAAGTGAGCTGGATATTACCGGTATGACTTGTGCAGCATGTTCGAACCGGATAGAAAAAGTACTGAATAAAACTGAAGGTGTTCAATCAGCCACGGTAAACCTGACCACTGAAAATGCTTTAGTCGAATACAATCCTTCAATGACAGATGAGCGGAAGATCATCGAGCGGATTGGCAATCTTGGTTACGGTGCAGAACCTAAAAAATCAAATGAAGAAAAGCTGTCTTACAAAGATAAAGAACTGAAAACCATGAAATGGAAAGTTATTATTGCAGCACTCTTATCGCTGCCGCTTTTAGTTACCATGCTAGACCATTTATTCGGTGCTGATTTGCCGGCGATATTTATGAACCCATGGTTCCAGCTGGCTTTTGCTACACCGGTGCAATTTATACTCGGCTGGCAGTTTTACGTCGGTGCCTATAAAAACTTAAAAAACTTTACAGCAAACATGGATGTACTCGTCGTGATGGGAACTACAGCCGCATACGGATTTAGTTTGTATCAGACTTATTTATGGCTAAACGGTACAGTCGAACATCCGCATTTGTATTTCGAAGCCAGTGCAATTATTATTACGCTGATTTTATTTGGTAAATATCTTGAAACCAGAGCAAAATCACAAACAACTGGAGCGATTTCAAAACTGCTGGACATGCAGGCGAAAGAAGCGAGAGTCATTCGAAATGGTGCTGAAACAATGGTCGCTGTCGAAGAGGTTAAAGTGGATGAAGTACTCATCGTGAAACCCGGTGAAAAATTTCCGTTAGATGGACAACTGATCCAAGGGCGGACAGCTGTTGATGAGTCCATGCTGACGGGAGAATCCATTCCTGTAGAGAAAACAAGCGGAGACGACATTATCGGTGCAACGATGAATCAAAATGGCACCGTTCAGCTTAAAGTAACAAAAACTGGTGAAGACACTGCCTTGGCGGGCATTATTAAAGTAGTTGAAGCAGCTCAAGGCAACAAGGCGCCAATTCAAAGAATGGCAGATATAATTTCAGGATACTTCGTCCCCATTGTTATCGGTATTGCACTGGTTACTTTCCTGGTGTGGTACTTCTTTGTCGATTCGGGGAATATGGAACCGGCGCTTGTTGCAGCAATTTCAGTATTGGTCATTGCGTGTCCATGTGCACTCGGCTTAGCTACACCGACATCAATTATGGTCGGAACAGGTAAAGGTGCTGAAAACGGTATTCTTTATAAAGGTGGAGAGCATTTAGAAAAAACGCATCAGGTAGATGTTATTGTACTGGATAAAACGGGAACGATTACTAACGGACAGCCTGAAGTCACAGACTTTAACGGTGACGATGAGGCACTTCGTCTTTTAGCAAGTGCAGAGAAGGGGTCGGAACACCCGCTGGCTTCAGCTATTACTTCATATGCAGCAGAAAAAAATATTGAATTATTAAATGCAGATGACTTTTCGGCAATACCGGGGCACGGTATTGAAGCATTAATTGACAATAAACGTATTCTGGTTGGGACACGGAGATTAATGAGCAATGAAAATATCGACGTATCCTCTGTTGAAGAAGAAATGCAGCAGTATGAATACGAAGGTAAAACAGCAATGATTATCGCTGCAGAGGGCAAGCTTCTCGGAACAGTGGCAGTTCTTGATACAGTCAAAGATACTGCTAAAAACGCTGTGGCAGAACTGCACAATCAGGGACTGCAGGTCATTATGCTGACGGGGGACAACCAGCGCACAGCAAGTGCCATTGCCCGTACAGTCGGTATCGATGAAGTGATTGCAGAAGTGCTTCCCGAACAAAAGGCCGATAAAATCCGTGACATTCAAAAGTCAGGCAAGATCGTTGCCATGGTGGGCGACGGTGTAAATGATGCGCCGGCGCTTGCATTGGCAGATGTAGGTATTGCCATGGGAACAGGTACAGAAGTCGCCATTGAAGCGGCTGACCTCACTATACTTGGGGAAGATTTAATGCTGATTCCAAGAGCGATTAACTTAAGTCATAAAACAATTAAAAATATTAAACAGAACTTATTCTGGGCATTTGCATACAACACACTCGGCATACCGATTGCGGCACTCGGCTTTTTAGCACCATGGGTTGCCGGTGCTGCAATGGCATTCAGTTCTGTCAGTGTGGTTGCCAATGCTTTACGTTTAAAACGTGTTAAAATATAGGTATATAATAATAAATAATAACGAGCAGGAGGGAAAATTATGGCTAAAACAGTAATAGATGTAGAAGGAATGACATGCAATCACTGCAAATCATCTGTGGAAGGTGCACTTCATAATTTAGAAGGTGTTTCAACAGCAGAAGTCAGCTTAGACGATAATAACGTCACTGTGGAGTACAATGATACGGTTGTTGACCGCGGTAAAATGACGGAAGCAATTGAAGATCAGGGTTACGATGTAAAATAAACGAGACTTTAAAAACCATCTGCAAAAGACGCAGATGGTTTTTTGTTTGTGTAATTTTTAAACAAAAATGATAGAATAATCTATAAGATTATAAGTCTATAAGGGGGATACCACACTTGATATTTGTGGTCATATTTTTACTATTTATGTCGCTGTTCTTTTCAGGCAGTGAAACGGCGCTTACAGCCGTCAATAAAATAAAACTGCAATCCAAAGCCGCCGGCGGAGATAAGCAGGCGGAGAAATTATTTAATTTAGTCAGCAAACCGAGCCAGTTTATCACGACAATACTGATCGGTAATAATATTGCCAATTTGATCGCGCCGGTACTCGTGACATCGATGGCGATAGAGTACGGCTGGAGCGTTACTATTGCATCAGTTGTGCTGACAGTCTCTATTATTATTTTCGCAGAAGTGATACCTAAATCTATTGCAGCAGCATTCCCAGAACAGATATCTCAACTGGTCAGGCCTGTGATTTCATTTTTAAATGTTGTATTTTTCCCGCTGACCTTTGTACTCAATAAAATGACAGATATGATTACGCGTTTTCTGTCGAAAGGTGAGCAGGCAAGCTGGACTGTTTCACGTGAAGAAATTGTTAACCTGGTTAGAATTGCCGATACAGAAGGGGCGATTGAAGGCGTAGAATCTCAGCGCTTAAAAGGGGTTCTGGATTTTAGAGAACTTAACGTAAAAGATGTCATGACCACACCGCGTACAGAAATGGTAGCGGTGCATATCGACGAGAGTTTTGAAACGGTCAGAAACAGAATTATTAATGAAATGCATACGAGATACCCGGTCTACGATGAGGACCTCGATAATATTGTCGGTGTATTTCATTCAAAATATTTACTGCAGTGGTCCATTGATCCTGACCAGCCGCTCATGAATTTTTGTGATAAAAAACCGCTGACTGTCAGAGAGTTCCAAAACGTTGAAGACGTTTTGCGCCGAATGAGCAAGCAGCGCCGTCACTTAGCTATCGTTCTCGATGAATACGGCGGTACTGAAGGTATTTTGACACATGAAGACATTATTGAAACGATGCTCGGTTTTGAAATCGAAGATGAGACCGATCTTGCTAATGATTCGGTAGTCCGGGCCTTCAGCGATAATAAAATTATTTGTGATGGTAAAATTACCCTGCACCGTTTAAATCAGCTGTTTGATACAGAAATACCTGAAGAAGAAGACACCTTATCCGGCTTCCTGCTGTCTGTTTTTGAAGAGGTGCCGTCAGTTAATGATGTGACACACCTCGATAATCTGGAATTTAAAATTATAGAGATGGACGACAATATGATTCGTCTCGTCAAGATTAAAAAAATGGATATGTCATTACCGGAGTAGAATGAGGCGAAAAAGATGAAGCGATTTAAATTAGTTACACCCGTTCAAATCATGTTAGGATTTATTTTTGCCTCGGCCCGATTTTTGTGGACTGAAGATAAGCATATCGGAACCACACATTACACCTACCGTTCAAATAAAATACCGAAAAGTTTTGACGGTTATAAAATCGTGCAAGTATCTGATTTTCACAACGCTTATTTTGGCCGCCGCTCAAAACATCTGCTGCGGGCAGTTGCGCAGGCAGAGCCTGATGTGATCGTTATTACGGGTGATATTGTAGACCGTCGGACCCCGTATTTAAAACGCGCAGCGGTTTTTATCGAACAAATTACTAAAATACAGCAGACTTACTATGTGACGGGGAATCATGAGGCGCATTATAAGCATTTTAATAAGCTGTACGAGGTGATCGGCAGGTCGGATATCCGCAATCTGACGAAGCATAGTGCTGTTTTAGAGCGTAATGGCGAGAAGATTAATCTTGCCGGGATTAACGATGTCTGGTTTTTTGGTGATGAAGAGAATCCTAAAACTTACCGGAGTTTCTATAATGAATTGAAAAATACGGTGAATGATTTGCCAAACAGAATGACGGTATTGCTGGCCCATCGTCCGGAACTGCTGTCTATGTATAGTGATACTGATGCAGATCTCGTATTTACTGGACATGCCCATGGCGGACAGATCAGACTGCCCGTGGTTAAAGGATTGTACGCGCCGCATCAAGGCGTAAATCCTAAATACACTCAAGGGATGCATGAAAATAATGGCACGACAATGATTGTCAGCAGAGGACTCGGTAACAGCCGTTTTCCATTCAGGGTGTTTAACCATCCGGAAGTGGTCGTTGTTGAATTAAAGACTGAAAGATAAAAATATCGCAGCAGACTGTTTGAAGTCCGCTGCGATATTTTTTTACGTATTAGTCGTGCATAATCATGTCTAATTTATCGTCTTCAGTGATCGTTTCAACTTTAACGAGGTATTGTTCCATCTTTTTGAAATCAATTTCTGCGCCGATTCCAGGTGCATCGCTAACTTTTACCACACCGTTTTCAGCAACGACTTCCGGAGTAATAATGTCTTCAAACCAGTATCTTGATGAAGAGGCTGTATCTCCTGGAAGCACGAAGTTGCTGAGTGTTGTAATGGCAACGTTATGCAGTCGTCCAACACCAGCTTCAAGCATGCCGCCACACCATAATGGAATGCCGTGTTTTTCAGCTAAGTCGTGGATTTTAATCGACTGGGTAATTCCGCCGACACGTCCGACCTTAACGTTGATAATTTTACAGCTGCCCATTTCAATAGCAGCGGCTGCAGATTCGTATGAATCAATACTTTCGTCGAGACATACAGGTGTTTTAATTTGTTTTTGCAGTTTAGCGTGGTCGATAATATCTCCTGCCATTAAAGGCTGTTCAATCATCATCAGGTTGTACTCATCCAGTGCTTTTAAAGTATCGATATCATCGAGTGTATATGCTGAGTTTGCATCGACCATTAAAGGAATATCCGGATAAACTTCACGGATTTTACCAACCATTTCTACGTCGCGTCCAGGCTTGATTTTAACTTTAATACGCTTATAGCCTTCTTCAACTTTCTCGCCGATACGTTCTAACAGCAGCTCATCGGTATCTTCAAGACCGAGAGAGACACCCACGTCGACTTCTTTTTTCTTGCCGCCCATTGCTGCAGCTAAAGTAATGCCTTTTTTCTTAGCATATAAATCCCAGACAGCACCTTCGATGCAGGCTTTGGCCATATTGTTGCGTTTAAACGGTTTATAAATATCCCATACTTCGTCAGGGTGAGAAATTTCTTTGTTGATTACCAGCGGGCCGAAATATTTTTTTAAGGCGATTAAAGTAGCGTCCATGAATTCTTCTGAGTAGAGCGGATCTTCACCGGATACGCATTCGCCAAAGCCGCTGACACCATCTTCGTCAATTGCTTCTACAATAGTGATAAAGCGCTTCTGCTGAGTACCGAAAGACGTTGTGAACGGTTTTTTCATCGTCATTAACAGCTGGTGCAGTTTAATTTCTTTAATTTTCATTTTATAGCCTCCGTTAGTTTTATACCGGTCCCCAATTCATTGCAACGAGAACGATTAAATATATTATACCTAAAACATACCATATACCAACAAGCGGCAAGGCAAATTTTAGCCATTTTGTAAAAGGAATCCCTGCAATCGCCAGATTAGCCATCAATACACCGGACAGCGGTGTGATGATGTTTGTAAAACCGTCACCCATAGAATAGGCTTGAACAGCAATTTGTCTCGGGAAGTCCATTAAATCGGCAATCGGGGCCATAATCGGCATTACAATCGCAGCTTGTCCACTTCCTGAGGAAACTAAAATATTGAATAAACCATTTCCGATAAACATCAATATGGCGCCGACAGTGCTGGAAAATGGATCGATCAGTGAAGCCATACCGTTTACGACTGTATCTAAAATCATACCATCTTCAAGAACGACAACAATGGATCTGGCTATTCCGATGATCAGAGCGCCGTATAAAACGGAACTCGCCCCTTTAATAAATTCCTGAATCGACTGGTTAATGCCGATTCGTGCGATGATTGTTGTGACGACCATAATCATTATAAATACAGCTGACATTTCAGTGAGGCTCCAGCTTTCGCCGAAAGCACCGAAGACGCCGGCAACGTATATTGCAATCCCTGTAATCAGTGTCAGCAGAACAAGGACGTGAGTGAGCGTCATTTTTGTTTTTCCAAGTTCAGTGTCCGTACTGTCTTTCGGGAAAGGTGTCTTGCCGAGTATTCCGGCATTCTGATCTTTCTTGATTCGTCTTGAATACCAAATGACATAAGCCATCGTAACTGCCAGGGTAATGACGTACATTACTACACGTTCTGTCACACCGGAGAATAAAGGCACTCCGGCAATCTGCTGAGCGAAACCTGTTGTTAAGGGATCGAGGACAGACATGGCAAAACCGGTATAGGCACCGATATATATAGTGGAAACCCCGATAATAGCATCCATCTTCATCGATTTAGCGAGAATAATTCCTAAAGGAATAAATGCAATGACGGCATTGACGACAATGCCGAGCGTACCAAAAATAGAGAAGATAAGCATGATTAATACAATCAGCAGCCACTCTTTGTTTTTAGTGAAGGTGATGACTTTAGACATCATCGCATCCATCGCACCTGTTTTTTCTATAACACCAAAGACTCCGCCGATAATTAATACGAGAAATATTAAGTCAGACGTGCTGGTTAATCCTGTAACGATAGAGGAGAATATATCCATTATCCCTGCAGGCTGAGATTCAATTACCTCATATGTACCTGGAACAATAGTATCCGGACCGCTGTCAGACGATTCGGTATCGAATTGCCCTGCGGGAATTAAATACGTCGCGATAGCTGCGAGAATTAAAAAGATAAACATTATGCCGTAAGCATCTGGAAATTGGAACTTTTTCTTTTTTTGATTCTGTTCGTTTTTCATGTATTCCCTCCAAATTATCAAATATTCATACTATTCAAAGTATGATATATTAGATTAAACTATAATTAAACGTTTTGAAAGAGGGATTTCATGAGTAATAGTAAAATTACTGAAATATTTAATCACGTGCACGATAATGCTGAACTCAGCAATGAGGAATATAAAACGACGGAATACATATATAATTTTTTAAAGAGTGCAGGATTTGAGCCTGTTAAATTTAAAAATATTACCGGTTTATATTGCGATGTCGGCAACTGGAGCGGTGACTATCCTTTAATCGGCATGCGTGCGGATATCGATGCCTTATACCAGGAAGTTGACGGGAAACTGCAGGCCAATCATTCATGCGGCCACGATTCTCATATATCGATGGTCATCGGTGCAATGCTGAAGATAAAAGATCACAAGGCTTTAGTCACTCGCGGGGTGCGTTTTATTTTCCAGCCGGCTGAAGAAGTAGGCACAGGTGCACTGGACGTCTTAAAAGAAGGTGTCATTGAACCCCTGGATTATATGTTCGGCATTCATGTCAGACCGATTGAAGAAGCGGCGGACGGTTATTTATCGCCGAGTATTGAACATGGTTCTGCCGGATCATTTGAATTTAAAATTGTAGGTAACGATGCGCACGGCGCGCGTCCGCATTTAAATGACAACGCCATTGAAGTCGGTGCGGATATTGTTAATATGCTGTCAAAAATTCATATTAATCCAATGGTGCCTTCAAGTGCCAAAATGACAAAATTCATGGCGGGCTCTAAATCATTGAACATTATTCCAGGTTCGGCAGAATGCGGAATAGATGTGCGTGCACAGACTAATGAAGCGATGACGGAACTGAAAGCAGGCGTTCGTAATATTTTAAGCAGCATCGAAGAACTTTACGATGTAAAAATCGAAGACTTAAAAGAGTCGAGTATCGTTGCGAGTGAGAGCAATGAAGAAGCGATTGAAGTATTCCGTTCGGCCATTCTTGATACAGTCGGAGAAGACTACCTGCTTGATCCAATCGTGACCAGCGGTGGAGATGATTTCCATAACTACACGGTTCAGTATCCAGAACTGAAAGGTGCTATGATCGGGCTGGGCTGTGATTTAACACCTGGACTGCACCATCCGGATATGACGTTTAACCGCGAACGCATGTTTACAGGAGCTGAAGTATTATACCAGACGATATTGAATGTACCAGCTGAGTAAAATGTTTAGTCTTATCATTTAAGTGGAAATTATAAGGTGTATTGGCTATTAAAGTTCTTGAAGGAGGATTTTTTAATATGACATCACTCAATGATCCACGAGACAAATTTTATACAGGACAATTCGATAAACAGAAGCAGCCATATCCAGGCGTTCAAAAAGAGATGACGCAAACACCCGATTGCGGGGAAGAAACTTATAAGGGCACCGGCCGTTTATCAGGCAGAAAAGCACTGGTTACAGGCGGAGACTCAGGGATCGGCCGCGGTGCAGCGATTGCATATGCTAAAGAAGGCGCGGACGTTGCGATTAACTATATGAAAGATGAACAAGCCGATGCTGAAGAGGTGAAGAAAGTCATCGAAGAAGCAGGGCAAAAAGCGCATTTATTCCCTGGTGATTTACGTGATGAAACGTTTGCGAGACAGCTGATTCATGATGCTGCAGAAGCACTCGGCGGGCTGGATACGCTTGTATTAAATGCATCTATGCAGCAAGCGGTGGAGAATTTCTCTGACTACACAAGTAAACATCTCGAAGACACATATAAAATAAATGTAGTCACACCAGTTATGCAGATGCAGGAAGCTGAAAAAATAATGCCTGCAGGGTCAAGCATTATTATCACGACTTCTATTCAGTCATTCGCGCCGTCAGCTCATATCGCAGATTATGCAATGACTAAGGCAGCTCAGACGAACTTAATTAAATCCCAAGCTAAACACTTTATGGAAAAAGGGATTCGTTTAAACGGTGTTGCACCAGGCCCAATATGGACACCGCTCCAAATATCAGGCGGGCAGCTGCAGGATTACATGCCCGAATTCGGACATGACTCATATGTCGGGCGTGCTGGACAGCCGGTCGAGCTCGCCGGAACCTATGTGCATTTAGCCAGTGAGGAATCGAGCTATACATCGGGGCAGGTGTACGGTGTGACAGGCGGTGAGCCAATTAACTAAATGATGATGAAAGCCAAAATTCGAAAGGAGTTTTGGCTTTTTTTGAGTTTGGGTGACGTGGTGAAAATGACGACGTCGTCCGGAGGGGTTTGGATGACGTGATGAAAATGACGACGTCGTCCGGAGGGGTTTGGATGACGTGGTGAAAATGGCGACGTCGTCCGGAGGGGTTTGGATGACGTGGTGAAAATAGCGACGTCGTCCGGAGCGGTTTGGGTGACGTGGTGAAAATGACGACGTCGTCCGGAGGGGTTTGGATGACGTGGTGAAAATGACGACGTCGTCCGGAGGGGTTTGGATGACGTGGTGAAAATGGCGACGTCGTCCGGAGGGGCTTGGGTGACGTGGTGAAAATGACGACATCGTCCGGACGTTCTTTATCTTCATAAAAGCACAAAAAAACGACTGAGCGCATCTTTAGCGTCCAGGCGTTATGTGTTTCTAATTTAGATATCTCTGTTTAAATTCGGATCGTTCGGATGTGAGTCTGAGCTGCTGTTGTTGTGAAACGTGTTTGTCGACTCTTCCTGATAAAAAGCGTCACTGCCGTGTTCGTTTCTCAATTTACGGCTGCATAAGAAGAGGATAACAATGGCTGCAATTCCTGCGGTAACTACGTTCAAGAGTGCGAGCAGCACACCGATGACGGGCTGTTTGACGTAAGCGGTAAAAATCCCGATGAAAGCGACGGATTCCATGAGCAGATAAGTGATGACCAAATCGCCGATCGACAGCCCCATTAAATAGAGCACGAGTCCGATAATCGCAAAAGCTAATCCAAGGTGTTTTGGATCAAATGAATTTTTCTTTAAGATATTGCCGTCATATGCTTGCCCGCCGATATAAAACGTTCCAAATGGTATGAAACTCAGCCATGGTAAGTGATAGTCTTTAATCTCTGAGACTCTGAATAAAAAGTAACCCTGCAGCAGCCATTTCAGTAATCCAATTATAAAAATAATGAACAGGATAAAAATCCCGAGTGCCGCAGCTCCGAAGAATAATGCAATAAATTCCCAGCCCATATATTCACATCCTTTATTAGTTATTTATTATTATACCATTATCCTGAATGAGACAAAATAAATAGGGACTGGATGATCCAGTCCCTAAATCAATTCATTATCTCCGCGATTGGTATAGTCTCCGATTAACCCGTTCGGCATGGCGGTATGCGTTAATTACACCGTATAACCATACGATTGGGAAGGTGATGAAACCAATCAGCAGATACATGAGTAAACCATTGATGACTTGTATGATAATGAGCAGAATACCTTTAAAAATCTGCCCGTTATAAATTTGTCCGAGTCCGGTAATGAAGAAGCTGAGTACAGCTGCAATTCCGGAATTTTTTGCTCCTGGCATAAGTGAGCCCCGCTTTCTGTATAAATTCGTTTTTTATTTATACCCGGTTTTTCTTAAGTTTAAACCGGATTATTTATCTTCGAAACGGTCCTCGCGTGCTTTGCCGCCAGGCATTCTGAGCGGCCACCAGTTACCGCGTTTCAGCGTAACAATTAATGCGGGTACTAAGAGCGGCAGTACGATAAACGCATAGAACAGCAGTGCAAAAATAATGATGCTGGTCACTTGAACCAGTATGGCAATTCCTGAAGGATACAGGGCTGCAAATGTACCGGTTAAAATAATGACTGCGGTAATGACGACAGTACCCATGCGGCGGATTGACGTTTCAATCGCATCGCGGATTGTACGGTATCTCACTTCTTCTTTGAAACGGTCGATAATGAAAATGGAGTAGTCAATACCGAGTGCGACAAAGATAATTAAACTGAAGAATGGTACTGCCCAGTTTAATTGATCGATTCCAAACATCGACAGAATCCATTGAGAGATTGTCATCGATGCAAAGTAAGTCATGAAGATGGAACCAATCATCACTACAGGAAGGACTAGAGATCTGAACAAGACAGTGAGAATAACGAATAGTGTCACGATAAACATAATCACTACATTCGTATAATCATCGCTGGTTAATGTGTCTAAGTCTCTGTTCATGCTGGTTACACCTGAGAAGTAAGCGTCAGTATCCTGACGGTCGAGACGTGACAGTTCGTTGTTTACACTTTCTTCTATCTCGTCCAGTACTTCGATTGCTTCATTGCTGTACGGATCAACGTCGAGCACAACGTTCATCTTCACAGCTTGTCCATCAGCAAATGAATACTGCTCAATTGCCGATTCAAATTCACTGTTTTCAAGTACTTCAGAAGGAACGTTGATACCCGTCTCATCGACAGCTTCATTGTCTTCGATAGAAGTCATTAAGTCACTGACACCCGTCAGTCCTTCGTTGATTTCATCGATACCAGAAGACATTTCACTCAGTCCGGCAGCGAGCTCTTCCATTTGAGCTGAGGCTTCTTCAGTCATCGTCTGCATTTGTGAATTCGCTTGTGAAACGCCTGAAGACAGCTGGTCAGCACCTGCTGATAATTGCTGCAGCTGCTCAGCTGCACCGGCAGTGTCACCGGTCGCAGTCAGATATTGACTGACACCGTCGATACCATCAGAGATATCATTAACCCCTGTTTCGATTTCGCTTAAATCGCCTGAAGCTGTGTCAGAATTGCTCAGCTGTTCGTTTATATCCGATAAGCTTGTAGACATTTCAGTCAGACCATCCTGAATTTCAGTTAAGCCTGAATTAGCTTCACCGAGCTGATAAGAGACAGTGAGTTCATCCATTTTGTCACCGAGAGGACGTGTCAGAGTCTGAACTTCTTTAACGCCTTCAACTTTTGATGCTGCTTCTGCAACTGAGTCGAGGCGGGATAGGCCGTCTTCTGTAACTAGGTCTTCACCGTTATTGAAAATCACTTCAACCGGGAATGTTGAACCTGCATCAAAGCTGTCGCCGATAACGTTAACAGCGTGTACTGCTGAGTATGAATCATCAAGTTCAGCCAATGAATCGTAGTGTACACTGTCATCGTGGAAGTAAATGAGTACTGCAAGAACTGCCAGCACTGAGAAAATCACACGTGTAGGATATTTCAGCGATAACATGCCAAGCGGTGTCCATATTTTACTTTCACCGGATCCTGATGTTTGTTTGCTCGGCCAGAAAATATATTTACCGAGTACGGCCATCAGTGTTGGAAGCACTGTAAATAGCGACAGTAAGAGCGCGAGAATACCAATTGCTACACCGACAGCTGAACGGTAAATTTCGAAGTTTGCAAAAAACAGCACTCCGAATAGGATGGCTCCGGAAATACCGCTAATAAATACTGTCTTACCAGCTGTTTTAAATGTATTGATGACAGCCTGGTGTTTATCGTGATGTTCAAGTTCCTCTTTAAAACGGTTGAGGAGCAAAATGACATAGTCGGTACCGATACCGAACAGTATTACGATAAGGAAACTTTGTGTTTGAGGTGAGATCGGGAAGCCGAACCATTCTACAAACCAGCCGACAAAAGATTGGCCAAGAAGGTAGGCGATACCGACGGCAATCAGCGGTATAAATGGTGTAACAACTGAACGGAACATTACGAGTAGAACGATAACAATAATTGCGATCGTAAATACTTCAGTTGTGCGAACACCGTTCATTGCATCTTCTTCCAATGTTTTCTGGATCATTTCATTAGAAGTGACCGAGATGTCACCAGCTGTATTATTTAAGCTTTCGACTTCTTCTGAGTTAGCTAATATTTCTTGAAGATCACCAACATACTCCATTGGAATCATTATGACGCCAGTATCAGTGTTGATAAAACTCTCCTGCATTTCATCGTCAAAGGTAAACGGGTTTATGACATTGTCTGCATAATCGAGACCTTCAAGTTCTGATATATATGTTTCAATGTCTTCTTGATGTTCTGCCGGATTTTCATCAAATTCCAGCACAATCGACATCATTTCTACGTCCTGGTCATGACTTTCTAAAAATTGTGCCGCTGCTTCACTCGGCATATTATCCGGCAGCTGCACATCGCCTTTTTCAGCGGCGAGCTGTGTTAAATTTGGTGAAACGATAAATGAAACTACAGCAGCAATCAGCATCAAGGCTGTAATCGGCCATTTAAATTTAAGCACGTGCTTCATTATATAATCCTCCGTCTATATTTATTATTTTGATAATTGTGCGTGTAGCATCGGTTAGGGCTTGAGTTTCTTCTTCGGAAAGACCTTGAATGTTTGAGGCGATGATATTTTGAATATTGCTGACGAATTCATCGAGCAGCTCAGCGGCGGCGGGCGTCAATGAAATCAGTTTCGAACGGTTGTCGTTCGTCAGTATATTTTTTTCTGTGTGAATCAGTTTTTTTAAACTGAGTTTCCTAAGTGCATGGGCAATCGAACTTTTATGTACGTTCAGTTCAATGGAGAGTTCTGTTGGAGTAGCCTCTTGTTTCAGGTACAAATATTCTATGATAGCGAGCTGTTCCTTAGAAATATGCATCTTTCGGACTGATTCCGTCACTTCAGAAAAAATATGTGAATAACCGTAGCCGAAAATCATCGTCAGATTATTTATCGGATCACTATTATCCGTCACGTTAACAGTCATTCCTTTCCATAAGTTTTTTAAGCAAACAAAAGTAGTTTAACATGTTCAACTAAATTAGGCAAAAGAAATACTTGAAGTATTTTCTATTATTATATGTATATGTATGATTGTAAGTGGGTATAAAATTATAAAGGGGTGAATCGGACTGATGTTTCAGTATATTTCGCTTTACAGAAAAAATGCTTCAGGCCAGCATGGTAAGGTAATCGGCTTTACTATTTTACAATTTATTCTTGCTGTGTTTCTGCCTTCTGCAGTAATTTTTGGTGCAATGATGCTGCCGCTTTTACTGACTATGACTGATATTAGCGACCAAGCAATTGGAATCAGCACTGCGATTTGGATGCTGATTATGATTATTGTATATATTCTGGTTATGATTTTTGTTATCTATCCAATTTTAATTGGTATTTTACGGTATTTTGCCAGCGCCTATAAAGGCCGCGATTTTTCATTTGGCGAGGCGTACAAAGTCTTTAAAAAAGGCAATTATTCAAAACTGGTTAAAATTGCATTGCTGGTCATTGTTTTAAACTTCGTACTGTCATTAATTATCGGTTTCATTATTAACATATTAATGACGGTTGTAATGATTCCGTTAATGCCGGTGGGGCTTATGATGGAAGATCCGAATGCAGCGATGACGGGTGCTTCGGTGGCATTGATTATTACAGCTTTTGTACTGATGTTTATCGTGATGATTATTGCGTATATCCCGTATATTATTCTCTACATCTACTTTGCAGTCGTATTTATGGTGTATATTGATGAACCGATGATTCCAACTGTGGATAAACTTAAAGTAGCATGGGATGTGACGTTTAAATCTGAAGCGAGCATGTTAAAACTGTTCTTCAGCAATTTAATTATGTATATTCTGATGACGGCTGCTATTTTCATTATATTTATCGGTGTCGGACTCATCGGCGCTTTCCTGATTGATGCGCCAGCTATGATTGGAGTACTTGCGATTATTGGTATGGTGATTTCAATTATTATCATGATGTATATTGTCTATCTGATCGTAGGTTCTATCGTGGCATACTACTTTGTCGGCCGCGACTCGCTGGACCGGATGAATGAAATGAGAAATAATACTGCACCGCTATATAATAATGAAACAGATGATTTACAGTAATACACGCAACAAAACCGCCGGAAATTTCCGGCGGTTTTTTTAATGGTTTAAATATTTGCATAATTCGAATTCCGAAGTAAAATTAGTATATACATAAAAAGAATAGTAGGTGAGTGGATGAACGCTGCAGGGAAAGGCATAATTTTTGTCGCAGGTGCATACATAATATGGGGCGTACTTCCAATATATTGGCGGCAGATTGAAGCTGTGTCGCCGCTCGAGATTATAGCCCATCGTATTTTCTGGTCTTTTATATTTATGGTGCTGTATATTTTAGCTACCGGCAGATGGCAGTATTTAAAAACCAATCTGACTTTTATTTTCAGTGATAAGAAGAAGGCGCTGACTTTAGTCGCAGCCTCGATCATCATTTCAGCAAACTGGCTGACATATATTTTTGCAGTCAATCAGGGTCATATACTGGAAGCAAGTCTCGGATATTACATCAATCCGTTTGTCAGTATTCTGCTCGCATTTTTTATTTTAAAAGAGCGATTTTCAAAAGGGGAATGGCTGGCGATTTTTATCGTGTCGCTGGGTGTAATCTATATGGCGATCGGTGTCGGACATATTCCATGGCTGGCCATTACTCTGGCAGTTACTTTTGGCGTATACGGTCTGATTAAAAAGACGATAAATCTGGATGCGACTTACGCACTGGCAGTAGAAACTGCAGTGCTGGCTCCTTTTGCACTTCTGTATATTTTATACTTGAATGCAACAGGCGCAAATACGCTCGATTTTGGTTTAAATGCCGATACAGCTTTTACTATGGGTACTGGTGTTGTTACAGCGATACCGCTTCTGCTGTTTGCCATCGGAGCTGTACAAATTCCGCTGTCACTGGTCGGACTGCTTCAATACATTGGTCCCACTTTAATGCTCTTCATCGGCATTTTTCTTTACGGCGAATCGTTTACTGATACTCACAAAATTGCCTATACATTTATCTGGGCGGGTCTAATTCTCTATACGGTGCTGAGATTTAAATCTTCCCGCCCGAAGATGAATAAACAGACTGTCAAGCTGACTGAGGATTAGCTTATCGTTAGATATAAAAATAACTCCGTGTTACTATTTAGAAAGATTTTAGTGTAAGGGGAATGAGTCATGCGATATTTAAAAAACTTTGGCTTATTGTTAATAGTGACTAGTACTTTGGCTGCTTGCCAAATGGATGATTTTGAAAATGACAGTGATGTCATTTCAAATGATACTAATGCGGCAGCGTCAAAAGAAGAAGCTAATACTGATTCAGACACCGAGACAGAAGAAACTGCAGAAACAGAACATACAGAAGCTGCTGAAACTGAAGAAACAGATCAGAGCAGCGATAGTGATACAGCTCAGCCGGCATTAGATGATATTACCGCGGCAGCGGCTGATGTCGAGAGCTACAAAGCTGAATTAAATATGTCCGCGTCTATAGATAATATGGAACCGCGCGAGCTCAATGCAGAAGTGCTCTATGTAAACTCCAGTCCCCCGGAACTTTTACTCCGTTCATTTGGTGAAGACCGGATGGTCTCAAAAGATGGCCAGTCGTATTATAATAACGGCAGTTCCTGGGTTGATATCAGTGACTCAGTAGACACATCATTACTGTATAAAGTCACTTATGATGAAGCGGTGGCTTCATTTAAAGAAATTGCACCGCACATGGAGAAGAAAGAAGAAAAGGATAAAACTGTTTATACTTATAACGGCAGCAATGATGAAATATATAAAACACTGGAATCATTAGTTCAGGTGAACTTTGGCGAAATGAAAGTGGAGAATGTCAATACGACTGTTGAAACGGTAGTCAACGAAGAGAATAATCTGATAGAAGAAATGAACTTTGAAGCAGATGGTACAGATGCCGTTGGAACATTTGAGTTTGACGGCACAGTTACATTTAATGACTTCAACTCGGTTGAAGAAGTTGAACTGCCGGATATAGAATAATGTATTTATAAAAAAAGAACCTGCCTGTTTTTCTTTCATGAAAACAGGCAGGTTCTTTTTTGAATTGATTTATATTTAATTTAACGGATGGAGTCTCATCTCTATAAAATCGCGGTCTTTTTCTAAAAACGGCGGGAGAGATAAGTTTTCTCCTAAAGACTCAAGCGGTTCATCAACAGTAAAGCCGGGTGAGTCCGTAGAAATTTCTACTGTAATGTTACCAGCTGCAGTGATATACAGTGCTTTAAAGTAATGGCGGTCGACGATACCGGAATTTGGCCACTTTTCAGCAGATACACGATCGGCCATTGCTTGAAGGGCAGCCTCATCTTTTACTCGAAGAGAGAAATGATGAACACTGCCGTAGCCTTGTTTTTCAATATTTGTCGTCCGGTCTTCTGTAATAAAGACCGAATCCTGACCGAAGCGGATCCGTGCCTCAGTATCGTTATCGATATCACCGTCATACTCGCCGCCGAGCAGCATTAGAAATTCTGCCATCGGTTTTAAATATTGCACCGTCAGCTCAACACCGAATATACCGGTTACGGCATATTCAAGCGGAATATTGCCCCCGGCAGCGTAAGGTACAGAATCATCGTAATCTGCATCAGCAAGCAGTGCGAAACGCTGGCCTTCAGCATCCGAAAATTTCATTATGGTTTCACCGAAATATTCGATAATTCCTTCGTGATATATACCTTGTTCTGACATGCGTGTTCTGAAATATTCGATGGCTTCAACTGAAGGAACTCTCAGGATGGTGCGGGATATTGAGTTAGTCCCCGGTGTGAATCTCGGTGCCATGCCAATTTCGAAAAATGTAACATCGGTGCCCGGAGAGCCCTTATAATCACTGTAAAATAGCTGGTACATACTCGGATCATCCTGATTGACTGTTTTTTTAACTAGTCTGTGTCCGAGGAATTGTGTGAAAAAATCGTGGTTTTCAATAATATCTTTCGTTATTGCAGATACGTGATGAATGCCGTAAGCGCCCAAAGTGCATCCTCCTTTAATCTCTTTGATGTTATTATATAATACAAGTATGTGTATCTCTATTAGGAGGACTTTTCATGAAACATTTATATATTAAAAGCAGGAAAGAAAATGCGAAAGAAACTTTGATTTTATTCCATGGTACAGGCGGCCGTGAAACGGACTTGCTTGAAGTGGCCACGACGGTTAACAGCGATGCGAATATTTTAAGTTTCAGAGGAGACGTCGATGAAAACGGACAGAGCCGCTTTTTTAAACGCTTATCAGTTAAAGAATATGATCAGGACAGTTTAAAAGAAGAGGGCGATAAAATAGCCGCTGAAATTAAAAGATTGAGTATTGAGTATAACTTTGACATATCTAAAGCTGTATTCGTCGGTTATTCAAACGGTGCGAATATTGCCGCCTACTTATTATTGAATGCCGGCTTAGGTGTTAAAGGTGCTATGCTGATGCACAGTGCTTACCGAAGTGAAATGATCGGTAAAGGTATGCTGTTTGACACTGAAATTCTGCTGACAGCCGGAGCCCAGGATGTCACTGCGACGGCAGGGGAGTCTTATACACTGAAAAAAGCACTTGAAAACAAAGGTGCGAATGTAACGGTGAAACTCACTGACGGTGCACATGAAATATCCCCTATGGAATTAATGGAAGGGCATATCTGGTACATGCCGATTAAAAAATCCATAAGGGATGAAGATAAATTATTATAAGTAATGTTTCTCTAAATATTTCTGGAGACCGTCTTCATCACAGCTGAACTCTGTAATATCGTCTGCGATTTGTTTAACGTCTTCCTGGCCGTTTTGCATAGCTGTCGACTTGCCGGCAATTTTAAACATAGGGATATCGTTCATCGAGTCACCAAAAGCGTGGACATCATCGATGGAAATACCTATGTCGTCCAGCAGAGTAATTAAGCCGGTGCCTTTGTCTGTCCCGTAGACCATAATTTCAGAGTTGTGATTTGAAGTGCGGTACACTTGGAAACCTGCTTCATTTGTAAAATGTGCATTCAAGAATTTAAACCAATTTTCGAGTTTTTCTTTATCGTTGCTGAAAAAGTAAAATTTAATAATGTCTGATTTGTCGATACCGTCATCATCAATCCACTGTTCTGTACTGTTTACCGTACGGGCTGTGCCGATATTTTCGTATTCGAGTACGGTAGGATCCGGTGTCTGAGTTAAATCATTTAAAGAATACGCGCGGTCTGTTTTAAATGTATACGGTCCGCCGTGTTGACTCGTTGTCATCTCGTAGTAAATTTCATGGTCGCGCACTTGTGTCAGCACAAACTCCACTTGTTCTTCACTAAAAGCTGTCCGCGATAAGAGCGTGTCGCCGCGGTGAACCGTCATACCGCTCGCACCGACGTAACCGTCGACGGGAACGATTTTAGGGACTTTTTGATGTATCATCGGCAAGGAGCGTCCAGTTGCAATGATAATCTTAATTCCTTTGTCGTGAACTTTCTGAAGCGTGCCTGCCAGGGAATCGGGAAACTCGCCTGAATGGTTTAATACCGTGCCGTCTAAATCCAGGGCAATTGCCTTCATAATAAATAAAAGCTCCTATCTCCAGTTAATTTTTGAAACTGTACTTCAGTTTAAATTTTAGCATAATTCGTCATGTATGATAAAATTACATTACCAATAGTTCAGTAAAGGAGTCGTTATATATGACAAACACTGCAGCTTATTTAGAAAAATATGATTTTGAAGATCTTCATCAGCTTGCGATTAATGCGGGAGTTACAAATGAAGAAGCACTTGATAAAGAGGGGCTGATAGCAGGGATTTCAAAAAATCTGCTGAACAGCGATGTGCTTGAATATGCTTTTCTTTACAGTGACGATGCTGCGATAAACAGCTGGCGAAATGGTGCGGAAAATAAAGAAGATGCTGTGAACCTGTCACTTTCAGACGTTTACGGTTTATATATAATGGGTTTTGCCTACGAATCATTAAATGAAGCGGACAGTTTCTTTATTATCGACGAGGTGCTGGATCAATTCGATACAGTCGATACAGAAGAAAATCGTGACAAGCGGACTGAAATCCAGCGGCAGCTAAATTTAATCCGTGCATCGCTTCATCTGTATGGTGTCGTTGAATTTAAACAAATTGTTCATCTCTTTAAAAAATATTACGGCATCGATGTGACGATTGATGAAATTAAAGATCTCGTCAGCCGTTCGCCTTATGTCATTACTGTAAACGAAAAAAATAAAGAATTTATAATCGATGATATGACACCTGAACAATATAAAATCATTAGAAATACTCAGCAGAAGTACAATTATTACGAACCGGAATTCGCCAAGTTTATAAAATTCAGCAATCCCGGCTTTATAGATGAATCTGCTGCACATGAAGATTTAAAACAGTGGGTGTCCGAACATCTCAATACGAGTGTTGCATCGGATTATGAATTATATCTCAGCGTACTTCGCATGGTAATCAGCGGTCAGAAGAGAGAAGATATTTCCGGGGAAATAAAAAATCTTGGACATGACTTTGAATCTGCAGAAGAAGAGAATCATTTCTTTGAAATGATTCAAGATGTCGTCAAACATACGCGTCATTTCCAATATCGCGGAAAAAGTTCAGCGGATATCGGCCAAAAGACCATTGTTAAAGAATATAAAGTGGGCCGAAACGATCCGTGTCCTTGCGGCAGCGGCAAAAAATATAAAAAATGCTGCGGCAAAGCAGTATAAAGTATGAGTGGCTGGTTTAAGGACCAACCACTTTTTACATAGTGAGAGGTGAGTACGTGCATTTCAAAATATTTATGGTGTTTTTTAGAGTGGGGATATTCGGCTTCGGCGGAGGGCCTTCATCGATACCGCTCGTTAAAGTTGAAGTTGTCGATAAATACCGCTGGATGACGAATGAGGAATTTCAGGATATTTTGGCCATTGCCAATGTCCTGCCTGGACCGATTATTACTAAAATAGCAGGTTACATCGGTTATCAGCTCAAGGGCTGGCCAGGTATTATTAATGCCCTGCTTGCCATTATTTTGCCAACAGCAATTTTAATGACTGTGCTGCTCACCTTGTTTTCCGAATTTAAGGACTTGGAGTGGGTGCAGGGAATGAGTGCGGGAGTCGTTCCTGTAGTGCTCGTTATGCTGCTCGTATTAACCGTTGAATTTATGAAGACAGCAAAAAAATCATCAACTTGGAAGTTTCTAATACCCTTTACTTTAGGTATGCTGATTATACTTGAAGTATTGAATGTTCACCCTGCTGTTGTGATTGGGATTATTATTATTTTCAGTCTGCTGCAGGGAAGCGGTAAGAAAAGAGGTGCGGCATGATTTACCTTGAGATATTTTTAGCGTTTTTAATTCCGGGTATTCTCGGTTACGGCGGCGGTCCTTCATCGATTCCTTTAGTTGAACGTGAAGTTGTCGGTACATATGAATGGATGACGACAGCAGAGTTTGCAGAAGTGCTGGCACTTGGAAATGCGCTGCCGGGACCGATATTAACAAAGATGGGCGCTTACATCGGCTATGAAGCAGGTGGTGTCCTCGGGAGCATTGTGGCAATCTCAGCCAGTGTGCTGCCCTCGCTGCTGTTAATGATTTTTCTTGCGGCAATTTTGTATAAGCTGAAAGGGACGAATAAGTTTAAGACGCTGACCTTGCTGATCCGCCCGGTCATTGCGATTCTGCTTGGTGTTATCGTCGTAGATTTTCTGTTTAATTCTTTCGACGTTTCAGGTACTTTTCACACTGTCTTTTTAATTATCGTTTCTTTTCTGCTGCTGCAAGTAGTCAAGCTGCATCCCGCTGTTGTTATTGTGATCGGCTTAATATACGGCGGTTTGTTTATCCGTTAATAAGCACAAAACTTAAACAAGCTTTTTGGATGTATTATAATTAAGTTAAATACACAGTCAATCCAGAAAGGAAGTCATCTTAAATGGCATTTGATATTCGTAAAATGGAAGTGAAAGACGCGGCCAGTATTATCGAGCATAAGAAAAAAGTAACAGAAGAAAATCCGGATACACTGGCAACAGCAATTGAAAACAAAACAATTACAATTGAAGAAGAAGAGGCTACGGTTAAATCACTAGGCCCGAACGACCTCGGTATCGTCGCAGTCGATGGAGACAAAGTCGTCGGAATGCTGAACATGCGCCAGGATCACCGTAAAAAGTTTGAACATATCGGCCAGTTCGGCATCAGTATGCAGCAGGCGTATACAGGATCAGGCACAGGGACTGAAATGGTGAAACAGGCCATACAATTTGCACGGGACAATGATATGCTTGAAAAAATTATTTTAACTGTCTTTTCAAATAATCCGGGTGCGATTAAATTATATAAAAAACTTGGTTTTGAAGAAGAAGCCACTTTGAAAAACCAGGTTAAACTGGCTCAAGGCTACACAGATTTAGTTTATATGTCGATAGATGTAAAATAATCGGTGACATAGAAACAGCAAAGATATTTAATGGGGAATCGCAGTTTGGCGATTCTCTTTGTCTTTATAGACAAAATAGGAGGGGAATAATCAATGGGAAACTTTGATGAAATTAATAAAAGAGCGCAGAAAAATACCGGCAGAATTCAACAAGAGCAGCCCGATTTTATGAGAGCATTTAAACAGCTGCAGCAGGAAGGGTATAAAGCAAATGCGCTGGACGAAAAAACGAAAGAGTATGTTGCTTTAACTTATGCGATTGCGGATAAGTGTGAAGGCTGTATTGGCAATCACGTTAATAAGCTGATTAAACTCGGTGCAACACGGCAGGAAATCAGTGATATTGTAGCAGTATCTATCGTAATGGGCGGCGGACCGGCAAGTGTCTACGGCGGTAAAGCACTGGAAGCATATGATGAGGGTACTGAGGGGAAATAAATTAAATAAAGGAGAGATTACAGATGAAAGTAAACTTAAATTGGCAAGGAAAATTGAAATTCGAATCAACTGGTGAAACAACCGGTCATTCTGTCACGATGGATGCCAACGAAGCAGCAGGCGGAGATGCGAGTGCACCGTCACCGATGGAAATGGTGCTGCACGGTGCGGCAGGCTGCATGGCGATCGATATTGGCGTCATTTTAAGACACCACATGGATAAAGTCACTAAACTTGCAATTGAAGCGGACGGTGAGCGTTCTGAAAGTGAACCGAAATATTATAAAAATATACAAATGAACATTATTATCGACGGAGACGTTCCGCCGAATCAGGCAAAACGCGCAGCAGATTTATCAAAAGATAAATATTGTTCAGCTGTGCATTCTCTCGTTGCTGACGTCGATGTCGAAGTTACTTTAAACGGCCAAGTGTTGTAAGATGTTAAATATAAAAAAGCTCGGCATTAATTACGGCACATTCAGTGCCGCAGTCAATGACCTTACTTTTGGTCAGGGAATTCATGTGCTAGTCGGTGAAAACGGCAGCGGTAAAAGTTCTATTTTGACTGGTATTACTGGATATAATACACAGAATATCACTGAGAGAACACTGAAAATAAACGGTGAAAATATTGACAGAACAGCTGAGTATATCAGCTATTTACCGCAGCAGAATGTGCCATTCCAAATTACAGTGGAAGACTTTATCAGCATGACAGCTAAAAAGAAAGTATCGAAAAAAGATGTTGAACAGGCACTCTATGATTTTAATCTGACGCATTTAAAAAATGCTTCTGCTGAAAGTTTAAGCGGGGGAGAATATAAGCGTGCCTTATGTGCACAAGTCCATTTAGAAGATAAACCGGTAATGATGTTCGATGAAATCGAGCAGGGTCTGGATATTAATTATCAGCATTTGGTTATGGACTGGCTCAAAAATTTAAGCAAAGATAAAGTAATTATTATGGCCATGCACGATTTAAATCTGGCTCTTTTGTATGCAGACAGTGTAACCTGTATGAAAAAAGGCACTTTAACCGAAGTAAAAGTGCCTGCAGAACAAGTGAATGAAACGATGTTATCCAATACTTTTTCACGTGAAATGAAGATTATTAATTATGAAGGTAAATTGATCGCCATCAGCTGATGGCGCCGAGCGCACCGCTGTATTCGCCGTCTTTGACGACGTAGGCGCGTGCGTTTTTTAGTTCGCTGTATCTGTAAATAATATCTGTCATGACTTCGTTATCGAGTAAGGTTGAACCAATAAACACCATGTTTTTAGTTTCAAAAGTATCGGCTAAATTAATCGCCATAGCAGTAACTGTTTCTGCAACGAGTCCGATCACTGAAATCAGCTGGTCTTCAGCAGTGGCTGATTTTTGAGTCTGCTGGTCCTGACCGAAGTTGCTGGCTGTTAAATCACCGGGAATCGGCGTCGGTCTGCCGTTATAAATATGATGAACTTTTAAATCAACACGATCCCGGTTGCCTGCTTTGGCCCGTTCGATAATGGTATTAAAATCTTCAATGCCAGTTAACAGATGGCTTAACCCCATCAATGTTCCGCCCCCGACACCGGAACCGCCGACTCTTTTTTGAGAATCCTTAGTAGCCTGATGAAAACTCGTTCCCGTACCGACATTTAAATAGACATAGCGGTCGAAATCCAGACCTTCCTCTTTTAGCAGCTGGCTTAAGCCGCGGAAAGTAGCATCGAACTCTATAGATACTGCGGCATCAAAATTTAAATTTTCTTTAATATACTCTGCTTTACCGCCTGTTAAATAAACATCTTCAGATGAGTACTCAGCATTCAGTGTATCAATCACCTGATCAATTTCTGCAGATGGATATTTTTTAAACGTTCTGCCGGCCTCATTTAAAATGGCAATTTTAATTAAAGTGCCGCCGGCATCGATTCCTATTTTCATATAGATACTCCTTACATTTCATAAACTAAGCAGCGCCCAAAATCCTTGAGCGCTGCTTTTTATATCGATAATTCTATTTTAATACTTTCTGCGTCGCTGTCTACGTTTCATTGCCTCGTTAGGTTCTCTGCGGAGCCCTTTGGAGACCGAAGCAATCATCATAATGAGTATGAGCGCAAACGGCAGACCGGCAAGGAGAGATGCTGCCTGAAGGCTCGTCAGACCGCCGGCTAAAATTAAGGCGATTGTTAAAAGACCAAGGAGCAGACCCCAAAGTATTTTAAGTCCTGTCGGCGGATTATCCGTATTGCCTATACTCATTCCTGCAACGATAAAGGTTGCGGAGTCAGCAGATGTGACCAGGAAGGTAAATATTAAAGTAATCGCAATAGCTGATGTGAGCCATGAAATAGGCAGAGTATTAAACAAGGCAAAGAGTGCCTGTGTCTGATCGTTTAATACAATTTCCCCGATATTCGTGTTGTTAAATAAGTCAGAGTAAATGGCCGTTCCGCCAAGGGCTCCGACCCAAAGGAATGAAAGCATCGGCGGTACAATCAGAATACCCATTACATATTCACGAATGCTGCGTCCGCGTGATACGCGTGCAACGAATGAACCGATAAACGGACTCCAGGCAATAACCCATGCCCAGTAGAATACTGTCCAGTCTTGAACCCATGCTTCTCCTGAATAAGGCTGCAGTCTTAATGAGTAGCCGACAAAGTTAGTCAAATAGTCACCAAGTCCGACAATAATCGTTTCCATTATGAACGTAAATGGACCGACTGCCATAATAAATACAGTTAATACCAGTGCGAGAATCATGTTTAAACTGCTTAGGAATTTCATTCCGCGTTTTAAGCCAGTAATTGTTGAGAAGATAAACAATCCGGTCATTAAAGCGGTCAGAATAATTTGAGTCATTGGACCTGACGGAATACCGAATGCGATATCCAGACCGCCGTCCATCTGCATAATACCTAAACCGACTGATGTTGACATACCAGTAATCGTCGCAATAATTGCGAGAATATCAATTGCTTTTCTGGCTGTCTGGCTATATTCGAGACCAAACAGCGGCTCTAATGCAGTTGATACCAGGCCGTCTCGGTTTTTACGGAACTGAAAATAACCGATTGCAAGACCTGCGACACCGAAGATTGACCACTGTGAGATACCCCAGTGGAAATAAGTATATCCCATTGCTATTCTGGCAGCTTCTGCTGATTCAACAGGTCCGCCTAAGAATGGTGATTTCATGTAATGTTCCATCGGTTCGGCAACACCGTAGAATACTAAACCGACACCTAAACCGCTTGAGAATAACATTCCGATCCATGACCAGAATGAGAATTCAGGTTTGGAATTATCGCCGCCGAGTTTAACGCGGCCATAAGGTGAGAGTGCCAGAAAGAGCAGGAACACTCCGAAACCAAATACAACCAGTAAGAAGAACCAGCTGAAATTTTGAGAAATTACTGAATACACATCTTCAGATGCGACCTGAAAGCGTGCAGGAATAACCATCGCTATTATAGAAACAACAATGATTATTAGCGTTGATATCCAGAATACAGGGCCGAGTTTCCTAAAATTAAATTTTTCCGGCTGATCTGGATTGTTACTTTGCTTTGACGTAGTGTTATCGTCATTCGTCAAGTGAGTTCCTCCTAAATTGATTGTTATTATCTTACTTACTACCCTTACAATACCAGCGACAAACGCTGAATGAGTGAAAGTTGTAATGTAATGTCTAAATTGTCACTATAGGGGGTATGGGACTATAATAGCAAACTATAATAAGATGTCAAAAAGGGGTCAAAAATGGAAATTAACATTAGAAAATTTACAGAAGCAGACAGGAAACACCTTGAGACTTATGAACTAAATGAAAAGCAGCAGGTGTATTCAAGCATGCCGCTGGAAGTGCTTGATGATGCATTGGCAGACAAAGATCGTACTGCAAACGTTGTCGTTACAGGGGACGGCAAAGTTATCGGATTTTTTGTCCTGCATAAGCATTATCAGCATGAAGGATACGATACGCCGCACGAAGTTGTGTATGTCCGTTCCTTATCGATTAATGAAAAATACCAGGGGAATGGATATGGCACAACGGTGGCGCAAAATTTACCGGTGTACGTCCAGGAAAACTTTTCTGCATTTGATCATTTATACTTAGTTGTCGACGGTGAAAATGCCGGGGCATGGAATTTATATGAACGGGCAGGTTTCTTACACCTGGCAACAAAAGAAGAGGGTCCAATCGGCAAAGAGCGTCTGTACTATTTAGACTTAAATCGAAACTATGTTCCGAATTTAAGACTGGAACTGGATGATTCTGTCGACAGACCTGCTGTAAGAATTATATTGAAAATGGATGACAAGGAAGCGGGATATATCGATGCGGAAATAGAGGGGACAACACTCGATATTAAACATATATTTGTAGATGAAAAACACAGGGGAGAAGGAGTGGCAGAAAGTGCCATGCGGCAGTTTGCAACTTCAGTCAGACGCAAGCTGGATATGGTGGAAACTGCAACAGTGACTGTAAAAGACCCGGTTTATAAAAACTTATTTACAGCAGCTGGTTTTGTTCTTGTAGACAGTCCCGGAAACACGGATCGATATACTAAATTAGTCAGATATTAATTTAAAGCTTGAAACATCGTATAAATATTTGTATTATATCCTAAGGTATTTACATCTTGAAAGGATGACGTGAATGAGACTTGACAGCTATACTAAAGAAATGATGGACGAGCATTCGTTTATAGATATGTCGCACATATATTTAGAAGATAAAGGAACGGAAACCAACCTCTATGAAATGGTAGATAAATTTAAAGAGGTCGGTAATTATACTGAAGGTGAAGTTGAGGATCGTATTCTTCAGTTTTACACTGACTTAAATACGGATGGACGCTTCTTAAGTACTGATGATGGTGTCTGGGGTCTTCGTGAATGGTATTCAGTCGATGACATCAACGATAAAGTCGCACCGACTATTCATAAGATAGAAGTGGCTGCTGAAGATGATTTCATCGAAGAAGAAGCAGATGCGGATTATCCTGGTGCTAAGGAACTGGGTGAAGAGCAGGAAGAAATTGACGGTGCTCTGCACGGCGAAGACGACGAAGAAGATATTGACAGTAAAGATGCTGATGACGAAATCCAATTCGACGAGAAAGAAAAGCTCGAGGATGAATACGATGACGAGGCAGATGCCTACTAATTTATATTGACTTTTTATTTTAAAGTGATAGTATTTTATTTGGGCTCCCTTAAAAAGGGACAAGTAAACCAGCTCCTTTTCACATTTGTGAAAGGGAGCTATTTTTTATTTTATACAGGAGGATACTTACATGACAAAATATATCTTTGTAACAGGTGGCGTAGTGTCATCATTAGGAAAAGGAATCACAGCGGCATCTCTCGGACGGCTGTTAAAAGACAGAGGCTTCAGCATTACGATTCAAAAATTCGACCCTTATTTAAATGTGGACCCGGGTACGATGAGCCCTTATCAGCACGGTGAAGTATTTGTAACTGAAGATGGTGCAGAAACGGACCTGGACTTAGGTCACTACGAGCGCTTTATCGATATTAATGTAAGTAAATACTCGAATGTTACGGCTGGGAAAGTATACTCAGAAGTCATTAGAAAAGAACGCCGCGGAGATTATCTCGGCGGAACTGTGCAGGTTATTCCGCACATCACGAATGAAATTAAATCCCGTATTAAAAAAGCTGGAGAATCTTCAGACGCGGATATTGTTATTACAGAAATCGGCGGAACTGCCGGTGATATTGAATCACTGCCGTTTATCGAATCGATTCGCCAGCTGAGAAGTGAACTGGGTAAAGATAATGTCATGTTTATCCACTGTACGTTACTGCCTTATATTAAAGCAGCGGGTGAAATGAAAACAAAACCGACTCAGCACAGTGTTAAGGAGCTGAGAGGGCTGGGAATTCAGCCGGATATGATCGTTGTCCGTTCTGAATATCCAATGACAGAGGATCTGCGCGATAAGATTGCATTGTTCTGTGATATTGATGAAGACAGTGTAATTAATGCAAAAGATGAAGAAACAATTTACGAGCTGGTCATGTCTCTGCAGGAGCAGGATATGGATGATCTGGTACTCGATAATCTGAAGCTTGAATCAAAAGGCGAGGCACAGCTGGAAGATTGGAAACACCTGCTCGATAATTTAAGTAAAATCGATAAAACAATTAAAATCGGCCTGGTCGGCAAATATGTCGAGCTGCAGGATGCATACTTATCAGTTGCTGAATCACTGCGTCACGCAGGATATGAAGTTCATGCAGATATCGATATTCACTGGATTAACTCACAGGATGTGACACCTCAAAATGTTAGGGATATTTTAGGTGAAGTTGACGGTATCGTCGTACCAGGCGGATTTGGCGACCGTGGTATCGAAGGGAAAATCCTGACTCTGAACTATGCACGTGAAAATCAGGTGCCGGTTCTTGGTATTTGCCTCGGCATGCAGCTTGCGACGGTTGAATTTGCAAGAAATGTTGCGGGCTTAAAAGGCGCAAACTCTTCAGAGCTTGATGAGCATACACCCCATGCAATTATCGACTTAATGCCGGACCAGAAAGATGTCGTCGATTTAGGCGGAACACTTCGTCTCGGCAGCTTCCCGTGCGTGATTAAAGAAGGTACGAAAGCACATGAATTGTATCAGGTAAATGAAGTGGATGAACGCCACCGCCACCGTTTTGAGTTTAACAACGGTTATAAAGAGCAGCTGGAAGAAGCGGGCATGATTTTCAGCGGCACGTCACCAGACGGGCGTCTGGTTGAAATGATTGAGCTTAAAGATCATCCTTATTATGTCGGCGTACAATTCCATCCGGAATTTCAGTCCCGTCCGACGCGTCCGCATCCTTTATTCAGTGGATTAATTAAAGCGTGCATCGATCATGGCACAAAAGAAGATAATAATTAAGAAATAGCTTTCAGCCGGAGAATATCCGGCTGTTTTTTACTCTTTTGATATAGATGGAAAACCAGCTGCAGCAAGGACTGTTGAGACTTATTAAAGGATTTTAATCAAATTTAAATGAACTGTTAATGGTAAAGCATTGTCAGTTTGAGAAGCTTTAATTTATAATGATAGTAATATCACATTATTGGAGGACGAAAATTACATGAAATACTTTATAGATACAGCAAATATGGATGAAATTAAAGAAATTCACGAGTGGGGCGTTTTAAGCGGTGTAACAACTAACCCGTCACTCGTTGCTAAAGAAAAGGATATCTCTTTTCACAACAGACTTGTTGAAATTTGTGAACTTGTCGGCGGTCCTGTCAGCGGTGAAGTCATTGCACTAGATGCTGCAGGCATGATCGAAGAAGGACGCGAATTGGCTAAACTTCACGAACACATCATCGTTAAAATTCCGATGACTGAAGACGGTATGAAAGCTGTTAAGGTACTTTCTGAAGAAGGTATTAAAACTAATGTTACTTTAGTATTTAATACGGTGCAGGCTCTGACAGCAGCACGTGCGGGTGCGACATATGTATCGCCGTTTATCGGACGCCTTGATGACATTGGTTTAGATGGACTTCAGTTAATCGAAGATATCGCAGCTATTTTTGCGATTCACGACATCGATACTGAAATTATCGCAGCATCTATCCGCAACTCTGGGCACATGCATGGTGCAGCGCTGCGCGGTGCAGACATAGCAACTGTCCCTTACAAAGTAATTAAAACATTAACGAAACATCCTTTAACTGACAAAGGAATCGAGCAATTCTTAAATGACTGGAACAATAAATAAGCTGTCTCCATATAATAAAATGACAAGGAGCTTTATATATGGCTAAAGATGTAATTAAAGTGCGCGGCGGTGAAACACTGACTGGAGAAGTTGATATCAGCGGTGCTAAAAATAGTGCGGTAGCACTAATACCTGCGTCGCTCATGGCTTCAAGCGGTACGGTAACTTTAGAAGGCCTGCCTGAAATCAGCGATGTTAAAACACTGATGAGTCTCTTGAATGATTTAAATATAAAAACAGAATTATCTGGAACCACGCTCGAAGTCAACGCTGAAGAAGCGGTAAATATGCCGCTGCCTAACAACAAAGTACAATCTTTACGCGCGTCTTATTATATGATGGGAGCGATGCTTTCCAGATTTAAAAAGTGTGTGATCGGACTGCCGGGCGGATGTCCGCTTGGACCGAGACCCATCGATCAGCATATCAAAGGATTTGAAGCGCTGGGTGCTGAAGTAACGAATGAGCATGGTGCAATGTATCTGACTGCTGAAAAGTTAACCGGAGCTAAAATATTCTTCGACGTTGTCTCGGTAGGCGCCACGATTAATATGATGCTTGCGGCGAGCTGTGCAGAAGGACGCACAACTTTAGAAAACGTTGCGAAAGAACCGGAAATTGTCGATGTTGCCTCATTATTAAATAATATGGGTGCGAACATTAAAGGTGCGGGAACGGATACGATTCGTATCGAAGGCGTAGAATCACTGCACGGTACGACACATAATATTATTCCCGACCGTATTGAGGCGGGAACTTATATGATTGTCGGCGCAGCAGCCGGTAAAAATTATAAAGTCAATAATATTATCCCGACGCATATGGAATCACTGTCTTCGAAACTGGAAGAAATGGGTGTTGAACTCGATATCGGCGATGACTATGTCATCATTAATAAGCCTGAAAAGTACAATCCTGTATCAATTAAAACACAGGTCTACCCTGGCTTTGCGACAGATCTGCAGCAGCCGATTACACCGCTGATGTTTTTAGCGGACGGCGTAAGCAAGATTACAGAGACGATTTATCCTGCCAGATTTAGACACGTCGATGAGCTCACACGCATGAGTGCGCATATCGAGAAGAAAAGCGGCAGTGCTTTGATTTATCCATCTGGACTTAAAGGCGCAGATGTCTACGCAAGCGACTTGCGTGCAGGTGCGTGTTTGTTAATTTCAGGACTGATCGCTGATGGCGTTACGACAATTCATAATGTAAACCACATCGACAGAGGATATTCAGATATTGTTAAAAAGCTGGCATCGCTCGGTGCGAATATATGGCGCGATGAACAAGAAGAAGAATAAATAAAAATTTGGCGGCTTGGAACTCCTGATAAGGGGGCTTTCAAGCCGTTTTTGGTGAAGATAGATGTTGAGCTGGCGGCAACGGCGGATTTCATTGTGAGGAGACACGATAAAAAACGACATCATCCGGACAAATCTCTCTGTGTTATAATAGTTAAGGAAAATCAGCATGGATATATAGGGGGAAGCAGTTTTGGAAAGAGGACTATCAATGGAACTCGTAAGAGTAACAGAAGCGGCCGCACTATCGAGTGCAGCCTGGACAGGTAAAGGTTTAAAAAATGAAGCGGATGATGCAGCGACAGAAGCGATGCGCAGACTTTTTGACACTATTCCTATGACAGGTACAGTTGTGATCGGCGAAGGTGAAATTGATGAGGCGCCGATGCTGTATATTGGCGAGAAGCTTGGCATGGGGAGCGGACCTGAACTGGATATTGCAGTTGATCCTCTTGAAGGAACTACGACTGTAGCAGAAGGCACTGCAGGTGCTATGACTGTGCTGGCGGCGGCTGATAAGGGGAACCTCCTTCATGCACCGGATATGTATATGGCAAAAATTGCGGCAGGACCGGATTGCCGCGGTGTAATCGACATCGATAAGTCTGTCGAAGACAATATTCGTGCGGTTGCCAAAGCAAAGAATAAAAATATATCTGATGTGACAGTAACGATTATTAAACGCGAACGCAGTTCGGAAATTATCGAGCAGGTGCGAGCGCTTGGTGCAAGGATTGTCATGTTTGAAAATGGCGATGTGGGCGCTGCGATTAATACTTGTTTTGACTGGACCGGAATTGATATTTTAATGGGTATCGGCGGAGCACCGGAAGGTGTAATCGCAGCTGCAGGAATTAAAGCGCTTGAGGGAGATTTCCAAGGACGCCTGCTGCCAAGAAACGATAAAGAACATGCCAGATGCCTGGAAATGGGTGTGGATCCTGAGAAAAAACTTGAATTGAGCGACCTGGTCAGCGGTGACGATGCAATTTTCGCAGCTACAGCTGTCACTGATGGAGAACTGATGAAAGGTGTTCAGTATAAGAGCTGGTTTGCTGAGACTTCTTCTGTCGTTATGCGGGCGAAATCAGGCACAGTACGGTTCATTAACAGCCGTCACAGTTTGAAGAAAAAACCGAATATGGTTATGGATAAATAAGACATATAAACACTCATTTACTTCAGTTTTTCTTTGACATGAGCAATGCATCGGATGTAATATGTGTATGCCTTTTAAAAATCACTTCAGCATTGGCCATCACCTCTGCCCTTTCAGTATACATTCTAAATCACTCCAGTAAACAACACATCAATCATTATAAAATTAGTATTAGGAAGTGGAAATATTGTCTGATAAACCAAAGACACAAGATATGAAATACGAAACATTTGATGCTTTGTATAAAAATAATACAACGAAAGCATTAACTGAACGTGCAAAAAATTTACGACTGTCGAACTACAGTAAATTAAATAAGAAAGAATTAGTGCTGGCAATTTTAGAAGCTGAAATGGAAAAAGACGGCAACTATTACATGGAGGGTATTTTAGATGATATCCAGCAGGATGGTTACGGCTTTTTACGTACGGTAAACTATTCAAAAGGTGAGAAAGACATTTACATTTCTGCATCGCAGATTCGCCGTTTTGAACTGAAAAAAGGCGATAAAGTGACGGGGAAAGTCAGAAAACCGAAAGAGAATGAGAAGTATTACGGTTTGCTGCAGGTTGACTTTATAAATGATCACAACGCTGAAGAAGTAAAAAAACGACCGCATTTCCAAGCTTTAACACCGCTGTACCCGGATGAACGGATTCATCTAGAAAACCAGCCGAATGATTTATCGACGCGTATTATGGATTTGGTCACACCGATTGGTTTCGGTCAGCGCGGCATGATTGTGGCACCGCCAAAAGCAGGTAAAACGTCACTGCTCAAAGAAATTGCACAGGCAATTACTACAAATCATCCGAATGTAAAATTATTTATTCTTTTAATCGGTGAACGTCCGGAGGAAGTTACGGATCTGGAACGCTCGGTAGAGCAGGCTGATGTTGTGCATTCGACATTTGACGAACCGCCGCAGCATCACGTAAAGGTGGCTGAATTGCTGCTTGAACGTGCAAAACGTCTCGTTGAGATGGGGGAAGATGTTATTATTTTAATGGATTCTATTACCCGTCTTGCAAGAGCTTACAACTTAGTTATCCCGGCGTCCGGGCGGACTTTATCCGGCGGACTGGACCCTGCGAGTCTGCACCGTCCGAAACATTTCTTCGGCGCGGCGCGTAATATTGAAGCCGGCGGCAGTCTCACGATTCTGTCGACTGCTTTAGTGGATACGGGCAGCCGCATGGATGACGTTATATACGAGGAATTTAAAGGGACGGGGAACATGGAATTGCATCTGGACCGTCACTTAAGTGAGCGACGGGTTTATCCTGCAATTGATATTAGACGTTCGAGCACGCGTAAAGAAGAACTGCTGCTGGATAAAAAAGAGCTGGAAATTCTATGGCAGCTGAGAAATCTGTTTACCGATTCATCGGACTTCACAGAACGCTTCTTAAGAATTTTGAAGACGACGAAAACGAACGAAGAATTTTTCGATGTGCTTAGAGAACGCATGATTACGTCTCAGAAAACAGGCAAACCAGTCATATAAATTTCGCGCTGGTTATTGATTTTTATAGTCTCAGCATGTATAATGGCAAAGTAATGCGTGGTGATAGCCACAAATAACTCTGTTCCAGATGGTTCAGGGCAAAGGAGCTGACAATTATGAAACAAGGAATTCATCCTGACTACAAAAAAGTAATCTTTTTAGATTCAACGACAGATTTTAAATTCTTGAGTGGATCTACTCGTACTTCTTCTGAAACTATGGAGTGGGAAGATGGCAACGAATACCCGGTTATTCGTTTAGATATTTCTTCTGATTCACACCCGTTCTACACAGGACGTCAGAAGTTCGCATCTGCAGATGGCCGTGTTGAGAAATTCAACAAAAAATTCGGTCTTAAATCAAGCAACGAACAATAACGAAACTTCAACTGCACTGAGATACTCAGTGCAGTTTTTTTGTCTAAAAAATATGCTATAATAAAGAAACTAAAAAGTACCAGGAAAAGGACGTATTCTTATGTTTGATCAACTCGAAATAATAGAAAATCGATATGAACAATTAACTGAATTACTCAGTGACCCGGATGTAGTCAGCGATCCGGATAAACTCCGCACGTATTCAAAAGAACAAAGTGATATTCAGGAAACTGTAGAAGTTTTCAGAGTATACAAAGGTCACCTTGAAACGATTGAAGAGTCTAAAGAAATGCTGAAGGAAACAGATGACCCTGAGATGGTTGAAATGCTGAAAGAAGAAATTTCAGAATCTGAAAACATACTGCCAAAATTGGAAGATGATCTTAAAATTCTTATTATTCCTAAGGATCCTAATGACGACAAAAACGTTATCATTGAAATTCGCGGTGCAGCCGGCGGTGATGAGGCGCAAATTTTTGCTGGAGATCTATTCAGAATGTACTCAAGATTTGCTGAGGATCAAGGCTGGCGTACAGAAGTAGTCGATGCTTCAAGCAGTGACCACGGCGGTTTTAAAGAGATCAGCTTCTTAGTTCAGGGGAAAGGTGCGTTTTCTAAACTGAAGTTTGAAAATGGTGCCCACCGTGTGCAGCGTGTGCCTGAAACTGAATCGGGCGGACGTATTCATACATCGACGGCAACAGTGGCTGTATTGCCGGAAGTTGAAGATGTTGAAGTGAATATCCGCAACGAAGATATTAAAATTGACACTTACCGCTCAAGCGGTGCCGGCGGTCAGCACGTTAACACGACTGACTCAGCTGTACGTATTACCCACTTGCCAAGTGGCACAGTCGTAACATCACAAGATGAAAAATCTCAAATTAAAAACAGAGAGCGCGCCATGAAAGTACTTAAAGCACGCGTCTACGATATGATGCAGCAGGAAGCGCATGCAGAATATGCGGAAAAGAGAAAATCAGCGGTTGGTACTGGTGACCGTTCTGAGCGTATTCGTACGTATAACTATCCACAAAACCGCGTGACAGATCACCGTATCGGGTTAACAATTCAAAAACTGGATCAGATTATCGATGGGAATCTGGGTGAAATCATTGAAGCGCTGGCTATTGAAGAACAGACTTCAAAACTGGATGATTTGAATAATGAAACAATATAAAGCAATACTTAAAGAGGCGGAAGCCTCTTTAAGTGTATCTGGACAAGAAAGCCGCATTGCATCGATTGTAATGGAAGAATTATTTGATATAAATTTAACCAGGCTCATGATCTACGGGGATGATATAATGCCGGCAGCTGACTGCGAAAAATATATGGATGTCATCAGCCGGGTCTGTAAAAACGAACCGTATCAGTATGTGCTGGGCAAGGCATTTTTTTACGATTCGTATTTTAAAGTCACACCGGATACGCTGATTCCCAGAAATGAAACGGAAGAGCTCGTTCAATTTATTTTAGACAAAGAAGCGGACGATGGTTTAACTGCGGTTGATATCGGTACTGGTACAGGTGCGATTGGATTAACTTTGCAAAGACACTGGACTTCGAATAAAGTGATAGTAACAGACTTATTTGAAGCCGCGCTCGAAGTTGCCAAAGACAATGGAGAATTGCTCGGAGTATCTGTTGAATATTTACAGGGCAGCTTATTTGAACCATTAACTGCTCAGAAAATAAAAGCAGATGTTATCGTGTCTAACCCGCCGTACATCAGTAATGAGGAAAGACATTTAATGACGCCTTCCGTGCTGGAGCATGAACCGGATACAGCCCTATTTGCAGCAGAGGACGGACTTGCCTTATATAAAGAAATGATTAACGGACTGCCTGAAGTGCTGAAACCAGGCGGCAGAGTGTATTTTGAAATCGGCTTTAACCAGGCGGCAGCCTTAAAGAGTTATATAGACAAGGTCTGGCCGGGGATCGATGTGCACGTCGTTAAAGATATTAATCAGCAGGACAGAATACTACATTTTACATGGGGTGAAGCAATTGACTAAAAAATGGACAATAACAGAGACGGATTTAAACGACGACAGCAAGAAAGAAGCAATTGATGCACAGCTTGAAGAAATTAAAATTGCCTTTACCTATGGTGAAATTATCGGCATCCCTACCGAAACTGTTTACGGACTCGCTGCGGATGCAAGAAATTCTGAAGCAATACATAAAGTATTTAATGCTAAAGGCCGTCCGGGAGATAACCCCTTAATCATTCATATACACAGCATCAAACAGCTAGAAAATTTTACTGCACCCCTTGATGAACGTGTCACTAAATTAATGGAAGCCTTTTGGCCGGGACCGATTTCTTTTATCCTGCCTTTAACTGGAGATTACTTATCCTCTAATGCTGTAGCGGAACTTGATTCAGTTGCTGTGCGCATGCCGAGTCATCCTGTGGGCCGAAAGATTCTTGAATATACGGATATACCGCTTGCAGCGCCAAGTGCTAATATCAGTGGCAAACCTTCTCCGACTAATGCTCAGCATGTCATCGATGATTTGGAAGGAAAACTGTATGGGGTGGTCGACAGTGAATCGGCAATTTACGGAATTGAAAGTACCGTTCTTGACTGTACGCAGTTTCCGTATAGAATTGCGCGTCCAGGTGCTGTGACGAGAGAAGAGTTGGAAGAAGTGCTTGAATCAGAAATCGATACGGTAAAAGATGAATCGGAAAAGCCGATTTCACCGGGAATGAAATATAAGCATTATGCACCCAGCCAGCCGCTGATTGTTATTGAAGGCGGGATTAATAATAATACGAAACTGCCTGTTGACCGTCATCAGAAAGTCGGTATTATTGCACCGGAATCTGCCAGAGAATTTATTTCAGAAGATATTCATTTTATCGGCCTGTGCAGAGACCGCGACAGTTACAGAGAAGCTGCGCGCAATTTATATTCGGCACTCCGTATTATGGATACGTCAGATGTCGATATTATTTTCATTCACGGTTTCGATAAAGTCCCGGAATCTGAAGGACTCATGAACCGTATCTATAAAGCAACAGGAAATGAAGTGATTCGAAGTGAGTAAATATTTATTTATTTGTACCGGCAACACATGCAGAAGCCCGCTGGCTGAAAGTTATGCACGTCAAAAGTTTCCAAAGACAGATATTTCTTCCCGCGGACTTTACGTTGCAGAGGATACAACGAACAGCCAGTCGCTTGAAATTATAAAAGATGAGCATCTGCCGCTGCCTTCACTGCCGCAGCAGCTGACAGAAGAAGATGTTAAAGACAGTACGCTGCTCGTCATGGGCAATGGTCATAAAGAAATCATCAAAAGTCGCTGGCCGGAGGCCAACGTTCAGCTGATCTCGGAATATGCTTCTGAAGAAACGGCAGATATAAACGATCCATACGGCGGGACAAAAAAGGATTATGACGCAGTTTTTTATCAGCTGAAGCACTATATCGATAAATTTAAGTGGTAATACCAGTAATCTTTTGAAAGTCGGTATACTGATGGTTATAATATGTTCTAAGGAGATGAGTGTATGAAAGTTGTTATCGCATCCGATCATGGCGGTGTGAATTTAAAAAAGACCGTCGCGGAATATTTAAGTGAGAAAGAAATAGACTTTACAGATCTCGGACCTGACAGCACAGAATCTGTGGATTATCCGGACTATGCTAAGCCGGTCGCAGAAAAAGTGGCGTCAGGAGAGTATGACAGAGGGATCTTAATTTGCGGCACCGGTATAGGTATGAACATTACTGCGAATAAAACAAAAGGCATCCGCTGTGCCCTGGTGCACGATACATTTTCAGCAAAAGCGACGCGCAGTCACAATGACTCTAACATTCTTGCTATGGGTGAAAGAGTGATTGGACCCGGTCTGGCACTCGAAGTGGTAGATACGTGGCTAAACACTGAATTTGAGGGAGGCAGACATGAAAGACGCGTTTGTAAAATTGAAGAATGATTTGGAGACTTTAACTAAAGAACTTTCCGAAACAGAATTTTTTACATCCGGCAAAGTACTGGTGATTGGATGTTCTACATCTGAAACAATTGGCGAACGGATTGGTAAAAACAGTTCAGCTGAAGCAGCAGCAGTCATTTACAGCCATTTTTCTAAGATTGCTGAAGATGAAGATCTGCACATACTGTTTCAGGGCTGTGAACATATCAACCGTTCGTTAACAACAACGAGACAAACGATGGAAGCACTGGACTTAGAAGAAGTATCAGTCGTTCCTCATAAAAATGCAGGCGGCAGTTTAAGTGAACACGCTTATAAAGAAATACCGGACCCGGCAGTTGTTGAATCGGTCACGGCAGATATCGGTATTGATATCGGCCAAACGCTGATCGGCATGCATTTAAAACATGTGGCCATTCCGGTAAGAACATCTGTTAAAACTGTAGGGGAAGCAGTTGTTACGATAGCGTCAAGCCGTCCGAAACTCGTCGGCGGACCAAGAGCACATTATAAATAAAGGGGAGAACACAATGTCTAATATTAAATCTCAGGATCCACAAGTACAGGAAGTTATCGATAAAGAACTGGACAGACAAAATAACAATATTGAATTAATTGCGAGTGAGAACTTTGTTTCACCTGCAGTGCTTGAAGCACAGGGTTCAATTTTAACGAACAAATATGTAGAAGGCTATCCTGGTAAACGCTACTACGGCGGCTGTGAACATGTAGATGTTGTGGAAAACCTTGCGCGTGACCGTGCCAAAGAAATTTTCGGTGCAGAGCATGCCAACGTTCAGCCGCATTCTGGTTCCCAGGCAAACATGGCAGTATATTTCTCTGTTCTTCAGCCGGGAGATACAGTGCTTGGCATGGACTTATCACACGGCGGACATTTAACACATGGTTCACCGGTGAATTTCAGCGGCAAGCTTTTCAACTTTGTATCTTACGGAGTTCAAAAAGAATCGGAAGAAATCGATTATGACGAAGTGCTGGAAATCGCTAAAAAAGAACAGCCTAAAATGATCGTTGCAGGCGGCAGTGCTTACGTTAAAACACTTGATTTTAAAAAGTTCCGTGAAATTGCAGATGAAGTCGGTGCCTATTTATTAGTAGATATGGCACATATCGCAGGGCTGGTTGCTGCTGGGTTACATCCTAATCCGGTTCCGCATGCGCACTTTGTAACGTCAACGACGCACAAAACATTACGCGGTCCGCGCGGCGGTTTGATTTTAACGTCTGCTGAATATGCAAAAGCAGTCGATAAAAATATCTTCCCGGGAATTCAGGGCGGACCGTTAATGCACGTTATCGCGGCGAAAGCAGTTGCGTTCGGCGAGGCACTTCAGCCTGATTTTAAAGACTATCAGCAGCGCGTTATAGACAATGCTAAGGCACTGGCAGAGTCACTTCATAAAGGCGGCCTGCGTATCGTCTCGGGTATGACTGATAACCATCTGGTTCTCGTCGATGTGAAATCATTCGGCTTAACAGGAAAAGCTGCTGAAGAGGCGCTGGACGAAGTGGGTATTACAGTAAATAAAAACACGATACCATTTGATGAAGCGTCACCGTTCGTAACGAGCGGTATTCGTCTCGGTACGCCTGCAATGACGACGCGCGGATTTACTGCAGAGGATATGACAGAAGTCGGCAATATTATCGTTGAAACACTGACACGATTGAAAAATGAAGAGGGACTTGATGGAATTTCAGATAAAGTGATGAAATTGACAGGAAAGTATCCACTATATAAATAAACTGCGTTATAATATAAACCGGATGGGATCATCCGGTTAATTTTAGAGTGGAGGAAGTAATATGGCGAAAGTACAAGTAATGGAGCATCCATTAATACAGCATAAGATGAGTTATATCCGCGACGAAAATACATCGACGAAAGAGTTCAGAGAACTGGTCGATGAAGTGGGTATGCTGATGGCTTATGAAGTAACGAGAGATCTTACACTCGAAGATGTGACAGTACAGACACCTGTGCAGGAAACAACTGCTAAACGTCTCAGCGGTAAAAAATTAGGTATCGTGCCTATTTTACGTGCGGGACTCGGTATGCAGGATGGTATTTTAAAATTGATTCCATCTGCACGTGTTGGACACATCGGTTTGTATCGTGATCCTGAAACATTAGAAGCAATCGAATATTATGCAAAATTCCCCGGCGATATAGAAGAAAGAGATATCTTCGTTATCGACCCGATGCTCGCTACAGGCGCGTCTGCAGTAGAAGCAATTACAGCTGTTAAAAAACACGGTGCAACAAAAATCCGTTTTATTTGCCTGATTGCTGCTCCGGAAGGTGTGGAAGTATTAAAAGAAGCGCATCCTGATGTCGATATTTATATTGCTGCACTCGATGAAAAACTGAATGAGAAAAGTTATATTGTTCCCGGCCTCGGAGATGCCGGCGACAGATTATTTGGTACACGATAAAAAAACTTAGGAGATTGTTATGAAAAAAATTATGACGATTTTTGGTACGAGACCGGAAGCGATTAAAATGGCGCCGCTCGTATTGGAAATGAAAAAAGATGAAGACATTGAACCTGTTGTAGTAGTGACGGCACAGCACAGAGAAATGCTCGATCAGGTCTTAACAACTTTTGATATTACACCGGACTATGATTTAAATATTATGAAAGCTGGACAGACTTTATCAGAAGTAACCGGACGGGTCATCAACGGTTTAGAATCTGTAATTAAAGAAGTGAAACCGGACATGATTTTAGTGCATGGAGATACAACGACAACTTTCGCAGGTTCACTCGCAGCTTTTTATAACGAAGTAGATATCGGTCATGTTGAAGCAGGTCTTCGTACGCATAATAAATATTCACCATTCCCTGAAGAAGCAAACCGTCAAATGACCGGCGTTTTAGCAGATCTTCACTTCTCACCAACAGAAGATGCACGTCAGAATCTGCTTGATGAAGCTAAAAATCCAGAAGCGATTTCAGTAACAGGGAATACGGCAATCGACGCACTGAAAACGACTGTTAACGATAACTATCACAGCGATATTATCGAAAAACATAAAGATAACAAAGTCGTTCTGCTGACTGCTCACCGCCGTGAAAATATCGGACAGCCGATGCATAATATCTTCGGCGCGGTACGCCAGCTGGTCGATGAATTTGAAGATGTAACTGTCGTGTATCCAATGCACAAAAACCCTAAAGTTCGTGAAATTGCAGAGGAATACCTTGGCAATCATGATCGTGTTGAATTGATTGAACCTTTAGATGTACTTGATTTCCACAACTTTGCAGCGAGAAGTCATCTGATCTTAACAGATTCAGGCGGCGTCCAGGAAGAAGCGCCGTCACTAGGTAAGCCGGTACTTGTTCTGCGCGATACGACGGAACGTCCTGAAGGTGTTAAAGCAGGGACTCTGAAACTTGCGGGAATCGAACAGGAAAACATTTATAATATGGCAAAAGAACTCTTGACTGACCAGAAGCTGTACGAAGAAATGTCACAAACACAAAATCCTTATGGTGACGGACAGGCTTCACGCAGAATTTGTGACAACATCAAGTATTATTATGGAATAACAAAAGAAAAACCTATCAGTTTTTCGGTAAATGATTAATAAATGTGAACATGTTGTTAATGTTTCCATATTTTGTTGACACAAAAATGTCGCTCCTTTAAAATAACATGAGTATGTAATTGTTTTCACAACGTGTTACATTACTTGAGGAGTCGTCAAAGTCAGTGAAAATTTTTAGAGGATATTTTAAATTTTTTATGAAATATTTAATAATACTTTTAGTTTTGAGTATTATTGCTTATATATTTACTTCTTTGCCATTTTTTGCGGGGTTGTGTGTTGGAATCATCGGTTCGATGGTGATGTCTTTTAATTGGTTTTACAATTTTAAAAATGCACAGCTCGAAGATGGCGGGAAAGTTAAAACAGGTACTTTAACGAGAATGCTTGTCGTTATTGCAGCTTGTTTAATATGGGTGAGGTTTCCAGAAACATTTAATATCATCGGTATTTTAATCGGACTGCTCCTCACTTATGCGCTGATTTTCTGGCGCGCAGCATCTGAACTTTTTAAACGGAAGAGGTGAAGAAATGGAACACGGAAGTCCAACGTGGTCGTTTGATCTGTTCGGAATACCTATCGTATTCGAACTTGCTACTTCATTGATGATTATCGTCACTTGTCTGCTTATCTTTTTTACACTGTTCTTTATGACGAGAAAACTCGCAGTACGCCCGACAGGTAAAAGCCAGGTCCTTATCGAGGCTTTAATGAACTTCGTCAAAGGTATCATCAAGAGTAACATGGCATGGAAAGAAGGCGCTCGATTTCACTTTTTAGCGCTGACACTGTTCTTATTTATTTTAGTCGGCAACTTAATCGGTATACCGCTGTCATTCGTTGCACCGGATGCAGAACACACATTGTGGGTTAAATCACCTACAGCTGACCCGGTTGTCACACTGACGCTGGCAGGGCTGATGATTGTACTGACACACTATTACGGTGTGAAGGCTCAAGGCATGCGCGGTTATCTGAAGCAATATGTAACACCAATGTGGTGGCTTGCACCGATTAAATTCATCGAAGAATTTACATATAACTTAACACTTGGTTTACGTCTTTACGGTAACGTTTATGCCGGTGAGATACTGTTACTGCTCCTCTTGGGACTGGTAACCGGCGGTACTGTACTCGGCGCATTAGGATTTATTCCAATGATGGTATGGCAAGGATTTAAAGTATTTATAGGTGCGATTCAAGCATTTATATTCGTAATGTTATCAATGGTTTATCTATCACATAAAGTGAGCGATGATCATTAATATAATAAAAAAATAATAATATACAATTTTCTAGGAGGAAATATTTTATGAATTTACTAGCAGCTGGTATTGCAGCAGGTTTAGCCGCTCTTGGCGCATCTTTTGGTATTGGTATGGTTGTTTCAAAAACAGTTGAAGGTGTTGCGCGTCAGCCTGAATCACGCGGACCGTTACAAACGATTATGTTCATCGGTATTGGTGTAGTTGAGGCCGTTCCAATTATGGCCATTGTTATCGCGTTCCTGCTTATGTTCACGTTCTAAGAGTCGTTAGATAAGGCGAAGTCTTACGTAAGATTTCGCCCTCTTATTATGTAAATAACTATTGAGAGTTAGAGACTTTTTTGAAAGGAGTGTACATAGGTGGAACTATTAATTTTAGGTGCTGCTGGTGAAACGATGGGTACGGCTGTAGGAACATCGCTTGTTCTGCTTGCGAGTTTCCTGACACTGCTTGCGGTATTGTCTTACTACGTATGGAAACCAGTTAAGAAAATTATGGATGACCGCGAACAGCTCATCCACGATGATATTGATTATGCTGAAGAAAGAAAAGTAGAAGCTGAACGCTTAAAAGAAGAGAATGAAGCGCTGCTGAAATCAACGCAGGCTGAAATCTCTGAACTTATGGAAAACGCTAAAGGCCAAGCTAAGAGAGAACAAGAGATGATCATCAAAGATGCTGAGGCTCGTTCTTCTCAAATGATTAATGATGCTCAGGCTGATATCGAAAGAGAAAAAGAAAAAGCAATTCGTGATATAAATGATCAGGTTGCTGAAATTTCAGTACTGATTGCAGAGAAGATGATTCGAAAAGAATTGAACTCTGAAGATCAGAAATCCCTGGTAGCGGAATACTTGCAGGAAGCAGGCGATAAATAATGGCTAATCTCAGTCAAAAATACGCCGGCGCTTTGTATGATGTTGCAGTAAAGAACTCCAGTCTTGAAAGCGTTAAAGCTGATTTCTTTGAAGTCATTGAAGCAACAGCTTCAGTGGAGAACTTCATCGATTTCATGGATAACCCGAAGATAACGCGTGAAAACAGAAAAGCTGCAGTAGAAGCAGCTTTCGGTAATAGTGACAGACTGCTGTTAAATCTGCTTTTAATCCTGTCGGATAAAAAGCATATGTCTGTATTAGAAGAAATCTACTCAGAGTTTCTGGCATTATATGATGAAGCTCATAACCAGGCACGTGTAACAGTAGAATCTGTATATAAATTATCTACAGAGGAACTGGATGAGCTCGGACAGATTTTTATCGACAAAACAGGCTATGAAAAGTTACTTATTACTAATGAAATCAACGAAGATCTTATCGGAGGCGTGCGTGTGCTGCTCGGCTCTAAAGTATATGACGGTTCAGTGAGAAATCAGCTGGATGGTATCAGAAATAATTTTAAAGAACATACGAATAGCTAAAGGAGTGACATTTTCATGGCAATCAAAGCTGACGAAATAAGTGCTCTCTTAAGAAGTCAAATTGAAAACTATGACAAGGATATGCAAGTTACCGATGTCGGTACTGTAATCCAGGTGGGTGACGGTATTGCACTTGCTCATGGTTTAAACGATGCGATGGCAGGAGAGTTAATTGAGTTCCCAAGTGGTGTACTTGGTCTTGCTCAAAACCTTGAAGAAAATAATGTTGGTATCGTAATACTTGGACCAAGTGACGATATTAAAGAAGGCGACGAAGTGAAACGTACTGGACGCATTATGGAAGTTCCAGTAGGCGACGAACTTATCGGCCGCGTAGTAAATCCGCTCGGTCAGCCAATCGATGGCAAAGGCCCAATTAACACGACTAAAACACGTCCTATCGAAAGCCCTGCAACTGGGGTGATGGACCGTAAAAGTGTTGACGAACCTCTGCAAACAGGAATTAAAGCAATTGACGCCTTAGTACCAATCGGCCGCGGACAGCGTGAGTTAATCATCGGTGACCGTCAGACTGGTAAAACGACAATTGCAATCGATACAATTTTAAACCAGAAAGACCAGGACATGATTTGTGTATATGTTGCTATCGGTCAAAAAGAATCGACAGTACGTGCGACAGTTGAAACTTTACGTAAAAATGGCGCACTTGATTACACAATCGTTGTTACTGCCGGTGCAGCAGATCCAGCACCATTACTATACATTTCACCATATGCAGGTGTGTCAATGGCCGAAGAATTTATGTTCAACGGCAAACACGTTTTAATCGTATATGATGACTTAACTAAGCAAGCTGCAGCTTACCGTGAGCTGTCATTACTATTACGTCGCCCGCCGGGCCGTGAAGCCTTCCCAGGTGACGTGTTCTACCTTCACAGCCGTTTACTTGAGCGAGCTGCGAAATTGAACGACGATTTAGGCGGCGGTTCAATTACTGCTCTGCCATTTATCGAAACTCAAGCAGGCGATATCAGTGCTTTCGTTCCGACGAACGTTATCTCTATCACTGACGGACAAATCTTCCTTCAGTCAGACTTATTCCACTCAGGTGTGCGTCCGGCGATTAACGCTGGTCTGTCAGTATCACGTGTCGGCGGTTCAGCGCAAATTAAAGCGATGAAAAAAGTTGCCGGTACACTGCGTCTTGACCTTGCAGCCTACCGTGAGTTAGAAGCATTTGCTCAGTTCGGTTCTGATTTAGATGAATCAACTAAAGCTAAACTTGATCGCGGTGCACGTACAGTTGAAGTGCTCAAACAGCCTGAGAACGCACCATTGAAAGTAGAAAAACAAGTTGTGATTCTTTTCGCACTGGTTAACGGCTACTTAGATGACGTTCCAGTCGAAGACGTTACACGTTTTGAAGCTGAGTTCTTAAACTGGCTTGAAGCGAATGATAAAGATTTACTAAACAACATTGCACAAACTAAACAGCTTCCGGACAGCGAAGCGTACGATACAGCAATTAAGAGTTTCAAAAAACTTTTTAACCCTTCTAACTAGGAAGCAAGTAATTACTAAGGTGGTGAATTCATGGCTTCACTCAGAGAAATTAAAGGTCGTATAGGCTCTACTAAAAAAATGAGTCAATTGACAAGTGCAATGCACATGGTTGCCAACTCGAAACTGTCCAGAGCTGAACAGAATTCAAAAAAATTCCAGCCGTACATGGATAAAATCCAGGAAACGGTCAGAGCAATTGCTGCTGGTGATACTGAAAGCTCACACCCTATGTTAGAAGAAAGACCAATTAAGAGAACGGGCTATATCATAATTTCAAGTGATACAGGTAAGGCTGGTCCTTATAACAACAACGTCGTTAAAGCAATTACCGAACAGGTTGCTAAACGGCATGATAACAACCCCGATTCATATGATTTATTCGTCCTCGGAAAAATTGGCTATGAAACTTTAACAGGGCGCGGCTTCCATATTACGAATCACCGTCTTGGTTTACCCGATCAGCCTGACTTTGCCAGCGTAAAAGAAATTGCGCAGCAGTCGGTGAACGGATTCATCAATGAAGATATTGATGAGCTTTATATTATTTACAACAAGTTTGTAAATATTTTAGAGCAGCAAGTCACGGTTCGTAAAATATTACCATTGACTGAAACTGATATTCAGACAGATCAGTCTGAAACAGCACTGGCAAGTTACGAGTTTGAACCAGATAAAGAAACAATTTTAGAAACCATATTACCTCAGTACGCTGAAAGTCTGATCTACGGCGCACTTCTCGACGCAAAAGCGAGCGAGCATGCCGCACGTATGACAGCGATGAAAGCAGCAACTGATAATGCGACAGAGCTCGTTGGCGATCTGCAGCTTCAGTATAACCGCTTAAGACAAGCGGCAATTACTCAGGAGATTACAGAAATCGTCGGTGGCGCAGCTGCACTAGAATAATTGAGATTAGGAGGAAATTAAATGGCTTTAGGTCAAGTAGTCCAAGTAATGGGACCTGTAGTTGACGTGCGTTTTAACGAAGGTGAATTACCGGAAATTAACAACGCACTTATAGTTAAAATTGACAATGCTGATTCAGAGCCGATCTCTCTGACACTTGAAGTTGCGTTACACCGCGGCGATAATGTAGTCAGAACGATTGCGATGAGTTCTACTGACGGTTTACGCCGCGGTGCTGATGTAGAGAACACCGGTTCTCCAATTTCAGTACCAGTAGGTGAAATCACGCTCGGACGTGTATTCAACGTATTGGGTGAACACATCGACTTAGATGGTCCGATTCCAGCATCTGAACGCCGTGATCCAATTCACCGTTTAGCGCCGAAGTTTGATGAATTGTCAACTTCAACAGAAATTCTTGAAACAGGTATTAAAGTAGTAGACTTACTCGCACCATATACAAAAGGTGGTAAAGTAGGACTCTTCGGCGGTGCCGGTGTAGGGAAAACAGTACTGATTCAGGAACTGATTAACAACGTAGCACAAGAACACGGCGGTATTTCTGTATTCGCGGGTGTTGGTGAACGTACACGTGAAGGTAACGACCTTTACTACGAAATGAAAGACTCAGGTGTTATCGAGAAAACTGCGATGGTTTTCGGTCAGATGAATGAACCGCCTGGTGCGCGTATGCGTGTTGCACTTTCAGGATTAACAATGGCAGAATATTTCCGTGACGAACAAGGTCAGGACGTACTTCTGTTTATCGATAACATTTTCCGTTTCACTCAAGCAGGTTCTGAAGTGTCTGCACTCTTAGGACGCATGCCTTCTGCCGTAGGTTACCAGCCTACACTTGCAACTGAGATGGGACAATTACAAGAAAGAATCACATCTACAAACGTAGGTTCAGTTACTTCGATTCAAGCGGTATTCGTACCTGCCGATGACTATACTGACCCGGCTCCGGCTCAAACGTTTGCTCACTTAGATGCAACAACTAACTTAGAACGTAAACTTTCAGAAATGGGTATTTACCCTGCGGTAGACCCATTAGCATCTACTTCACGTGCCTTATCTCCGGCTGTTGTCGGCGAAGAGCACTACAAAGTAGCGAGAGATGTTCAGTCTACACTTCAAAAATACCGTGAGCTGCAGGATATTATTGCAATCTTAGGTATGGATGAACTTTCTGAAGAAGATAAAAATACGGTAGCCCGTGCTCGCCGCATTCAGTTCTTCTTAAGTCAGAACTTCCACGTAGCAGAACAATTTACAGGACAAAAAGGTTCTTATGTACCTGTTAAAGAAACAGTTCAGGACTTTAAAGCAATTCTTGAAGGTAAGTACGACCATGTACCTGAAGATGCTTTCCGTCTTGTCGGCGGCATTGAAGATGTACTCGAAAAAGCGCGTCAGCAAGGTGTAGAAGTCTAAAACGGGAGGGTAAAACATGGCAACAATTGCACTTGATGTAGTTACTCCTAACGGTTCTGTTTTCCACGAAGACGATTGTGAAATTGTCGTTCTTCAAACTAAACAGGGTGAGCTCGGTGTAATGGCCGGCCATATTCCAACTGTTACACCGCTCAAAATAGGTGTCCTTCGTATTAAGATCAATGGTAAATTTGAATATCTTGCTGTGACTGAAGGGTTTGCTGAAATCAGACCTGAACAAGTAACAGTACTTGTCCAAGCGGGCGAGTTTTCAAAAGATATCGACTCTGAGCGTGCAGAAGCTGCGAAAGAGAGAGCGGAAAAACTGCTCAAAGATTCACAGGATGAACGCATTGACAGTTATCGTGCGGAACTTGCATTGCAGCGTGCGGTTAACCGTTTAGAAGTATCTAAATATTAATTTAAACTAAAAGACTGGAGAATCCAGTCTTTTTTTATTGAAAGGGGAATGTGCTATGGAGTTTTCGCAGCTTGCAGTGATGCATATAATTCTTCATTTTCTGTGTATCGGACTTGCTTTTTGGGTATTAAAAGGAGTAAGGCTTGAAATTATATTTATTAAAGGTGAAATTGGAAGAGTGCGAATACTGCTTATTTTGCTGAGTATTTTGCTCGGTACAGCATTGAGCAATTTTATTATGGACATCTTCAGATATACACAAGAAGCATCGCTGCTGTTTAGCTAATTACTTTACAAGTGATGTTCAAACACCGTATTATTATAATGAATGGTATAGAGAATTATGGAGTGAGAAGATGGATAAAATTATTGTTAAAGGCGGCGAAAAGCTGTCAGGTTCTGTTGAAATAGAAGGAGCCAAAAATGCAGTTCTGCCTATACTGGCAGCATCACTGCTGGCAGGTGAAGGTCGTTCAATAATTAAGAATGTACCAGAACTTTCAGATGTAAATACATTAACAAAGTTATTAACTACGCTTGGTGCAAACGCATCTGCGGATAAAAATAGTGTGGAAATTGATGCGAGCAGTGAATTAAACTGTTTTGCACCTTATGAACTGGTCAGCAAAATGCGTGCAAGCATGCTTGTAATGGGACCTTTGCTTAGCCGTTACGGATATTGTAATATTGCAATGCCCGGCGGCTGTGCAATAGGATCCCGTCCAATCGAGCAGCATATTAAAGGGCTGGAAAAGATGGGTGCTACTTTTGATCAGGCTGGCGGTTATATTGAAGGCAAGAGTGAAGGACGTCTGCAAGGCGCTAAGATTCATATGGACTTCCCAAGTGTGGGAGCAACTCAAAACCTTATGATGGCAGCGAGTCTGGCTGAAGGTACAACACATATAGAAAATGCTGCGATGGAACCGGAAATCGTCGATCTTGCAAACTATATCAATGCAATGGGCGGCCGCATCAGCGGAGCAGGCACCGGTCATATTAGAATAATCGGTGTAGAAGGTCTGCAGGGAACAGAGCATTCTGTTATCCCGGACCGTATAGAAGCCGGGACATTTATGGTAGCTGCTGCGATTACAAGAAGTGAGATATTATTAAAAAATGTAGTCATTGAGCATTTATCTGCAGTTGTAGCTAAACTTGAAGAAATCGGTATTCAATTTGTTGAAGAAGGCAATGATGTGAGAGTGATTCCAGAAGCATCTTATAAACCGACAGATATTAAAACTATGCCTCACCCGGGATTCCCGACAGATATGCAGAGCCAGATGATGGCCTTGCTGACAACGATTGAAGGCACGAGTATTGTAACTGAAACAATTTTCGAAAACCGTTTTATGCATGTGAGAGAATTTACAGCTATGAATGCTAATATATCTCTTGAAGACAACCATGCGGTAATTCGCGGCGGCGGCCAGCTCTTTGGTGCACCGGTCCGAGCATCTGATTTACGTGCAGGCGCAGCATTAGTTCTCGCCGGCTTAGCGGCAGAAGGCTTGACTACAGTAACTGAACTGCAGCATTTAGACCGCGGCTATGTAAGATTCCATGAAAAATTAAAAGCACTGGGTGCAAATGTTGAGCGCGTGAATGACAGTGCCTCAGATAAGCATTTGGTGACATCGAAGTAAAGGGGTAATACTATGGCAGAACAGCAGCAAAAAATCGTTCACCGTAGGTTCCCTTTGTTGGTTAGAATTCTATTGTTTTTCTACGTTGCCATCGTCTTAGTTTTTCTAGGACTGATGATTGGCTTTGGTATACTGGATAATCCATTTGGAGTATTTCGTATCGAAACGTGGGAACATATCATTAACTTAACTAGGGGTTGACGACAGAAATGCTGACATATGATCAGATAAAAGCAATTATTCCGCACCGCCCGCCGTTTTTACTTATCGACAGAATTACAGAAGTTGAACCGGGCAAAAGTTGTAAGGGTATAAAACAAGTATCAGGAAACGAACCATTTTTTGAAGGACATTTCCCGGATTATGCAGTAATGCCGGGTGTACTAATTGTAGAATCTCTTGCTCAGGTTGGTGCAGTTGCACTGCTGCAGCAGGAAGAATTTAAAGGAAAGCTCGCTTTCTTTGCAGGAATTGATAAGTGCCGATTTAAAAAACAGGTGACGCCAGGTGATACTTTGGAATTATTTGTAGAAATTACAAAACTACGCGGACCGATTGGCAAAGGACAGGCAGTGGCAACAGTGGACGGCGAAGTTGCATGCCAATGTGAAATTACATTTGCAATTTCTGATATTAAAACAGGCGAAAGTAAATAAAAAAACGTTTGTAAATCTTAATTTAAAGATTTACAAACGTTTTTTCTTATTCACTTTTATCTTCATCTTTTTTAAAATCATCTTTTGACTCCATACGTGAATTAAATTCATTAATGAGTGACTTACCTTCATAGCCTTCTTTAACGAGAAATTCTAGCAGATCTTCGGCATAATTTGGACTGTGAACGATTATATCCCCTTTAAAGACAACTGAAATATTGTCATCCATCTCGTTAATATCCATAAGATGAGCAGAAAATTTTGCAGGCGCATTGGAAGGCCGAGTGATTGTGACCATCATTTCCAACAGCTGTTCTTTTAAATTTTCTAAGATGGAGTATAAATCCCCGTCGGTTACAATTTCAATAATCCAAGGATTTTCTCCATGTTCCATATTAATAATGACGCCATCTTTAATTTCAGGTACGATAAAATTCGGTTCCTGAATAATCTTCATATCAATAACCTTAAATGATTTCATAATAATTGCCCCTTTGAACAAAGTACAAATTTTATTATTCTGCATATAAAAATAAACTGATTTGGAAAAACTGTATAAGTTTTAGTATAGATTTATCATTATTGTATTATATATCGAACATAAATGAAATTATTGTCTTTTGCAGAAAATTTATTCACCCCTTACATTGTAATCAGGAAGGGGGTGATAATGAATGATGAACAAAGTATTACTTGTCGGTGAACTTATCAGCAATAATGTCATTGCAAAAAGTACGCAAGGAAGTGTCAATGCATTTATCATTGCAACAGTTCGCGTACCTAAAGATACCCGAAGAGATAAAGAGGTGCACTTTTTATACTGCAAAGCTTTTGGGAAAAGTATTCCAGGCGTGCTGGAAACTGCAAAACCGGGAGACATACTCTGTGTCAGCGGTCAGCTTGCGACGACATCTTTAACTAAAAATGACGGATCCCGAGAATACCGCATGGAAATTTGGGCAGAAAGCGTTAAACACGTACCAGATAAAATCCGTGACCGCACTGATATTTCGAATCCTTCGAGATTAATAGAACAAGCTGTCCATCATTATAATGTAACTGAAGCACTTGGCGAAAAGTATGTACATACAATCAGCCAGGAAAAGAACGATCCTAAGACAGAAAAAGAAAAACACATCGAAGTCATTTCGAGCATTGTGGAAGAAGATAAAGCTGCAGAAGATGATAACAAGGAAAAAGCACTCGCCTAAAAGATGATTACCCTCTTTAAATATGTACTCAATCATTCATTCTCACACACATAAGCACACTGATTACCTGCTGCGGGTATTCAGTGTGCTTTTAATTATTACAGAACTGACACATATATTACAGAAGGCTGACAAATCAGTCTTTTATAAATGATATCAGATGTTTACATAGCCTTAACAAAGCCCGCAGTGACAATGCTGTGACAACTTGATTATTTTCTTTGAATACCGCTTTAAAATAATGATTATAAGAATGTAATATAAGCCATAATTGAGAAATAAGTTTGTAACATAATTGTAAAATAGCGGCTTTCTTTTTATATACCTGTAACCTATGAAACGATTTTATACTCTATAATGTGAAACAGTGATAAATACATTAATGGCAAAAAAAGCCGTATATTATAAAAATTATTTTTGGAGGAATTACAATTATGAAGAAAGTTTTAGCATTAGGTGCAGCAGTAGCTGTATCATCTACGATTGCATATAGCGCAGAAGCAGCATCTCATACTGTAGAATCTGGAGACTCGCTTTGGGCTCTTGCTGAAGGAAATAATGTAACAGTAGAATCGATTAAAAAGGAAAACAAATTAACTTCAGACATTATCGTACCTGGTCAAGTTCTTGAAATTGACGGCAAAGAAGAAGTTAAAGAAGACAAAGAAGCAAAAGAAGCAAAAGAAGCAAAAGAAGATAAAGAAGAAACAGATGTATACATAATTAAAGCGGGCGACACTTTATTTGAAATTGGTGTTGAATTCGACGCAACAGTTGCAGAACTTAAAGAGTGGAACAATTTATCATCAGATTTAATTTTTGAAGGTAAAGAATTAATCGTTTCAGGTGAATCAGCTAAAGCAGCTGCACCTGTTGAGGAAGCACCGGCAGTAGAAGAAGTTGAAGAAGCAGCACCTGCACAAGAAGCAGCGCCTGCAGAAACTGAAAACAATGACTACAGCTACCAGACTGAAGAAGAAACTTATGAAGAACCAGCTCAGCAGGAACCTGTACAACAACAAGTTCAAGAGCCTAAAACTCAAAACGTCAGCACAAGTACCAACACAAACAGCGGTTTAAACTGGGGTGCTTTAGCAGCATGTGAATCAGGCGGCAATCCTAGCGTTGTCAGCTCAAACGGTTTATACCACGGTTTATACCAATTTGATGCTCAAACGTGGCAGTCAGTCGGCGGATCTGGTGTAGCATCAGATGCTTCAGCAGCTGAACAGACTCAAAGAGCTCAAACACTTTACAATCAAAGAGGGTCTTCACCATGGCCTGTATGTGGTGCTAGACTGTAATATAAAATTTATCCTGTAAGTCTCTTAAATGAGATTTACAGGTTTTTTAGTCTATACATACTTATACGCTAATTTGTATCTGCCTGAATCATTTTATGATACGATAGTGTAAATAATAAAATAAAACCCGCTGGGGGCGCCGTAACGGCTGAGATTGCGAAAGCTTGTCCCTTTTTCACCTGATCCAGGTTATGCTGGCGTAGGGAAGTGACCGTACAAACTTAAGACTATTTATATCTTTAGTTTATTCAGCCCGCCTCTCTGTGAAGCGGGCTTTTTGATGGGGGAATGAATAATGTCTGATTTACCAATCGCACTAACAGTTGCTGGTACTGACCCGACAGGCGGTGCCGGGGTTTTTGCAGATTTAAAAGCAATGCATTCACGAGACGTTTACGGCATGGCTGCAGTCACATCACTGACAGCACAAAACACAATGGGGGTACAGGATGTTTATAATATCCCCGCAGATTTTATCGATAAAGAGCTGAACAGCATCTTTTCGGATGAAGTGCCGCATGCTATGAAAACGGGCATGCTTGCAGAAACGGATATGATGTTTGTGATTGCTGAATACATTAGAAAATATAATATTCCTTATGTTATGGACCCTGTTATGATCGCCACAAGCGGGGACAGATTGATGACACCGGAGGCGATGAATACATTGATTGAAACACTGATTCCGCTGGCATCAGTTGTAGCGCCTAACTTGCATGAAGCAGCAGCCATTACGGGAATGAAAATTACTGAGGAAGCAGATATTCATCAGGCACTGAAAATTATTGTAGATGATATGCAGGCGGGGAGCGTTATTATTAAAGGCGGTCATCTGGAAGGTGACGCGAGGGATTATTTATACGATGGACAAACGATTACGACTTTATCTGCAAAACGGATTCAGACCAATCAAACACATGGCACAGGCTGCACATTCTCCGCGGTGTTGACAGCAGAACTGGCCAAGGGCCGTACGATTCAGCAGGCATTTAAAACAAGCAAAGCGTATATTACGAATGCTATAGAGCATTCGCCCGGCATCGGCAGGGGCAATGGTCCCGTCAATCATTTCAGTTATAAAGGAGAGTGATTTTAATGTTGAAAAAATTACGAGAACAAAGTCCGCTCATCGTCTGCATTACGAATGATGTGGTCAAACCTTTTACAGCAAACAGCCTGCTCGCACTCGGCGCATCTCCGATTATGAGCGGCGAGAAAAAAGAGGCTGACGATATTATGAAGCATGCTGGCGCCTTGCTGTTAAATATAGGGACATGTTCAGAAGATAAAATACCGCTTTATACAGAAATGGCTGCGCGAGCCAATCAATATAATGTACCGATTGTCTTAGACCCTGTCGGTTACGGCGCTTCTGAATTTAGAAAGGATTTAACAGATACGCTGATCCGGAATTACGATATTGCACTGGTTAAAGGAAATGCAGGAGAAATTCAGGCTTTAGGCGGTCAAGAAGGTGCTTCAAAAGGCGTGGATTCAATATTTAAGGGGAATGTTCTAAAAATCGCAGAAGCGGCTGAGAAGCTCTTAAAAGTGCCTGTACTGGTTACTGGTGAGACAGATGCATTTGTCAGCAGCAGTGAAAAATTGACCATGCATAACGGTCATAGCTTTCAGGAAAAAATCACCGGTTCCGGCTGTGTTCTCGGCGCCATTACTGCAGCATTTTTAGCTGTAAATAACAGTTCGAAAAGTATTGTTCATGCCGTCAGCCTGTATAATATTGCTGCAAAAAGAGCAGCTTTAAAAGCGAATGGTCCCGGGACTTTTGCCGCCAGCCTCATTGATGAAATATATTTATTTAAAGCAGAAGATGATAAAGAAAAAAGAGTGATGCACTATGAATAAAAATATATTGAGACTTTATCTGATAGCAAGTTCCAGCAGTTTTAACAATCCACTTAAAGATTTAGAAACAGCATTTAAACATGGTGTCACATGCTTTCAGCTGAGAGAAAAGGGCGAAAATATTAAGACGGGACAAGATCTTGAGGATTTTGCCTTTAAAGTTAAAGCCATCTGCCAAAAATACGGGGTGATATTGATTATTAATGATGATGTCTATCTTGCAGAACGAATTGAAGCAGACGGTATTCATATTGGACAGAGCGACATGAAACCGGACGATCTGCCGGCTTATTTTAACGATAAAATTGTCGGTTTATCAGTAGGGAATATAAAGGAACTAGAAAGCAGCAATTTAGACAGAGTGTCTTATATCGGGGTGGGTCCGGTATATGCGACTAAATCAAAAAATGATGCTGGAGATGCAATTGGCATCGACGTATTAAAACAAGTGACAGAACGTACTCAATTGCCTGCAGCAGCAATCGGCGGAATAACTGAAGATAACTATAAGTTGTGTCTAGATAATGGTGCAGATGGTATTTGTGTCATTTCAGCAATTACACAATCGGCAGATATTGAACAATCCGTGACAGCTTTATTACAATAAGTTTGTGAAATGTTTACCGATTACTGCGGAATTGGTTTTTATACACTTTCTTTTATGGTACAATCTTTTTTATGTGAGATATTACTTAGAGGTGAAGAAATGATTAAAAAGTGGCTATTACCAGCGTCTATGGTACTGGTACTATTCCTGGCGGGGTGTGACTATTCACAGCCTGAGAATAGAGACGGCTTCTTCTATAACACTCTCGTCCAGCCAATGGATACATTATTGCACTGGCTTGGAGATAATCTGGACAACAACTACGGTCTGGCTATTATCGTCATCACGCTGATTGTGAGACTGGCAATTTTCCCATTCATGATGCGTACATACAAAAATCAGATGATGATGAGAGAAAAAATGAAGATTGTCAAACCAGAAATGGAAGCAATCCAGCAGCGCGTTAAAGTTGCAACAACGCAGGAAGAAAAAATGGCAGCCCAGCAGGAAATGATGGGTCTTTATAAGAAACACGATATTAACCCGCTTAATATGGGTTGTTTACCTATTCTTATTCAGATGCCGGTTGTTATGGCTTTATACTTTGCATTAAAATTCCCGTCAGACGGCGGTATTGTTGCTCATCCTGATTTCTTATGGATGGACTTAACACAAACAGACTACTTCATGGTTGCTATTGCAGGTATTGTCTATGCAATTCAAGCATGGGTATCAACACGATATGTATCGGAAGAACAGCGTAAGCAAATGCAGCTGTTCATGTACATTTCTCCAATTATGATTATATGGATTTCAGCAATTTCACCATCAGCATTGCCATTATACTGGGCAGTCGGCGGTATATTCCTGATTTTCCAAACTTGGGCAGGTAATACTTTCTACCGCAAAAAAGTTAACGAAGAAATGGCACCGATTATCGAAGCGCACGAGCGTGAGCAGGCTGAAAAAGCAGCACGCGTGAAGAATGCTAAAGTAAAACCTAAGAAAAAACGCAAGAAAAAATAAAAAACAGGGCCAGCCGGCCCTGTTTTTTTTATTTGTCTTATAAGATTGGAGATATTAAGTTGGCGAGACCTTCTTTCAGCTTAATCCAGAAGCCGCGTTCTTCGTATCTCTCTACGGTCATTATTTCGCACTGATCAATGTCTGCTTCAAATATTTTACGCTGCTTGACAGCTTCGTCCTGATCGTACATAAAAGCATTCACTTCGAAGTTTAAGATGAAACTTCTGTTATCGATATTAGTAGTGCCGACAGAAACCACTTCATCATCGATATTAAATACTTTCTGATGCAGGAAACCGGGTTTGTACATGTATATTTCTGCCCCCATCTTCATGAGTGAGGCAGCATTTGAGTATGATGCCCAGTAAACAAACGGATGGTCTGGGAAACTCGGGATCATAATTTTTACTTTGACTCCGGAAAGAATAGCAATACGGATGGCCTCCATTATTGACTGGTCTGGAATAAAGTAGGGTGACTGAATGTGAATGCTTTTTTTAGCACTGTAAATCATATTCAGATAGCCGTATTTAATCTGCTGATAATTTTCATCCGGACCGCTGGAAGCGATTTGCATAGTTGTATCCCCAACAGAATCGATCTCCGGGAAGTAATGCTCTTCGTGCTTCATATTATTGCGAGTATCATGAGAATTCCAGTCCAGCATAAAGCGAAGCTGCAGAGATTTTACAGCGTTGCCTTCAATGCGCAGATGCGTATCGCGCCATGCCCCCATTTTAGGATCGCGTCCAAGGTATTCATCGCCCACATTTGAACCGCCGATGTAGCCGACTTTACCATCGATTACGACAATTTTTCTGTGGTTGCGGTTATTAATCCTCGGGTTAATCAGCGGTAATTTACTGGGGAAGAAAGCTTCAACCAGACCGCCTGCTTCTCTTACATCGGTGAAATTTCTAAGCGATAAAGACCGGGAGCCGATGTCGTCGTAAAGAATTCTTACCGAGACGCCTTCTCTTTGTTTTTTTAACAGGGCTCTGTAAAGCTCTTGACCGATATTATCCAATTTGAAAATATAATACTGAAAATGAATATGATCTTCAGCTGCTTCGATATCCTTAATCATTTGTGCGAATTTTTGATTCATATCGGTGAAAGTTGTCACATCATTATTGCTGGTGACAAAGGACTGATTATTATTGAGGAGCATATGAATTTGTTTCTTATGCTTTTCTGCAATATCATTTGAAAATACTAAACGGTCCTGTTTAATTTCTTCCAGCTGTTCGCTGACGAGATGCTCGAGACCAACTTTATCATCCTCATCGAGTTTGAAAATTTCCTGTCTGTAAATAGTACGGCCAAAAAGCATGTAGAGCAGGAAGCCGACTATAGGCAGGAAGAACAATACTAAAATCCATGCCCATACACTTTGTGCGCTGCGGCGTTCTAAAAATACAAGCCCTGCAGCAAGCAGAAAGTTAATGATAAATAAAAGAATGGATATAATAGTGACGACTGATGCATCAGTAATGTATACATCAGTAAATGGAATTTGCATAAGCGCCCACTTTCTTTCAAAAATTTAAAAAGTTTTCAAGACTGTAATAATTAATATCTGAAAAGTATAGATAATTATAGTATAAACGAGTACAATTAAGTTAGCTATTAAAAGGGAGTGTCAATATGCGCAAAAACGACAAAAGTAAAGTTAAGGAAGTCGTCCACCTGCTGCATGAACTCGGCGTCAAAGTATCGGTTTCCAAATCGAGATTTGAAATTATGAACCGTATCGCAAATAAAGATCAGCTTAGACTGAAAGAAAATAATATTTAAAATAAAAACTGCTGCAGGAGCGGATGCTCCGTCAGCAGTTTTTATTTGTTTTTGGCACTCTTGCTGAGATGGTGGAAATACATACTCAGAAGAATACCGACAGCAAGCATGTTTGACCACAGCCCGCTGCCGCCGTAACTAATGAACGGAAGCGGCAGACCTGTAATCGGCAGCAGCTGTATCGTCATACCGATATTTTGAATGATATGGAAGACGAGCAGGGAAATATATCCGATAATAAAATAAGATGCAAAACTGTCCGATGCTATAAACGCCATACGGATTAAATGCATAATCAGCATGAACAGCGCAATAATTACAATCGTAGAACCGATAAAACCGAATTCTTCGCCGATAATCGTAAAGATAAAATCGGTATGATTTTCGGGTATATAAATAATGCCGTCGGTGTAACCCTTACCTGTAATCCCGCCGGAGCCGATGGCAATCAGCGAGTTTGTCAGCTGGAATCCGCTGTCGGACTGAAAGGCTTCAGGTGTAATCCAGGAATAAATCCGTTCGAACTGGTAAGGATGAATACCAAGATAACGTTCAAGTAAATCCGGACGGTAAAGAATACCGAGAATCAGTGCAATACCTGTAGAGGCAGCGACGGAAAGTGTTGGTATAATCAGCCACCAGCTGATTCCGGATACGACGACGAGTCCGAGGAAAATCGCGACCATTACCAGAACTGTACCGAGGTCATTTTGCAGTAAAATTAAAACCATTGGCAGGATAGATACGAGTATAAGTTTTAACAGCAATCTGATATCCATGGACAAAGTGTTGGTCAGTTTATACTTATTATGCTGGCCAATGACATAGGCCATCGTTAATATGTAAATAATTTTTACAAATTCTGACGGCTGAATGCTGAAGAAACCGAACTGATACCAGCTTTTTGCACCATTTATAATCGGAGTTACCGAAGACACCGGCGCAATATATAAAATAGCAAGACTCAGCACACCGAAAATATATAAGGCCCAAGTATAGTTTTTAATTAATTTAAACGGGACGAGCATTAAAGTAAATGCAAGTACAAAACCCAAAGCGTAAAAAGCAATCTGACGGGTACTGAAGTCGGTTCCGTACTGACCGCTGGTCATCGCAGAACTGATGGATACAACACTGATCGCCGCGAGCATCAGAATTAAGATAACAAGAATCCAGTCGATGCGAGCGAAGAAATTTGAATTTTGACGTGTATATTTATTATTACTCAAGAAAGTCACCTAATTCATATAGAAATCATGACATTTAGTATACAACTATTTTATAATTATAAACAGTAAATACAAACAATTAGGATGAAAAATTATGATAGAAAGAACGATAGAAGACATTGCGAAATTTTGTAATGGTGAAATGAACAGCCGTGCAGAAGATATGAAGACAACCATAGTCAAAGGTGTGTCGATAGATACGCGGACAATTGAGGCGGGGAATATATTTATTCCGTTTCGGGGTGAAAATGCAGATGGACACCGTTTTATCAAAATGGCTTTCGAGAAAGGCGCAGGACTGACACTGAGTGAGCAGCCGCTTGAAAGTTCAGAGCACCCGGTGATATACGTTGACGATGGTCTTCAGGCATTGCAGGATATCGCCAGGGAATATTTGAAAATAGTGAACCCTAAAGTGATTGCAGTAACAGGCTCTAATGGAAAAACGACGACTAAAGATATGATGGAATGTATTTTAAGCCCGCACTTTAAAGTTCAAAAAACACTGGGCAATTTTAATAATGAAATTGGTATGCCGCTGACAATTCTTCAATTAAATAAAGATACTGAAATATCTATCCTCGAAATGGGTATGGATAGAATAGGGGATATAAATTTTCTAAGTAAAATGGCGGAACCTGATGTTGCAGTGATAACGAGTGTCGGGGAATCCCATATAGAAATGCTGGGCTCAAGAGAGAATATTGCCAAAGCCAAATACGAAATTGTCGATTATTTAAAAGATGACGGGACCTTTATTTATTCTAAAGATTATCCGCTGCTCGATGCGCTTGCTGATAAAGAAACAGCTTATGCTATAAAAACAGCAGGTATAAAAGCGGGCAATCAGTTTGCAATCAGCAATGTGTCTGAAGATGATAAGGGCACGCATTTTACGTTTAAAGAAACAGCATTCCATATTCCGCAGCTCGGCGTGCACAACGCATTGAACGCATCGCTGGCAGTCCTTGCTGCGGAGACGCTCGGAGTTTCTTTGGAGTCCGCACAAAACAGTCTGCAGCATTTAAAAGTAACGAGCATGAGAATGGAAAGAATTAAACATGAAAGCGGCGCTTTAATCGTTAACGATGCATACAATGCTTCAAAAGCGAGCATGATCAGTGCGGTAGATACAGTTGGCCGCATGGCTCATACAAACAAGATTCTTGTACTGGCTGATATTCTGGAGCTCGGGAGTTACAAACAGGAACTTCACGAAGACGTTGCACACTTTATTAATGAAGAAACGTATCAGTTTACGAAAATTTATACCTTCGGTGACGGCGCGAAATATATTCACGATGCTTTAATGGTGGGTGAGAAAGAACATGCATCATCAATTGAGGAACTGCGTGATAAAGTAAGTGAACATTTTAAAGAAGACACAGTTATTCTGCTGAAAGGATCACGCGGTATGGCAGTCGAAAGGGTGATTGACGATATCTAAAATCGGAGTGCTGTTTTTACACGGCTATACAGGCGGACGCTTTGAGCTGGAACCGACATTTCAATATTTAAAGAAGCGCTATGATTTTGAATATGAATTCCCCCAGTATCCAGGTCATGGCACGACGCTTGATTTATCCTTGGCAACCGGGGACGACTGGTATGAGGAAGCGGAGAAAGCATATTTTAATTTAGCGTCCCGCACCGATAAAATATACGTCATTGGTTTTTCAATGGGCGGGGTGTTCGCGAGTTTTATCGCGCAGAACTTCCATGTCGATAAGCTGGTGTTAATTGCCCCGGCATTTGATCATACGAAATTAAGCAGACTCAACAGGATTAAGCTGTCACCCGCTGAGGTGAACGATCATTTGAAACTGAATCTGATGTCCAGAGTCAGGCCGAGATTAAAAAACATTCCCATCAGAGCAATGCAGGAATTTATTAAGATTGTGGATGCCAAAATTGGCGACCTCGAGAGTATTCACTGTGATACGCTCATAATTCACGGAAAGATTGATCTGCTCGTGCCTTACCCGACGAGTATTGAAGCACAGAAAAGAATCCCGCATTCAAAACTTGTACTTATGGAACACACACCGCACCTGATTATGTTCACAGAAGATAAGCTGCTGAAGCTGAATATACTGACTGAGAGATTTTTATTTCTTGACGTCCAGTTAAAACATCTTGTGGATTAAAGTGTTAAGTGTTACTATAGAGAAGTTGTACATGCGAGAAATGAAATAGTCAAAGGAGACTAAAGTTTGAAGATTTTTAAAGAGTTAGGTATTAGTGACGACACAATTCAGTCACTAACTGATATGGGGTTCACTGAACCTACACCGATCCAAATGGAAAGTATTCCATTAGCATTAGAGAAAAAAGATATCATTGGTCAAGCTCAGACTGGTACTGGTAAAACCGGTGCATTTGGTATTCCGATTATAGAAAATACAACTAAGGGTGCAGGTACTCAAGTTGTTATATTAACGCCGACTAGAGAGTTAGCAGTACAAGTCAGCGAACAAATAAAAGCATTTTCTAAGAGAAAGAAATTAGCTACTGCAGTTATTTTCGGCGGTATGAGCATAGACCGTCAAATTAAAGACCTTAAAAGACAACCCGAAATCATTGTGGGTACGCCAGGTCGTATGATCGACCACATCAATCGCCGCACACTTAAATTACAAGATGTTCACACACTTGTATTAGACGAAGCGGATGAAATGATGAACATGGGCTTCATCGATGATGTTAAATTCATCATGAGCAAAGTACCGGAAGACAATCGTCACACACTTCTATTTTCTGCCACAATGCCGCGGGCAATCCAGGACTTAGTAACACGTTTCATGAACAAACCTCACGTCGTTAAAACGATGAACCAAAACAATTCCGATCCATTAATTGATGAATTCTACACAATTGTAAAAGAGCTGGAAAAACTATCAGTTTTCACATCTTTCTTAGATGTTCACCAGCCTGAACTTGCAATCGTATTCGGCCGTACAAAACGCCGTGTAGATGAATTAACGAGTGCATTAATTGCAAAAGGTTACCGTGCGGAAGGTTTACATGGAGATATTACTCAATCTAAACGTCTTGAAGTCTTGAAGAAATTTAAAAACAATTCACTGGATATTTTAGTTGCTACTGACGTGGCAGCAAGAGGCTTAGATATTTCAGGTGTATCACATGTGTACAACTTTGATATTCCACAAGATACTGAGTCGTATACTCACCGCATTGGACGTACCGGACGTGCCGGTAAAGAAGGTATGGCGTTAACATTTGTTAACCCTGTAGAGATGGATTTCCTGCGTCAGATTGAAAAAGACAAAAAGAAACCAATCCACACACTTCGTCCACCAAGCAAAAAAGAAGTAGAAAAAGCGCGTGAAAACGAAGTTTACGAAAAAATTGGTACATGGTTAGCAGATAATAAAAATCAGCACACATTTGAAGTGGCTGACGGCTTACTGAAAACTCATGAATCACGCGATATCATTGCAGCACTAGTAAACGAACTTCTGTATGCCAAAGAAGATGACAATATTCAATTGTCATTTGAAAAACCACTTTCTCGCAAGGGTCACGGCGGACGCAGAGGTAAACCAAATTATAATAAAGGCCAAAGAAGCGGCGGCAACAGACGCCAGCGCGACAATGGCAGACCATCAAGAAACGGCGGCAAACGCCAGGGCGGTAAACCGTCATCAGGCGGACGTACAAGCAAGCAGGGCCGTGTGTTTAAAGATCACCAAAAATAATTTATTCTGAGCATTCACTTTTAGTGAATGCTTTTTTATGTTTTGTGAGTGTTGTATTATAGAGATAAACTGAGAGTTGGAAGGGTTGCTTATGATAGATTTGGACGAACGTGTCAGACCATATATGATAATGAAGGCATTTATCACTTGGCTGATTACAGTACTTGTACTTTCAGGCTTGGCAGCAGCTACATATTATTATTCCTGGCCGGTATGGTTTTACTATATTATTATTGGCTTAATTATTTTAGATTTAGCAATACTGGTATTGTTGAGGCCTTGGATATATACAAAGGTAACATCTTATAAACTGCTTGAAGATAAAATTATCGTCAGACAGGGGTTTATTACTGTAAAAACCCAAATGATTCCCATTAAGAGAGCCCAGGGTGTTGAATTTAAAACAGGGCCATTATCGAGGAAGTACAATCTTGGGTTGGTCAGGATTAAAACAGCGGGTCTCGGCATTGACTTGCCACCTTTAAAAACAGAAGAAGGCCGCGAACTGAAATCAGATATAATGACTATCGTAAAGGGGGAGACCACAGATGTATAATCCTCAAAAACTCCACCCTGTTGCATACGCCGGCAGTGTAGTAAAAGGTATAAAAACAATGTTTTTCCCTGCAATTATTATTTTCTTTAATATGAGAGAAGAACTGTTCTCAGGTTCTGTAACGCCGTGGATGCTGTTTAGCGGCATCGGCATACTTGTTCTCGTATTTCTCTTATTTACAGGGAGCGACATGCTGAACATATACCGCACCAGATTTTGGATTGAAAATGATAAATTTATATTCAAAAACGGTATTTTTACGCGTAATGAAAAGGAACTGGACATTAAAAGAATACAATCTATTGATTTTAATGAACCATTTTTCCACAGAATTTTCGGCGCCGTACAGCTCGATGTATTAACACCGGGTGATGGTATAAAAATCGACACGATAAAAAAATCACAGGCTGTCGATATTCAAAAAGAGATTTATTCTGAGCAGCAGGATATTGAAAACGATACAGCTGAAGTGAACACTGGTGACAGCAGTCCTTGGCCAAGAGCGGAAGAATCCGTTCCTGCAAGTTCAGCACACCGTGAATTTAATACACTGAAAAAAATGAATTTTAAAGAGCTGATTTTAATGGCCATGACAAGCGGAGGGCTCGGAGTCTTTGCAGCGATCTTCTTCGGGATTCTAAATGTCATCGGCGGTGAGATTCTTATAGAAAACTATCTTGAATACGTCAGCGGCCTGGTCAGAAGTATTGTCTTTGGTATTGTTGTTGCTTCGCTGTTTTTTGTTATCATTGGCTACATTATCGGAACAATTATTATTATGATTCGAAATTATGACTACACATTAAAACAAAGCGGAGATGACTTAACGGTAGAATACGGCTTGTTTTCTAAGAAAAATAAAAGCGTTAATATCAATCGGGTTCAGAATGTCATTATTTCAGATAACATTTTGCGCCGTATTATCGGTTATTACGGTCTGTCTGTATCGATTACGAGCGATTCTCTGGAATCCGATCAGATCGATGGAAAGGTTCAGCTGCTGCCGTTTATTAAGAAAAAAGAACTGTACAATATTATCGGCGAAATCTTTCCGAATTATTATATGGAATTGCCGAAAAAAGTCGTTCCATTACGGGCGATTCGGCGGTATTTCCAAATGACTTTGCTGATATTTATTATCGGCATCGGTATTGCAGCATATTTTTTCCATGGAGAGACGTTTATGACTTATATTTATATTGCAGCGGCAGTGATTATTTTGCTTGTCATAGCCAGCGGTATTTACAGTGCAAGAAATGTAGGTTATTCAGTGTATAAAGATGAAATTAATATGATGACGGCTTCATTTTTTACCCGCAGACACTTTGCGATTAAAAGAGATAAAGTGATCGATACGACATACCGCCGCAATCCATTGCTTCATCGTGCAGAGCTCGGGCATATTGAAATATCGACGCCGGGCGGTATCGCCAGCTCATCAGCGGAAATTAAATTTATTGAAAGGCATGACGTAGAAACGATCTGGACATTTATCGAGAGGGGGCATGACGATGAAACGGATATCACCGAAAGCGATCAAACTATGGAGAATCAGAGAATATATTAATGCGGGTGTATGGCTGTTAATCAGTGCTGCAATCGGTATTGCAACACTATTTTTTGATTTTATACCCTGGTGGATATTTTTAATACCTGTCGCTGTTGCGGTTTATATTATTATTGTTCATGCCTGGATCATTCCAAAACTTCGCTATCAGTATTTTAGATATCAAGTGCTGGAAGATGAAATCAAAATACACAGCGGAATATGGTTTAAGTCAGAAAAGGCTGTACCGCTGTATCGTGTTCAAAATATTGATACGACTGTCGGGCCGATTATGAAAAAAATGAAGCTCAAAGGGATTTCTTTGCAGACTTCAGCAGAAAGATTATATATACCTGAACTGGAAACGAACAAGGCGGATCAGATTCGTCATGATATACGTGAGCTGATTAATAAAAATATGACAGCACAGCAGGATGAGGGGACATTATGATTATAGGGCTCGGTACAGATATTATTGAGATTTCCAGAATTCAAAAAGTGAACAAAGACAACCGTCTGGCTAAGCGGATTTTGACGGATGAAGAAATATCTCACTACTGGACGATCGAAAACAAAGAACGCCAGACTGCATATCTGGCAGGGCGTTTTGCCGTAAAGGAAGCATACAGTAAAGCATTGGGAACGGGAATTGGCAGTGCAATCAGTTTTAACGAGATTAACTGTATCAATGATGTGAACGGCAAACCGTCACTTAAAAATGCACCGGATGCTCACGTATCCATTTCTCATTCCAGAGATTATGCGGTTGCAACGGTAATTATTGAGGAGGTTCACGAATGAGCGATAAGTATTACAGAAATACGGTGCTCGATGTAAATTTAGAGGCAATAGAGAAAAACTTCAGAGCAATTCAATGCTTAAATCCGGAGAAAACATTGATTGCTGTCGTCAAAGCAAACAGCTACGGGCTTGGTGCGAAAGCAGTCAGTGAACACCTTGCAGAACATGGTGCGACATTTTTTGCAGTAGCAACACTCGATGAAGCGATCGATCTGCGTATGCACGGTATTAAAGAGAAAATTCTTGTTCTTGGAATCATTAATCCTGTAAACATTAACAAGGCAATTCAGCACCGAATTGCCGTCACAGCACCGAATTTAACTTGGCTTGAACAAGCCAAAAATGAAGTAAATGATAAATATGATAAGAAAGTTTGGATACATGTTAAAGTTAACACCGGTATGAACCGCTACGGTACAGATGACGTTTCAGAAATTAATGAAATGATAAGTGAAATCAATAATTTCAGCCGCTTTGTATACGAAGGGATATTTAGCCACTTCACATCAAGTGATGAAGATAAAACAATTACAGAACAAGAATTTACAACTTTTAAAAATATCGTCAATCAAGTTGAGCAGCCGGCATATGTGCATATATCAAATACCGGCGGCTCACTCACTTTAAAAGAAGATTTTACAACAGCGGTTCGTTCAGGTATTGGTCTGTACGGTTATTATCCAAGTAAATTTACAGAAGATAACACACAGGCAGTACTCAGACCGTCGGTGAAGCTTACATCCGAAATTGTTGCGATTCATCGCTTAAAAGCAGGTGGCAGTGTGAGTTACGGCAGAAAATATACTGCAGAGAAAGATGAAACAGTCGCAACATTGCCAATTGGCTATGCTGATGGGTTATTAAGGCATCATAGCGGGTATACATTAAAATTAGAAGGTGGCGCTGACTGTAAAATTGTCGGCACCATTTGCATGGATGCACTGATAATCAAAGTTCCAGAAGGAACGAATGTCGGCGACAAAGTTATTATCATTGATGATTCAAGTCATTCTGAGCAATCGATGGAAAGCTACAGCGAGTATACAGGCACAATTTCTTATGAATCCCTGTGTGCTTTTGGCCGAAGATTGCCCCGCCGCTATTCAAATAAAGATGGTGAATTAATTTATAATGAGGTTATTAACTGACAATATATTTGATTAATAGCAAGGTCTTGAATCAAATGTTATGATTAAATCAACAACTTTTATTTATGGAGCTGAATGTCTTGTCTGATTCATCTGCAAATAACGAGTTTGAAAAAGCATTGATTAATGGGTACATTGAAATGGCGGAAATTAATTTGCTAATCGCACGGGAAAGCTTTTATGCAGAAAGCGAAGCTTATCGCGGGTGCATTGCTGACAGTCAATGGAAATGTGCGTCATGTAACGACAGTAAAGATGGTGAATAGATGAAAAGAGGAGAAGTATATTTAGCCGATCTTTCACCTGTGCAGGGTTCAGAACAAGGGGGGAAACGCCCTGTTGTTATTATCCAGAATAATGTAGGTAACCGTCACAGTCCAACTGTGATAGTTGCAGCCATTACCGGGAAAATAAATAAAGCGAAGATACCTACACATGTTGAAATATCAAAAGAAAAGTACAAATTGGATATGGACTCGGTGATATTGCTGGAGCAGATTCGAACGGTCGATAAGACCAGGCTGCAAGAAAAACTTACATATCTGGATGAAGACAAAATGCGCGAAGTGAGCGACGCGCTTAAAGTCAGTCTGGAACTGGAACCGAAAAAGAAAAGAAAAAAGAATAGAACAAACAAAAAATAGACTTTTGTTTTCAAAAGTCTATTTTGAAATCGGAGGTGTTTTAATATGACGTATATTGACGAGCTGGTAGAGGAATATAAAAATCTGATTAATGATTTTATCGACAGCAAGGATGAGGACAAACTTGTCAGTACAGCTCATGAGTTCAGTGAGAAAGCAATTGATCTGGATGTGTCCCCGGATGAAATGGTCGCACTTCATATTGAATTAATCAGTGCAATTCCGCTGACTAACTACGAGGATGTTAAGACATCCCTCGATGTCCTGCAGGAGATAATGATTCGTTTTGGGTTTACATATAAAGATTACAAAGCAATGCTTAATAAGATGGAAAGACATGACCAGGAAATGGACGTCGCAGCCAGTCTTCAGGAAACTATGCTGAAGACAGAAATTCCTGCGGTCGATAATGTCGAAATCGGTGCGATTAGTGTCCCAGCCCGAAAAGTCAGCGGCGATTACTTTAATATTATTGAACACAGCGATGGTAAACTGACTTTTGCAGTTGCCGATGTTATCGGTAAAGGAATCCCGGCAGCGATAGCGATGTCCATGCTGAAATTTGGAATGGACTTGACTTCTGCATCCAATCCGCCGTCTAAATCATTAAAAAGATTGAATTCACTCGTTGAAAAGAACGTGAATAAAAATATGTTTGTCACTATGTTTTACGGACTGTATGATTTTAACAATCAGTCATTATGCTTCTCAAGTGCGGGGCATGAGCCGGCCTATTTGTATCACTATGAAGACGATGAGTTCGAGGAATTGGACGGCAAGGGACTCGTCCTTGGTGTAATGAAAGATACCGAATATGAGGAAGTGTCTGCTAAACTTAAGGAAAATGATATGCTGTTTGTCTTTACGGATGGTGTTTCTGAGCTTCGAAAACACGATGGTGCATTTATAAATATGGATGATATTAAAGAGATGATCAGAGAAGCACGCGATCAGCACCCGCAGGATATTGTTCAGTATATTTACGAAGCGCTGACGAGAATGCGCAATCAGAACCATAAAGATGATCTGACAATGTTCATCATAAAAAATAAAAATGCAGTTTGAGAAGTTTCAAATTTGTCTGCACAGGGTAGACATTAAAAGATAAAGTTTATTATATTAACGAAGTGATTGGAGTGCGTACATAAAATATGAATATAAAAATAGATGTTAACGAAAAACCCGGGGAATACCTGGTCAGTGTCAGCGGGGAACTCGATGTTTATACAGCGCCTGAATTAAAACAGGTATTTGAACCTGTCGGAGCTGCCGGTGAACATGATTTAATCGTTGATTTAAGCGGTTTGAATTATATGGATTCTACTGGGCTCGGCATATTTGTCGGTACGCTTAAAGATCTGAATAAACATAACAAGGAACTCCATGTTCTTGGAGTTAACGATAGAATTCTAAAGCTGTTTGAAATTACAGGGCTGCGTGACCTGATGTATGTTAATAAGAAGTCGGAGGTCGACTGAAGAATGAAGTCTCAATACGATTTTATAGAAATGAAATTTCCGTCTAGTGCAGAATACGTAGGATTAATCCGCCTCACACTGTCTGGTGTTTTATCGAGAGCAGGGGCTACTTATGATGATATAGAAGACTCTAAAATTGCTGTTTCAGAAGCGGTAACGAATGCTGTTAAGCATGCTTACAGTGAAAATGAGAGCGGAGAAGTTTCTGTCGGCTTTGCAGTATACAGCGATAAAGTAGAGATAATTGTTGCTGACAACGGACACAGCTTTGATTATGAAAAAATTAAAGAAGAACTTGGCCCGTATAACGAAGATGATAATATTGATTATCTAAGAGAAGGAGGGCTTGGCCTTTTCCTAATCGAAACGCTGATGGACAAAGTTTCTTTCAAGAAAGAACCTGGTGTAACAATCAGTATGACGAAGTATATTAACGAAAGTCAGGTGCAGCCGAATGGAGAAACGATCTCGCAATAAGAATTACGGACTGCCGCCTGAAGAAGTTAACGAACTGATTAAACAGTATCAGGAAACGGAAGATGATCTGGCACAGAGCAGGCTGGTAGAAAATTATACTAAGCTGGTCGAATCTTTGGCATATCGTTATTCACGCGGTCAGTCGCATCATGAAGATTTGGTGCAGGTCGGCATGCTTGGTTTACTGGGAGCCATCAGACGATTTGATACTTCTTTTGAACGCAGATTTGAAGTGTTTTTAGTGCCGACTGTCGTCGGTGAAATCAAACGCTATCTGCGGGATAAAACATGGAGTGTTCATGTACCGAGGCGTATTAAAGAACTGGGACCGAGAATTAAAAACACGACAGATGCATTAACAAATGAACTCGAAAGATCCCCGACAATTCAAGAGCTTGCTATGGAATTAGAAGTAACTGAAGAAGAAGTTCTGGAAGCTATGGAAATGGGACAGAGTTACAATGCTTTAAGTGTCGATCATTCTATTGAAGCGGATAAGGATGGTTCGACAGTCACCCTGCTTGATGTTATGGGACAGCAGGATGATAATTATGATTTAGCTGAGAAACGTATGATTTTAGAAAAAGTCCTGCCCATTTTAAGTGACAGAGAGCAGGAAATTATAAAATCTACATTTATTGACGGACTGAGTCAAAAAGAAACAGGTGAAAAAATTGGTTTAAGCCAGATGCATGTTTCGAGACTGCAGCGTTCTGCGATTAAGAAGCTGAGAGAAGCCGTTAAAGAAGCTGAATAAATTTAAAAATGAGCCCGATCTTTTTTAGATTGGGCTTTTACTATTAGGAGAGAGCGTATTATGATGAATGAATTAGTTAATGAAATTGCATCGGATATGAAGATTAATAAAGGGCATATAGAAAAAGTGCTGGAGCTGCTGTCTGAAAAAAATACGGTGCCATTTATAGCCAGATACCGTAAAGAACAGACAGGCGGTCTGGATGAGGTAGCGATTAAAGAAATTGAAACACGTTATCTGTATTTAGAAAATCTGAATAAGCGTAAAGATGAAGTGATACGCCTGATCGATGAGCAGGGAATGCTGACTGATGAACTGCGTCAGGATATTTTAAAGCAGACGAAACAAAGCAGGGTAGAAGATCTTTATCGTCCGTTTAAGCAGAAAAAGAAAACTCGGGCAACTGAAGCGAAGCGCCTTGGACTTGAACCATTAGCAGATATAATTTTAGCAGGCAAACATCGTGATATTGAGACGGCTGCAGCTGACTATTTAAATGAGGAAGTTACATCAGCTGAAGAGGCAATTAAAGGTGCTTTAGATATTATTGCGGAGGTTGTTTCCGATAATCCTCAGTATCGACTGTACATATTAAAAATTATTAAAGATACTTCAGATATCGTCTCTGCAGTTAAAAAGAATGCAGACGATGAACAGGGTGTCTTTGAAATGTATTATGATTATGCAGAAAAGATAAAAAATATTGTACCGCACCGTGTGCTTGCTTTAAACCGGGGAGAAACTTTAAAAGTACTCACGGTTAAAATGAATCATGATACGGAAAGAATAGAAAAATACTTGCAAAAACAAGTTATCGATCCGCATGCTAAAACCGAAGATCTGCTGAAAGAGGCAATCAGTGACAGTTTGAAACGCTTAATCTTACCATCGCTCGAACGAGAAGTACGAGCAGATTTAACTGAAACGAGCGAAAAACATGCTGTTGTGGTCTTTGAGGAAAACCTCAAACGCTTATTACTGCAGCCGCCGCTTAAAGGCAGAGTCATCCTCGGGCTGGATCCCGCTTACCGTACAGGCTGTAAACTTGCCGTAATTAATGATACAGGTGCATACCTTGCTAAAGATGTTATTTACCCGCATAAACCAGTGAATAAAAAATCAGAGAGCAAGGCACTGATTTTAAAGTTGATTAAGCAGCACGATGTTTCTTTAATTGCTATAGGCAACGGGACAGCATCACGGGAGTCGGAGGAATTTATCGGTGAACTGATTAAAGAAGAGAAACTTGAAATCCCGTACATTATTGTCAATGAAGCGGGAGCCAGTGTATATTCAGCGTCTGAAATTGCCAGAGAAGAATTTCCCGATTTTAATGTAGAAGAGAGAAGTGCAGTATCCATCGCAAGAAGGGTACATGATCCGCTCAGCGAGCTGGTTAAAATCGATCCGAAATCTATTGGCGTTGGCCAGTACCAGCACGATATTAATCAGAAGTTCTTAACAGAGTCCTTAAATTTTGTCGTGGAAACGGCAGTTAACCAGGTCGGTGTAAATTTAAATACAGCATCGACAACATTGCTCGAGCATGTAGCAGGACTGACGCCGGTAATAAGTAAAAATATTGTTCTGTTCAGAGAAGAGAATGGCGGCTTTAAAAAGAGAAGTGAATTGAAAAAAGTAGCCCGTCTTGGTGATAAAACATATGAGCAGTGTGTTGGATTTTTAAGAATATTTAATGGGAAAGAACCATTAGATGTTACGGCGATTCACCCGGAACAATATAAAAATACGTATCAGCTCATAGAGACAATCGGACTGACTATCGATGATCTCGGTACAGATGTAATGATTGAAAAATTAGATGCACTGAATGTCAGAGAAACAGCAGAACAGATGAATATTGGGGTGCCGACACTTGAAGATATTATATTAAGTTTAAAAGCACCGTTAAGAGATATAAGAGATGAATATGATACGCCATTGCTGAAATCAGATGTACTTGGCATTGAGGATTTGAAAACGGGCATGACACTGTCCGGCACTGTGAGAAATGTGACTGATTTTGGTGCATTTGTAGATGTCGGCGTGAAGCAGGATGGACTTGTGCACGTATCCCAAATTTCAAACCGTTTTATTAAACATCCGCTGGAAGCAGTGAATACTGGAGATATTGTCGAAGTTAAAGTAATGGATGTCGATGTTAAGAAAAACAGAATATCATTAACGATGAAAAATGTATAAAAAAAGTGAACCGGCTGAGGCCGGTTCACTTTTTTTGTTTATAACTACATGTTGTGGAAGTAATCTGGATTTTCTAAGTCAACATCGTTGATGTCAATTCCAAGTGCTGCTGCGACACCTTTACCGTACTCTGGATCTGCTTGGTAGCAGTTGTAGATGTGACGGTGTTTAGTGCGGTCAGTAGTACCGTTCATTTCATTTGCTGTGTTATAGAAGAGACGTTGTTTGTCTTCGTCAGACTGTAATCTGAATAGTTTACCAGGCTGTTCGAAGTAATTATCATCATCTTCGCGGAAGTTGTGTTCGTAAATTGAACCGTATTCCATTTCTAATGCAGGCTGTTTAGCTTCCGGCTGTGAATTGTGTGCCCCGTAGCTGTTTGGATAGTAGTTAATTGATGAACCTGCGTTACCGTCAACTCTCATAGCGCCGTCACGGCTGAATGGGCAAACATTTGCTGCACCTTTTGGTGAGTTAACTGGAATCTGATGATGGTTAACACCGAGACGGTATCTTTGAGCATCACCGTAAGAGAATAGACGGCCTTGTAACATTTTATCTGGAGAGTAGCCGATTCCAGGTACGATGTTAGTTGGAGCGAATGCTGCCTGCTCAACTTCAGCAAAGTAGTTTTCAGGGTTTTTGTTTAATTCGAATTCTCCGACTGGAATTAAAGGATAGTCGCCTTTGTACCATACTTTAGTTAAGTCAAATGGATTATCCGGGTGGTTTTTAGCTTGTTCTTCAGTCATTACCTGGATATAAACTTTCCATTTAGGGAAGTTGCCTTCTTCAATTGCATTGAATAAGTCTCTTTGTGAAGACTCGCGGTCTCCGCCGACTAATTCAGCAGCTTCTTCTGCAGAATAGTTCTCGATACCTTGCTGAGTGCGGAAGTGGAATTTAACCCATACGCGCTCATTATCTTTATTGATCATGCTGTAAGTGTGTGAACCGAAACCATGCATGTTTCTGAAACCTTTAGGAATACCGCGTTCAGTCATAATAATTGTAACTTGGTGCAGTGATTCAGGTAAGTTAGTCCAGAAGTCCCAGTTACTTTCTGCATTGTGCATGTTTGTTTTAGGGTCGCGTTTTACAACGTGGTTTAAACTTGGGAATAATTTAGGGTCACGGAAGAAGAATACAGGTGTGTTGTTACCAACCAGGTCCCAGTTACCTTCTTCAGTATAGAATTTTAAAGCAAATCCGCGAATATCGCGCTCAGCATCAGCTGCACCGCGTTCACCAGCTACAGTTGAGAAACGTGCGAACATTTCTGTTTGTTTACCGACTTCGCTGAAAATACTTGCTTTAGTATATTGAGTAATATCATCTGTTACAGTGAATGTACCGTAAGCACCTGAACCTTTAGCGTGCATACGTCTTTCAGGAATAACTTCACGGTCGAAATGAGCCATCATGTCGAGGAAGTACGGGTCTTGCATAACAAGTGGTCCGCGCGGGCCAGCTGTTGCAGTGTTTTCACGATCGCCTACGGGATTGCCGAAAAGAGTAGTAAGTCTATTATCTTTGTTTGTCATCAATAACTGCCTCCATTAATTAGAATTATTATAAATAAACTATAACAAGCCGAGTGATCAAAAGCAAGTTCTTCGTCTGTATAAAAATAAAATATTTACAAGGTTTATTACATGATAATATAGTTAATAATATCTTAATGAAAAGAGAGTAAAGCCAGCTAACTGAGAAAAGGAGAGCAGGAACAATATAAAATTCAAAACAGCTATTATATAGAAGGAAACAGAAAAACAGAAAAAAATAAAAAGAAAATCACAGAAAGTATTGACTTTAAATTAAGAACTCTGTATATTAATAAACGTTGTATAAAACAGATGGCCCGTTGGTCAAGCGGTTAAGACACCGCCCTTTCACGGCGGTAACACGGGTTCGAGTCCCGTACGGGTCACCATTTTAAAAAAAGATAAAGCGAACTGTTGACATTAGAACACTGCTTAGTTATAATAGTGAATCTAACCAGTTAACCGAATCTTTACAGAAACAATATAACTGATTAAAATTAATAAACTTTGTTGTTGACACCAAATTCCGAAAGAGTTATACTAGTTCTTGTCGCTAAAAAGTTATTAACAAATAATTATTACATATAATAAGATTTGCGGTTGTGGCGGAATCGGCAGACGCGCTAGGTTGAGGGCCTAGTGGGAGTTAAATCCCGTGGAGGTTCAAGTCCTCTCAGCCGCACCATTGAAAACTTATTATAACATATACCATGCGGGTATAGTTAAATGGTATAACCTCAGCCTTCCAAGCTGATGTTGTCGGTTCGATCCCGTCTACCCGCTCCATTAAATTTATTACCTAACACAAAGAACATTGAAAACTGAATGACAATATGTCAACGTTTAATTCCGAATAAAAAAGTCTTCTATTATATAGGAGCACAGATTGAGGCGAACAATATAAA
>NZ_BMCN01000004.1 GCF_014635205.1 Jeotgalicoccus aerolatus
AGCTCTCCAGCGCCGATGGTAGTTGGACTGACGTCCCGCAAGAGTAGGACGCTGCCAGGCTAACATATTCAATATATGGATGCGATGAGCCGCATTGAGACCTTTCGAGGTCTCTTTTTTTGTATTATAATAGATTAAGTATATTATTTATTGAAGGAGTATCAGCATGCATACTTTAAAATTAAATTCACTTCATGATACAGAAAGGCTTGCTGAAACTTTATCTAAAGTAATAACGGGTGGTACCGTTATTCTGCTTTCAGGAGATCTTGGAAGCGGCAAGACGACTTTTTCTCAGTTTTTAGGTAAATATTTAGGTGTGAAAAGGCATATGACTTCACCGACGTTTAATATTATAAAATCTTATAATGCTAATATTAAATTGCATCATATGGACTGTTATCGTCTTGAAGATTCTGATGAAGATTTAGGTTTTGATGAATACTTTAACGATACTGATATTGCGCTTGTAGAATGGCCGCAATTCATAGCTGAATTTTTACCTGACGAAGTGATTAACATTAATATAAAATACCTTGATGAAAGTGAGCGCCTTGTTGAAATTGAAGCAAGCGGGGAAGAAAATATTAAAATTGCGGAGGTAGTATATGATCAGTTTACTGCTTGATACGAGTAACCAGGCACTGTCAGTTGCGGTAAACCGCAATGGTAAAATGCTTGCAGAGATTAATACAAACTATAAAAAAACACATTCGGAAACCCTGGTAGATTATATCGAGAAGGTGCTGGCTATTGCAGCGGTTAAGAAAACAGATATAGACAGGATTATTGCTGCCAGAGGACCCGGTTCATATACAGGTGTAAGAATTGGTGTGACAGTGGCAAAAATGCTTTCTAAGCAGTTGGATATACCGCTGTACTCTGTATCATCATTATTTGTGCTTGCGGTATCTAAAGGAACTGAAGGAAAGACTGCTCCGCTTATTGATGCGAGACGGGGTTATGTGTACGGTGCCTTGTATAATATTGAAAAAGGTCATTATACTGAATTAACAGCACCTTTGTATGTTGAGTTTAAAACATTTCTACAATCAGCTAAAGAGGCTGAGTTTTTATTGAATGACGAAGAAAAAGTATCGATTGATATTGATAAATATACAGAAATATCTCCGCGTATTTCGCAAGTGGAGCGTTTTGAACAAGCATTAAAACTTGAAGATGCCGATCAGTTTATACCTGATTATTTACGCATCTCGGAGGCTGAACGGAATTGGCAGGACAACCAGTAATCAGAGAAATGGAAATTGAGGATTTAAGTGCAGTATATGAAATAGAAGTTGAAGCATTTAAAAATACTACATGGACGATGGAAGCATATACGAGAGAGCTCGTAATGAATAAATTTGCCCATTATTTTGTTATGGAATTAGACGGTGAGATTATTGGGTATACGGGTATTTGGCTTGTCGTTGATCAATGTCAGATCACGACTGTTGCTGTGAGCAGAAAAATGCGCGGCAAGGGTTACAGTCATATACTGATCCAGCATATTAAAGATTTTGTCAAACCTCAGGCTGATGTGATATCTCTTGAAGTAAGAGTAGACAATACACCGGCGATGCGTTTATACGAGCATAACGGCTTTAAATACGGCGGTGTCCGTAAAAACTATTATGGAGAAGGGCTTGATGCACACGTGATGTGGGTGAATCTTAATGACTAACAATATAACAATACTCGCTGTAGAGACGAGCTGTGACGAAACTGCAGCCAGCGTAATTCGAAATGGGCATGAGATTTTATCGAATGTCGTAGTAAGCCAAATAGACAGTCACAAACGCTTTGGCGGTGTAGTACCTGAAGTGGCATCAAGGCACCACGTGGAGGCCATCACATACGTCATAGACCAGGCTTTAAAAGAAGCTGAACTCAAACCTTCAGAACTGACAGCAGTCGCTGTAACAGAAGGCCCGGGTTTAATCGGGGCTCTGCTTATTGGTATTAATGCAGCAAAAACATTTGCTTTTGTGCATGATTTACCGCTGATACCAGTCCATCACATCGCCGGACATATATATGCTGCGCAGCTGGAAAAACCATTGGAATTTCCATTAATCTCACTTGTAATTTCAGGCGGACATACTGAATTAATATATATGAAAGATCATATGTCATTTGAAATTATCGGTGAAACGAGAGATGATGCTGTAGGTGAAGCATTCGATAAAGTGGCGAGAGTGATTGACCTGCCTTATCCGGGCGGACCTCATATAGATAAATTGGCACAGACAGGACAGGATACATTTAATTTTCCGAGAGGTTTAATGAAAGAAAAGACATTTGATTTCAGCTTCTCCGGCTTAAAATCAGCTGTCATTAATAAACTTCATAATTACAGACAAAAAGGTGAGGAAATTAATAAGAATGATGTTGCAGCGAGCTTCCAGGCGAGCGTTACTGATGTTCTGACAGCTAAAACACTACAGGCTCTAAAACAATATGATGTAAATCATTTGATTATCGCCGGCGGTGTAGCAGGCAACAGTGAAATCCGGCGCAGATTTAAAATATTATGCGAAGAAGAAAATATAAATCTTCAAATACCGGAATTAAAATTCTGTACGGATAATGCAGCAATGATCGGGGCAGCAGCATATCATCTATATAAGAAAAATCATTTAGCTGATTTAAAACTGAATGGCAGAAACTTTATAGATATAGAGGAATATGCCTTTTAACTAATTTAGAAGGGTATATTTTCACTATACGTTATGCTATAATGAATATAAATTATTTAAGGAGGGGCATACATGATACCGCGTATTTGGAACATACTTTTGAATCAATAATTTAATAAAAATTCAAAAGTCTTGTTCAAACTATATTAATACACGGGATGAGTATATCCTTTTTTAAGAAATATTATTACGTTTGAGACAGCACAGGACTGTCTCTTTTTTGTGTATAAAAATATAGTTTGCAGGCTCATAAGGAGTGCAAATTATAATGAATGAATTAACAGTAAAATTAGAAGATATATCAGTCAGTTTTGGTAATAAACATATTTTTGATATCGAACAAATGTCGGCATATATGAATGACAGAATTGCAATTGTCGGGCGCAACGGTTCAGGTAAATCCACCTTGCTGAAAATTATTGCCGGTGTATTCGAAGGTTATACTGGTGAAGTTCAAAGGGAAACTGATTTTAATTATTTGAGTCAGATTGGAGATCCAAAAACAGAGATAAGCGAATCGTTAGATTTTGAAATGCTCAGCAGAATGAATATTCCGGGAAATAATAATTTGAGCGGCGGTGAAGAAACGAAATACAGAATTGTTCAGACCTTGTCGGACTACAAAATGGGTCTGCTGCTCGATGAACCGACGACGCATCTTGATCAGCAAAGTATAGATTTTTTAATTCAGGAACTTGAATATTATTATGGCACCTTGATTTTTGTCAGTCATGACAGGTATTTTATTAACAGTCTGGCGACTAAAGTCTGGGAAGTATCTGACGGACGGATTAAAGAATATGCAGGAAATTATAAAGCATATGAAGAGGCTAAAGAACAAGAAAAACTGGAACAGGAACGTCAATACGAAAATACAATAAAAGAAAAAGAACGTTTGAACAAAGCAATAGAAAAACAGGCGTCTAAGGCTGATAAAATGTCTAAAGGCCAAAAAAGTCAGGATATTAAACCCGACCGCTTATCGAGCTCCAAGCAGAAGGATACTGTGCAAAAACAGGCACATAAAACAGCAAAAGCAATGGAAAGCCGTTTAAATCAGCTGGCAGATGCTAAACGGCCAGACCAGCAGGCTGACATAGAGTTCCCGGTATCTAAAGCGATGGAACTCCACAATAAGTTTCCGATCATGGGAAGAGATGTCACAGTAGAGCGCGGCGGAAATATTCTTTTGGATAAGGTCAGTTTTCAATTCCCGCTTGGAAAAACAATAGCAATTACCGGAAATAACGGCAGCGGTAAGTCGAGTTTACTTTCGGATATTGTTCAGGGGAGCGGCAACTTTGATATTTCTCCTAAAGTTGTAATCGAACAGTATAAGCAAATGGATTATAAAATGTTTGGCACGGAACAGGTCATGCAGTTTTTAATGCGTCATACAGAACTAAACGAATCGATTGTCAGAAGCATGCTCGTCAGTCTAGGTTTTAGTCCAAGTGAAGTAATGAAACCGGTGAATCAGCTGAGCGGCGGAGAAGCGACGAGGCTATCGCTTGCATTAATGTTTGTCAAACCTTCCAATGTAATTATTCTCGATGAACCGACGAACTTTATCGATTTAATGACAATAGAAGCGCTGGAAAAGTTTATAAGGGCATATCAGGGCACCATCATCCTCACTTCGCATGACCGGCAGTTTATCAGCCGGACCGCGGACCGCGTGTATACTATATTTGAAAAAAATCTGATTGACATTACGTAATGCATCTTAATTTGGGTATATAGTAAGAGCTTAAATATATTTACGGGAGTGATTCAATGGTTGAAGCAATTCAATATTTTAATTTCCCTAACGCAAATGAGGCGCTGGATTTTTACGAAGAAAATTTTGACGCGGTGATTACTTCAAAAGTACTTGCGTCTGATCCAATGTTTGAAGATGGACTGGAAGAAATGGGGATGTCACAGGAAGATGCGGAATCTTTCATCATGAACGCTGAATTTGAAGTACTCGGACAAAAATTTATGGTCAGTACAACTTGGGAAAAGAAAGAGATTGATAACTCCGGTGCTAATGTTACTTTCGTGTTTAATACTAGCAATCAGGAAGATTATGACACTGTAAAGCAATTTTACCGTAAAGCAATCGAAGCAGGATGTGTCGCTGATATGGAAGAAGGACCAACAGAATGGACGGAATACTTTGCCAGTTTTAAAGATCCATTTGGTGTCTCGTGGATGATCAGCGGTGAATAATAAAACATGCCCTCAGCGGAATATTTTCCGGAGAGGGCATGTTTTATTTTTCAGCAGACGTTTAATATATTAGTTTGTTCGCATCAATGACCGAACAGACATTCAGTTAATATTACGTTTGACGTGCAATAGAAACTGTCAAGATAGAACGTATGTTTTATCCACAATTTGTGGAAAGATTGTGCATAACTTATTCATAACTGTGCAGTATTTTGTGTATAACTATGTTGAAAACTCGAATAACTGTGGAAAAGTCATAGAAAAGCCGCTGTTCATCGCATTTTAAATGTGTATAACTTTTATGTGAAATATTACAATTACAGACGAACGTGATGTAAATATTTTGTAAACAGTCTTAAAGATCCGCTAATATCTCTTCAGCTTTTGCCCATTCGGCCATTTGCTCTTCGAGATTTTGATTGATTTCCTGTAGTCTTTCATTCAATTCTTGAGCTTTTTCATAATCATTAAATACTTCAGGCGCAACGAGTTTATCTTCTATCATCGCAAGTTCTTCTTCAAGGTTCTGAATTTCCTGCTCAAGTTTTTCACTTTGTTTTTTAACGCGTTTTAATTCATTCCGTCTTTGTTTTTGAGCTTCATAGTCAGAAGTATTGTCAATTTTTTGCACAGCTTCTTCTGCGGGCGCCTCCATGAACTCAGCTTCTTTTTTCTTATGAAGAAAATAACTGTAATCTCCGTCAACCATCATAATTTTATGAGGCTCGATTTCCATTACACGTGTCGCAATTTTATCGATAAAGTAACGGTCATGCGACACGACGATAATCGTGCCAGGGAAATTTTCCAGAGCAGTTTCAAGTACTTCTTTACTGTCAATATCCAGGTGGTTGGTAGGTTCATCGAGTATAAGCAGGTTATTTTCTTCAAGCATCAGCTTAGCCAGCTGAATTCTCGCTTTTTCTCCGCCGCTTAATGAATTGACCTGTTTCATCACTTCATCCTGAGTAAAGAGGAAACGGCCGAGTATTTTTCTGACGTCGCTTTCTTTCATTTCCGGATATTCTTTCCAGAGTTCTTCCAGCACATTATTTTGCGATGTAAATTCAGCCTGTTTTTGATCGTAATATCCAATCGTCACATTGGTGCCATATTGAATATTGCCGGCAAGTGCAGGAATCTTTTTCGCAATCGTCTTTGCTAATGTTGACTTGCCTATACCGTTTGGTCCGAGTATTGCCAGACGTTCTCCTTTGTCAACATTGAACGATAAGCCTTCCCTCAGCGCATGCTGCTCGTAGCCGATGGACAAATCTTTCAGCCTGAGAACATCGTTGCCGCTTTCTCGTTTAATAGTAAAATGAAAGTCCGCACTGGAGCGGTCGATAAACGGCTTATCCATACGGTCCATCATTTCCAGTTTCTTACGGCGGTCTTTAGCCATGCCGGAAGTCGATGCCCGTGTAATATTTTTATCGATAAATGTCTCGAGTCTTTTAACTTCACTTTGTTCCCGTTCGTATTGTTTCATTTTAAGGCGATAAGTCTTTTCTTTTTCTTTAACGTAATTCGTATAGTTGGTGTGATACAAAGTGCCGCGGTGCAGTTCGATTTCATAAATTTTATCGACTGTACGGTCTAAAAAGTATCTGTCGTGACTAATAATAACGACGGCCCCGGCATAGCTGGTCAAATACTGTTCCAGCCATTCTACAGTTGCCATATCCAGGTGGTTGGTCGGTTCATCGAGCAGCAGCAGATCTGGTTTTGTCAGCAGCATTTTACCCAGAGCAAGCCGTGTTTTCTGACCGCCGGAAAATTCTTCAACCCGGCGCTCCAAATCGTCTTCTGTAAATTGCAGGCCGGTCAGGACACTTTTAATTTGAGCATCGATTGTATAGCCGTCATTGTGCTCAAAATTGAGCTGAATATTTTCATAGCGTTTAAGCTTCTCATCGTAGTCAGAATGAGTGTGTTCGTGTTCCGCCAGCCATTGTGCAATGACTGCCATATCTTCATTCATTTTAAGTATATGAGCAAACGGTTTTTGCATCTCATCTCTGACCGTCTCTTCTGACTCAAGTGTCATCTGCTGGGCAAGGTAGCCGAGCGTGACATTTTTAGGCATGCTAATCGTACCGCTGTCGTATGTCAGTTCATCAGCCATTATCTTCATCAGTGTACTTTTTCCGGCACCATTTTTCCCGACAATACCGAGCGTTTCGCCGGATTTAACTTCGAGATCCAGATGTTCAAATATTGTACTTGTTCCGTATGCCTTTGAGACATTTCCCAATTGTAAAAGTATCATATTTTTTTACCTCATTTCATCTTTAAGTTTACACGATAAATCGTCAAAATTCGACCAGATAAACCGATGTCTATGGATATATATTATGTTATAATGGAACGACTAGAAATATAGAGGTGAAAGGGAATGTCTAACAAGAAAAAAATCCCTAATGCAACTATGAAACGTCTACCGCTTTATTACCGTTACTTCAAACAAGAAGAGAATAATGGCAATGATAGAGTTTCCTCGAAAGAAATTAGTGAAGCATTAGACATTGACTCGGCGACGATTCGCAGAGACTTTTCTTATTTTGGAGAATTGGGTAGAAAAGGGTACGGATATAACGTCGGAAGCCTTTTGAAATTTTTCTTAGAATACATCCAGGGGAACAACGTAAAAAACGTCATTCTTCTCGGCGCAGGTAATCTCGGAAGAGCGTTATTGAACTACAAATTTGCGAACATTCATGATAAAATGAATATAGTTGGGGCTTTTGACAGCAATGAATCACTTATTGGAAATTCAATTAACGGCACAAAGATTTTTCATATAAATGATTTAGAGACTATCATAGAGCAGGAAAATGTTGAAGTCGCTATTATGACCGTGCCGATGGAGGCAGGGCAGCAATCAGCAGAACGCTTGGAAAAAGCAGGAATTAAAGGCATTCTTAATTTTACACCTATCCGGCTTCATACCGGTTCTGACGTGACTGTGCATAGTATTGATCTCGGCGTAGAACTGCAAGCGTTGTTTTTCCAAATGAAAAATAAATAGGAGGGGTATTCATGATAGAAGTTCTTTTACCAAATACATTAATGGCAGTTACTCCAGTGAGTCTAATTGTTATTGCAGTAGTGGCGCTTATCATTTTCGGACCTAAAAAACTTCCGCAATTTGGTAAAGCAGTCGGTTCTACTTTGAAAGAATTTAAAGATGCAACTAAAGGTCTTGCAGATGATGATGACGATGATGATAAAGTCAGCAAAAAATCTGAAGGCGAAGCTAAACAAGAAGAACCAAAAAAAATTGAATCAGAAGCATAATCAAAGGGTGGCGAAAGCCGCCTTTTTTTAAAGGATGATTTAAATGCCAGATGAGGCAAGAGAGTTTACCGAGCATTTTGAAGAACTGAGAAAACGTTTATTAACAGTCATGTATTTTTTTGTCGCAGCTTTATTTGGCGGCTTTTTTCTGGCTAAACCATTAATCTATCAAATGCAGAACGCACCGTGGACAGAAAATGTACAGATGCATGCTTTCCAAGTGACAGATCCGCTTAAGATATACTTAATCGTCATTGTTGCCGTAGCATTTATAATTATATTACCGGTCATTTTATATCAGCTGTGGTCATTTATATCACCGGGCTTATATGAAAAAGAGCGCCGGGTGACTCTGCTGTACATACCGGTTGTTATGCTGCTGATGCTTGCTGGTTTAGCATTCAGCTACTTTATTGTCGTACCGTATGTCATTCGTTTTACTTTTGATTTGTCCGTTGAGATGGGCATAGAAACGACCATTGGTATTAATCAGTATTTCGGCTTCCTGTTTAGAACAATACTGCCATTCGGTTTTATTTTCCAAATGCCGGTGCTGGTACTGTTCTTAACGCAGCTGGGAATCATTACACCGATGTTCCTGCGTAAAAATAGAAAATATGCATACTTTATCATGTTCGTCGTTGCTGCTTTAATTGCACCGCCGGATATCATGACGCATATTCTGCTTACTGTACCGATGATTATTTTATACGAAGTGAGTATCTATATTTCGAAGATCGGCTACCGCAGATATTTAAAAGCAGAACAGGAGCAGCTTGAAGAAGACATTAAATAATACAGGAGGAACTGGACATATATGACAAAAAAACTTGAAGAAATTTCGCGTGCAGAAAAAGAAGACCTAATGCAGACAGCCAATGATTCGAAGTGGAAGCAAGCATATCATGTTCAGCCTCCCTTTGGATTTTTAGGTGCACCGACAGGGTTTAACTATGTTAATGGTATTTACCATCTATTTTACGAATGGTCACCTGACAGCAGTTTGACCGAAACACCAGACAGTAAATACATATACCATGCGACATCTAAAGACCTGGTCACATTTCGCCATGAAGGTGTGAAAATCAGACCGGGTGCTTTGTATGATTCAGATAACATATACGGCGGCAGTTTGTCTAAAGTGTTTAATGAAGTCAGTTATTTTTACACAGGTGAACGCTTGAAAAATAATCTTTATGAGACATTTCAACTTGGCGGCTTTATGAATACGGATGGTAAAGTGCAAAAATATCCGGCGCCGTTAGTACGCGGTTTGTCGAGTGACTATATAGAATTTTTCCGTAATCCATATGTGACTGTTCGAGACAGAGAAGTAGTCATGTTTGCAGGGACGATGAACAAAGAAGAATTTGGGAGAATTGTAGTGTTCCGCGGACCGTCAATCGATGAATTAAGATTTGATGGTGAACTGGATACGGGTTACAAAGTGTTCGGCTATTTGTGGGAACAGCCGGAATTTTTCGATCTCGATATGGATTCTGTTCTTATTTTTAATGCGCGGGGACTAGATAAATTTGATACCCATTTTTGGAATATATATCAGTCCGGCTATATGGTTGGTGATTTTGAAAGGTGCGACAACTATTTTATTCACGATGAATTTTATGAATTTGACGGTGGTTTTGATTTTTATCGTCCGGCGACAGCACTTGATGAAGATGGCAACAGAGTAATGATCGGCTGGATGGCAGCTGAAGAGAGTGCTTATCCGTCGGCTTTAGATCAGACGGTGAACGCCATGACTATTCCGCGCATTTTAACTATAGATGGAGATAGAATCAGACAGCTGCCGCACCCTAATTTAGAAAAGATGCGGGGAGAAGCGATTACAGCAGAAGGCTATTTTAAAGAATATCCAACGAAATTGACTGACTTTTACGGTGAAGTCTATGAGCTGATAGTTGATATATTGGAAAACAATGCGACAGTGCTGCACATCTATATGCGTAAAAATACACGTCATGAAACGAAATTAATTTATAACAGTGATGACAGACTGCTGACACTGGATAGAACATTCAGCGGTGAAGAAATTTTGAATGTTGACGGAACAACACGGAGCATTCAACTGGAAGAAGAGCTTAAAGATTTAAGGATTTATATGGATCAGTCGAGTATCGAAGTATTTATTAACGATGGAAAATATACGATGACAGCGAGAATATTTCCAAGCGACCAAGCTAAAGGCCTGGAAATGGTTACTGAGTTCGGAGACTGCCGTGTTCAGCTGACTCAGTATCCGCTGGAGTTTTAAGCAGTTGATAAATATAGAGAAAAATTAGATAGTTTTAAAAAAACGAATAATAAACTGTAACAATATATTGTTAAAAGTGATACAATTACACCATAATAGTCAAAAAAAGTGTCAATACACAGTAAAAAGAGGTGGTCAATTATGTTTTCAGTGCTGAGTCAGATCAATAAACGATTGGAATATATGACGCCGGTAGAACAGCGTATTGCAAGCTTTATGCTGGAAAACCCTAATAAAGTGATTAATATGCCTGTAAAAGAAATAGCGAAACACTCATCGACGAGTGATGCTGCAATTGTGCGGTTTGCAAAGAGAATCGGTCTGCAGGGTATTAAAGAATTAAAAGTAGAACTGGCTAAAGAATTACATACGCTCGAACAGGAGAAGATTTCACGCGTAATCGAGCTGGAAGAAGATACACACGCCGATATTTTTGATAAAGTCTTTAAAAATACGATACAGGCTTTATATAACACTGAAAAAATAGTCAATCGCAAACGCATGCAGGAAGCGGCACAGCACATGGTAAAGGCGGATAATACATTTATATTCGGTGTCGGAGACTCTGCAAATGTCGGACATGATATGGAGCAAAAACTGCATCGCGTCAATATCAATGCCTTTTTCACTGCTGATAAGTACTTATGTATGACACGACTGACAAATGCAAAACCAAATGATGTTCTGTTTGTCATTACTTTATCGGGTAAGACACAGGAAGTTATTGAAATTGTAAAACTGGCTAAAAAATTAGGTGTGCTGACTATCATTTTAACGCAAAATCATTCTTCAGTTGCTAAGCGGAATTCTGATATTGCCATTGAGATTACTGAGGAAGAAACGAACATTCAGTATATGAATATGACGAGCAGAATTGCGCAGCTGATCATTTGCGATGTGATGTTTTTCTATGTGTGTAAAGAACTCGGATCAAGTGCGTATGAAACAATTATTAACACATATGACATGACGCACTAGTAAAATTACATAATAATACGCGAATATTAAGGTTCTGTAACAACTTTGATATTGTATAGAAATGCTTTCAGGCATCAACTATAATTAACTGTACATTATTACGGAAATTCCGAAAAAATGTACAGTTTATTTCAGGATGCGTGGAGGGGAAACAATGCGAAAAGCAAAAATGAAAAAAATGAAACTGGCATCAGTATTGCTGCTGTCGACTGTACTAATCCCTAACATTGCTTATGCTGACGAAGAGATAGATGAGAGTATGGAAGCTGAAACTGCGGTTGGTCCGGCTGAGACAGAAAACAGCGGTCAAACAGCACAAGATACAGTTACAGAAGAAAATACTGATGTAAATGAAGAAGTAACAAATGAAGAACCTGTAGAAGAATCGTTAGAAATACCTCCGAGTATAAATAATGAAAATGATATAGAGACTAATGCAGAGAGTGCTGACAATGCTGAAGAAACAGTAGATGACAGCAGTGGCACTAATGATGGATCAGACTCACCAATTCTTCAGCCGGCAGAACCGGGAGAAGAGCCGGAAGAAACCGGAGCAGCTGAAGATAGTGAAAGTGACAACATACCGGCAGAAGTGCCCGAAGAAACTGGGAACACTGATGACAGCAACACCGGAGATTATACTGAAGGAGAAGAAGAGACTCCTGAAGCGGAAATACCGGAGCAGGAAGATGAGACACAAACAGAAGAGAATGTGCCTTCAGAACCTGACAGCGGTGAATCATCTGAAAATCAGGATAATAATTTCGAAACGCCAGAACTTCCAACTGAACCCATCGAACCGTTAGAACCAGTTGAACCTGAAGAACCGGCTGAAACAGAACCATCGGAACAGCCGAACACTGAGGTTGAGCAAAATTCAGGTGACGGTGATAATAATAATGTACCGGCAGAAGAAGTTCCTGCAGAATCAACAGAGGAACCTGTTGAAAATACCGCTCCGGAAAATTCCGGCAGCACAGATACAGAGGGAACTCAAAAAGATGAGGCCAACACTGAAGCCAATCACAGTACTGCTGGAAATGGACCTAAGAAATTATACCGCTATGATTACGGTGATATTCTGGAAGGAATAACATTTAAAGAAGAAAACCTTCAAAATGACATTTCTACATTAGATCAAAGAGTATCACGTGTGATGTCATCTAAGATTATTGAAGAGAAAAATCTAACAGAAGCACAGAAACTTGAATTACAAGAACAGGTTAAATCAGAAAAAACAAACACTTATGATGGCGAAGAACTGCCGAATACCGGAGAGACAAGTCATCCAAACTATGCCCTTGCCGGACTGTTAACAGTATTTGGTGGAGCATTGCTAATCAAGAGCAAGAAAACAAAAACAGATAACTGATAGAGTGATATCTATAAAATGAGACCGGACACAAAAGTGTCCGGGTTTTTATTTTCAATGGTATAATATTTTTATCAGTATTATTCAATATTCTGAAATTACATACATAAACATCGGGGTGAAGGAATGAAAACATTAAATATCGCATCGATTCCTGGGGACGGCGTCGGCAAGGAAATTATGCCGGAAGCGATTCGCGTTCTGGAAAAAGTGGCACAGGTTCATGGGGGATTACAGTTTAAATTTGAGGAGTTTCCATACAGCTGTGACTATTATTTAAAACACGGTGCAATGATGCCTGAAGACGGTATGGACCGGCTCAGTCAGTTCGACAGCGTATTTTTAGGTGCCGTCGGTGATGCATCTAAAGTGCCTGATCATATTTCATTGTGGGGCTTACTCTTAAAAATCCGGCAAGAGTTCCAGCAGGAGATTAATATTCGTCCTGCAAAACTGCTGAAGGGCATTAATTCAAAGCTGTCTAATCCTAAAGATTTCGATATTATCGTTGTCAGAGAGAATAGTGAAGGAGAGTACAGCTCCATCGGCGGACGTATTTTCCACGATGATAACGAAATTGCGATACAAAATAATGTGTTTTCAAAACGTGCGACCAAACAGGCCATGAATATTGCTTTTGATTTAGCATCTAAACGTAAAGGTCTCGTGACCAGTGCGACGAAATCTAACGGGATTTTCCATGCGATGCCGTTCTGGGATGAGATTTTTGATGAAATTGCATCAAAACATCCGAATATTAAATCTGAATCGAAACATATCGATGCTTTGGCTGCGTATTTTATCACTCATCCGCATGAACTGGATGTAGTTGTCGGTTCTAACTTGTTTGGAGATATTCTATCAGACGTGGGTGCCGCAATTATGGGGAGTATCGGTATCGCACCTTCTGCTAACTTAAACTTAAACGGTAAGTATCCTTCTATGTTTGAACCCGTCCACGGTTCAGCACCGGATATTGTCGGTAAAGGGATTGCCAATCCGATTGGACAAATCTGGACAGCAAAAATGCTGCTTGAATTTAACGGTGAAGCGAATATCGCAGAACACTTATTGAAAGTCATTGAAGCGGTCACAGCCGATGGTTTCATGACACCGGATCTCGGCGGTAAATATAAGATGACAGAAGTAACAGATGAAATTATTAAACGTTTAGACAAATAAAAAAACACGCCATCAGTAGACTGACATAGTGAAATGAGACAGAGATAAAACACCTTCATTAGGCTATCTTCACTCCAAAATCAATTGGAGAGAGGTAGCCTAATTTTTCTTGTATTCTTTCCTCGTTATAATACTTCAAATATTGATTGACACGCGAAATCGTCTCCCCATTACTGAGTGAGTTGTATCTTGTGTATATGAATCCTTCAGATTTCAGATTGGAATGGAACGATTCAATGACCGCATTGTCCCAACAATTACCTCTCCTGGACATACTGCTGACCAGATTATTTTCCGTGACATATGCCTAGTAGGCATACGAGGTGTAGACACTGCCCTGATCAGAATGAATGATGACACCTTCAGGGTATGCACGACGCTTCAGTGCCTCTTTCAAGGTATCCAGCACCAATGGAGTCTGCTGATGATCATACAATTTGGCGGCGACGATTTCGTTGTTGTAAAGGTCCATGATCGTCGATAGATATTTCACAGTCCGTCCATATTGGATGTAAGTGATGTCTGTGACCCATTTCTGATTGGGTTCGGCAGACTGAAAATTACGCTTGAGCCGGTCCGGCGCAATAATGACCGTTTCACCGTAGGTGTATTGTTTGCCGATTGGCTGGTCCAATCGATAGAGTTCCCCCTGTCGATACCACCTGACCCATGTGGAAATCTGGGACTTGTTCTAGATGCCGTATTTCTCCATAATCTCTTGAGTCGTTAATTCACCCGCTATTTTTGCTTTCACTACCGCCCATTTCACATCACTTGAATATACGTTTTTGCCCATGCAAAAACACCTCCGAGTACCATCTCGAAGGTGTTTTATACTGTCTCAAATAGTTAGGTTAGTCTATCAGGCGTGTTTTTTTGTATTACAATTTTTTATCGTCGATTGAGTTTAAATAATTATGAACTTCATCGATGACGTTTTTTAGAGAATCTTCTTTGAATGGTGATTTCAGATTTGCCAGTTCTACTAAAGCGTTGAACGGTAATGATCCGCCGACCTTACATAAGGCCAGATAATCTTTCCATGCACCCTGGAAATCTTCTTTGGCGCGTTTCCAGAACTGCAGTGCGCAGACTTGAGCGAGCGTGTAGTCAATATAGTAGAATGGTGCACCGAATATATGACCCTGGCGGTGCCAAAATGCGCCGCTTTCTAATGGTTCTATTCCGTCATAATCTGTATGCGGTAAATATTTCTGTTCGATTTTCTTCCATTCCTGGCGTCTTTCTTCAGGCGTCAGTTCAGGGTTTTCATAGACAACATGCTGGAATTCGTCCACTGCAACTCCATAAGGCAAGAACGAAATAGAGCCTGCCATATGTGAGAATTTGAATTTATCAGTATCCTCTTTAAAGAACATTTCCATCCATGGATAAGTAAAGAATTCCATGCTCATCGAGTGAATTTCTGCAGATTCCAAAGTCGGGAATGAATATTCAGGCACAGTCAGATGACGGGACATATATGTTTGAAAAGCATGACCAGCTTCGTGTGTCAGTACTTCGACGTCGCCCTGGGTGCCGTTAAAGTTCGAGAAGATAAACGGCGCTTTATAATCTGCAATCATCGTACAGTAGCCGCCGCCTTCTTTCCCTTTTTTAGCTTCGACATCGAACAGATTGCGTTCAGTCATGAAAGTGTAGAACTCATCTGTTTCAGGCGACAGTTCTTTATACATGGCCGCACCATTTTTCATAATATCTTTAGTTTTGCCTTGCGGTGAAGCATTACCCGTTATAAATTCGAAATTGCTGTCGTAGCTCTTAAGAGAATCGAGACCGATCCGCTGAGCCTGACGTTTTTTTAATTCAGATACGATAGGCACGACGTAATCTTCAACCTGTTTTCTGAATTTCTCAACCATCTTGCGGTCATAATCAATACGGTTCATGCGAATATAACCGAGTTCGACGAAATCTTTGTAGCCGAGTGTAACGGCGATTTCATTTCTTGTTTTAACGAGTGCGTCATAAATATTATCGATTTCTTCAAGGTTATCCCCCATGAAACCTTGAACAGCAAGTGCTGCATCTTTTCTTATTTGACGATCGGGATTTTGCGTATACGGTGCAAATTCCGATAAATTTAATTTTTTGCCGTCAAATTCAATTTCAGCAGAGGCAAGCAGCTTATCGTATTGAGTAGACAGTTTATTTTCTTTTTGAAGCAGAGATTTAACCGAAGGATCATATGCTTTTAAAGCATTATCCGAGAGTGCAAAAAGCTGTGAGCCAAAGCGGGCTTCAAGATCTTCCCGGAATTTGCTCGTCGTGATTGCCTTACGGTATCTGTTTGTGATTTCTGTAAATGACGGATCGTGTTCATCGAAATAGTCGCGCTCTTTGTCGTAGAATTTATCTCGCGTATCGATAGATGAACGGATAGATGCTAATGTGGCCATCGTATCCAGATGGTCAAACTCAGTATTCAGCTTATCGATAACAGCAACTTGAGCGTCCGCAGAATCAGCTGCGTCAAATTCTTTGAGCAGTGCGTCTACTGTTTTTTCGAACTGATCTAAATCTGGACGTTCATATTTAAAATCTTCGAACTTTGTTACCATAAATAATTTCCCCCTTAGTCGTCTTAAAACGATTTTAGCATAATGCTTAAACACCCTGTTACAAATATGGTATCGTTTAGAGTGATAAAATGCTGAAAATGGGGTAATGGATATTAATGCCTTATGCATGCTTTGAATACTTAATGAAAAGAGGAAAATGGAATGAAGAAATTTCTTATACCTATTGGTGTACTTGTTGCAATCATCGTTATCGTTCTAATTATGATTGTGCCGAGATACAACAGCCTGGTTAACCTTGATGAAGAAGTTAATCAGAAAGAATCACAAATTGAAACGCAGCTTCAAAGACGGGGAGATTTAATCCCGAACCTGGTCAGTACAGTACAGGGCTATGCATCACATGAAGAAGAAATATTTACTGAAATTGCTGATGCACGTTCACGACTGGCAGGAGCGAGCGGCGATGTCGAAGAAATGGCTGAAGCAAATAATGAAATGACGAGTGCTTTATCCCGCTTGCTGGCAATCTCAGAAAATTATCCTGATTTACAAGCAAGTGAACAATTTACCGGTTTGAGAGACGAACTGGCAGGTGCTGAAAACCGCATTGCAGTAGCACGTCAGGATTATAATACAGCAGTACAAGATTACAATAGAAATACGAGAACATTCCCGGGGAACATCATTGCAGGAATATTTAATTTTGATGAAAAACCTTATTTCGAAGCGGATGAATCTGCACAAGATGTACCGGAAGTAGATTTTAATACGAACCAAGACGATACTGACGGTGGAGAATAATGAAAAAGTTCTTTGCTTTTATCGGTGCCCTGCTACTTATATTAATTTGCAGCACACCGGCAGAAGCAAGAGTAAACTTGCCGGCACTCAATGAGAGCCATTATTTTGTGCAGGATAATGCCGGTGTACTCAGTGAAAGTTCAATCACTGAAATGAATGAGATGGGTACACATCTTGAAGAAGGTACGGGTGCTGAGCTGCTCCTGATGACGATGGATTCGACAGGACAGGAACACCGTCAGGATTTCGCTTTACGGGCATTGAGAGAATATGGTGTCGGTAAAGCTGAAAAAGATAACGGTATTGTGATTTTCTTAAATCTGGATAATGATAACGAATTTAATAACCGCGGTATCGAAGTTCAGGTCGGCTACGGTGTAGAAGGCTATTTGAACGATGCGAAGATCGGACGGATTATCGATGATGTAGCTTATGACGATTTGGTTGCCGGTGAATATGAAACAGCACTGGTAAATCTGTATTCGGCAATATATGATGAATCATTGAACGCTTACGGTTATGAAGATGGTGAATTCACACGTGAAGAACCAGCAGAAGAAACATCGAGTGGCCAAGCCGAGAACATTTTCGGAGTTATCATTCGCTTAGCTACATTTATGATAGTATTGTATGTCATTTATAAGATGGTTTCCGGCGGCGGCGGTGGCTCCGGCGGTTCTGGCGGATCAGGCGGCAGACGGAGAAGAAGCGGCGGACCCGTTGTGTTCTTCCCGCCGGGCGGCGGCTTTGGCGGCGGTGGAAACTCCGGAGGCGGATTCGGCGGAGGCGGATTTGGTGGCTTCGGCGGCGGTTCCGGCGGCGGAGGCGGCGCAGGACGCGGATTCTAAAAAGTAAATAAGTATACGAGCTTGAGAATCTTGGTTAAAAACCGGATTCTCAGGCTTTTTTACTGGTATTATCTGGAGTGGAACGGTTGGAAGACAGCGGTGAATTCCCGTTGTTAATGAGAAGCGGCCGTACCTCAAATAAACACAAAAAAGCTGAGCTCCTTATAAAAGGCAGCCCAGCTTAAAAGTTTTACATAAAAATAGAAATAATTGCATTCAGCTGATTTTGAATTTCTTCAGCTTCTTGTAAAAAGTCAGCGAACACGGTCTGCAGCAGCACGACGATTCCGTTCATAATTACGTGAACGAAAATCGGTACTAAGAGACGGCCGGTGATGACATATAAAAAGCTGAAGACATATGACATCGATAAATATATCAGAATATGAGTAAAGTCAGCATGGGCAACAGCGAATATCAATCCGCTGACAAGTCCTGCAGCTAAAAATGCGAGCACTTTCTGTGCGGTGCTGTTTATCGGAATCATCTCATAGATCTCTCCGAATATTGCTCTTCTAAATACATATTCTTCAATAATCGGGCCAAATAATACGACGACTAGAATCATCCACGGAGAGTTGAAAATCATATCGACGATTTCTGTTGTATTTTGACTCTCTACGGGATTATTAAATACGTAAATATTGATGACCCCGGCAATAATTTGTGACAGGTACGCCAGGACGACACCGCCGATAATCCATACTGTAGTGAGTAAACCATCTGTTTTTGAACCCAGTTCGATTCTGTTTTTATTCTTATGAATATTACCGATAAGAATAACGATGACAGCACCAAGTCCAAATGTAATCACCTGATAAGGTATCAGTTTTTCAATGAGTTCTCCCGGTCCGAGTGACGGATCTATTGCGGTAAATATTAAGCCGATAGGGAGGAGGGCAAATTGAACTGCTAAAAATGTTAAAATAATTAATATACTGTATACGCGTCTCACGTTTAAACCTCCAATTGCTGAATAGTTTTATCTTACATTAAAAAGTTTAAACTCAAAAGTAATACAGTCTTTTCTCTTGCATTTTTAACCAAGTTTGATTATTATAATTATTGTTAGCACTCATAGAAGACGAGTGCCAAATCACAAGATTAATTTTATATAATTTTAAGATTAATAAGGAGGGCATTTCCGTGTTAAAACCTATTGGAAATCGTGTAGTTGTAGATATCTCAGAAAAAGAAGAAACAACAAAAAGCGGCATCATTCTGACTGATTCTGCCAAAGAAAAACCGCAGGAAGGTACTGTAGTTGCTGTCGGATCAGGCCGCACGCTTGAAAATGGTACACAAGTGGCGCTTGAAGTTAAAGAAGGCGACAGAGTAGTCTATGCAAAATTTGCAGGGACAGAAGTACAGCATGGAGATAATGACTATTTAATTCTCTCTGAATCAGAGCTTTTAGCAGTAATTGAATAATAAAAACTAGATATAACATTCACTTTGGGAGGCAATATAATGGCTAAAGAAATAAAATTTTCAGAAGACGCACGTCAGTCAATGCTGGCTGGTGTAGATAAATTAGCTAATGCTGTTAAAGTAACACTGGGACCAAAAGGACGTAACGTCGTTTTAGATAAAGCATATTCATCACCATTAATTACAAATGATGGTGTCACAATCGCAAAAGAAATCGAATTAGAAGACAAGTATGAAAACATGGGAGCAAAACTCGTTGCAGAAGTAGCTAACCAGACGAATGAAATCGCCGGTGATGGTACGACAACTGCGACTGTACTTGCTCAGGCAATGATTCAGGAAGGACTTAAAAACGTTACAAGCGGTGCAAATCCTGTCGGGATCCGTACGGGAATCGGACGCGCTGTAGAACGCGCAGTTGAAGCACTGCAGGAAGTATCAAAACCTGTACAGGATAAAGAATCCATCGCACAGGTTGGTGCCATATCTGCAAATGATCCTGAAATTGGTGAGTATATTTCTGAAGCAATGGAAAAAGTCGGCAATGATGGTGTAATAACAATTGAAGAATCACGCGGCTTTAAGACTGAACTGGAAGTTGTTGAAGGGATGCAGTTTGACCGCGGTTATTTATCGCCTTATATGGTGACGGACTCTGAAAAAATGATTGCAGAGCTCGACAATCCTTATATTTTAATCACTGATAAAAAAATCTCCAGCATCCAGGACTTAGTGCCTTTACTGGAACAAATTGTTCAGCAGTCACGTCCAATTTTAATTATTGCAGATGACGTTGACGGTGACGCGATGACTAACCTGGTCTTAAACAAAATACGCGGGACATTTAATGTAATCGCAGTTAAAGCACCAGGCTTTGGCGACCGCAGAAAAGCAATGCTTGAAGATATTGCAACACTGACAGGCGGCCAGGTAATTACTGATGAACTGGGTCTGGAATTAAAAGATGCAACATTAGATTTACTAGGTAATGCAGGTAAAGTTCACGTATCAAAAGATGATACGACTATCGTTGAAGGTGCTGGAGACAAAGAAGTCATCTCTGGTCGAGTTAACCAGATTAAAGCACAAATTGAAGAAACAAGTTCAAGCTTTGACAAAGAAAAACTGCAGGAGCGTTTAGCTAAACTTGCAGGCGGTGTAGCAGTGATTAAAGTAGGCGCTGCCACTGAAACAGAAATGAAAGAACGTAAACTCCGCATTGAAGACGCGTTGAACTCAACACGCGCTGCAGTAGAAGAAGGTATTGTAGCAGGCGGCGGTACAGCTTTAGTTGAAGTGTATTCAAAAGTGGCTGAATTGGAAGCAGAAGGTGATGTAAGAACGGGTATCAATATTGTTCTTAAAGCGCTGGAAGCACCGCTCCGTCAAATTGTTGAAAACGCAGGACTTGAAGGTGCAGTCATTGTATCTCAGCTTAAGAATCAGGAAGCAGGTGTCGGCTATAACGCGGCAACTGACGAATGGGTAAATATGATTGATGCAGGTATTGTAGACCCGACGAAAGTCACGCGTTCAGCACTGCAAAATGCAGGCTCAGTAGCGGCAATGTTCTTAACAACTGAAGCGGTTGTTGCGGATATTCCGGAAGAAAATAATGCCCCTGATATGGGTGGCATGGGCGGCGGAATGCCGGGTATGATGTAAATTTAATATGTAGCAAATCAGGTCTTTCTTAAGGTGATTATCCTAAGAAAGACCTTTTTATTTTTTTATAACTGTAGAAAACAATAAAGTGAACTTGTAAAAATGTATTATATGACAATTTTATTTATTTGTTACTGCTGTAGAGTAGGAAACGGAATGTATAAATTGATAGTGGCATATTTTATAAGAACTCTGCTTTCCAATGTTTTTAATAGCAGCAGAGAGATAAAAATCTACTAATTATGTATTTCAATCAAATGCAACTATAAGGAGTATATTATTTATGAGTGATTATAATGCAGTCGCACCAACTAATACGGACCAGGCACCGAAGTTTGACGAATCTTCACAGTCAGCAGCGTTTTCACACTACAGCAATTTATCAGCACAGCTGCCAATCGACCCTTCAACTGGTCAATTAGTAGAAGGCGGTGTTAAAGCACAGGCAGAGCAAAGTTTTAAAAATATCGAAGCGGTGCTTAAAAATTTCGACCACGTCATGAGTGATGTTGTAAGAATTACTGTTTTTGTTACAGATATTCAAGATATCGATGCTGTAAATGAAGTATTCAGTACATTCTTCAAAACGTATGTACCGGCACGTACGAATGTTGCGGTCAATGCTTTACCGATGGGTGCTAAAGTCCAAGTGGAGGCACTGGTTTCACACGGTGTCGGGACGATTCCGAATGCACCTCAGGCTGGGAATTTAATCAAATTAACGAACCACACTTCAAATGCACCATCTAATGTTTTGTCTTCACAGACTGTTGCATTTTCACATTACAATAATATTTCAGCACAGCTGCCAATTGACCCTGTGACAGGCAGAGTCGTCACTGGCGGTATTAAAGCTGAAACTGCACAAAGCTTAAAAAATATTAAAGCCATTTTAAACAGCATCGATGTTCCAATGGATGACGTTGTTAAAGTAAACATCTTTGTTAAAAATCTTGCTGATGTTGAAGCGGTTAACGAAGTTTACTCAACATTCTTCCCGGATTCTTCTATAGCAAGAACAGTTGGCTATGTGCCGGCACGCACTATCGTTCAGGCAGCGGACTTGGAAATGGGTGCTTCTGTACAAATCGAAGCAGCCGTATCTCATGGTGACGGTACGCCGCCACAGGCTATTGAAGACAGACATAACATTGTGATTAAAGCGAATAATACTAAAAATGCACCAGTGGACAACTTATCAACACAAACGGTTGCATTCTCGCACTACAACCACCTGTCAGCACAGCTGCCAATTGATCCGTCAACTGGAAAATTAGTTGAAGGCGGCATTCAGGCACAAACTAAACAGGCTTTAACTAACATTAAAGCGGTAATCGAAAGTGTTGATCACGTAATGGAAGATATGGTTAAAGTAAATATCTTTGTTAAAGATTTGGCTGACATGGAAGCCGTCAACGAAGTTTACGCAGAATTCTTCCCTGAAGGGACGCCAGCAAGAAGAGTCGTCGGGGTTGCAGCACTGCAGGAAGATGCATTAATTCAAATAGACGCAATTGCAGGCAATGCTGAAGGCACACTGCCTGAAACTAAATAATTGAACATTAAAATACGCCGCCACTGAAAAATGACGGCGTATTTCTTATTCCGGCAATATTCTATGGCCGAATTTTTTAAATATAAATGTGCCGATAAAGGTCATGACTAATGTTGATAATCCGACAGTTGCAGCACTGAACCAGTAGGGCAGTCCAAGTACTAAATACAAGGCCAGCGCTACGAAAAGGCCTGCAAATACACTGTATTGCAGCGCATTTAGCCAAACATTTTTTATAAAGTAGCTTAAGGAATAAGCGATTGCCGAGATCGTTACGCCGACAACAACATCGATAATACCTAAGCTGGAAAACATATTTGCAATACCGACTCCGAGAATCATGCCCGGTATGTATTTCCGGTTAAAAAATGGAATGACACAAAGTATCTCGCTGATTCTGAACTGAATTGCGCCTGTGCCGATTGGGTTAATCACAGTCAGTACGACATAAATCGCAGCTAAGACAGCATTAATCGCCATGTTTCTGATATTCATAATTGTAAATCTCCTTAGTTTTTTTGACAGGGAGTTTGCGAACCTGTTTTATTTAATTTTTGACTGATATTGTTTCAGTTACTTCACCAGTTTGAAGACCATTTTTAAATGTTCTTTCGATGAGTGTCATATTATTCTGATAGTCAACAAGCACAACTGTGGAACATCTCGTACCATAATCAAAATCAGGAATATCGATAAAGAGCGGCGATAATTTCTTTTCAAGCTCAAAATCTACACCTGTCTGCTGAACAATGTCATCTGCAGCTTGTGTATCGATGCGGAGCAGATTAAATAATAAATCAACATCGATCTCTGAATCAGTTAATATTCCGTCTAATTTTTCTTTGCCGACCACGACTTTTGGCCATGGTGTATCCAGACGCTCATTTGACAAACCGTGTGTGCCTTCAGCAATACGTGAGATTGTGCTGTCGTAATTATTCATATAAAATAATTCGTCCGGCGTGCCGGCGAGTAAATTAAATCCTGCATAATCATCGGCATGTTCTTTTAAAGCAGTTAAATAGTCTTTTGGCTGCTGGTCGCTGAGCAGATAATTCACCACGAGCTCTCCACGGGATTTTTTCGCTTCTGCTGTCATCTCCTGAGGTGTGCGAATATTAGTCAATGCACCTATTTTACCTGATTTAGACACAGCAAGCCAAGTACCTTTTGCTTTTAAATCGCGGCCGCCTAAAATGTTTTTATAGTCGTCCCAAAAATGCAGCGGTGCGGCTGGCCGTGAGTAAAACTCATCCCGGTTGGCTGCGATGATCAGTTTATATTTTTCATGCGATCCGATATTGAAATTAATTAAACACATTAAAATCACTCCACGGGAATGTCTCCGGCGGCTTGCAGTGTACTTCAACGTACTCATTTTTCGTAGGATGTTTAATTTTTAAATAAGTTGAGTAAAGTGCAATCTGCTGACCGACTTTAGCATTCTTATTATATTTCTGATCACCGAACAGCGGGTGGCCAAAATGAGATAATTGAACACGAATCTGGTGAGAACGTCCGGTATGAAGTTTCACTTTAACCAATGAAAAGTTATTTTTTTCATCGACTGTTTCGTAATCCAGTTTGGCCATTTTTGAACCGCGGTGATTTTTATGAACCACTTTGGAAATATTTTTCTTTTGATCCTTGAACAAATGATTCGTTAAAGTCCCTTTTTTCTGATCTAAATAATTTTCAACAACAGCGTGATACTGGCGTTCAAAATTATGAAGTCTCACTTCATTGGATAATCTCGATGCTGCTTTAGAGGTTTTAGCAAACACAACAGCGCCGCCGACAGGGCGATCCAGGCGATGCACCAGGCCTAAATACACAGCCCCTGGTTTGTTGTATTTCTCTTTAATATATTCCTTTAACATAGTTAATAAGTCTTTATCTTCTGAACTGTCTTCCTGGACAGGGATGTTTACCGGCTTATCGACAATGAGTAAATGGTTATCTTCGTACAATACATTAATCTTCACACATTCCACTCCTTAAAATTCGTAAGTTATATTATACCATCTAAAGCTTAAATATCTTATCACTTTCACAATGTTTCTTTGATAGAATGGCCATAAGTGTAAAATAATACTATTTATCACAGAGGTGGATAATGAAAAAACGCTATTTATTCTTCATAATTATCGGTGCACTAATACTTATACCCTTAATTGTTGCGGGTGTAAGGTATTTTATACCGGTTCCTGACAATGTTGCCTATGAATCTGAAGAATATCAGACGGATCATGCTGAATTTTTATACGACCTTACATATACAGAAAATGAAAACACGACACAAGAGCAGGAAATCTTTGAGGAGATTTATAAGGTGATTGATGAGGCTGAGGAATTTCTCGTTCTCGATATGTTTTTATTTAACGATGATTATAATCATGAAACGCTGGAATTTCCGGAGCTGTCACAAAGCTTAACAGATAAATTGACTGCTAAAAAAGAAGAAAATCCAGAGCTCGAAATTGTCTTCATTTCAGATGGCATCAATACATTTTACGGGACATACACTCCTCCGCATATTCAAGCGCTTATGGATGCCGGTATAGAAGTCGTCTTTACAGATTTGTCGAAACTGAGGGATTCAAATCCGCTGTATTCCGGTTTTTACAGATCGTATTTTCAGTGGTTTGGCAATTCAGAAGACCAGTGGCTTAAAAATGCTTTAAGGCCGGCTGGCCCTGAAGTTAATATCCGCTCATATTTAGAACTGCTGAATTTTAAAGCCAATCATAGAAAATTGATTATCAATGAAAAAAATGGACTGGTGACATCCGCTAATCCTCATGATGCCAGTGCTCATCACTCAAATATCGCTGTGCAATTCAGCGGCGATATACTGCATGACCTCTTAGAATCAGAACGTGCAATTGTTAATTTCAGCGGAGGAAATACTCGGATGTTTAGTGATTTTTCCGATAAACTCCAGGATCAAGCAGATACACCAGAAGGTCAGTATGCTGTAAAACTGATTACTGAAGAAAGAATCAAGGATAATATTCTTAAGATGGTTGATCAAGCTAAGGCAAAAGAGACTTTAAATGTCGGTTTATTTTATTTATCCGACAGAGATATAATTAAAGCCTTTAAAGAAGCACTCGACCGGGGTGTTGAACTGAATATCATTTTAGATATTAATCAGGATGCATTCGGCAATGAGAAAAATGGTGTGCCAAACCGGCCGGTCGCAGATGAGCTGATGAAGCATAATAATCCGCCGAATATCAGATGGTACAAATCGAGCGGAGAACAGTATCATGCCAAATTTATTACACTGGAAACTGAGGAATCACTTATATTCAATGGGGGCTCTGCAAACTTTACAAGACGCAATCTCGATAATTATAATCTGGAAACCAATATGATGGTGACCGCACCGAGGGACAGTGACTTTGCTCAGGAAGTGACAGCATATTATGAGCGCCTATGGACGAACGAGGGGGCTGAGTATACGCTCGACTATGAAGAAGAAGCAGAAGCATCGTTAATTAAAACGATAATGTACAGAGTTCAGGAATTTACCGGTTTATCGACATTTTAATATTAAAATACGGTCCGATGATTTTATGTCATCGGACCGCAAATTGAATAGTTATTTAAAAATCATATCACCTTGGCACCCAGAGAGTTTTTAAAGTGCGCCAGGGCGACGTCGTGTGCTTTTAGATTAAAACTCGATACGCCTTGCTCGTGAATGACAATGTCAAATCCTTTGTTATAGGCATCGATGGCGGTATGAAGAATACAAATGTCGGTACAGACACCAACCAGGTGAATTTCAGTAATGCCGCGGGCACGCAAGCGGTGTTCAACATCTGTTCCAACAAAAGCGGAGTAGCGCGTTTTATCTGTGTAATAGATGTGATCCTGTTCTTTGTTTTCCTGATACAGTGCTTCAAGTTCGCCGTATAAATCGCGTCCTTTTGAGCCGATAATATTATGCGGTACAAACAATTTTGTCTCAGGATGATACGGATCATTTTCTTCATGTGCATCGATCGCAAATATCGTGTAATCCCCATTAACGATAAATTCGCGCGTCGTGCTGACAATGTAGTCATGCAATTTTTGTGCAGGTTCACCGGCAGTCAGTTTTCCGTCTGCAGCGACAAAGTCGTAAGTATAATCGATATTAATCAGTGCTTTCATATTCATTACCCCTTATTAAAAAAAGACAATGGCATGCCATTGTCTTTTTAGTATTTATTATTTTTTGTTGACTGATGCATCGTAAATTGAATCGATGGCTTCAGCAAGTTTAGCATCAAATTCTTCATCGGACTGGCCTGCATTTAAATCACTCGATAAAGCGCGCGAGAAGCTTGCGATAATGCCGTGATTTTCTTTTAATAAATTGTTTGCTTCAGTTCTCGAATATCCGCCTGAAAGTGCTACGACACGAATAACATTCGGGTGGTCTACCAGTTCTTTGTATAAGTCTGGTACAGTCGGGATCGTCAGTTTAAGCATTACAAGTTCACTTTCTGCCAGACCGTTTAACTCTTCTAAAATCGCATCTCTTAACAGTGCTTCAATGTCTTCCTTATCACCGGCATTGATGCTGACCTCAGGTTCGATAATTGGAACAAGTCCTGCAGCAATAATCTGTTTGCCGACTTCAAACTGCTGTTCAACAACTGCTGTAATGCCTTCTTTGTTTGCTGATAAAATATTAGAGCGCATTTTCGTACCAAAAATATTACGTTCGTTTGCACGTGCCAATAATTCATCAAGACCCGGAATCGGCTTCATCAGCTGTACGCCGTTTTCTTCGTCTGCAAGTCCTTTATCGACTTTTAAGAAAGGAACGACGCCTTTGTCAGCAAGGTAGTCGCCTGTGTACTGACCTTCCACTTCGCGGTCCATCGTTTGTTCGAAAAGAATCGCGCCGAGGACTTTATCAGAAGTGAATGAAGGTGAAGTAACGATGCGCGTACGCATTTCATGTACCAGGTCGAACATTTCATCTTCGTTAGAATATTGATCTTCATTGACACCATACGCTTTTAAAGCTTTTGGCGTGCTGCCGCCGCTCTGATCCAGCGCAGCAATAAAACCATTGCCTTGTTTTACTTTATCAAGTTGCTCCTGATTCATTAAAAACACTCCCTAAATAGTTTTCCACTCTTTTATAGTATCCTAAAAAAAACGTTTTACTGCAAGGCCAAATCAGTATCTGAGATAATGTTTAACATATGCAGTAAAAGGAAAGAGACAGTGGTATATAAATATAGGAGGTATGCCAGTTGACACAATTAGCTGAATTAGGTAAATCAGGAATTAAAGTACATCCGATAGCCCTTGGAACAAACTTTGTCGGCGGTTATAATTTATATGGTGACGTCGATGAAGAAGAAGGTAAACAAACTGTAAGAGACGCGCTGGACAGCGGTGTAAACTTGCTGGATACAGCATATATATATGGACCGAAACGTTCTGAAGAATTGATTGGTCAAGTTTTAAAAGAATATAAAAGAGAAGATGTCGTCATTGCTACAAAAGCTGCACACATAGAACTTGATAATGGAGATACTGTAATGGATAATTCTCCAGAGTTTTTAAGCCAAGCAGTAGAAGATGCACTTCAAAGATTGCAGACAGACTATATCGATTTATTTTATATTCATTTCCCGGATGAAGAGACACCGAAAGATGAAGCGGTCGCAGCCCTTTACAAATTAAAAGAGCAGGGTAAAATTAAAGCGATTGGCGTCTCAAACTTTTCACTGGAACAGCTGAAAGAAGCAAATAAAGAGAATCACGTCGATGTGATTCAAAATCAATATAACTTATTAAACCGTGAAGCTGAAAAAGAGATTATGGAATACGCTAAAGAAAATAATATTACCTTTATTCCATTTTTCCCGCTGGCAGCGGGATTGCTTGCAGGTAAATATGATGAGAATACAAAATTTGAAGATTTAAGAAGCAATCTTCCATTTTATCAGGAAGATCAGTTTAAAGATAACTTGCAAAAAGTAGATAAGCTGAAAGAGCTTGCTAAGAAATACGATGAAGATGTCGCACAGATCGTCTTGGCATTTTATTTAACAAGACCGTCTCTCGATGTAATTATTCCAGGTGCGAAAAAAGGGGAGCAGATTAAAGCGAACATGCGGGCTGCGGATATTGAGCTGGACCCTGAAGACGTGGAATATATCGATGAAATATTTAAAGATAATTAACAGCAAAAAGATGGTTAAGGGGTTCCCCTTAACCATCTTTTTTTACTTATCTTTGTAAACAATTAATACGGCAAAGACGCTGCCGACATTGAAATGAATATCGCTGACTTCTATATACTGGTTTTCGTAAAGGAATTCTGAGATTTTTTTATCGAGTCCTTTTTCTGTCATGGCGGAAATTGTTTTAGTTTTTATCACTGAACTATTCCCTCCCTTCAGTAACATATTGAGTTTCAGTATATTACTGTTCGTTACAATTGTGTACTTTTACGCTGATTATTAAAAATAATTCCGATAATCAGGAAGGCGAGTGTATACAAGAGCAGTATAGAGATCGACAAGGCAGACTCGCTCCAGCTGATATCTGATGCAGCATATATTTGCGTGTAGTGATACAGCGGCAGGAACTCTGCGATATGCTGTGCCGTGCTTCCGAATAGTTCTATCGGAATAAAAATTCCCGATAAGAAAGCAAGGCCAAGTGTGATTAAGTTGGTCAAGCCGTTCACGATAAAACGATTGGTCGTCAGCGCATTGATGGCATACTGCATAGCCAGTGTGAACGCCATAATCAGAATAAGTGCCAGCAAAATATGTGCAAGCGGCATGCCTTCTAAACGGTCGTAGTACAGAGCGACTAAGCCGAAGAACATAATCAGTACAGAGAAAATACCGACTAATATCTGAGCACCGAGAATCTGCAGGGCACTGGATGTTGAGGATACTGGTGCAGAAATCATTCGTTTTTGCAATTCCGGTTTGTTAAATTCGGACATCAGGTTGCCGACTGTCAGCATGATAAACAGCATCAGCCAGTAGGCAGCGAAATTGGAGTAGCTTGCTGCATTGGTATAGTTTTCTTCAACAGCACTTGTCCCCTTACCGTTAAGCTCTACATCGACAGTATCAGTCAGTGCAGTCTGCAAGGTGTCCGCGTTAAGACTTCCTGCAGCATTAAATTGTGCATTTGCAAACATTAAAAATTTAGATATTTCGCTGTCCAGCTGTATGGAAGCTGCTGCGCGTTCGTCGCTAATAATTTCAACTGCCGGTTCTCCGGTTTTTACCTGATTCTCAAAATTGCTGTCAATAATTACCGCACCGTGAATTTCCATCAAAAATACCTTTTCTTCTAAATACGTGCGATCGAGTTCATCAATGACTTCAACTTCATGTTTACTGCTCAAATATTCAATCAGTGCAGCTGATGTTTCTGATTCCGACGCATCGACAACTGTAATCCCGAGTGTTTCGCTTTCAAATGTATCCGAACCGCCCAAAGTGCTGAACAAGGCTGCGATGACGAAAAAGATAAGTGCGAGCGGAAGAATTAGCCATTTAAATTTCCAGAAATGGAGGAGTATTATTTTAAATATGGTCATATTGTTTCCTCCTTAATGCAATTAAAGTGATGAAGAAACTGACGACTGTTATACCGATTAAGAATGCGATTGTCGTCCAGTAACTATCGAAGTTATCCATTAAATTCACACGATAAATCGTATCTGTCACATGTGCGAGCGGGTTGAGCTGATTAATAAACGGCAGTTCGCGGTTTACAACAGTTCTCACACCGGGACCCATCAGTCCGGCGAGAAATGCCAGGCCGACGATGAAAACCACAGGAACGATGGATTTAACATTGATGTTTACACGCGGTGTCAGCCCGATTATAAAGCCGAGGCCAAGGCCGGCAATATTTCCGGCAACGATTATACCGAGAGTTGCCGGCAGATGATTAAACAGCACTGAGTCATTAAATATCATTAAATAGCCGATGACGAGGCCATTTGACAGCAGTCCGAGAAATAGTCCGGCGATGGAGCTCGCCAGTATATATTTCGTTTTGCTAAAGGGACTCGCTGAAAACCGGGCGCCCATAGTACTAAGATTGGGACGCATTGATGAAATTAACTCCATGCTCGTAAAGACCGTATAGAGAGAAATCATCGCGACAGTGGAGTAGTACATCACCACTTGAGGTTCGGTTTCCATTTCATTTGTTTCGATAAAATCAACGTCAAAGTTAAAGTTTTCAGGTGGAATACCGAGCGTATACGTCTGTTGAATCTGATTGATAACAGATTCTAAAATCGATGCTTCAAAGCCGTTCTCTTCAACGATTAAAGTACCGTCTTTATTAATGTAGCCTGTAATATTTTCTTCAGACAGACTCGTCCGTGCTTCGCTGACCGTCATTTCATTTACTGTTATAAATTCGACTTGTTTAAGCGCTTCGAAGTACTCACTGTCTTCGGTTGCCCCCACTTTAATTTCTTCTAGATCATCACCGGCGAGATTGGATGTCGTCGCCATAAATATAGTGACGAGTACGAGCGGATAGCCGATTGTCCAAAAAATAAATCCAAAATCTTTAAAGTTAATTACAAGTAAGTAATAGATGAGTCGTAAAAAGTTCATCAGTCCCTCAGCTCCTTGCCTGTCAATTCCAGGAAGATATTGCTCAATGACGGCTGTTCACTTTTAATTTCTGAGTAAGTGAGTGAGTTTTCATCGATAAAACGAATGAGATTCGAAAGATTATTATGATTTTTTTCGAATTGGATATTATATTTATCTTTTGTTTTAATGACCTGGTTGACGTGCGGTATTTCTTTTAAGCGATTGACGAGCGTACTGTCCTCAGCAATAAATTTTACTGTGATGCTCTCAGTTGTAGAAATTGATTTCTGCAGATCATCGAGTGTGCCTTGTGCAATATTGCGCCCATTATCCATAATAACGAAAGAGTCGCATAAATCCTCAGCTTCTTCTAAATAATGAGTAGTGTAAATCACAGTAGTCCCTTCGGCTTTCATTTTTTTAACGCCTTCTAGAATAAAATTTCTGCTCTGGGCGTCAACCGCTACTGTCGGTTCGTCCAGAAAGAGTATATCCGGTTTGTGTGCAATACCGCAGGCGATGTTCAGTCTGCGTTTTAAACCGCCGCTCAGTTGTTTTGGAACAAATTTTCTGTATTTTTCAAGGCCGACAAAATCGATGGCTTCATCGACGAGCTGCTTTCTTTTTCTTCTGTCATTGACATACAGACCGCAGTAAAAATCGATGTTCTCAACGACATTTAATTTTTCGAATATAGCGAGTTCCTGCGGTACGATGCCGATTCGGCGCTTCGTTTTGTTATTATTCGGATTAACGGGCTCGCCGAAAATATTAATTGTGCCCTGATCGAACTTTAAGAGCGACAGCATACAATTAATGGCTGTTGTCTTGCCGCAGCCATTCGGTCCTAAAAGGCCGATAATTTCATTTTGGCCGGCCAGGAAAGAGAAGTGATCGAGTGCAATAACGTCTTTGTACCGTTTGACTACCTTGTCCATTTCAATCATATTATTGCCTCCTGTACTAAATTTGTTAATTTAAGTTTATACTATAAATAAGTGGCCGGTTAGTGTCCGGCGTCACGAGCTGCAGTGACAATTGTCATATGATGAGGTGAAACAATGTCGAAGATATACGAGAAATTGCTGATATTTACAGTGCTGACGCTTTATTATTTCATGTCAGTGGAGACTGCTAATGTCACGGTAATATTGATATCGTTTATCGCACTGTTTTCGATTGATGCATTTAAGAAAAAGTACGTGGTTTTTATCGTATTGACAGTATTGCTGGGACTTTTACTTATCGATATCTCTTATCTGTATTTCTTTCCGCTGCTGGCTTATGCCGTGTACGGAAAATATGGGAGAATGGGTCTGCTGACACTGATCCCCATACTGCTTTTTAAAGAATGGGAATTGCTTATACTCAGTCTGATCATTCTTTACATCATGAGCCTGTCGGTTAAATTATATAGAGAAAAAGAACTGACTCAGCGCATGCGTGACCAGCTGACAGAGGACAATCTCCGCTTGAAAGCTCAGCGTAATGAAATTATGAAAACACATGAGAAAGATATATACATGGCCGGTCTGAATGAACGGAACCGTATTGCGCGCGACATGCACGATGCACTCGGGCATTCACTGTCGAGCAGCATCCTGCTGATTGAATCGCTGCAGTACGTCAAAGATCAAGATAAACTGCAGCAGTCTTTAAAACAGCTGCAGGGAAGATTAAAAGACGGCATGAATGATATCCGGCACAGCATTCATAATCTGTACGATTCATCGATTGATTTAGAGGCGAGAATTGACAGCTATTTAATCGAGATGGAACAGTATAGTAAAGAATTCATATATGACGTAAAGCTCACTATGACTCACGAACAGAAAATAGATATGCTGTCTATTGTCAGAGAGGCGCTGACTAACATTAGGAAGCACTCAAATGCCACAGCTTTTAAAGTCGTTATTAAGGAACATCCTAAGTTTTTAACTTTGACGGTTAAAGATAACGGCAAGGTTTCGGATAGTTATAATACAGGTATGGGATTGCAGTCGATGAGAGAAATCGTCCAAAAGTACGGCGGCGTGCTGACCACTTTTACAGCAGACGGTTTTGTCGTTCATACTATATTTTATAAGGAGGCTGAACGAGATGAAGATAGTCATCGTGGATGATGATCCTTTAGTAGTGACCGCACTGACGACAATTGTTGAAAACTCGGATTACGAAGTCGCAGCAACAGGAACAGGCGGGGCTGATGCGGTTCAGCTGTATCAGCAGCATCGGCCAGATCTTTTAATGACCGATATTAGAATGAGCGGCATGACGGGGCTGCAGGCAAGTAAAGCAATACTCGATAAACACCCTGAAGCAAAAATATTATTAATTACGACATTTAAAGACGATGAATATATCCATGAAGCGTTAAATATCGGCTGTAAAGGCTACCTGCTAAAAGATAATCTGTCGGGGATTATACCGGCAATTGAAGCGGTTTTGTCAGGAAATATGGTATTTGACAGCAATATTGTGAAGAACATGTCTGCAGCATCAGCCCATAAGGATTTGAGTGATCTGACAGCGAGAGAACAGGACATCATTAAGCTGGTATCTGAAGGCTGTAACAACAAGGAAATTTCTGAAAAACTATATTTAAGTGAAGGCACGGTAAGAAATTATATATCGCAAATGCTGACTAAGCTGGATTTGAGAGACAGAACTCAGCTGGTCGTTTATTACTATAAAAATTAAGCGGTGCATGAGATAATTAATTTAACAAGGAAGAAGTGGAGTGTTTTTTAATGAGAAATGTAATTTTAGACTGTGACCCGGGACATGATGATGCGATATCTATTATTATTGCTGCATCGGATGTCAGCGACTTAAAAATTCTTGGCATAACGACAGTTGCAGGCAATGTTGAAGTAGAAAAAAACACGGTGAATGCTCTTAAAATCAGTGAACTCCTGGACCTCGATGTACCTGTAGTACAGGGTGCCAGACGGCCGTTAGTGAAAAAGAGTGAAATTGCTCCCGAAATCCACGGTGAAACAGGCATGGATGGTCCGGTATTAAAAGATCCAGAAATTTCAGCACTCGATGGTCATGCCGTCGATTTTATTATCGATCAGGTGATGCAGTCGGATGAGGCGGTTACTTTAGTACCGACAGGTCCGCTGACAAATATTGCGATGGCTTTAATTAAAGAACCGAGAATTATAGAAAATATAGATGAAATTGTACTGATGGGCGGCGGTACTTTCGGCAATTGGACACCGGCCGCTGAATTTAATATATTTGTGGACGCTGAAGCTGCAAAAGTAGTCTATGAGAGCGGTGTGCCGGTGACGATGTTCGGTCTTGATGTCACTCACCAGGTCATTGCGACACAGGATATCATTCAACGTGTTGGAAATATTGATAACAAAATAGCAGAATTTGTTAAAGAACTGCTCATTTTCTTCGGTGAAACGTATAAAAATCATTTCGGCTTTAACGGCGGCCCAATTCATGATGCGTGTACAACGATGTACTTGTTAAAACCTGAACTGTTTAAAACGGAATATTTAAATGTAACGATTGAAACAAAAGGTGAATATTCATATGGTATGACTGTTGTTGATACTTTATCAGTGACAGGCAGAGAACCGAATACAAATGTTGCACTGGGCGTAGACCAGGAGGCATTTTGGAGTCTGTTTGAGGAGATTTTAAAATCATACAGCGGAGGCAGCGATAATGAGTAAAATAAACGTATGGATCGACTGCGATCCCGGTATCGATGATGCAATTGCACTGGCAGCAGCGGCAGCGAGTCAGGACGCACTTCACATTCACGGTATTTCCACGGTAGCAGGCAATCAGACGATTGAACGCGTCACAAATAATGCATTGGCGCTCAGCAGTTTTTTAAAGCTGGATGTGCCTGTCGTACGCGGTGCTGAAGGACCATTAACACGAGCGAAAGAAGATGCAGGACATGTCCACGGCGAAACTGGCCTCGGTAATACCGTACTTCCAAAAACTGGAAAACAGGCGGAAAAAGGGAATACATTTCAATTGATAAGAGATGCGATTATGAATCTGCCTGAAGATGAAAAGATGACGCTTGTGCCGGTCGGCCCGCTGACGAATATCGCACTGTTATTAAAAGTGTACCCGGAAGTGAATACGCGGATTAAAGAAATTGTATTGATGGGCGGCGGAACTTTCGGCAACAGAACACCGACTGCTGAATTCAATATTTGGGGTGATCCGGAAGCTGCGAAAATAGTTTTCGATTCAGACCTGCCAATCGTTATGTGCGGGCTTGATGTGACGCATAAGAGCGGCCTCGACCGCAATCAGGTTGAAGCAATGTTTACCAGTCAGAACGAAGTGCAGAAGGCATTCGGTGATATGCTGAAGTTCTATTTCGATTCACCGGCATATATTAACAGCGACCTTGTGCATATTCACGATGCGGTTGCAGTAATTTACGTTACGAATCCTGAAATTTTTAAAGGGATCCAAGTCAGTGTCGACGTTGACTGCACGGATGACATTAATAGAGGAATGACAGTGTGCGATCTGCGTAAAACAGCACCTGAAGCGGGACGAAACGTTACTCTGCTTAACGATATTGATTTAACAGCATTTCAAAATATACTGCTTGAGAAACTGAGCAGTTTATAGTAATTCTTGGAGGTAGAACACATGAATCAGCCTAAAGTAACTATTGTAGGCAGTTTAAATATGGATTTAGTCGTTACAGCAGAACGTCACCCGGCAATCGGCGAGACATTGACCGGTGAAAAATTTACGACGCTGTGCGGCGGCAAAGGTGCAAACCAGGCAGTCGCTGCCGCAAGACTCGGCTGTGATGTGACGTTTATCGGCAGAGTTGGCAACGATGCATTTGGTAAGGAAATGATTGAGAACTTAAAAAATGAAGGGGTCAACGTCGGGCATATTGAAATGATTGATGACGTAGAAAGCGGAATTGCTATGATTACCGTGAACCCTATGGATAATACGATTATCGTTGTGCCGGGTGCAAACGCTAATGTTACTGAAGACGTTATCGATAAACACCGTCAGGCAATTATAGACAGCGACGTTGTTGTGACACAGCTTGAAATTCCAATTGAAACTGTGGATCACGTCGCTCAAGTGTGCGGAGAGCACAATGTTGATTTAGTTGTTAATCCGGCACCGGCTAGAAAGCTGACGGATAACATTATTAACTACAGTACATACATTACACCGAACCAGATTGAACTGACCCAGCTGGCTGAGGCACACCCTGAGATTTTAAAAGATCACGTCGATAAGTTTGTCGTCACGAGCGGCAGCAAGGGCTGCTACTATTCAGTTGATGCTTACCGTGTTGATGTTCCGACGATGAAGGCCGAAGTGGTAGATACAACCGGCGCTGGGGATTGTTTTAACGGTGCTTTCGTCAGCCGCATCGCCCGAGGTGAAAATTTAGAAGACAGCTGTAACTTCGCCAATGTGGCTGCATCAATCAGTGTGGAAAAATTTGGTGCTCAGACAGCAATGCCGACGATAGAAGAAGTAGAAACTAGAATGCGCAGATAAATTTTAAAAAGATCACTGCCGTGAATCAACGGCAGTGATCTTTTTATGTTAAATAATTGATGAAAATAATGATGTCGGGATAATAATAATCCACGGTGCCATTAGTAAGGTTGAAATAATGCTGGATTTAGCAACCTGTTTAGGGTCAAGACCGCATTTGATGTAGATTTTTTGAGTTAATTTAAATTGAATTAAAATAATAACGATAAATACAATTAAAATGAAAATCATACTGTAAATACTGTCGAATGGATTGGCAATCAGACCTTCGAAAAATGCGACGATCCAGTCCGGTGTACCGTTACTGATTTCTTTCACTTCATCGAAAGAAGCAGGGTTGCTTCTGAATAATGGATCAATATACAGCGATGCGTATAGAATCGCAACGGCTGCAAGATGCAGTCCAATATCTGTCAGCCAGATTTTCCATGACGTTTTAACAGTCAATTCCTTGCGGTTATATTTTTTATCGAGCGGTAAGTATATCGCAAACCAGTCGATCAGCATTTTTAATGGTATTACCATGAATACTGCGGGCGGAATAAGCCACATCAGCCATACCGGCATAATCATTTCAAAAAACCTCTTTCATATTTATATTATCCAGTTTATTTTACGCGTGAAGGGTGATGATGTAAATTGAAATGATGATAAAACACTGCCTGGTACGTCTTTCTGTGTCTAAAATAAGAACAAAAAAAGACCGCTCGTAAGCGGTCTTTTAAAGCTTATGCGAAGACTGTACTCCATGAGTCACGGCCTTCAAGCATTTGACGTGCAATTTCTTTAGCGCCTTCTAAACTGTGGCTCGCTGCCCATCCGCATTGGACTTCGTTGCAGGCAGGAACTTCTGTCGCTTCCAGCACATCGTTCAGTGTTTTTTCCATAACATCTTCAATGCCTGATTTATCGTCATCATTCAGTACTGATAAATAAAAACCGGTCTGGCAGCCCATCGGACTTAAATCAACAACGCGGTCGTGGTGGTTTCTAATGTTTTCAGCCATTAAATGTTCGATTGAATGCAGCGCCGGCATATCCATATGTTCCTTGTTAGGCTGGCAAAAACGGATATCATATTTATAAATTACGTCACCGTGCTGACCTTCGCTCGTTCCAGCGAGGCGAATATAAGGTGCAGCGACTTTCGTATGATCCAAGTTAAAACTTTCCACGTTCATTTCTTTCATAGAAGATACACTCCTTAAATTATTTACTTGTAATAATCTTATTACAAGTAGAAGATAAATGGCAACCATCAGTCACTGGATAAAATAATACAGCGGACACAATACTGTCTCCGCTGTTACTTCGTCATGTATTTCTTGGATTGATAATCGATTTAAAGTTAAATACTGCGTTCAGTACTATAGCTGTAAGGCTGCCCATAACAATACCGCTTGATGTAATGACAGATAGATTTTCCGGCAGCACTGCAAACAAGTCGGGAACGACTGTAACAGCCAGACCCATGCCGAGTGAAATAGCGACAATTACCATGTTTTCCTGTTTGTTCAAATCAACATGCGACAGCATTTTAATGCCGGCGCTAATTACCATGCCGAACATTGCAAGCATAGCACCGCCGAGAACAGAGCCGGGGATTGCAAGTGTCGCCGCCCCAATTTTAGGTGCAAGACCTAAAATGATTAACATGACACCTGCAATATAAATAATTTTATTTCTGCGGACACCTGATATTTGAATCAAACCGACATTTTGAGAAAATGTCGTATAAGGAAAAGCATTCACGAGACCGCCTAAAATAATAGCCATCCCTTCAGCGCGGTAGCCGCGTTTTAAATCATGGCCGTTAATTTTCTTCTCTGTAATATCCCCAAGTGCAAAATAGACGCCTGTCGATTCAACAAGGCTGACCAGAGCGACAAGTGTCATGGTTAATATCGGCAGCAGATGGAACTCCGGTGTACCGAAGTAAAATACTTGCGGTAGATGGAGCCATGATGCTTCAGCAACTGGTGTCAGATCAACACGTCCGAAAAAGGCGCCGATAACAGTACCGAGAATAATACCCGACAATATCGCAATGGAGCCAAAGAAACCTTTAGCAAATTTTAAAATAAGTAAAATAATAATTAGTGTTATAAAACCTAAAAATAAATTGACAGCTGAACCAAAATCTTCAGCCCCCTGGCCCCCTGCGAGATCATTGATCGCAACAGGAATTAAAGTTAAGCCAATCGTAGTGACGACACTGCCCGTTACAACAGGCGGGAAAAAGCGAATCAGCTTACTGAAAAATGATGCGATGAGAACTACGATTAGACCGGATACTAAAATAGAGCCGTAAACGGATTGAATGCTGTAAGTGTTTGCTATGTTAATGATCGGACCGACGGCGGTAAACGTACATCCGAGCACGACGGGTAAACCGATGCCGGAGAATTTATTCTTCCAGACCTGAAGAATTGTTGCGATGCCGCACATCATAATATCGATAGAAATTAAATATGTCAGCTGTGCGGGTGTCAGGCCGATAGCGTTGCCGACAATCAGCGGAACGATGACTGCACCTGCATACATAGCCAGTACGTGCTGCAGCCCGAGTGAAAAGTCTTTAACGTTCGATTGCTGTGCCATTATTTTGTGTCACCTGCGAATGTTACTTTATGATCCGCTAAAGATGAGATGCGTGCTAAAGACTCAACACGATAATTTTTGTCTTTAAGAATAGATGCACCGCTCTGGAATGATTTTTCAATAACGATGCCTACACCTGAAACGTTGGCACCAGCTTGTTCAACTATATTAATCAGCGCACCGGCAGCTTCGCCGTTAGCTAGAAAGTCATCGATAATTAAAATATTATCGCCGGGCTGGATGAACTGGTTCGACACACTAATCATATTCGTTTCTTGTTTAGTGTATGAAAAGACTTGTGCAGATAAAAGATCATCAGTGAATGTCAGGGATTTTCTTTTTCTGGCAAAAATGGCTTGGACATTAAAATTCAAAGCTGTCATGACAGCAGGGGCAATGCCTGATGATTCAAGTGTCAGAATTTTAGTGATTTCTGAGTCTTTAAATCTGTTGTAAAATTCTTTGCCGATTTCTACCATCAGCTCGGGATCAATCTGGTGATTTAAAAATTTATCTACCTTTAATACGTTATCCGAAAGTACAACACCTTCTGATAAAATTTTGTTTTTTAACAAGTCCATTCCGAAAGCTCCTTTAGTATGAAAGATTATGAATGTATTTATATTAACAGAAATCACGAACTTATCAAGAGTTTTTTTGAATTAAGTTCATATTTCGATTGAAATATGGTGTAAAACTATAAAAACATTCGGTTATTGTTATGATTAGTATGAAATTGAACGGACGTGTATAATAAATTTATCGTGTCATAAGGAGTATTAATTATGTCTTTAAACAATATAGAAGTATCAAAAGAAACGTTGATCAGATCTAAAGTTCACGAAATGATATTAGACGGAAAACTGCAGCCCGGCGATAAGCTGCCGAGTGAAAATGAATTATCAGACGCATATGATGCGAAGCGGATTGAGGCGAGAAATGCCTTGGTGCAGCTTGAGAAAATGGGAATTGTATACGGCAAACAAGGCGTCGGCCGTTTCGTCAATGAACCGCTCCCGACAATAGAATTTGTCGTTACGGGAACGACGAGTTTTTCTGATAAAATGCAGGAACAGAATATTCCGTATGAAAGCCGTGTGATCTGTGCAGACTATGCGGGCGAAAAGGAAAGTGAATATTACAGATCTTCGCTCGAGCTTTCGGAAGGTGTCAACATATTTAAAGTGACACGCTTAAGAATCGTTAATCATGTGCCGTGTGCCATTCATATTTCCTATATAAGAGAAGACCTGTTTCCAAATATTTATAACGATAAAAATAATCTGCAGTCTGTTTATACCTATTTCAAAAATTCCGGACACAAGCAGTTAAGCAGTAAAGACCGTGTCATATCGACTCAGTTTCCTACAGTAGAAGAAATGAACATCTTAAACTGCAGCGAACTGGTGCCATTATTAGTATTTGAAACAGATACGTACGATAAGGAGACGGGTGACTGTCTGGAACGAGTTAAAATATTATATAGAAGCGATTTGTTTAAACATCAGCTGTCTGATGAGAATTAGGGCCATAACTTTTAAGTTGTGGTCTTTTTTTGTGTCTTGTGGAAGACAGCGGCGATTTTTCGTTGTGAATGAATAATTATAAAGCAAAGCTCTTCATCCAGGATGTTTAACATTTATCAATCCAATATTTACATTCCTTTACCAATACTTAAACTCACCTGACTTGGCAACAAGTTAGGATTAGGTCATAAGGAGGTCGTGACATGGACAGAAAGCTATGGACACGCGTTTTTGCAAAATACGGCAGACAAGAGGCAATAGATTTTTTCCTCAAATATAAAGAAGAACTGGATTTCGACATAATCAGCGGACCGAGTGAAGGTCTAGTGATGGTGAAAACGAGAGAGCATGCGAAGAACACATTATTTTATATGGGTGAAGTGCTCATAACTGAAACTAAAATAAGACATGGCTCAGTGGTAGGTACTGGTCTTGTGAAGGGTTCAGATAATGAACTATCACAAGCGATGGCTTTTATCGATTTGAGTATAAAAATGGAGCAGTTCACTACGGAGTTAAATGAAATTTTAAATACGCTTAAAAATGTTGAAGCAAATGATATCGCAGAAAAAACGGAAAAGATTTTACAAACTAAAGTCAGCTTCGAAATGATGAACGACTAGGAGGATCACGGTGAATACAATCGTACATACTACTCAGCAGGTCTACCGCCAGCTCGTCAATGCAACGAGCCGTCCCGGGCATGTTGAATTGATTACTGAAGAAGTTAAAAATTATACAGATTTCAGCAATGCAGCTTTACTGGCTGCGATGACACTGTTTGATAACGAAGTGACGTTTTATACAGGCGATCAAACGATGAAAAAAGAGCTAAAGGTTTTGACTGGAGCTATTGCTGATGAAGATTTTTCAGCGTCAGATTTTATCGTCTTAAAAGAGGAAGGTCTTAAAAAAGAATATTTTACAAATGTGTTGAAGGGCGTATTGATTTCCCCGGAAAAGTCGGCAACACTGATGATCGATATTGAAAGTATCGGCAAAGGTCGGACTTATCGTTTAAGCGGTCCCGGTATTAAGGAAACGACGGATATTCAATTATCACTGGCAGAGGAATGGTTCAATCATAGAAATGAAGTATGCAAAGAATTTCCGCTCGGCATCGATTTAATGATGACTGATAAAAATAACAACTTGATTGTGATTCCAAGAACGACGAAAGTGGAGGTGCTGTAAATGGGTTACGTTGCAGTTAAAGGCGGCGCGCATGCCATTAATAATTCAGTACTTTTATATAAGAACAGGCGACTTGAAACAGGTGCCGACATCGATGTTGAAAATATAAAAACAAATATGCGCCAGCTGATTAACCAGATTATGAGTGAAGCGAGTTTCTACGACCGTGACACTGCAGCACTGGCCATCAAGCAGGCGGAAGGCAATATGGAGGAAGCGGTTTTCCTGATGCGTGCGCATCGCTCGACTTTGCCGAGATTATATTATTCAACAATTACAGACACGAGAGAAATGTTCGTAGAACGCCGTGTATCTGCAAGTTTTAAAGATATTCCGGGCGGCCAGATCCTCGGTGCGACTTCTGATTTTACCCATCGTCTTTTAGATGATTCACTGAATAAAATGGCAGAGGGACCGACTGATTCAATCGACTACAAAGAAGTGCAGTTTAATTATGCACTTAATAAATTGCCTAAAGTGATTGATTATTTAGAAGAAGAAGGGCTCTTCGTCCGTGAACCGGAAGACAATAATGAACCGGACGATATTACGAAAAAAGCAATCGAGTACCCAAGTACGAGAAGTCAAAGACTGCAGGCATTAACGCGCGGTCAAACAGGTGCAGTAACGTCGCTTGGCTACGCTGAAATTCGCGGTTACGGTATCGCATCTCATCCGAATATCGGTGAGTGCCGGGTGGGTCAGCAGCCGGTGCATGTCGATCTTGATGATGGGTACGGCGAGTATTTTATCGGTGATTTCGAGGTCACAGAAATCGATGGATTTATGCCGGATCTTGATGAAGATGATACTGATGCAGGTGAAAAAGACCTGATGATAAAAATCGGCTACGGTCTGGTATTTGGTCAAAATGAAACGAAGGCCATTGCTATGAGTGTACTGGATTACAGTCTGGAACATCCGGTACCGGGTGTGGCGACAAGTGATGACGAGTTTGTGCTATATCACATTGATTCCGTTGAATCGACAGGATTTATCTCTCACTTGAAACTGCCGCACTATGTCACCTTCCAATCAAAACTTGACCGTATGCGTCAAGGCAAGGGGGAAAAACAGTGAGTCAGAACTTTGCATTTTTAGATGAACATTCAAAAAAAGAAATCCGCAGAAAAACTTTAAAAGCAATCGTTATCCCGGGCTACCAGGTGCCGTTCGCATCACGTGAGCTGCCGATTGCACGCGGCTGGGGTACCGGCGGACTGCAGCTGACATTATCACTTGTCGGTCAGGAAGATGTGTTAAAAGTAATCGACCAGGGTTCAGATGAATCGGTTAATGCTGTAAATATCCGCAACTTAATTCAAAGTACAACAGGTGTTGAGGAAACGATTCACAGTGGAGAAGCGACGCTGATTCAGTCTAGACACAGAATTCCGGAAGTCCCTTTAAAACCATTCCAAATTTTAGTGCTGCAAGTGCCGCAGCCGGAACCGCTCAGGGTCGTTGAAGCCAGCGAGCGTAAAACAAAAATGCTTCACGGGGATAAAGAGTACAGCGGTGCATTTATAAAATTATTTGAGCAGATTATGAAATACGGTCATATTACCGATGATGCGGATTATCCAGTCATGGTCAACGACCGCTATGTAATGGCGCCGAGTCCAATACCTCGGTTTGATAATCCAAAGATGAATCATAATGACGGCTTAATTTTACTCGGTGCAGGCCGCGAGAAGAAAATTCACGCTGTGCCGCCGTATACAAAAGTAGAATCACTCGCTTTTGAAGACTATCCGTTTGAAGTGGAACAATTCGACGATAAGGTGTGCCGTGAATCAGGCTTAACCGGAGTCTATATGGATGAGCTTCAGGATGAAGAAACAGGAGAGACTTACTACATGACAAATGATACAAGTTACATGTTGGAGAAGATGAATGAGGGGGCAGTAAACAATGCCAAACAATGATGAGGTAGTACTGTCGCTTAGAGATTTTTCAAAAAAATTCGGCAGCGGCTGTGATTACTGTCAAAACCCGGATGCTGAACTTCAGAAAAATATGTGTCCTGAATGCCATACAGTATACGCAGTGAGAAATGCCTCGCTCGATCTGTACAAAGGTGAAATTCTCGGCATCGTCGGTGAAAGCGGCAGCGGTAAAAGTACATTGATGAAAACTTTGTATTTTGATCAGGAAGCCACTGGCGGGGAGTATATTTTACATGAAGACGATACAGTCGACGGCAATGTATTTAACGTATCCAGCCAAAAGAAAAGACAAATTCGAAACGAACAGCTGGGCATGGTATATCAAAATCCGATTCAGGGGCTGAAGATGGACTTCTCCTCTGTGACAAATATTGCAGAAAAACTGATTGCGAGCGGCAACCGTAATGTCGGTCAGATGACTAAGCGTGCAGATCATTTCCTTGAGAAAGTAAATATTGCACTCAGCCGCAAATACGAGGCGCCGAAAAATTTCTCCGGCGGTATGCAGCAGCGTGTACAGATTGCTAAAGCCCTCTCGAATTATCCGCCGATACTATTGCTGGATGAAGTCACAACAGGATTGGATTTGTCAGTACAGGCAGATGTGCTCGAACTGATAAAGGAAATTCAGCGTGATATGGGTGTCAGTATGATTGTCGTTTCTCATGACCTTGCGATTATCCGCATGCTGTGTGACCGGACCATGGTGATGCTTGACGGACGGGTGATTGAGCACGGTATTACTGATCAGATTTTAGAAGATCCGCAGCATAAATACACCCAGCAGTTAGTTTACTCAATCTTATAAGAGGTGACAGGTTTTGATCATTATAAATAGCAGCGTCATAACAGAAACGGATATTTTAAAAGACCATGCAGTCGTTGTCGAAGGGGATATCATCAAGGGAATTATTCCGATGACAGCAGCAGATACCGAAGGTCATGACAGAGTGATTGATGCAAAAGGCGGTTATGTGACTGCAGGTTTTATCGATATACATTCCGATTATATTGAAGGAATTATCGCACCGAGGCCAACGACAGTAATGGATTTTAACATCGGCATTAAAGAGTCGGAAAGAATTTTAAGTTCACACGGCATCACGACGATGTTCCATTCTTTATCGATTTACAAACAGGATCTGTTCGGTCATAAGCCGGTCAGACAGCCTGACAATGTTAACAAGTTAATTCATGCCATTCACCGGACACACTCTGAGAAACATTTAATCAGACACCGTCTGCATGCGCGCTTTGAGCTGGATTCACTCGGCATGGTCGACACGATAAAAGACCATATCAAAAACGACCGTGTGCATCTTCTCAGTTTTATGGACCATACCCCAGGTCAGGGACAGTACCGCAATATTGAGAAATACCGTCACACGATGAAAGGCTATCAGGATCTTTCAGACGAAGAAATCAATAAGCAGATAGAAAATAAAAAGGAAATGGACAGACTGTCTGTGTCAGAAATGGAAGAAATGTCGGAACTGGCCAGGTCTAAAGGGATTGCAGTCGCGTCACATGACGATGATGCAACGGACAAAATTGATTTTAATGAAACACTGGCAACGACCATCAGCGAGTTTCCAATCACAATGGAAGTTGCAAAATATGCCCACGGCAAAGGGATGTACACACTGGCCGGTGCACCAAATATAATGCTCGGCGGTTCGCATTCAGGAAACTTAAATGCCAAAGATGCCATTATGGAAGGCTGTATCTCCATTCTATGCAGTGATTATTATCCGCCAGCTATGCTGCACTCTGTTTTTAAATTACACAAAGAGGCAAATTATTCACTGGTGGACGGTTTCAAACTCATCACGCTTAATCCAGCTAAGGCTGTTCAGATGGATGATGAAATCGGCTCAATAGCACCTGGGAAAAAGGCGGATTTAAACGTGATTAGAATTTTTGATGATTATCCGACGATTACGGAATGTATCGTCAACGGAAAAATTGTCAGCCAGTATCACTACCGAATAGATTAGGAGGATTACTATGATTAAAATCAATGATTTTAGCAAATCGTTTACGATTCATCACCTTAACCAGACGAGAGAAGCGGTCAGCGGTGTTACATTTGATGTGAAAAAAGGTGAATTTCTCGGCATTGTCGGCGAAAGCGGCAGCGGTAAATCAACTATATTAAAAAGTATTTACGGGACGTATAAGCCGACAACAGGTGCTGTGACGTACGCTTCAGAATCTTTTGGTGATGTTGATCTGCACAGCATTACTGACAGGGCGCTGATTCAGCTGCGCACTAAAGAAATCGGTTATGTCTCACAATTTTTAAAAGTGATGCCGCGGACGACGACGCTTGAATTAGTCATCAACTCTATGCTCGAAATGGGTATCGATAAAGACACTGCAGCCGTTAAAGCGAAAGAAACACTCAGACACTTCGATATCCCTGAAGCACTGTGGCATAACTATCCCAATACGTTCAGCGGCGGTGAAAAGCTGCGTTTAAACATCGCCTGTGCAGTCGTTAAAAATCCGCGTCTGCTGCTGCTCGATGAACCGACAGCATCCCTCGATGAAAAATCCAAGCTGAAAGTCAGAGAAACCATTTCAAAGCTGATCGATAACGGTACGACATTAATCGGCATTTTTCACGACCTCGAATTTATGGACGGCTTATGTACTAAAGTCTATGACATGAACACGAAATCGCTCGAGGAGCGTGCCGTATGATGAACAAAATAGATCTGCATGTACACAGCAACTTTTCCGATGGTAAAGATAGTGTAAATAAAGTGCTGGATCTGGCTAAAGCACGCGGTGTTAAAATGTTAAGCTTCGTCGATCACGACACAAATTTGACATATAATGAAGCGCTTCAATATGCAAGACGAACAGGAATCGACCTGGTTCCTGGGATAGAAATTTCAGCCTATGATTTTAAGCGCAAAAGAAAAGTGCACATTTTGGGTTACAACTATGATTTAGATGCCCCAAACATTAAAAAGTTAACAGAACCTTTACTTTCGAGACGTCATCAGCACTCTTTGGAACAAATCAAGAAGATAGAAGATTACGGCATAGATGTCGATATGGAGGCGGTCAAAAAGACTGTCGGTCCAGCTGGAGTTATATACAAGCAGCACATTATGCATGCAATTTGCGATGATCATTACACATGTCCTAAATATACGACTAAGTACAGAACGTTATTTAAAAATAACGGTCCGGCGAGCGGAGACATTGAATATATCGACTACACCGAAGCACTGAAGGCGATTAGACAGGATAACGGTTTGGCTGTTATTGCTCATCCCGGCCAGCTTCAAAGCTATGAATTGATCGATGACAGCTATGAATTGATCGACGGGGTGGAGAAATATCATCCGGATCACGGTCCGGAAGACTATGAAAAAGTAGACGAATTGTGTGAAAAATATGGATTATTTATTACAGGCGGATCGGACTATCACGGAGATTTTGGTGCTGACGTTGAGATGGGTATAGACAGTGAATTATTAAAAGAAACGGCAAAATTATTTAGATAATATAAACATGTGTTAAATAGATGTAAAGTGCATTTACTTGCATAGGAGAATCATTTTTAATTAATCATGTAAATAAAACTGAAGGAGTTTGAAAATGAAAAAGTTATTTAATGTTTTTCTTGGTTCAGCTTTTGTATTAGCTTTAGCAGCATGCGGGGGAGAAGAAGAGGCGCAGACAGAAGAAGGTTCTGAAACAGCAGCAAACAGCGACGAGCCATTAAACCTTGTCTGGTACCCGAACGAATCAGGTAATGAACTTGCTGATGCCCGTGAGGAAATTGGTGCCATTTTAGAAGAGGCAACAGGCAGAGAAGTAGAACATGAATTAACTACAGACTATGCAATTGCAATTGAAAGTATTGTCAATGATAATGCTGACCTGGCATTCACAGGTGCAGAAGGATACATACAAGCGAAAGAACGCAACGATAATATAGAACCATTAGTTGTCCCTTCAGGTCCATCAGGTACTGAAGAAGATGCTTTATACTACAGCTGGTTTGCAACTAAAGTCGACAACATGGAGCAGTACGAAACTGGAGAAGGCGAGTACTCTATCGACGAATTCCCAGGCAAAAACTTCTCATTCGTATCAACATCATCAACTTCAGGATTCAGAGTACCGACATCAACGATCTTAAACAAATTTACAGAAACTGAAGAATATGCAGATTTAACTGAAGAAGACCTAGCTGAAAGCGGCCGTTTCTTTGAACAAGTAATGTTCGGTAACACTCACCAGGGTTCTGCAGTGAACTTAATAAATGACAGAGCGGATGTTGCAGCATTCTGTGACACTTGTGTTGAGAACTACGTCGAGCTTGCTGAAGGTGAAGAGAATACACCAGGTGCAATTTACGAAGTTTCTGAAGGTGCAGCAGATCCATTCTCTAACCTTGCAGGAGAACAATTCGGAATTATCTCTGCAACACCGGTACTGAACGCGCCGTTTATCGGTAATGTCAGCACTTTAGGTGAAGAAACATTCAACGAAATTCAGGAATTATTAGCTTCTGACGAAGTAGCTAATAATGAAAAAATATTCGTTCCTGAAGATTCAGAAGAAGGCGGATTATTTACTAAATCAGCAGACGAGCGTTTCGTAATTGTTGAAGATGAGTGGTTTAATCCAATTAGAGAACTGAACAGCGGCAACTAAATTGAAAATCTAACTGACATCTAACGATATAAAATTTATTCAACTAAGAGGGGATTTCCCCTCTTTTTAATTAGGAGGCAACATTCCATGGCGGTGGAACATAAAACAAAAGAAACTGTAAAGAGCAGAACAGATTTTAATAAGAAAGAGACGGATGAAGTTCTGATCTCTTTCGATGAAGATTTAGAAGTTACAGGTAATGAGATTGATACTGCATCGAAAAAAGAACTTAAACAAATGCCTGTAATTATGTCTATTGAAAATCTTAATAAGGAATATTCAAAAGGAAAGTCGGTCCTTAAAGGGATTAACTTCAATATTAAACAGGGTGAATTATTGTCTATTATCGGTCCATCCGGTGCAGGTAAGTCTACGTTACTTCGTTCGATAAACCGCATGATAGAGCCGACTTCGGGTAAAATTACGTTTGATGACAAAGATATTACAGGCGTTAAAGGCAAAGAGCTGAGAAAAATGAGAACGAACATCGGCATGATTTTCCAGCACTATAATTTGGTAGACCGTCTGTCTGTATTTGAAAACGTCATGCACGGAACATTAGGCTACAAGAATAGTCTGCAGGGCATTTTCTCTATGTATACAGAATCTGAAAAAGAAGAGGCACTCGATATCATTACTGAGCTCGGTATTCAAGATCATATTTACAAGCGCTGTGATGAATTATCTGGCGGACAAAAGCAGCGTGTCGGTATTGCCCGTGCACTGGTTCAAAAACCTAAAATCATCTTATGTGATGAACCGATTGCTTCACTGGATCCAAGTTCTTCAAGAGTCATCATGGAGCACTTAAGAAAAATATGCAGTGAAAAAGGCATTACAGTAATCGTTAACCTCCATCAGGTAGATGTTGCTAAAAACTATTCCGACCGTATTATCGGCTTGAATAGCGGACAGATTGTTTATAACGGCCATCCATCTGAAATTGATAAAGAAGTCATCCAATCGATTTACGGTACAGATTTTGACGACTTAATTACGGAGTAGGTGAGTAAAGATGAGCAAAACTAATACGATACAGGCGAATGAAATTAATATTATTCAAAAGAAAAACCTCTATTTGCTTTTGACAGTTGTAGTTATTGTCGGGTTAATCATGCTGGCGAGCTACATCACGGAATATAATCATATTGAGGGTGTCTTATCGATACCTGCTGCTGCCTCATGGATGGCAAGCAATATGTGGTTTTCTGCCTCAACCCTGGCTAACTTAGGCAGTGTTGCAAGGCTGTTATGGGAAACAATTTTAATCTCAATCGTGTCGACGACGACAGCAGCAGTATTTGCCGTTGTCTTTGCACTGATGGGGTCTAAATTAACTTACATTAATAAGCCTTTAATGCTGGCTGCTAAAGTAATCGCGTCGATTTCACGTAATATTCCAGTGGTTGCCTGGGCTTTAATTTTAGTTATCAGTTTCGGAACGAACTCTATGACAGGATTTTTAGCACTATTCTTCGGCTCTTTTGGGTTTTTAGTCAGAGCATTTGTCGAAACAATCGACGAAGGCAGTGAAGACTCAGTCGAGGCTCTAAGAGCAACGGGCGCAACTTACTGGCATACTATTTTTAAAGCAGTCTTGCCTGGCAGCATGCCCCAGATGTTCAGCTGGATTCTCTTCATGATTGAAACGAATATCCGCAGTGCGACCTTAGTCGGGCTTCTGACAGGAACAGGTATCGGTTACTTATTCGATCTTTACTATAAGCAGCTGAACTATGAAATGGTGTCACTGATTACATTGTCAATCGTCATCGCAGTCCTTGTGATTGAAGCAATTTCAAACATCATCAGAAGGGAGATTTTATAATGACGGCAATCGTTGAACGTAATAAAAATGGCGGCATTAAAGTCTCTAAACCGAATAGAGGGCAAAGAATATTAAAAGCCTTGCTGATCGGATCAGCAATATTCACAGTTATCGGTTTCTTCATCATGGATTACTCCGGGCTTGATTTAACTCAGGCTATTCCAATGACTTTTGATAATCTCGGACAGATGTTTTTATCTCCGAGCTTAAATAATACAACGTGGTCGAGTGCGCTATGGCAAGTAGCGATTACACTGTCTCTTGCATTTCTGGCAACGATTTTAGGTGCAGTGATTTCACTGTTCTTAGCATTCGGTACGGCGGTTAACTTATCAAAACCGTGGATCAGCAACACGATAAAAGCATTCATTACCGTTGTGCGCGCAGTACCGACAGTGCTGTGGGTATTAATCTTTGCGATTGCAGCAGGACTCGGTGCAGTTGCAGCAGTTATCGGCATGATTTTCCATTCCATTGCTTATCTGGTAAAAGCATACTCTGAAGCATTTGAAGAAGTAGATGAAGGTAAAATCGAAGCGCTGAGAGCATCAGGTGCGAGTTACACTCATATACTGTTCCAGGTTATCGTGCCTCAGACGAAAAGCTACTTAATTTCATGGACATTCCTGCGCTTTGAAATTAACTTTGGTGTTGCAGTTGCAATGGGGGCCGCAGCAGGCGCGGGTGGTATCGGTTATGAATTATTCATGGCCAGCACTTTCTACTACGATATGCAGGAAGTCGGCGCCATTACTTTAATTATACTAGCAGTCGCAATTGTTCTAGAGCTGATTGCGAATCAGTTAAAGGTCAGAGCGTAAGATCAGGAAAGTATTTGACTGGTATAAGAGAGAAAACGCACTTAACTCTAAATGAGTTAAGTGCGTTTTTCACCGTCTTTAAATAAAGAACAGCATGTGAATTAAAGTTGGTACAACGAAGCTGCCGATAAAAATCATATAATACAAATCTGGGCGGTCGTCTGCTTTGGCGAACTTGTTTGCGAGCGTTCTGAACAGTACAGAAGCGACAAAAGCAAAAATAACGAATGCAAAAAATCCAGTCGTATAGTAAATAAAATTGAAGTAAATTAACGCGATAAACATAACGAGATATAAAAGAATACCGCAGACGAATGAGAGTATATATTTTTTCTGTTTAGACATAAAGCACCTTTATAAAATGTATTTCTTTCAATGATATATTAACCCTTTAAGATATGCAATTTCATGTAATTAAGGTTATAATTTCATGTAACAGAGATTGGAGTGATAAGTATGTCATTTGTAAAATACATTGAGTCTAAAGATGGAACATTGCTTTATACTAAAGTGCAGACGACAGAACAGCCTGAAACTGCCAAGGCGACGGTGATTATGGTGCACGGTCTCGCAGAGCATCTGGGACGCTATGATGATTTCGCAGGTCTGTTAATTCGCAGCGGTTTTAATGTGATACGCTACGATCAGCGCGGCCACGGACATTCTTCAGGGGAGAACACGTTTTATTCTGATGTGGATGAAATTACGGATGATTTAAATGCAATTGTACTCTATGCAAAAAAACTGCTGTCTGAACAGCAAGTTTTCGTGATTGGCCACAGCATGGGCGGTTACACAGCTGCTTTATACGGCACGAAATATCCAAGAAAAATTGACGGGTATATCACTTCGGGTGCTTTAACTCGTTATAACCATGAATTATTTAAAGACGTACCGGTAGGACTCGACAGCAATGATTATATTAAAAACGAGATGGGCGAAGGTCTATGCAGCACTGAAATTGTACTGAAGCATTACATTGAAGATGCTTTAAACAAAAAAGAAATTTCAATCGGTCTCATCAGAACGCTGGACAAAGGCATCGAATATTTAAAACTTGAAGCGGGAGATTTTAAAGATCCGGTACTTATTCTTCACGGAGAAAATGACGGGCTCGTATCACCAAAAGATTCAGAGCAATTCCACGATGAGATTTCTTCCAGCGATAAAGCACTCATTATATATCCAAAACTGGAGCATGAGATATTTAATGAATTTACTAAGAAAAATGAGATTTTCAATACGGTGATCAAGTGGATCGAAGACCGTTTGACAAAGGCTGCAGAGGAGAAAACAGAATGAATATTACGGACGCAATACAAACGAGAAGAAGTATAAAAATATTTAAAGATACGGCGCCGATCAGCAAGGAAAGCGTGGAACAGCTGCTGCAGGCGGCGGTAATGGCGCCGAACCATCACCACACTGAACCCTGGAAGTTTTTTGTACTCCAGGGTGACGGGCGCATGCCCTTGTCAAGAGTGCTGGCAGAGTGGGCGAAAACCCGAGTAGATGATCCGGAGTCAGAAGCGGGGCAAAAACGCATTAACAAGCTGAGTTCAAAACCGCTGATTGCGCCGACTGCCATTGTGGTTGCACTCAGCCCGCAGGAAAATAATGACAAAGCGATTTATATCGAAGATGTCTCAGCAGTTTCAGCTGCGGTGCAAAACATACTCCTTGAAGCACATGGTATGGGGCTCGGTGCCATTTGGAAAAGCGGACCGGCATATTATGCAGAGCCAGTTAAAGAGTACTTTAAGCTGACTGATAACGAAGAGATTTTAGGTGTGATCTTCATCGGTGAATCGGATATGAAGAAAAATCCAGAGCCGAAACGCACGCCGTTTGAGGACAAAACGGTATGGATTACAGAGGATGACAAATAGATGAAAAAAGCAGCAATCACACTATTTTTAATCGCAACACTGCTGATGTTCAGCGTCGGAAAAATTATTCCGATGGAATATAATTTTATCGTGTACCTGGCGGTATTTATATTATTCATTGCAGGGGTCTACTGCAGTGTCAGCATCGATTCAGATACGGAATGAAAAAACTGTAAAATATGCATTATTTATGACTAATAGGGTAATTCCATTAATATGGAGTTACTCTTTTTTTATTTTTTATAATGATTTTAAAATAATGGGGTGATAAATGATGCGTCAATACATAACAGGCCTGCTGCTGTTCATCGCAGCAGCTGTCTTAAGTGCCTGCGGCAGCCCGGAAGATAAAACGTTGTCTAATATAGAAACGATTGAGAGAGAAACGATACCGGCCTTAACAGAGACGCTGCAAAATCTTATTGATTTTGAAAGTGAACAGAGCGGATTGTTTAATGAATCGATTGCTGATGAGTCGCTGGATAATTTTAAAAATGACCAGTCTGAACTCTACAATAATTTAAATGAACGCACTGAGCTGGCAAACAGCCTGGAAGAAATAGAAACGGATTTAAAATCTGCAGCAGAAGATTTTAAATCATATGATGTAGATGACAGCAGCGAGCTGAACGAAGAAATGCTGACTAATTTGTCCGACACTTCGGCGGGACTTGCTGAAAGTCTGCAGGCAGTCAGAAGCGGATATCAGGACATTAAAAATAGCGAGATTTCATTTTTTGAGTCACTGGCAGCTGACGGTGCGGATTATACTATGATGACCGAAGGTATCGCAGCCGTAAATGAGCAGCATGAACAGATTTCACAGAATTACGCTCAGATTAACGAGCAGCTGGCAGAGATACGAAGTTACGGCAATACAGTTAAGCAGGCACTCGGTGAAGAAACGGATGGGGAAACTGCGTCTCTAGAAGAGACTAATACAGAAAACAGCGGGGCAGACAGCAAGGCGGAGACGGCGTACATAGTCGACGGTGAAACATCGAGTATTGTACCGGCGGATGAGCATACTGATGCCAAGGCAGTACTCCTGACTATCGATGATGCACCAGATCAAAATGCGGTGGATATGGCGAAGACATTAAAGAATTTAGATGTTCCTGCTATATTTTTCGTTAACGGGATGTTTATCGAGTCAGAAGAGGGTCAAAGTATGCTGAAAGAAATCCATGATCTGGGGTTTGAAATCGGAAATCATACTTATAATCATTTCAATATGCAGGAACTTACACCGGAAGATGTCCGCTTAGAAATTGCTGATACAAGTGATTTAATTGAAGAAGCAATCGGAGAACGGCCGAGATTTTTCAGAGCACCGTTTGGTGTGAATAGTGAAGCATCGATCAAAGTTGCTGAAGAAGAAAATATGACGGTTATGAACTGGACTTACGGCTTCGACTGGGAACCTGACTATCAGGAAAGCTCAGCACTGGCTGATATTATGGTCAACACAGAAATGCTGTCTGATGGAGCGAATCTGTTAATGCATGACCGCAGCTGGACAGCTGAAGCTTTGCCGGATATCGTCACTGGCATTCAGGATAAGGGATATTCGTTTATCGATCCAGCACTGATCAGTTCAGAAGGCGGGGTGACTGAATGAGTACGAGAAACTTTTTAATTATGACTGGCGGAATATTAGCGGTTTTATTTATACTGCTCGGTTTTGCTATTCGGGCAGAGCTTAATGAGGGGACACCTGAAACAGCAGAAGCCCCAAAAGAAGAATCGTCAGAAGAACCGGCAGAGGAGCAGACAACAGACACAAAAGAGGAGACAAAAGAAAATGAAAGCGCTGCTTTAAACTTAAATGAAGGGCCTTTATACGCGGTCGATAAAAATACAGATCCTGTATTCCAATATCAGAGCGGGGTAGACATTGCTTACCCTGAAGAAGGTGTAAAAGGAATATTTGTCACCGGATTTACTGCGGGCGGCGAACGTATGCAGGAGCTCATTGATCTCGTAAATAATACGGATTTAAACTCGATGGTCATCGACGTAAAAGAAGATATTGGTGACATTATGATGCCGCTTGATGTCGATAATGAAATTGCACAGAATTATATGTATGATTACATCAACCCTGAAGATTTAATGACGACGCTTCAGGACAATCAAATATACCCGATTGCAAGAATTGTCGTCTTTAAAGATTCAAGGCTGGCCATGGAACGACCGGATCTATCGTATCAGAACAGCGATGGGACGGTATGGCAAAACGGCAGCGGGGAGAGTTTCGTTAATCCATTCTTAAAAGAGGTATGGGATTATAATGTGGATATTGCAATCGAAGCTGCTAAACTCGGTTTTAAAGAAATTCAGTTCGATTATGTGCGGTTCCCGGAATCATTTGAAACACTGTCGTCCGGGCTGACTTATGACTTCGGTGAATACGCGGATACAGAAGCCGATGAAGTCCAGCAGAGAGTGAATGCAGTCACTGATTTTGTTGCTTATGCCAATGAGCAGCTGGAACCTTATGATGTAGACGTTTCTGTCGATGTTTTTGGCTATGCGGCCACTCAGCGTGAGGCACCTGGAATCGGACAGAATTTTTCTCAAATTGCGAGTAATGTCGATGTTATCTCGTCGATGATATACCCGTCACACTGGGGGGCAGGGGCCTTTGATTTCAGTACGCCCGACACTGAACCGTACGGCGTGGTAGATGAATATATGAAAGTGGAAAACGAAGTGCTTGGAGCACTGGAAAGTCCGCCGAAATCGAGACCGTGGCTGCAGGACTTTACTGCGTCGTATTTAGGTCCTGGAAATTATCTTAATTACGGTGCAGCAGAAGTCGAAGCTCAAATTCAGGCACTGAAAGATAATGGTGTAAACGAATATTTATTATGGAATGCACAGAATACGTATTCAGAAGGTACAGAATATTAATAAGTTTCATTAGAAAATCCCTGCCGGAAACATCAGTGAAGGCAGGGGTTTTCGTATCTATTTCCCATTTGCATTTTTTCACATTATTTCATTAATATTATGCATTTTGAAATAAAATTTCATAGTAAATAGATAAGTATACTTTCATAAAAATTGTTAATATACATATTATGTTGACTTTATAGTGTAAAAATATACCTAAGGATTTGATTTGTGGGTGATAATCGTGTATAGTGTAAAAGTCGTCTTAATATAAAATTTCATAAGATTGGAGAGGATATTTATGAGGTCTGAGCAAACAGCAGATCAACAGATTGAAACGACCGAGAGTGATCACTCATTATCTAAAGTCCCATATAACGAACGCAAAATGGGCTGGCTGAGTATTACCAACATTACTTTTGGTATAGCAACAGCAATATTCTATTTTCAAATCGGCAGTGTTATGGCACTGCAATTCGGTGCAATTAATGCATTGATATCAGCTGCATACGCAATCATCGTTGCAGGCGTCATGGGGACAGTTATCGTCTACCTTTCCGCAAGGTCTGGAATGAACGTAAACTTAATGTCCAGAGGCGGAGGCTTCGGCTACATAGGTGCATCACTGACGTCTTTAATATATGCTTCTAACTTTATTATGTACTGCGCACTTGAAGGTATGATCCTCGTATACGCAGTAAATGAATTCTTCCCTTTTATTCCTGTATGGCTGCTCATAGTCGTATTTGGATCTCTTGTTATTCCACTTAACTGGTTCGGAATTAAACAGCTCGATAAATTACAAAAATGGTCATTGCCAATATTTTTTGTCTTTCTGATTACAGCTATCGTTGTATCATTTATGACACCATCACAATACGACGGTGCATTCTGGACATATATGCCTGAAGGTATGCAGATTGGCGGAACAGCACTGCTCTTATGTATCGGTATGCAGCATGGAATTATCGGACTGACAGCACTGATTGCATCGGACTATGCCCGATTTTTAAAACCGGAACATATTAAAGGCGGATCACTAGCGATTGGTTTTATCCCGCAAATTTTCTGTTACGGTGTTATGGGCGGCCTCGGTGTATGGTTTGGCGTACGTTTAAACGAACCCAACCCTGGTGTATACATCGTTCACCTGCTTGGAATCGGCGGTGCATTGTTTACAATGCTGACGCAGGTTCGTATTAATGTTACAAATATCTACAGCAGCTCACTATCATTATCGAACTTCTTTGAGAACGTTCTTAACTTTAAACCGGGACGCAGATTCTGGGTTGTCGTTGCAGGTGTTACAGCGATGATTCTCATGCTTGGCGGAATTACAGATCACCTCGATAATGCTTTAACCTTCCAGGGTGTATTCCTGATGTCATGGGCAGCTATTTTAGTAACGGACTTTCTCGTTGTTAAAAAGGCTATGAAAATCGGCCCCGGATATTATGAGGAACGTCAGGAACATTTATATAAATGGAATCCTGTCGGCGTCTGGTCATTGATTATCTCAAGTCTTTTAGGCACAGTTGCAGCCCTTGGCTACATGGGAACTTTCCTGCAAAGTACAGCTGCATTTTTCGCGGCAGCCTTAGCTGCAATATTGACTATCGTTATTGCTTACGTAACTAAAGGTAAGTATTACTTAAAAGACGAAGTAAAAGATATCGATGAAAGAGATATTCTCGTTAAATCAAAATAAATACAGTACACAAACAGGCTGGGACATGAGTCTAGCCTCCAGATCAAAAAGCGCACTTGCTCCCCTAGGAGGCAAGTGCGCTTTTTGGTGTGTCAACAGTATTCTACTCTGTATTTACATAAACATGAGGAATCAATACTCTGCAGTCAGGCTTGCAGAGTATCGTTTTTTGTTCAGGCAGCTGAACTTTTCTTTTTAAAGCGGCGTTTTTCCGATTCGTCAATTAAGACAGCAGCGGCAGCATCGCCTGTTATGTTCATAGTCGTGTAAGCCATATCGAGTATTCTGTATATCGCAGCAATTGGTCCCATCAGTTCAATCGGCAGACCGAGCAGAGTGAGGAATGAGGCGCCGAGTACAATACCCCCGCCTGGAATGCCAGGTGCAGCCATATTTATAACTGTTGCAATGATGACGAGATAAATAATCTGTCCGACACCCAATGGAATATTATAAAAATCAGATACGAAGACGGCAAGCAGACTGAAAGAAATTGCGCCGCCGGCCATATTAATCGTCGTTCCGAGAGGGACGACAAAATTAGTGATCGATTCACTGACTTTAAAATCTTTCTTGGTAACACGAATTGTTGTTGGCATCGTTACAGCTGAACTTGTTGTTGCTAATGAGACGAGCCATACTTTGTAGATACCTTTTAAAAACTGAACAGGGGTCATGCCTGTATATAGCCAAATAGGGATGAGCATTACGACGATGAAGGCAATAATACATGCAGCATAAGCTGTGATGATATACAGTCCAAGCGCTGAGAAAATCCCTGCACCGTATTCTGCTACAGCAAAAGCCATCAGTGAAATAATACCGATTGGCGTCAGTTCCATAATATAATTTAAAACTTTAAAAATGACTGATGATAAACTGTTAATGAAATTTTTAACCGGCTCTGCTTCTTTTCCGACTGCAACAATCGCAATGGAGAAAATAACAGTAAAAATAATTGTTGCCAGTATATCGCCTTCAGATAAGGCCATAAATAAATTATCAGGAATTATATTCATAAAGAAATCTTCGACAGAAGGCGAGGTCACTTCACCGTCATAGCTGCTTGAGCCGATGTTAATGTGATTTCCCGGTCTGACCAGATATGAAATTAATAAGCCGATAGCGGCAGTGGCAATAAACATAATAATAAATACAAATACACTCTTAAAGCCGATCCGGCCGAGGTCTTTGCCGCTGCCGATATTAATTATCCCTGTAGATACTGCAACAAATATGATTGGTATAATCATAGCCTGAATAATATTCAGGTAAATATCTCCGATGAATTTAATTTGTATGGAAAACTCGGGCAGAAATATTCCGAGCAGAATACCTAAAGCGAAGCCGATCGCAATTCTCGTAAATAAGTGGTTTTTACCTGTCAGTATATTCTTCATTTTGAATTACTCCTTCGTATTCGGGAATTTGTCCCTTATCGTAACTTCCTAAAATATTTATATATGATGTTTCCTTAGTCAAAACAGTGAGTGCTTTGTCAAAGTTCGGCCGGTCCACATCGTTTTCTATGTCTATAAAAAAGCCGTAAGAGAACGGTTTGTTTTGAATTGGACGGCTCATTAAATAGAGCAGGTTGATGTTATACGTTTTAAAGATGTCGAGAATATCGCTCAATGAACCAGTGCTGTGATCGGATTCAATATAGAGCGAAGTTTTTTCATGCAGAACTTTTTCGCTCAGTTCTTTAGTGAAAATTAGAAAACGTGTCGTGTTCAGCGGGTTATCGCTTATGTTTTCACGAATCACATGCATGCCGTAGAGCTCGGCGGCATGACTGCCCGCGATACTTGCGATAGTTTCATTATCTGATTCCTTGACCATATGAACAGCACCGGCCGTATCGCTGTATTCTTTTACTTTGATATCGGGATACTGGCTTAAATAGGTGTAGCATTGTTCCAGAGCTTCCGGATGAGAGTAGACTTCAGTGACCTTATCCAGTGTGACGGGTTTTTTAGAAATCAGTGCATGATCTATTTTTACATAGACTTCTTTTACCGCCTTAACATCGAGATATTTCATCAGATCAATCGTTCTCGTAATCGGCCCGCTGGTTGAATTTTCAACCGGCAGTGCAATGTAATCGACCTCGTCGTTAAGCAGTGCGTCAACGAGCAGTTTAAATGTCATATAACCTTCTGCTGTATATTCTTCATTGCCGGCATATGCTGCACACGCGAGGGTGCTGTAGCTGCCTGCTACACCTTGATAACCAATTTTCATTTAGAACACTCCTTATTTTTAATATTAAAAAAGACCGCTTGAATTCTGTTACAGAAATCCAATCGGTCGGTAAAGGTAGATATAAAAAAACCAGCCAATTAGATTTTCTAATGGCTGGTTTACTGCATCATTAATTCAGCCATCATAGATTTAGGTCCCGCCTATATCCACGATGGATACAGACGCTATCTAAAATAGCTGAAAAAGAATGTATTTAATTGTGATATTTCTGTTTGCTTCAACATAAAAATCACTCTCATCATTTAAAGTTTTAATAATGTTAATTAGTCTAACAATTATGAATTCTTTTGTCAATTTAAATTTGACCAAACTGTGCCTGATGGAGTCCTTTGTAAATTCCTGCATCAATAGATAAGAGTTCGTCATGCGTGCCGCTTTCGCTAATACCGTCAGGCGTAACGACCATAATCCGGTCGGCATTTTTAATTGTAGCAAGCCTGTGGGCGATTACTAAAGTTGTTCTGCCTTCAGCCAGTCTGTTTAAAGCATCTTGTATATACATTTCGGTCGCAGTATCGAGTGCGCTCGTTGCTTCATCCAGTACTAGAATCGGCGGATTTTTTAAGAACATGCGGGCAATGGCAATACGCTGTTTTTGTCCGCCGGACAGTTTAACACCGCGTTCGCCGACAATTGTGTCGAGACCATCTCTGTAACTGTCGACCAATTCTTTCAATTGTGCTTTTTCTAAAGCATCGTAAACTTCTTCATCTGTTGCATCGGGCTTGCCGTATGCGACATTTTCTTTTAAAGTGCCTGCAAATAAGAAGACATCCTGCTGAACTGTACCGATGTTTTCTCTAAGAGAAGAGAGCGTTAAGTCTCTAATATCCTGACCGTCAATTTTAATGCTGCCGTCAGACACTTCGTAAAATCTTGGAAGCAGGGAACATAATGTCGTTTTACCTGCGCCGGAAGGACCGACGAAAGCAATTGTTTCTCCGGGTGCAATATTAAACGATATATCTGACAGGACATTTTTTTCTTCGTACTTAAACGATACGTTATCGTATGAAATACTGCCTCTAACGTTAGTTAAATCACGCGCATCTTCTTTATCTTTTATATCCGGTTCAACTGCCATAGTGTCGAGGAAATGCTTAAATCCTGCGATACCGTTCGGATACAGTTCAATGACTGCATTAATTTTCTCCAGCGGCTTAAACAGTACATTGGAAATTAAAATAAAGGCAGCAAATTCACCGTATGACAGTTCGCCTCTCATAACGTAATAGGCACCGGCGATCAGTATGAAGACGGTGACTAAGCGCATGAGCATATATGTACTCGATGTATTAAATGACATAATTTTATATGCCTTTAGTTTTGTTGCTCTAAAGCGGTCATTTATTTTTTTGAATTCCTGCAATTCTTTCTCTTCGCTTGCAAAAGCCTGCACTAAACGAATACCGCCGATTTTATCGCCGATTAAATGGTTAAATTCAGACACGCGGCCGAATAATTCCCGAAAAGCGACTGTCATTTTTTTATTGAAATAAATAGCAATAACTAAAATCAGCGGAACGATAATAAATGCAATAATTGCGAGTTCTGGATGGATGTAATACATGATTCCAAAAGCCCCGAGCAAAGTCATAATTGCAATAAATAAATCTTCCGGACCATGGTGAGCCATCTCTCCGATGTTCATCAGATCATTAGTCAGACGAGTTAACAATTTTCCGGTTTTAGTATTATCAAAAAAGCGGAATGATAATTTTTGGATATGTCGGTATAAATCGTTCCGGATATCCCGCTCGATATTCGTCCCGAGCATGTGCCCCCAGTATGTTACGATAAACTGCATCAATGTATTGAACAGATATATGAGTACCAGTCCAAGCGCAGCGATTAAAATCCATTGCCAGTTTCCTGTAGGAAGCAGTTCATCGATGAACGTGCTGACGATCACCGGAAAAGCAAGTTCCAGCAAGCCGACGATAACAGCAGATAGAAAATCGACTGTAAATAAAACTTTATAAGGTGCGTAATAAGATAAAAACTTCTTCACCGTGCCCCAACCTTTCTTATGTAGTATAAGTATTTAGAGTATACCACTGTTAAATTTAAGGTGAATTCAATATTTGACTGTTTCTCTTTTATATAAATTAACTTATGGATTAAAGTGGTGTAAAATTAAGAATAAAGATTAGACACATTTGAGGAGTTTATACATGAGTAAAATAAACGTGGGAATAATATACGGCGGAAAATCGACGGAGCATGAAGTATCGATCCGTTCTGCCAAAAGCGTCTTCGAAGCGCTGAATAAGGAAAAATATACGGTTACACTGATCAATATAACTAAAACTGGTGAATGGCTTCTTGCCAAAGACAGCCAGGAGATAGTTTCGTTAAATGAAAGTAACAGTGAAAAACTGTCTGTAGTCCCTTCGATAGGGCTGACAGCCGGCGGCGAGGTTATAGAACTGGATGCGGTGCTGCCGATTCTCCACGGAACTGCAGGAGAAGACGGCAGTATTCAAGGACTGTTAGAACTGGCCGATATACCGTATGCAGGATGCAGTATTCGGAGTTCTGCAGTGTGTATGGATAAGGACATGACAAAGCGGCTACTGCAGCTATCAGGTATCGACGTTGCACCGTCGCTTGTCGTCAATTACTACGATAAAGATGCACTGAAATATGAAGCGGCTAAAGAAAAGCTAGGTATCCCAATGTTTGTCAAACCGGTAAATCAAGGTTCGTCAGTGGGTGTATCAAAAGTTGCGGATGAAGATTCTTTTTATGAAGCGGTGGATTCTGCGTTTTCATTTGATACAAAAGTAATGATCGAAAGCGGTATTGAAGGCCGTGAAATTGAAGTCTCTGTCATTGGAAACGAAGAGTTATTTGTTTCAGTGCCGGGTGAGATTGTGTCACAGACTGATTTTTACTCATACAGTTCAAAATATCTGGATGAAAATGGTGCGCTGTTAAATATCCCGGCACAGCTGGAAGATGAGACGTTTGAAAAAATTCGTCAAATTGCACGTGAGACCTTTAAAGTGCTCGACTGTGAAGGGATGGCGAGAGTGGATGTATTTTTAACAGCTGATGAAAAAGTGATTGTGAATGAAGTGAATACTTTACCCGGCTTTACGAGTATCAGTATGTATCCGAAACTGCTTGAAGCGTCGGGGATGCCGTATACAGAAGTACTGGACAAACTAATAGAATTAAGCCTGGAAAGATATGAGCGTTCAGAGAGACTGAAAACAGATATTTCTTAAGAGAAGGAGATAATTGTATGATCATCCGTTTAGCAGATGTGAAAGATGCCAAAGGAATCGCCAGGGTGCAAGTAGAGAGCTGGCATACGACTTATCCAGGCATCGTTCCTAAAAGTTATCTCGACAGTCTTGATGTGAAAAAACGAGAAAAAATATGGAAACAGGCAGCACAAAACCAGCCGCTTTATGTGGCGGAGCTGGAAGGTGACATCGTCGGTTTTGCCATCGGCGGTGAGAACAGAGATAAGGATACATATCCGGAATACGACGGAGAACTGTATGCGATATATTCTTTGAAACGAGTTCATAAACGGGGTATTGGCCGTGAATTATTTGAACAGACTGCCCGCAATTTATCGGCACGGGGTTTTAAAAAAATGGTTGTTTCCGTTTTATCTGAAAATCCGGCTGTTGATTTTTATAAGCATATGGGCGGCCATTTTCTCGGAGAAGAGACGATTACAATTGACGGTAAAGCAATAGCGGAGTCATTTTACGGTTACGACGACATCAGCAAAATTTAATAAGGGGATGACAGAATTGAAAGAAGAATTAATTGAACGTTTAACAAGATACACAAAAATTGATACACAGTCGGATGCGGGCAGTGCGTCCGTTCCTTCGACAGCTAAACAATGGGATCTTTTAAAAGAACTTGAGAGCGAATTAAATGTGATTGGCATGAGCAATGTCAGCCTGGACAGTAAAGGGTATTTGTTCGCTGAATTGCCTCAGAATACTGAAGGAAAACCAGTGATTGGATTTTTAGCTCATGTAGATACAGCGACAGACTTTACCGGTACGAATGTTAAGCCGCAGCTTGTTCAATATGAAGGAGGCAGCCTTGTTTTAAATGAGGCACTTAATGTTGTGCTGACTCCTGAACAGTTCCCCAACTTGAATAATTACACGGGGCATACGCTGATTACTACAGACGGTACGACCTTGCTTGGTGCGGATAATAAAGCAGGTATTGCAGAAATTATGACAGCTGTAGAGTATTTAATTGGTCATCCGGACATTAAGCACGGCACAGTTAAGGTCGGCTTCACACCGGACGAGGAAATTGGCCGCGGTCCGCATGACTTTAATGTCGACCGTTTTGCTGCAGATTTTGCCTATACAGTTGACGGCGGTCCACTCGGTGAATTACAGTATGAAAGTTTCAATGCTGCGGGTGCAACAGTAAAAGTGAAAGGCAACAGTGTCCATCCTGGTACTGCTAAAAACAAGATGGTCAATGCTGTACGGATTGCAGCAGATATTATTGCTGATTTTGATGCGGCAGATACGCCTGAAAAGACTGAAGGGTATGAAGGATTTAATCACGTGCTGAATTTCTCCGGAGATGTTGAGTACTCAGAATTTACGATGATTATCCGCGATTTTGATGCTGCAGCGTTTAAAGCGCGCAAAGATTCAATTGAAAAGAAAATTAATCATTTTAAAGATAAATATCCTGAAGCGGAAATAGAGCTGGATATGAATGATCAGTATTATAATATGAGAGAAGTTATAGAAAAAGATATGACGATTGTAAGCTTGGCAGAAAAGGCGATGACATCACTGGGTATTAAACCGGTTATCGAACCTGTTCGCGGCGGCACTGATGGTTCACAGCTGTCATATAAAGGACTGCCTGCACCAAATTTATTTACTGGCGGAGAAAACTTCCACGGCAAGTTTGAGTTTGCATCCGTTAACGATATGGAAAAATCAGCACAGACGATTGTTAAAATTATTGAATTGAATGCTGAGTAATATAAAAAACTGGAAGTTCGACATTGCAATGTCGAACTTCCAGTTTTTTTATTTATTCATTATTAATGTTTTTAGTATCGTCTTGTATTGGACGGGCTTTTGCGATAGATTTGCCAATGACATCATCTGTCCCTATGCGTTTTAAGAAAAGTGCAGCAATTAAAGCCAGGAATAAAAATCCTGTTCCGACTAAGAATGCCAGATTGATCCCTTCAAGTGTTGCCTGGTTAATCATCGCTTCAGTCGGATGATTCATATTATTGACAGAAATATTTGTATAGGTCTGCATTACGGTAATTAAAAGTGCAATACCTATTGAGCCACTGACCTGATTCAGCATACTGTTTAACGACGAACCGTGCGGTGTTAAATGAGGCGGCAGAGAGTTCATACCGTTAGTCATCACCGGTGTCGTTACCATCGTCATGCCGAGTGCACGGATCATGTAAATTGTTAGCAGATATGTGAAAGGTGTGTCGATCTCTAATCGGCTCAGGAAGAATGTCGTGACAACAGCCAGCGTCAGTCCAGTAATAGCCATTATTTTTGGACCGTACATATCAAACAATTTACCAGATACAGGACTCATGAAGCCCATTATTAAAGCGCCGGGAAGCATCAGCAGTCCAGTATCAAGCGGACTGAGACCCTGAATATCCTGCATGAAAATAGGAATGAGAATCATGCCCGCAAAAAGTGCCATGTTTGCAGCACCGATAATTAAAGAAGCAATTGTATACATAGGAAATTTATATACTCTGAAGTCGAGCATAGGATGCTCCAATTTAAATTGTCTGACGACGTATAAGGTGACACCTGCAATACCGAGCAGTAAGGGTATCAGCACGCTGGAACTCGCAAGGCCGTTTTCACCTGCGGAACTCAGACCGTAAAGCACGCCGCCAAAACCGATTGTCGATAAGATAATAGATGGAATATCGATGTGCGCCTGGCGATGCTGCTGAACTTCAGGCAGCTTCCAGAACCCGACTGCAAGTACGATAACAAGCAGCGGAATCATCATATAAAACAGCATGTGCCAAGAGTATTTTTCAACTACAATCCCCGACACAGTCGGGCCGATTGCAGGAGCGAAGAACATAACTAAGCTGAATAAGCCCATGGCAGTCCCGCGTTTATGAGGCGGGAAGCTGCTTATCATAATATTCATTAAGAGCGGCATCAGCATGGCTGATCCACTTGCTTGGACCATACGTCCTATAATCAGAACGAAGAAGGCAGGTGAAAAACCGGAAATAATAGTCCCGGCCAGAAACAGCATCATCGCTGTTAAAAATAATGTACGTGCACTGAATTTCTGCATTAGATAGGCTGTTGTAGGGATGATAATACCTGAAACAAGCATGTAAGCTGTAGAAACCCATTGCACAGCTGAAGTGGATATCCCGAAATCATTTTTAATTGCGGGAAGAGCGACGTTTAAAAAAGTGTTCGATAAGAACGAAATAAAAGCACCGGACAGCAAAATAATAATTAATCTGTAATCCGGTTTGCTTTGTGGTGATTCGGACATTTAGTTTCCCCTTTACCTTAAAATCAATCTAACTATTATACCCCATATTAAATAAAATTTCACTAATTTTTTATCCGATTCGATTATCAATCTGAATGAAAATAAAGTAACCGACTGTTATCCCCAGTAATACTGATATTGGCAAAGCATATGTGTCAGGGATTGATGGTAAGAATGTTTCAATAATCCAGTAAATTCCGGCAAAGCATAATGCCATGACGATGATAGAAATTAATGTGCGTGTCATAATTTTCCTCCTTAAAAAGACATCCTTCTTGTAAATCTTATCAGACCTTAAGCTAGACATGTGAGCAAAATACCTTGATAATGTAAAGTAATCAGGATGACTGGGGGGGTCAACTTATTATGAAAACAAATTTTCATAATTATGCCGAAGAATATTTTAAACACAGAAATGATATTCCAAGTGCATTTTTTGAAGAACTGACTAAGAGGAATATTGAGCTGTCGGGCAGTAAAGTGGCAGATATCGGGGCTGGGCCCGGATTTGTCAGTAAAGTTTTAAGTGAACACGGCGCAATTGTAGATGCTGTCGAGCCGTCAGAAGAATTTATTAAAATTGGTAAGAAATATGTCGGTGATGATGACAGAATCAGTTTCACTAAAGGGACTGCAGAACATACGGGTTTAAATGACGATACTTATGATATTGTCATTGTCATGCGAGCCTGGCACTGGTTTGAAAGTGATAAAGCTTCAAAAGAAATGAGACGTATTTTAAAACCGGATGGTCTGTTAATTGTTGCCGATGTCGGTTTTAAAGTAGCGAGTAAAATGATGAAAGACTCTATGAGGATTGTTAAGAAAAATTCGAAACACGAAGAGCTTAGACCTGCAGGTTCAAAAGAAGATTCAATCCAAATGATCAATGGCTTTCCAGTTGAATGGTTCAGCGACTGGCGCCATGAAAGACTAGACCTTGAAGAATTTTTCAAACATGAATACAGAATTAAATTTACAGATCAGGAATGGCTGGGCAGATTAGGAACATCCTCATGGCTGGTCAGTTTTAAAAAGAAACAGATGGACAAAACAATGGAAAAAATATCAGAGCAGCTGGATTCTAAAGATAATGAGAGTAAACATAAAGTGCCGCATGTCCTGAATGTTGCAATTTTAAAAAATAAATATAAATAAATATATCAAAAGAGAGCGTAAAATTTCGCTCTCTTTTATTTTTTTGCATAAAATATGAAAACGTTTCAATACAAAAGAAATTAATGAAAACGATAACAAAGTGATTAAAAATACATACAGATGAATAAGATTGTCATATTGTATATTTGCATAAAATTTAACTACATTACTTATTGGCAATAATTGAATTAACTAAAAATTGTTAATAGATTTACTTTGATAAAACCATCACATAATCTTTGAAAAGCCTTGGTATATATAGTATTATTAAGATACATAAAAGAGGTACAGAGAAATACTCTAATATAAAAATTTCAAATGAGGAGGAAAAAATAATGATAATTTCACACAAGCTTACTGCAGAGGTCCGCATGGAGGAATACAAACAAGTTGCGTATAATAATTCAATTTTAACAGAGAAAAAAAGCAGCAAAAATGTTAAACGTCCATTTTTAAACAAATTAATCAGCGCTTTATCTCTTTAATTTCAAATTAAATAAAAATGATGCCATTCCTGAAGAGAGAGGAATGGCTTTTTTTTGTGTGTCTAAATTAAGTTTAACTGCCAGGAAACACCGAACTGATCTTGAATCCACGCATAACGCCTGCTCATATTATAATCATCGAGCGGTACATGTATCGCTCCGTTTTTCTTCAGCTTTCTGTACAATAGTTCAATTTCATTCAAGTCTTCACACTCAATGTATACAGACATGCTAGGTGTAAATGTAAATTCAAACGGTATTTCAGAATCTTTAATCATTAAGTGCATATCACCAATTCTAATGACTGACTGCTGTATTTTATTTGAGTCCGCATAGTTTACGAGTTGAATAATATCGAAATGATGGAACACCTCTTTATAATATTCGAGTGCTTCAAAAGCACGTCCCTCAAAGGTTAATAGTGGCATTGCTGCTTTCATAATATTTTTCTCCTTTACAACTGATATAGTATTGTTTACAATTTTGTGAGAACAGACTGATACAGTTTGAGATGTTTACATATTTATTATAACAGTCCATTATGATCTTTTTGAAAAAGGAGGCAGAGAATGATTGCATTAACAAATGTCGTTAAGGAATTTAAAGGTGACGATGGTCCCGTTAAGGCCTTGAATGGTATTACAGTTCACATAGAGCAAAGTGAGACATTCGGCATTATCGGCGAGAGCGGATCCGGTAAATCAACACTGCTCCGTATGATTAATGCACTGGAGACACCTGATCACGGCGAGATCGTCGTTGACGGCAATAATGTCAGTTCTTTATCGGCAAAAGCTTTAAGGCTGTACAGGAAGAAAATAGGCATGATTTTTCAGCAGTTTAATTTACTGAATAACAAAACAGTCATCGAGAACATTATGCTCCCGTTAAAACTGCACCATTTTGAATCCGCTTTAGATATCGATGAAGTTTTGGAATTTGTAGGATTAAGCGACAAAAAGAATAATTATCCATCTCAGCTGTCCGGCGGACAAAAACAGCGTGTCGGTATTGCGCGGGCTTTGATTACCAATCCGAAGATCCTGCTCTGCGATGAGCCGACGAGTGCACTGGATGAGAAGACGACAGATGAAATTGTACAGGTTTTAAAACGTGCACATAAAGTGTACGGTATGACAATTGTCGTTGTGACGCATGAATTAAACGTCATTAAACAGCTGTGTGACAGAACGCTCGTTTTAGAAAAGGGCAATGTCATCGATACGATTGATATAAAACCCTCTTCTTCAACAGTATCTGAAGAGTCGTATTACGAGCGGATACTAGAGGTGTTAAAAAATGAGTGAAATCATTACGATCTATTTTGAAAGAGTAGTAGAATACTGGCCGAATCTTTTGACGAGTCTTAATGAGACGGGAATAATGATGGGCTTTGCGACAGCAGCGGCAATTTTACTTGGTCTGCCTCTCGGCACGCTGCTGTATTTAACTGATGAAGATAAACCGCTGCAAAACAAATTTGTTTATCATACAGCGAACGTCCTTGTTAATATCGTCCGCTCATTTCCGTTTCTTTTGCTCGTCATCGCCATGCAGCCTTTAATTCGCGAAATATACGGCAGAGCAACGGGTGATCCCGTTGCAGCATCATTTCCGCTGATGGTGATTGCGATTGCTTTATACGCAAGATTTGTGCAGCAGTCACTGCTCGATGTACCTAAAGGTGTCGTAGAGACTGCACAAGCACTCGGTGCTTCTGTATTTCAGCTGGTTTACCGCTTTTTATTTGTAGAAGCCAGAAGTTCTTTAATTATCGGTTTCTCAACTGCTTTTGTAAGTTTTATTTCATATTCCACAATCATGGGGGTTGTCGGCGGCGGCGGAATTGGTGATTTTGCCATCCGATATGGATATCAGCGTTATGAAACAGACATCATGTACACAGCAATTATTATTATTATTATCTTTGTCCAGATTGCACAGTGGTTTGGGCTGTGGCTGGCAAGAAAAATTGATAAAAGATAAAAGGAGAAAAGAAAAATGAATAACAAGTACTGGTTAATGAGTATTTTTTCAGCAGCTGTTTTAGTGCTGGGGGCATGTGGGAATGATGAGGAGAGCTCAGAAGGAACTTCAGATGAAGACACTGAAATTACAGTGGTCGCGCAGACTCCGCCGATGACTGATGTAGTTGAAATTGTCGGGGAAGTGATTGAAGAACCCTATACGGTAGAGCTGGTAGAAGTTGCGGATAATATCCAGTATAACCAGGCCGTATCTAACGATGAAGCTGATGCGAGTTTTGCTCAGCATGAACCGTTTATGGAACAATTTAATACTGAAAATGATGCTGATTTAGTGGCGATGGAAGAAATTTATAATGCGATTGTCGGTTTCTACTCACCTGTTTACGACTCGATAGATGAACTGGAAGACGGCGCTGAAGTTGCTATACCAAGTGATGCAACGAACGAGGCGCGTGCCCTGATGATTTTAGATGATGCAGGAATTATTACATTGCCTGACGGTGTAACCTTTGAAGCCTCTGTAGATGACATTGAAGAAAATCCAAAAAATCTGGAATTTACCCATGTCGATCTGCTGAATTTAAGTGCATCTTATGAAGATGGTATTCCATTGGTGTTTAACTATCCAACATACATAGAACCGCTTGGCTTAACACCGGAAGATGCCGTGCTGCTTGAAGAAGATGAAGATAATACATTTGCACTGCGTGTTGTAGCGCGTGAAGGCAATGCGGATTCAGATAAAATACAGGCGCTGAACGAAGCATTCACGTCACAGGAAGTTTACGATTTTCTAAACGAACTTGCAGACAAATCGCATCTTGAACCTGCATTTGAGCCGGAGGGAGAATAATGAAAAAACAATTTCTATTTCCTTTATTTCTCACTTTGACACTGATTCTTGCTGCATGTGGCAACGATACAAAAGAAGCATCATCAGAAACAGAAGAAGACACACACATTATAATCGCTTCTCAGTCAGAGCCTTTGACGACAATGGTTGAAACTGCTGCTGAAGTCATAGAAGAACCGTATACGATGGAACTGCTGCCGGTGAACGACAATATACAATACAACCAGGCTACTTTTAATGATGAAGTGGACGGAAGTCTGGCGCAGCATGAGTTATATATGGAAGGCTTTAATGAGGAAGTCGGTGCGGATCTTGTTGCAATTCAGCCAGCCTATATTTCAAATGTCGGTTTCTATTCGCCGGTTTACGATTCTATTGAAGAAATAGAAGATGGTGCAGAAGTAGCAATACCAAGTGATCCGCCAAATGAAGCCCGGGCACTTTTAATTCTCGACAGCGCGGGTGTGATTACTCTGGCCGAAGACACAGGTATTGATGCTGCTGTAGCTGACATCGTTGAAAACCCTAAAAATTTACAATTCACTCCTGTCGATTTATTTAATTTAACAGCAGCATACGAGGACGGGGTTGAACTGGTTTTTGAACATCCTAATTTAATTGCAAATATCGGTCTTTATCCGAAAGATGCAATTTTACTTGAAGATGAAGATGAAAAAAGATTTGCCTTCCAGCTGGTAACGCGTGAAGGCAAAGCAGATAGTGAAAAAATGCAGGCGGCAAAACGCGCGCTGACATCTCAGGAAGTCTACGATGTATTAATGGAGACTGCCGAACACGATATGTTTACACCGGCGTTTGAACCTGGTCAGCCTGCAGAATAATTTTATTGGAAGTACCGAGTTTGACCTCCCTTACTCGGTGCTTTTTTATTTTGTTTAAATATTGCTATAATTAAGAAAGTGCATACAATTTCGAGGGGGATATACGATGGGAATTCAAGAAAAGCTGGAGCAGTTTAAAAATGAGTTGAGAAAAGTCATTATCGGGCAGGATAAAGTACTGGAACTGGTGTTTATCAGCCTGATTCAAAAGGGGCATATACTATTTGACAGCGTGCCTGGAACGGGGAAGACAGTATTGTCTAAAGCGGTTGCTGAAACGGTCGGCGGAAAATTTTCACGTATACAGTTTACGCCGGATGTGCTGCCGTCAGATATAACGGGAATGAATATGTATAATCCAAAAACTCAAAGTTTCGATTTGAGAATGGGCCCGGTAGAGACGAATATTCTTTTAGCTGATGAAATTAACAGGGCAACACCAAGAACTCAGTCAGCACTTTTAGAAGTAATGGAAGAAGGACAAGTGACCATCGATGGTAAAAAGATTGTGCTCGATGATTTATTTACAGTGCTGGCCACGCAAAATCCAATTGAATCGAGACAGGGGACATTTGATTTGCCGGAAGCTCAGATGGACAGATTCTTAATGAAGATTACTCTCGGCTATCCAAAAAAAGATGAAGAGCTGCTGATGATGGATATGCACAGAGGCAAGCAAAGACCCCGGATTGAACAAGTCTTTACCAGAGAAGATATATTACAGTTCAGAAGAGAAGCGGCGGACGTCAGAATGAATGATACAGTCAAAGAATACATAATTAATATCGTACAGAAAACAAGAAATCATAAATATATCGCACTTGGTGTTTCGCCAAGGGGGACACTCGCTTTAATGCGTGCGAGTATGGCCGCTGCCTTAATAAACGGACGGGATTACGTCATTCCTGAAGATATAAAAGCGATGGCGCCATATGTGCTTTCGCATAGGCTGGTTTTAAATATTGAAGGAATGACAATTACAGCAAATGAACAATTATTAGAAGAAATTTTAAATGAAGTTGTTGTACCGGTAGAGTACGGAGTGAGCCGTGATGAGGTATAAGTACGATTATAAAGAATCACAGACGGCAGCTCTCCTGTCAGTTGCTACAGCTGTGCTGATTATTTTCGATATATTTTACGCTGCTTCTCTAAACATTTATATCGTATTTATACTCGGTATTATTCTGGCATCGATACTGCTGAACAGATTATATGAGCGCGGCGTTATGAAAAAGCTGTCGATTGATATCGTGAATAAAGAAGTAAGACACTATAAAGGTGAAGCGGGTATTTTAAAAATTAGAATCCGTCAGGAAGGCATCATGCCGGTTTTAGGTGCTGAAATGACGATTACAGCCGGCAATGATATTAAATTTGATCATGATCAGGCTTTAAAAATCCGGCAGCAGACAGAAACGAAGACTGTTTTTACAGTGCTGCCAAAAAGTGAAACAGTTATCGAAGTGCCTTATACTGCGGTACATCGGGGTGTAAGTTATATCGTCGACAGCCGCATTAAAATTCCTAAAATTTTTAGTTTCGGCAACATGGATTTAAAACAGCTTGGGTCTGCTCAGCATGAGATATTGATATATCCCGATAAATTCGCTGTTCATAATGAAAAAATCAAATTTAAAGTTGCTGAAGGCATATTTAGAAATAATGAATCTTTATACACTGATCCGCTCCTGACTATCGGCAACAGAGAGTATATGACGTCTGACTCACTCAGGGATATTAACTGGAAACAATCAGCGAGAACAGGGGAATTGCAGGCGAAAGTATATGAGAAAACGACATATACAGAATGGCTGATTCTTATAAATCTGCGTTCCGGCTCAATTTTTGCACCGCCGAAAAACATAGAAAATATCTTTGAGAAACTGAGTTTTTTAACAGGAGAAATTGCCAAAGAAAATATTAATTACAGCATGATTGCAAATATGAAAACTTTCGATGAAGGGAATTATTACAGAATTGATGATTTAAATGGAGTCAGGAGCTGCAGGCCGATGCTGGAGGCACTGGCTAAAATTAAAACTGTGACATTTACCATTTCATTTGAAAGATTTTTAAATCATGTACAGCTGTATGAAAAAATACCTTCACACATCATTTTTACAGGACAGACAAACCCGCTGATCGATAAAGAACTGACTCACTTTCTTCACCGCGGCGTGACAGTCTACCAGCTGGATGAAAACGGTCTTGAACGTTACGGTGAAAAAAGGGCGGTGAGATAATGAAACCTTTGAAATATTACGCAGCTTTTATATTTTACTTTACAGTAGAAATGTTCGTGCCGCTGTTTGCCGCTGTTTTAATAAATATTCACAACACTGATAAAAACGGCGTGATTCATATGAGTGTGACATTGATATTACTATTAATCTTAAGCCGCTTAATAACCAGAAAATTTCCCTTGGCCTATATTTATATCCTGGTGCCGGCAGGGATTATTATGATGATGCTTTTTGGTTCATACTGGCTGACCGCAATATTATTAACCGGTTTTGCTGTCTGGACGCTGGAACAGCTGTACGACAATATAAACAATCACCATAACGAAACGATGATGATGATTATGCTCGGGCTTCTTATCATCATTAATCTGATCAGGTCTGAAGCAATTGCAGAAGAAGCAATACTGCTTCATATGATTGCTATCAGCATGTTTATCTTTTACTTTTTAGGACGTGCGGTGATGCTGATGACAGGAAGCGGCTATAAATTCAGTCAGCAGCTGCTTAACTTTGCTGTTATTTCAGCTGCACTTTTAAGTGCGGCGGCGATCTTTACACTGGCATACAAGTATGTTGTATTCGGCATCCAAACAGCATTTATCTTTCTGCTGAATGGATTTATCATGCTGCTGCGGCCGTTCTTTTCATTTCTTGAAACGGTAGAGTGGAAATTCCCTGAAATGCCGCAGGAAGAAATGGAAGTAAATGAGTCAGGAGATGCAGTCGAAGACACTTTTGAAAGAGAAAGTATTATCAATGACACACCCGTCATGGCGATACTGCTGACAGTTTTAATTATCGGCTGTGCGATTGTCCTAATTATCTACTTTAAGAAAAGGAGCAGACCTGAGAAAGAAAAGATCCAGGCCGCAGCGTATCGGACTTCTATTGAAAGCATACAAACAAAAGCTTATACCGAAGAAAACCAGCCGCCGCCGAACAGCAAAGTGAGAAAAGAATACTATGCATTTGAGAAATGGCTGGCGAAGAGAAAACTTGGCAGATACTATGGTGAAACAATCGACGAGTGGAGCAGCAGAGTGAATATTAATAATCAAGCTATGATTGAGCAATATAAACGCTACCGCTATGACAGTAAAGATTTAACTGCTTTGGAACTTGCTGAATTTAAAAATATGATCAGACAGCTGAAGAAAAAATTAGAGGATAAAAATAGTTAATTCAGAAAATTTTAATTTTGAAAACGGAATCATGTTTTAATATTGTAAGAATTGTCGTATAATTCGAACAATAACCTTTAGAGGGGGAAAAAACATGATTGAAGAACCTATAGTAGCAACAGTCATGCTGTTTGCACTTCTGGCCTTGGGGGAAGTCATTTCAATTTACTCAAGAGCACGCATACCGATGCTGATGACAGCAATGATCGGTTATCTGGTTTTAACCTGGACAGGCGTTTTCCCTGAAAACATTTTAGAATTATCGACGCTGCCTGCACTTGGTGCAATACTCATCGGGCCGCTGATTATACATATGGGAACTTTGATGCCTTTAAGTATATTAAAGAAACAATGGCGTGCCGTGATTATTTCAGTGAGCGGCTTAATTGGAGCATTGGCTTTAGTTTTATTAATTGTTCCTTTATTCTTCGATTTTGAAACCGCAGCAAGCGGTGTTGGTCCAATTTCAGGCGGAGTTGTTGCCTTATTGATTACTACAGAAAAACTGACTGAACTTGGATTGACTGCTTTAATTGTTGTACCTGTATTAATTGCAGCTTTCCAGACGCCTATCGGTATGCCGTTGATAGCATTTCTTTTAAAACGCTATGCTTCTCGCTTCGTGAGTACTACTCAAGCGACGCAGGCAGAAATGGAATCGATGGAGGAAGATGAAACACCAGTCAGATTTAATTTATTGAAAAATAATATTATCTTGCTATTTATAGTATTTGTATTCGCTGCAGTCGCGACGGTTTTAAGCGAATGGACAGGCATTCACTTTACATTGTTCTGCCTGCTCTTCGGTATTCTAATGCTGAATGGGCGCTTGTTCCCGCAGGCTGTGCTGCAAAAATCGAATTCATTCAGTTTTATGATGGTTGCACTCATATTTGTTATTATTGGAACTATGGGCGGGATTACGCCTCAGGATGTCATTAATAATATTCCTGCAGTGATATTGATTTTAATATGCGGAGTCTCAGGTTTAGCACTGGGCGGATTTATCGCTTCAAAAGCGGTCGGCTGGCATCCGTTAAAAGGAATGCCTGTTGCACTGACTGCGCTTGTCGGTTTCCCGGGAGACTATATTATTTGTGAGGAAGTATCCCGGAGTACAACAGATAACCAGACAGATCAGACGAGAGTATTTAATGAAATCGTGACACCGATGCTGATCGGCGGTTTCGTTACCGTTACAGTCGCATCAGTTGTCGTTGCATCATTTGTTATGGGAATGCTATAAAAAAGGAGACTTTTAAATGAGTACTTTAATTGTAAAAAATATTAATTTAATCGACGGTACAGGTGCCGAAGTGAAAGAAAATGTTTCAGTTATTATTGAGAATGGAAAATTTACAGGGATTGGAAATGACGTAGAGTCGGCAAATGCTGAAGTTATCGACGGCGGGGGCAAGTACATGCTGCCGGGTATGATCGATACACACGTCCATTTATCGACAGAGTTCAAACCGCTGGCTGAACGGGTGGCAACACCTTTTTCATATCAATTCTATGAAGCTGCCCAATATGCCGAAAGAACAATTAATGCTGGAATTACAACGGTGAGAGATGCACTTGGCAGTTCTTTAGGTTTCAAACAGGCGATTAATAACGGTCTGGTAACTGGGCCGCGTATGCAGGTTTCAGTCAATGCCTTGTCAATTACAGGCGGGCATGGTGACGGCTATAACTACTCAGGTATTGATCTCAGTCTGGTCAAACCCTATGAAGGCATGCCGGACGGTATCGCAGACGGAGTAGACGAGGTCAGAAAGAAAACGCGTGAACTGCTGCGTGCCGGGGCTGATGTGATTAAAGTCATGGCGACAGGCGGTGTATCAAGCCCGACAGACCATCCTAAATTTACCCAGTACTCATTGGAAGAGTTAAAAGTCATCGTAGAGGAAGCGCAGTTTAGGAACGGCGTTAAAGTCATGGCTCATGCTCAGGGTCTGGAAGGGATTAAAAATTGTGTTGAAGCAGGTATTCACTCTATTGAACACGGCATTTATTTAGATGATGAAGTCATAGAGAAAATGATTGAAAAAGGGACTTACTTAGTTCCAACGCTGCTTGCGCCAGTTTCAGTTATAGAGTTTGCAGATGAGCTTGGTATTTCAGAAGCAGGTCTAAAAAAATCTAAAGAAGTAATGGAAGACCATAAAGCAAGCTTTAAAAAGGCGTATGATGCCGGGGTTAAAATTGCTATGGGGACAGACGCTGGTGTATTTAAACACGGTACGAACCTTCGCGAACTTGAATTGATGGTAGAATCGGGCGCCACACCGATGGATGCGATTGTTATGTCAACGAAAAATGCTGCTGAATGTATGGAAATTGAAAACCTGGGTCTGGTTAAAGAAGGTTACATTGCTGACTTTATTTTAACGGAGAGCAATCCGCTTGAAAATATTGGCATTCTTAAAAATAACGATGAAATTAAAGTCGTTGCCAAAGATGGAAAAGTACTTAAAAATATTATATAAAATAGAAGCCGTCCGTTGTGACGGCTTTTTTTCATGCGTTGAAAGATGTGTTAAAGTAATATAACATAGAAAAAGTACAGTATATAAAGGGGGATATGCATGAAAATCAGAAAAGCTTTAAAAACTACACGGTTCGAAAAGATAAAACTATCATTAAATTCAGAGTTTACCGTTCAAACGTTAATTAACGTTTTGACAATCATCGTAGGATCATTTCTATTCGCTATCGGTGTCAACGGCTTTATGATTGCAGGCAACCTCGGGGAAGGCGGCTTTATCGGTATCTCCATTATACTGTTTTACGCTTACGGCATTCCGACAGCACTGTCAAACTTAATTCTGAACTTTATTATACTTATTGTCGGCTTTAAATTTTTAGGCAAACGGGCAATGCTCTATACAATATTTACAATTCCAATGACATCCCTTGCGCTTTGGGCGACGGAATCATGGCAAATTCAAACAGATGAAATTTTAATTAATACCGTATTCGGGGGACTCTTTATCGGTATGGGTATCGGCTTAATTATCCGTATCGGTTCTACGACAGCCGGAACGACGATTTTAGCTAAAATGGCAAATAAATTTTTCGATGTGAACGTTTCATATGCATTATTATTCTTTGACTTAATCGTTATTACAATCGGGCTGACGGTAATGTCGCTTGAACAGGTTCTTTTAACTGTCATTGCCTTATATATTGCAACTAAGGTGATGGACTTCATTATCGAAGGTATGAACCCGAAAAAAGCTGTGACAATTATTTCCAGACAGCCAGATCTTATGGCTCATTTAATCAATACGAAAATACACCGCGGCGTGACGATTTTAGATGGCCATGGCTACTACTCTAAAGAAGAAAAAGATATATTATTTGTAGTTATCAATAAGTCGCAGCTGAACCGTTTGAAACGGCTTATTAAAGCGAATGATGATCAGGCCTTCGTTGTTGTTCACGATGTGAATAGTGTGTTGGGAAATTACCTGATCTAAGAAATATCTCTAAAGTAAATAATCCGTCTGTCAGGCAGCTGACGGACGGATTTTTGTATACATTGAGTTCTACCTTTTCACTGCGCTTAACAAAACAGCTTCCCCTTGAAAAGACTCAATTTTATCATTATTAATTTTGATACGGAATTTTTGCTGTATCTCTTCGTCAGCTCCAGTCATTATTTCGGTTAAATTTTTAATTTCTTCATCTGTCAGCTGCATTCGTCTGCACCAGTCATCAAATTCGAAATATTTTTCAAAACGATGCATTTCAAAGATTTCAAAGCCGGTCATCTCGAGCATCTGGAACCATTCTGTCTTTTTCCAGGCACGGAAGTGACTGTAATCGCGAAGTTTTTCGATTGTGTTATAAAACTGATCAAACTTATCTTTTTCAGGCGCAGCATTATCATTTAAAAGAAAACGGCCACCTGGTTTAAGCACGCGGTAAACTTCTTTAATAAAGACATTTAGATTTGGGAAGTGGTGAGGTGCAATACGACAAGTCACTATGTCAAATGTATCGTCATCAAAAGGCATATTCTCTGCATCACCTTCTATGAATTCGACGTTCTTATGACCGTTAGCAATAATGAATTTTTCAGCTGAAGCAAGCATTTCCGGTGTAAGGTCTAAAGACGTAACTTTTTTAACAAGCGGTGCTAATGCGTTTGCTGTATGCCCGCCGCCAGTTGCAGCATCGAGTGCAATATCTGATTTTTCACAGCGGGCCATTTCTATTAATGTCTTTAAATCGCTGCCGAGCCGATGCAGTTTACTGCTGACATAAGCATCAGCACTCCGTCCAAATTGGCTTTTAACATCCTTTTTTGTGTCCATAAATATAATCCCCTTATTATTTTTTGGATGAATCATTAGATATGTGCTGCTTATTTCACTTTAGCATATATAAACAATAAGTATAATTTATTATATTAATTTAAAATAATAAGAATAAGTTATTTAAAAGAAACTGTGTATGCTGAAGTAAATGATATAAACAATGATCCAGACGATTAGCCAAATGACTGTCTTAAGCCAAAATGATAAATTTTTAAAGATATAGTGCGACAGCAGATAAGCGATTGAAGAGACGAGTAAAAATCTCAGCAGTCTTGCCGGAATTGTAAAAAGCAGAAAGATTAACATTCCTGTATATTCAGGAGCTGCGGATGCAAAGAGTTTATAAGGCACACCGAATAAGGGACCGGTAATCAGCGCGGTAAAAATACTGTTTTCCAGCGTTTGATGAACGTGTTCAATCATGTATTCGTGAACAGCAGGAATACCGAGCATAAAATTTTCAGCGTGTTCCGGGCTAATACTGCTCCAGACAAATACAGTAATACCACCGATCATTGCACCAGATACAGCAGCGGCGTTCGCATATACTACATATTTAAATTTTTTATTACAGAGCGCGTAAAACGTTAAAATAACATCCGGTATAATAAAAAACCATACAGCTTCGCTGAATCCCCAAATAAATATCAGTATCATCATTACCATTCGTTAAATTGTCCTTCCTCCTGCAAGCCGTCCATTCGTGTGTTTAATTCTGTCATAAATTCATGGCGGTTATCAATATAGTGAAATTTATCGCCGACAAATATATCTATAAAAAAGGGGACGAAGACGAAAGACCCTTTAGGCAGGGCTTTGCCGAGACCGTGTATAAACAGCGGAACAATCGGTACATCCGGTTTTTCGCGCATGAGATAGTAGATGCCGCTTTTATATTTACTGAGCTGTTCTGCTTGGCCGCGGGATCCTTCCGGAAAAAGAATGATTATGCCGTCATCTTCCAGAGCGGACAGCACCGGTTTAAACATCCCTCTGAAATCGCGTGTCATTTTACGTTCTATCGGAATAATATTCATGACTTTTGTTGAAAAGAAAGCCAGAAATTTATTCTTCATAAAATAATCTCCCGCTGCGACCGGGCGGACTTTGGAAAAACTTTTTCCTCTAAAGAGCGACATCAGTACGAGCGTATCGAGATGGCTGTTGTGGTTTGCGATAATCACACAGGGACCGCGTTTCGGCAGTTTATCTCTGTTACGGATATTCAGACCGAGAACGAACAGAATAACAGGTCTTACTAAAATAGCAAACAGCAGATTTTTCATAGTTATCACCTAAAAGTAGAAGTATCTCGTAAAATGGAAAAACAGCGGTGCTGTATAAGTCAGTGAATCGACACGGTCAAGTATGCCGCCGTGGCCGGGAATAATTGCTGAAGTATCTTTAATGTTTAAGTCGCGTTTCAGTGCAGAAATATTCACAACCCCAATAAATCCGGTCAGGCCGATATACAAACCTGCAATAATACTGGAAAAGAGTGAGAATGGGGTGATCAATGGGGCTAAGATGACAGCGAGTACTGTTGTTGTCAGCACACCGCCAATAAATCCGGCCCATGTTTTGTTGGGTGATACTTTTGGCACAATTTTCTTTTTGCCGAGCATTTTCCCCCAGAGGAACTGGGCGACATCGTTAGCCTGTGTCAGTACAACTAGAAACAGTACGAGACCGGCTCCGGCAATGCTTTCTTCCTGTCCAGGCAAGACGAGAAGGAAGGCCAGGTGAGACAAACCAAATACCATTAGCATGACTCCCCATTGAACAGTTGCAATCGAACGGAGGAAGTTTTTAGTTTCACCGACGATAATTGCCTGAATCGGAATCAGTAAAAACATATAGACTGGAATGAAGACGATAAACATGCCGTACCAGCCAAGATAAATCAACAGGAACTGAATGGGAATCGTCATGTATGCCCAAAACAGGACCAGCCGGTGGGAACGGTTAAAAGGAATAAGCGAAAAATATTCTTTCAGTGCTAAGAAACATAAGAGCGCCATGAAAATTAATGAGATTGTCGAGTGAATAAGCAGTGCAAATGTAAAAATTATAAACATGACCCACCAAGAACGTATGCGCATCTCAACTTCTTTCAAACCGCTGGTGTTATTTTTCTGTTTCATTATTTTTGTAATAAATGTAGATATAATAAGCACAGCAACAATACCGATTAAAACGTAGAGAACTTCATCTGTCAGCAGATTGATATTCATCTTTTTACCTCCATTCCATTAATGACACGCTTATAAATGTTCAAACAAATTAATAGTGAAGCTGCAAGGAAGATAAAGTGCAGATAAGGCTGAAGCGGAATACTAAACAGTAAAAGGATAGCGATTACACCGATTAAAAAAGCACGGTCACTTTTACCCATCGGGCCATCATACCTTCTGCCACCGCTGACTGATTCTGAAATAACTCCGGCCATTTCACTAATAATGGACAGCGCAATAAAAATAACGACGCTGACTGGGAAAGTCTGGACGAGAAGTATAAAAGGGATGAACAGTACTGTGTCGCTGATCACATCGGTCAGTTCGTTTAAAAATTTACCGAGCCGGCTTTGTAAATTAAATTTTTTAGCGAGTACACCGTCTATAGCATTCATTGCCATCCGAATAAACATGAACACTGGAATGACAGCATAAATCCATGCAGATTCAGTATTAAAATAAAAAAGCACACCTGTAAGAATAGATAACAGGCATGCTGATATGGTCACCTGGTTAGGGGTGACCTTTTTATTGTGCAGAAAATTGACTATCGGCATAAGCAGCTGCTGGAATTTTGGTTTTAATTCATAAATGCTGATCATTTTTATCACTCCAATATTCTATAGCAAAAAGCTGAGATTAATGTTCCCGGTCAAGCAGATAAACTATAATATCGTCATTTTCTGCGATAAGATTAAAACCTTTGTAATTCAGCCAGGTTTTTGAAAAAGAGGTGCGGAAATATTCATGTGAAACGATATAGATTTTTTTAACATCCGCTGTCTCGCTTAGATATGTATCGAGCAGCCTTGAGCCGACGCCCTGCGATGGATGATCGGCATGCATTACAATTTCAGAAATGTACTGTTTATTATTGCCGTCTCCACCAGAGCGGATAATACCGACTAAAGTATTTTCAGACCAGGCAGTGATACAAAAGTCCGAACTTAAAATATTGTTGAGCAGCTGTTCATTATTATTGTAGAGTGCACTGTCTCCAGAATCATACAGCCCTCTAACATCTTCAATAGATATGTTTTTTTCAGTTGAAATCGTGACCATGACTCACCCCGTATTTTATATAAGTAACTTATTATAGCAAGAATCTTCAGAATATTGAAAGATTGATAAATTTTGTTTATAATTATATTGTATACGGTTTCAAATGAAAACAACATTAAAAACAAATAATTTTAGAAACAGGGTGGAGTAAATGGAACTTCAATTATATTTTTATCATGATGAACTGAACATGTCACCCGAAGCGGTGTTCGAAGTTTTGAACAATGATAAAAAGTTGATCAGCCAGCTCGATAAGCTGACAGATATTGAATATAAAAATGCAGCACCTGATACTAGAGAACCTGGAACAAAAGCTGTGCTTTTTTACGATGGTTCAAAAGTTGATACGGAAGTTGTTCAGTACAAGGCGGACAGAAGAATTGAATTTGATATGAACGTTCCTGCCGGTACTCTAAAAGCAATGATTAATATTGTGCCTGTAGAAGACAGGTCTGAACTGACGATATCAGCTAAACTTGTCACCGACTCGCCGGTAAGCTTTGCTCTGTATTCATTAAAAATACCGAAAGTAAAAAAACAATTTAATAAAGCTGTCGAAGCTACAGCGCAAAAATAACAGTGAGTAAAACGGAGGGCAGCAGTATGGAAGTTATGCAATATGCCGAAGATGCACTGACGATTAATCTCGGTAATGAGGTAGATGAAAAAATAAACAGACAGCTTGTTATATTAAAGGCTGCAATCGAAAAGCTGGAAATTGAAGGTATCACGGATATCGTTTTATCATATACAAGTCTGATCGTGTATTTTGATGTCCAAAAAACAAATATAGAAAAACTGAAAGAAAGTTTAAGTACATTAGACTTAAGCGACTTAACTGACAGTACATATTCATATAAAGTCATTAAAATACCTGTATGCTACGGCGGGAAATTCGGACCGGATCTGGACAGCTTTAAAGCGGACGGACTGGAGCCTGAAGACGTGATTGCCAGGCACAGTGAAAAAGAATATTTAGTGTATATGCTCGGTTTTATGCCGGGTTTTCCATTTTTAGGCGGTCTGGATGAATCGCTTTACAAAGCAAGACTGGATTCTCCTCGGACAAAAATACCCGCAGGTTCGGTGGGCATCGGCGGACAGCAGACCGGGATGTATCCCTTTGATTCACCGGGCGGCTGGAATTTGCTAGGCCGAACGCCAATTCCGCTCTATGACAGTTCCAGAGAGTCTGCTATTTTGTACGAGGCGGGAGACAGAATCATTTATACATCGATCGATGAAGACGAATATTACCGTATCCAGGAGGCATATGAAAAAGGCCAATATACGGTGGATATTGAATACAGAGGTGAAGAAAATGGCGCTTAAAATTATTAATCCCGGACTTTTTACGACGGTTCAGGATTTGGGACGTTACGGCTATGAATCCTACGGATTTACGCCTGCCGGGGTCATGGACTACGAAAGTTATTATCTGGTGAATGCTTTACTTGGAAATGATTATACATGCGCTGTCCTAGAAATGACTTTATACGGTGTCACTTTTGAAGTGACAGAGAGTACAAGTATGGCTACGGCCGGTGCAGCAATGGAATTAACCATTAATGAAACACCATTTGATATTGGGATAAGCATCGATCTGATAAAAGGAGACATCGTTAAATTTGGCGGTGTGACAGAAGGTGCCAGAACTTATGCCGCTTTCAGCGGCGGTTTTGCTTTAAAACAAGAACTTGGGAGTTACTCCACTCATACGAGAAGCAGTATGGGCGGTTATAAAGGCCGTGTCCTGGAAAAAGGCGATGTGCTGCTGGTAACAGGAAAAACGGTCAATCATAACTTGTCAAAAATTAATAAGAAATTACCGTCAGACTGTGAAATTCGCTTTATACCGGGGCAACAGTATGACCGGTTTGATAAAGAAGCGGTGTCTGTTTTTTGCAGCAGTGAATACACCGTCACGAAAGACAGTGACAGGATGGGCTGCCGTCTGGATGGTCCAGCTGTTGAAGCAGCAGACAGCAGGGATATTTTAAGCGAGCCGACACAGTTTGGCAGTATTCAGGTGCCTAAAAATGGCCAGCCGATTGTGCTGCTGGCCGATCGGCAGACAGCAGGCGGTTATAAAAAGATTGGTACTGTGGCCAAGGTAGACTTGCCTAAAATTGCCCAGAAAAAACCCGGAGAAAAAATTACATTTAAAGAAATAAGTGCTAAAGAAGCTCTTGTCTTATATAAAGACAGTCTGTCAGCACTGACCGATGGGACTTATATTGAAACGTCGGTGAAGTTTAATGATGTAAGACGCCGGGATGCCTTAATGATCGAACAATTAATTGGAGGCTAACACGATGAATTATAAAGAGATAAAAAAATTAGTGAAGTTATTAAAAGAAGAAGACTTGGCTGTACTCAGCATATCAGATGACAATACGCACATTCATATCGAGCAAAAGGGGACAGTAATTTCAGATCAGCCGGCTGCAATCAGTAATAATGAACCAGCTGCAGAAGTATCTGAGAAATCTTCAGAACTGCTTGAAATTACTGCCGGGCAAATCGGTACTTTTTATAATCAGAAAGACGAAAACAGTGAAGAAGTATTTGTAACAGTCGGTGACAAAATTGAAAAAGGCGATCAGGTCGGTTTTATTGAAGCGATGAAAGTGTTTAATGATGTTAAAAGCAATGTCTCTGGTGTCGTTGAAGAGATTAAAATAGACAATGGTGATGCAGTAGAATTTGGCGACGTATTACTCTTGGTGCGACCGGAGGAGGCGTAAGCATGAAAAAAGTTCTGATCGCAAACAGAGGAGAAATTGCGGTAAGAATCATCCGAACTTTAAAAGAGATGAATATTACCAGTGTCGCTGTATATTCGAGCGGTGACAAAGACAGTCTCCACGTCGCCCTGGCGGATGAAGCTTACTGTATCGGCAGCCCGTCGAGTGCGGACAGCTATTTAAATATCGATAATATTCTGCAGGCTGCGCTGATGAGCGGGACAGATGCGATCCATCCGGGTTACGGGTTTTTATCGGAAACCCCTGAATTTGCACGCCGAACTGAAGAACTGGGCAAGATATTTATCGGTCCGACGGCTGAAACGATGGAGAAGATGGGGAACAAATCAATGGCCCGCCAAACGATGGAAAAAGCAGGCGTGCCTGTGATACCAGGAAGCGACGGCATTGTGAATTCTATAGAAGAAGTAAAAACTCTGGCAGCAAATATTACATATCCTGTAGTCATCAAAGCAGTTTCCGGCGGCGGTGGTAAAGGGATGCGTTTTGCGCACAGTGACGAAGATGTCGACAAGTTATATGCGGAAGCCAAAAAAGAAGCGAAAAGCTCTTTTAATGATGATCGTCTCTATGTCGAGAAATATATTCCAAAAGCCCGGCATATTGAAATTCAGATTATCGGTGATGGACATGGCGGTGCCGTTCATTTATATGAACGTGACTGTTCGATTCAAAGAAATAACCAGAAGCTGCTGGAAGAAGCACCAGCGACTATTTTGAGCGAAAAAGAAAGAGCAGATATTACGGAAACGACGCGGCAAGCGATAGAGCAATTGAATTACCGCGGTGCCGGAACGATAGAGTATTTATACGTGCCGGAAGAAAAGAGGTTCTACTTCATAGAAATGAATACACGGGTACAAGTAGAACATACCGTATCCGAAGAAGTGACCGGCGTCGACATTATCCGGGCTCAAATTGATGTCGCTTTTAACGATGATATTGGTTTTTCTCAAAATGATGTTCAGCTTACGGGGCACGCCATTGAAGCTCGTATAAATGCTGAAGATCCCGCCAGCAATTTTATGCCCTCGCCGGGGAAAATTGAAACGCTTCATCTGGGATTAGGCAGAAATGTACGTGTGGATACGCACATATACAGCGGTTATACGATACCGCCTTACTACGACTCGATGATTGCTAAAATTATTGTGACGGCAAAAGATCGTCATTCAGCATTTGAGAAGCTGCAGCTGGTGCTCGGTGAAACGGTCATTGAACCGGTTAAGACTAATTTGGACTTCCAGTATTATTTGACCGGTCATCCGAAAGTACTGGCAAATGATTATGATATTAAGTTTATTCATACCGAAAATATTATCGAGTAAAGGATGAGAGAAGTGAGTAAATTAACGATCGATTTAAATGCAGACTTAGGTGAAAGTTTTGGAAATTATTCAATAGGCAATGACTCGGAAATAATTCCGCTGATTTCTTCAGCCAACGTTGCCTGCGGATTTCATGCTGGTGATCCGGGTGTGATGATTGAAACGGTTAAAAGAATTAAAGCGTCCGGCTCTACAGGATTGGGTGCACACCCCGGCTTTCTTGACCTGATGGGCTTTGGCCGCCGTTATATGCAGCTGTCAGATGATGAAGTGTATGCAATGATGCTCTATCAGCTGTCTGCACTTGACGGGATTGCGAGAACTTACGGACTATCAATCAATCACGTTAAACCGCATGGTGCCTTGTATAATGCAACATTTAAAGATGACAACCTGGCGCGTGTGATTGCTGAGGCAGTAAAAGATTTTAATCCGGAATTAAAGCTGATGGGTCTGGCTAATAATAATTTAGTTAAGGCTGGCGAGGCTGCAGGTCTTGAAGTTAAAAATGAAGTGTTTGCCGACCGTGCATATGAAGAAGACGGCACGCTTGTTTCACGCAGTAAAGAAGGTGCGATGATTACTGATAGTGATCTTGCAGCGAAACGTGTCATACGCATGCTTAAAGAAGGCAAAGTAGAAAGTATCAGCGGTAAAGATATCGACATTAAAGCGGACAGTATTTGTGTTCACGGCGATGGGGAAAAAGCGCTCGAATTTGTTAAAGAAATTAGACGCAATTTAAAAGAACAGGGAATTGACATAGAAACATTTTAAAAAGGGGTGCACACATGGAAAATAAACCGAAAATTACTGCCGCACAGCGCAGGCTGCTGTTCGGTGCAGTGTTCCTGATGGCAACATCATCAATTGGACCTGCATTTTTAACTCAAACAACAGTATTCACACAACAATTTATGGCAAGTTTTGCTTTTGCTATTTTAGCGTCAATCGTTATTGATATCGGCGCCCAGCTTAATATTTGGAGAGTTCTGTCAGTCAGCGGCAAGCGCGGACAGGATGTTGCGAATGCAGTGTTTCCGGGCCTCGGCTCCGTCGTCGCTGTTTTAATCGTTATCGGGGGTTTCGCCTTTAATATAGGTAACGTTGCAGGTGCCGGTCTCGGTTTTAATGCAATTTTCGGCTGGGATGTCAGAGTAGGCGCCGCAATTACAGGGATTTTTGCTATTGTTATCTTCCTGATTAAAAATGGCCGGGCAGTTATGGATATTGTGACACAAGTACTCGGAGTTCTAATGATCGGTATTGTGGCTTATGTCATGATTATTTCAGAGCCGCCGGTTGCTGAAGCGGCCAAACGTGCGATTATGCCTGAAGATCCTATTGCAATGCTGCTGCCGATTATTACACTGGTCGGCGGTACGGTCGGCGGATACATTACATTTGCCGGTGCTCACCGTTTAATTGAAGCAGGTATGACTGGAGAAAAGAATCTCCGATTTGTTAGTCATTCTTCTAACTGGGGAATTATCACAACAGGTGTGATGCGTGTCCTGCTGTTCTTAGCAGTACTCGGTGTGCTTTCTCAGGGTGCAGTGTTATCTGAAGAAAATCCGCCTGCCTCTGTGTTTGAATTTGCGCTTGGCGATATCGGTATGAAGATATTCGGTGTCGTTCTATTAGCAGCTGCCTTATCTTCTGTTATCGGTGCAGCATATACAAGTGCGAGCTTTATGAGATCATTCAACAAAGTATTCGACAGATACAACAACATAGTGATTGTCGTGTTTATCGCAACATCTACTTTAATTTTCCTATTCGTCGGCCGTCCGGTCACACTGCTTATATTAGCAGGTTCATTTAACGGACTGATTTTACCGCTGACGCTCGGTGCGATTCTGCTTGCTTCTAGGAAGAAGAGCATCGTTGGAAATTACCACCATCCGACATGGATGATTGGTTTTGGTATTATTGCAGTAATCGTTACGCTTATCGCAGGATTTATGTCGCTGCAAGGTCTTGCAGACTTATGGAATGGATAGGTGATTAGATGAATACAGAAGAAATTAGAAAGAAAATCAGAGACGGCGAACATACAGGTCCAACTTCAGGTATAGCAGGAGATAAAGTCCAGGCTAACCTGGCAATTCTGCCAAAAGAGTATGCTTTTGACTTTCTCTTGTTTGCAATAAGAAACAGCAAACCGGTGCCGATTATTGAAGTGCTGGAAGCGGGAGAATTTGTTAGCCGTTATGCAAAAAAATCAGATATCCGTACGGATATTCCGCAATATAATATTTATAAAAATGGTGAATTAACAGAGACGGTCAGCGACATTAAAAAATACTGGCGCGATGATTTTGTAACGTTTTTAATCGGCTGCAGTTTTACTTTTGAACAGGCTATTTTAGATGCCGGCATCAGCATTAAACATATCGATGAAGGACGTAATGTCGCGATGTACAAAACGAACATTGAGACAGAACCGGCCGGGGTATTTAAAGGTAATACTGTTGTGTCAATGCGTCCGTTCAAAAAGTCGCTAGTCGATAAAGTGACAGAAATTACGAACGAATTTCCAAATATGCACGGTGGACCGGTACATGCAGGAGATCCTAAAGAAATTGGCATCCGCAATATTGATAAACCGGATTACGGCGACAGCATTGAAATTGCCGAGGATGAAGTTCCCGTATTTTGGGCTTGCGGTGTCACACCTCAAAACGTGGTCTTGAATGCAAAACCGGAAATTTTAATCAGTCATGCACCAGGACATATGTTTATTACAGATATTAATAATGAAGAATATAAAAGTTAAAACCTGGCGGTTGCCCGGTTTTTTGTCTTTTAAGTAATAACAGCATAAAATACGTACGATTATATTATCAATTTAGTTATTGACAATTAAAATACGCACATTATAATTAATATTATATTAAATGTTCGTCAAATAGGAGTGGAGAAAACATGGCAGTAGGAATTATTATGGGCAGTTCTTCAGACTGGGAGACGATGAAACACAGTGCTGAAATGCTGGATTATTTTAAAATCAGCTATGAAACGAAAGTTGTCAGCGCGCATCGTACGCCTGAAATGATGATGGATTACGCAAAGCAGGCAAGCGAGAACGGTATCGACATCATTATTGCAGGTGCCGGCGGTGCAGCACATTTACCAGGCATGGTCGCTTCTCTGACACACGCACCGGTTATCGGTGTTCCAATTGAATCAAAAGCGTTAAAAGGAATGGACTCTCTGCTTTCAATCGTTCAAATGCCGGGGGGTATACCTGTGGCGACTCAGGCGATTGGTACAGCTGGTGCAAAAAATGCAGGAATTCTTGCTGCAAAAATGCTGGCAGTATCTGACAAGGAAATATTAAAAAGATTAGAAAATTATAAGGAAAGTTTAGAACAGAAAGTTGAGGAAATGCAAAATGACCTTAAATAAACGTTTGTACCCGCCTGAAACAATCGGAATTATCGGCGGCGGGCAGCTGGGGAAAATGCTTGCTCAAAGTGCGCTTAGAATGGGTTATAAAGTTGCTGTGCTGGATCCTTCAAAAGATGCCCCGGCCCGTCCGGTATGTCATACATTTATACAGGCAGATTTCAGCGACAAAGCTGCACTAATTGAATTGAGCGAACTGTCGGACGTTGTAACTTATGAATTTGAAAATATAGATGCGCATATTTTAAAAACACTCGTCAATAATTACTACGTACCTCAGGGTGCCGATACTGTACTGACGTTGCAAAACCGGACGAGTGAAAAAAATTCGATTAAACATTCGGGTGCCTCTATCGTTCCTTTTGCTGAAGTTTCATCAAAGGAAAACATAACAGCATTTGCAGGAGAATATTCCTATCCGCTGATTGTTAAAACAGCTACTGGCGGATATGACGGTAAAGGGCAGTATTATATAGAAACTGAAGAAGCATTGAAGTCAGCTGAGATTCCATTTGAAGATGCTGACTTTATCGCAGAAAAATATATTGATTTAGAAAGGGAAGTATCGCTCACTGCTGCAAGAAGTGCTGATGGTGAGACAATATATTTCCCGCTACAGGAAAATCTTCACCGCAATCAGATTCTGTACCGGACCATAGCACCTGCCAGAATTGATTATTTTGAAAAGGCTAAAAAAGAAGCAGAAAAGATAATGAAAGCCATGCTGTTTGTCGGCGTTTTTACCATTGAATTTTTCATCGATAAGGATGGAGAACTCTATGTTAATGAAATAGCGCCAAGACCGCATAATTCAGCACATTACACAATCGAAGCGTGTAACATCAGTCAGTTTGATGCACATATTTTAAGCGTGACGAATCAGCCGATGCCTGAAGTTTATCAGCATCAGGATGCAATTATGTTAAATCTTTTGGGTGAAGATCTTGACAGGCTGGATTCAGAGCTTTTTGAGCACCCGGATTGGAATGTTCACTTGTATGGAAAATCAGAACGTAAGTCTCAAAGAAAAATGGGACATGTGACTATCTTAACGGATGACATTGCCAGTGAGTTAGAAAAGCTGAAAACGAGTTTCGAAAAAGAAGTTTAGAAATTTAATACGACGTATAGTGATTGCAGAGCCGTTACTAAATCTAAATTAAGCTGGAGGAATTTTAAGATGACATTCAACGAACCGACTAAGCAGGAAATCAAAGAAAAGAAATTGTATGCAGAAATGGGTTTAACAGATTCAGAATTTGAAAAAATTAATGAGATTTTAGGCCGTGAGCCAAACTATACTGAAACTGGTATTTTTTCTGCGATGTGGAGTGAGCATTGTTCTTACAAACACTCAAAACCGTTTTTAAAACAATTTCCGACTAAAGGTGAACGTGTCTTAATGGGGCCGGGCGAAGGTGCTGGAGTTGTGGATATCGGAGATAATCAGGCGATTGTATTTAAAGTGGAATCTCATAATCATCCTTCAGCTGTTGATCCGTATGAGGGCGCAGCAACAGGTGTCGGCGGCATTGTCCGCGATATTGTTTCGATCGGGGCACGTCCAATTGGTTTACTGAATTCTCTACGCTTTGGTGAACTGGATAACAAGCAGAATAAGTGGCTGCTTAGAGGTGTGATTGACGGCATGGCAGATTACGGTAACACAATGGAACTCCCTGCAGTTTCCGGCGAGGTCGAATTTGATGCATCTTACCATGAAAACCCTTTGGTTAATGCGATGGGTGTCGGACTGGTTGAACATGACAATATTCAAAAAGGTACAGCTAAGGGGATCGGCAATAAAGTGGTCTACCTTGGATTGCCAACAGGCAGAGACGGTATTAATGGGGCCAGCTTTGCCTCAGGAGAATTAAGCGATGATAACCGTCCGGAAATTCAAAAAGGAAATCCTGATGCGGGTAAAATTTTAATGGAAGCTACACTAAAAGCAATCGGCATGAAAGAACTGGTCGGCATTCAGGATATGGGTGCCGCAGGTTTAACGTCATCCAGTGCAGAGATGGCAGACAAAGGCGGTTCTGGTATGACACTGTATCTGGACACAGTTCCAGTTACGGACAGTGATATTTCACCATACGAAATGATGCTGTCGGAAACTCAGGAACGTATGCTGTTAGTTGTTGAAAACGGCTCAGAAGATAAATTCCTGACACTATTTAAAGAAATGAAACTTGAAACTGCTGTCATTGGGGAAGTGACTGACGGGGATCGTCTGAAACTCTTTTATAATGATGAGCTGTATGCTGACTTGCCTGTCGCGCCATTATCTGATGATGCGCCGGTCTATGTTTTAGAAGGTAAAGAAGACGCAGCGGATGAAGCACAGACAGACTACAGCAATGAAGATTTAGAAGCAGCATTTGATCAGCTGATTACGCATCCGACAATTGCTGATAAATCGTATATTTATAATGATTTCAACAGTACAGCCGGCGGCAACACTGTACAAGGTTCAGGTTTTGGCGCAGGAATTGTTGGTATTGAAGGAACAAACAAAGCTGTCAGCATGGTGCTTGACGGCAAGAGCCGCTATGTCTATGCAGACCCGTATAACGGCGGTAAAGAAGTGGTTGCCCAAACGTTCAGAAGTATTATTGCAACAGGTGCAGAACCGCTCGGCATGACGGATTGTCTGAACTACGGTTCGCCGGAGAAACCGGAAATATATAACCAGCTTGAGCAGTCTACTAAAGGTATGGCTGAAGCGTGCCTGGCATTATCAACACCGGTCGTTTCAGGAAATGTCAGCTTATATAACGAACACAGTACGGGCGGTATTCTGCCGACACCGATTATTGGCATGGTCGGTTTAATTGAAGATATTAACCAGCTGCAGCATGAGGGTATTAAAGAGGGAGATGCACTGTATTTAGTCGGAGAACTCACGCCGTCATTTGCAGGCAGCCAGCTTGAAAAACTGCTTGAAAATAAAATTCGCAAAACTAAGCGTCCAATTGATCTTGAACTTGAATATAAACGCGGCATAATGCTTCGTGACAAACTGGTCAATGGTGAAATTAATAAAATTGCACCGCTTGGCAGAGGCGGTCTGATTGCTAAACTGGCTCAGCTGTCAAGCTTTGTTAATATCGGTATCGACGTCAATATCGATGTGCGTCAAGATTTACTATTTTCTGAGGGCGCTTCAAATTATCTTGTTGCAGCAGAGAGCGGCTTAAATATTGAAGGTGCTGTTGAGATCGGCAAAATGACTGGCACACAATTTAAAGTCAAAGCACAGAATTTTGAAATCAATCGCGAATTAACGGAAGTCAAAAAGGCATGGGAGGCGGCAATCCCGTCATGTATGAACTCAGAGGACTAAATGAAGAATGTGGACTCTTTGGTATTTGGGGACATCCTGAAGCCAGTGAATTAACGTATATGGCACTTCACAGCCTGCAGCACCGGGGCCAGGAAGGGGCAGGAATCGTTGCCAGCGGCGGTGATTACCTATTTGGTGCACGCGGTATGGGACTGCTGACTGAAGCGTTGACTCAAACTCAGCTCGAGTCATTAAAACCATTTTCCAAATCTATCGGCCACGTCCGGTATGCAACGACGGATTCCAGTGCACTTTCCAACGTACAGCCGTTTTTATTTAAAAGTCATATCGGTGATCTAGGGCTGGCGCATAACGGAAATATTGTGAATGCACTGCATATTCGAAGAGCTCTGGAAGATGAAGGTGCGATTTTCCAAACGACATCTGATTCTGAAGTTTTTGCACATCTTTTAAGACGTGCAAAAGGACCGACGAGAAAAGCACGAATTAAAACGACATTACAGCAGCTTAAGGGTGCCTTTGCTTTCGTAATTTTACATGAGGATGCATTGACCGTTGCATTAGATGATCACGGTGTGCGCCCATTGATGCTTGGACAGCTGGACGGCGCTTATTGCGTTGCCAGTGAAACATGTGCGTTTCATGCAATTGGAGCAGAATATATAAGGGATATAGAACCTGGTGAACTGATTACGATCAGTGATGAGGGAATCGATTTTGACCGCTATACTGAGTATGAAAACCCGAATATGTGCTCGATGGAATACATTTACTTTGCACGCGCAGATTCAGAATTCCGGGGCACTTCGACTTATACGATTCGCAAGGCCTTGGGTGAGGAACTGGCTAAAGAGATGGATATTAAAGCCGATATGGTTATCGGTGTGCCGGATTCCAGTCTTGCAGCTGCTAAAGGTTTCAGCGATGCATCCGGTATACCGAGTGAACAGGGTCTGTTAAAAAACCGCTACGTCGGCAGAACATTTATCGCGTCGGGACAAGAAGCGCGTGAAAGAGCAGTCCGCATGAAATTGTCACCGGTAAGAGATATTGTGGAAGGTAAAAGTGTGATCGTTATCGATGATTCTATCGTCCGCGGAACGACCAGTAAATTTATAGTGAAAGCTTTAAAAGAAGCAGGTGCAAAAGAAGTGCATATGGGTGTGTCATCACCGCCGTTAAAAAATCCATGCTATTACGGTATCGATGTTTCGACACATGCTGAAATTATTGCATCATCAAAATCGACTGACGAAGTCAGAGATGAAATTGGTGCAGATTCACTGACCTACTTATCGGTAGAAAAAATGCATGAAGTTTATAAAAAGTACGGTTCACGCGGTGAATGCGACGCTTGCTTTACAGGGAATTATCCAATTGAAAATATCGACGGTTTATTACCGCAGGAAAAAGATGCGAAAACGAAAGGAGTATAACGATGTCTGAACAATATAAACAAGCCGGTGTCGATATTAATGCCGGTTACGAAGCGGTCGAACAGATGAAAGACCATGTGAAACGTACGATGCGTCCGGAAGTAATCGGGGGACTTGGAGGATTTGGTGCAGCATTTGATCTCTCTCAGTTAAATATGAAAGCACCAGTACTTGTCTCAGGTACAGACGGTGTCGGTACGAAACTTAAGCTGGCGATAGATAATAACCGTCACGATACAATCGGTGTTGATGCTGTCGCAATGTGCGTCAACGACATCATTACTACCGGTGCAGAACCGTTATATTTCCTGGATTATATTGCTGTAAATAAAGTAGTGCCTGAACACATTGGTGAAATCGTAAAGGGCATAGCTGAAGGCTGCAGCCAGTCTGAATGTGCTTTAATTGGCGGAGAAACAGCTGAAATGGGCGAGATGTACGGCAGCGGTGAGTACGATATTGCAGGATTTGCTGTCGGTGCTGTTGAAAAGAATGAATATATTGACGGCAGTACTGTTCAAGCAGGCGATAAAATTATCGGACTCTCTTCAAGCGGTATCCATTCAAACGGCTACAGCTTAGTCCGTAAAATAATAAAAGATGAAAACATAGATGTCAGCACAAAATTAAACGGTAAACCGCTTATCGATTTACTGCTGGAACCGACACAGATTTATGTTAAAGATGTTAAAGCTTTAAAAGATAAAGTGAATATTAAAGCGATGAGTCACATTACAGGCGGCGGTTTTATCGAAAATATTCCGCGGGCGCTGCCGGAAAATCTAGGTGTCAGCCTGGATGTCTCCAATGTTAAAGTGCCTGAAATACTCAGCTGGCTGCTTGAACACAGCGGCATGACAAAAAAAGAAGCCTATAATGTTTTTAACATGGGCATCGGTTTTATTATTGTGATCGCTGAAAATGAAACAGAATCTGCTTTAAATATTTTAAAAAACTTAAATACAGATGCACAAATTATCGGTGAAGTGACCGCGCATCAAGGTATTGAAATCAATGGTTAAAAATATTGCTGTAATGGCTTCCGGCGGCGGTTCTAACTTTGAAAACCTCGCAGTCAAAAGCGATTTTCTAAATATGAAGATAAAAGTGTTGATTATAGATTCTCCAGAAATCTATGCAGCAGAACGCGCCGAAAGGTTAAAAATTCCATGCCGTATCGTAAACCGGCAAGACTTTAAATCAAAAAGAGAATTTGAAGCGGGCATCATGTCTGCCTTAGCAGACTTCGAAATTGATTACATTGTACTCGCGGGTTTTATGAGAATTTTATCGGCAGATTTTATAAACTGCTATGAGAATAAAATTATTAATCTGCATCCTTCTCTGCTGCCTGCTTTTAAAGGAAAAAACGGTATTGAGGATGCTTTTAATTACGGTGTCAAAGTGACGGGTGTGACGGTACATTTTGTTGATGCGGGAATTGATACGGGAAAAATTATTGATCAGACTGCAGTTATCATCGAAGATGGTGACACACTTGCAACACTGGAAGAAAAAATACATCAGACGGAGTACGAACTATACCCGGCTGCGCTTAAGAAAGTATTTGATGGGAGAGTTTAAAATATGAAAGCATTATTAAGCGTATCGAATAAAACAGGCATAGAAAAATTTGCAGAAGGTCTGCTTGAACAGGGCTTTGAACTGTATTCAACAGGCGGTACATTTAAGGCATTAAAAGATGCGGATATTGCTGTAAAACAAGTCAGTGATTTAACTCACTTCAATGAAATTATGGATGGACGTGTAAAAACACTGCACCCTGCAGTTCACGGCGGCATTTTAGCAGATCGTGACAATGCAGCACATATGAAAGACCTCAGTGATAACAATATTGAGACCATTGATCTCGTTGCAGTTAATCTTTACCCTTTTAAAGAAACTGTCAGAAAAGCAGATGTAAGAGAAAGCGATGCGGTGGAAAATATTGATATCGGCGGTCCGACAATGCTGCGTGCAGCGGCTAAAAACTACAAGCATGTTACAACGGTAGTTGATCCGTTCGATTACGATGAAGTATTAAACCGTCTTAAAGACAAAACGCTCGATGAGCAGTTTAGAAAACAGTTAATGATTAAAGTGTTCCGTCATACGAATGACTATGATCAGGCTATTGTAAACTTTTTTGCGCAAAGTGAAAAAACACTTCGTTATGGTGAAAATCCGCATCAAAGTGCAAAATATGTTAAAACGACAGACGATAAGAATACGATTTTAAATGCAGATGTGCTTCACGGCAAAGAATTAAGCTACAACAACTTAAGAGATGCGGACAGCGCCTTTGCCCTGGCGAAGAAATTTGATTTGCCGGCAGCAGTTGCGGTAAAACATATGAACCCTTGCGGTGTTGGCACGGGTGAAACGATTGCTGAAGCATTTCAAAATGCATTTGATGCAGACAATCAGTCTATCTTTGGCGGCATCGTTGCATTGAACAAAACTGTAGATGAAGACACTGCCGAAAAACTGAGCAAAGTATTTTTAGAAGTCATAATTGCACCGCACTTCTCAGAAGAAGCTTTAAATATCTTAACTAAAAAGAAAAATATTCGTCTGCTGCAAGTTGATTTTACAGAAGATCAGTCTTCAGATGAGTTTGTCAGTGTGTCCGGCGGATACTTAGTACAGTCCACAGACAGCGGGCGGCTCGATAAAGAATCTCTGGAATATGTGACAGATAACCAACCCGATGAAGAACAGTTAAAAGCACTGGCGCTGGCCTGGGAAGTATCAAAACACGTGAAGTCTAATGCGATTGTATTAGCAAACAGCAAGCAGACTGTAGGTATCGGTGCTGGTCAAATGAACCGTGTAGGTGCGCTTAAAATTGCAGCAGAACGTGCCATTGAGCTCGGTGATAATGTAGTAATGGCCAGCGACGGATTTTTCCCGATGCCGGACACAGTAGAATTTGCTCATGCACAAGGCATTACAGCAATCATTCAGCCAGGCGGTTCTAAACGCGATAATGAATCGATAGATTTTTGTAACGAGAACGGTATTGCAATGGTATTTACGGGAATGCGCCACTTCAAACACTAATACTGGAGGTTCGAAAATCGATGAATGTTTTAGTAATCGGCAGCGGCGGGCGTGAGCATGCACTCGTCAAAATATTAAACCGTTCGCGCCATACAGAAAATCTTTATGCTGTCCCCGGCAACAGCAGCATGACAAAATATGCTGAAGTGTACGGTGATATGAAAGAAACAGATACAGAAGGTATCGTTAGACTCGCCCAGGAAAAAAATATTACTTGGGCTGTTATCGGACCGGAAGCCCCTTTAAATAATGGACTCGCAGACAGTCTGGAAGATGCTGGAGTTAAAGTATTCGGTCCAAGAAAGTTAGAAGCACAGCTTGAATCGTCTAAGGCATTTGCGAAAAAAATTATGATCAAATATGGTATTCCAACTGCAGCCTATCAGTCTTTTACTAATCTTGCCGATGCCGCTGCATATATTAAGCAGCAGGGGGCTCCGATTGTTATTAAGAAAGACGGGCTGGCAGCAGGCAAGGGTGTTGCTGTAGCGATGACGGAACATGAAGCGTTAGAAGCAGTCAAAGAAATGTTGGCTGAAGGCGAAAATCATCCGGTCGTCATTGAAGAATTTCTGGAAGGTGAGGAGTTCAGCTTAATGGTGCTTGTAAACGGCAATTACATACTGCCGTTTGACATTGTTGCCCAGGATCACAAGCGGGCTTATGACGGGGATACAGGACCGAATACCGGCGGTATGGGTGCATATGCACCAGTGACGCACATTGGACAGGCGGTAATTGATGAAGCAGTTCATCAGATTGTTAAACCGATGGCAGAGGCAATGACTAAAGAGGGACTCGATTATTTCGGCGTGATGTACCTCGGTGCCATCATTACAGAAGATGGAGTTAAAGTCATCGAATTTAATGCGCGTTTTGGCGACCCGGAAGCTCAAGTACTGCTGTCACTGCTTGATTCGGATTTTATCGATGTGCTTGAAGCGGTAAAAAATAAAGAACCGTTCGATTTACAATTCAGTTCGGATTCGATGCTTGGTGTTATTTTAGCAAGTAAAGGATATCCAAAAGAATATAAAAAAGGTGAAAAAGTAAGTATTCCAGCTGAGTTGGAAGATATCGTATTTAACAGCGGATTGAAGTATCTTGAAGATGGCAATTACGAAACATCCGGCGGCAGAGTGCTGCTCGTAACAGGGCGCGGAAAAAGTCTGGATGAAGCTAAAACAGAAGCATATAACAATACAGCGCAGATTAAATTTGATAATGAAGCCTTATTTTATCGTAATGATATAGGTGAGCGCGGCGTTTAAACAGGTGAATATTTCGCCTGTTTTTTTTATTACAAAAAATGGCTGTGGCGGAAATTACCAATTCATAGTATAATAATATGGATTTTGAAAATTGGGGGAATAATTAATGAAGAAATTATTAATGCTGTGTATAACAGCATTCATGCTCGTACTCGCTGCATGTACGAGTGACAGCAATGTTGAAGAAGAGGTGTCTGAATCAGAAGAAGATGCCGGATCAGGCGCTGAAGCGATTGATTTCAGTATTATGGCATTGCCAAATTCACTGGATCCGCACGCAGCCAACGATGGTTATTCACTTTACGTGATGACAAATATTTATGAAACACTGGTTAAGTTAAATCAGGATTTGGAATTAGAGCCAGGTCTCGCTGAAAGTTACGAACAAATTTCAGATACATCATGGGAATTTAAATTGCGAGAAGGCGTTAAATTCCATGACGGCAGTGACTTTAATGCTGAAGTTGTAAAAGCAAACTTAGACCGTGTGCGCGATGAAGAAGTCGCATCGCCGCTCTCATTCTTATTTACAGAAATTGATGAAGTAGAAATTATAGATGATTATACGGTTCAAATACATACAAAAGAACCATTTGCAGCATTGCCTGCTCACCTGGCACATCCAGGCGGTCATATGATCAGTAAAGAAGTCATCGATGCGGATTATGCACAAATGGAAGAAGGCGGCAATCCGCTGACAGAAGTCAACCGCACACCAGTCGGTACGGGCTTCTTTAAATTTGAAGAGATTACTGAAGGAGAACAGATTTCTCTTGTACGGAACGAAGAGTACTGGGGTGAGCCTGCAAAACCTGAAGGTATTACATTTAGAGCAGTGCCGGAAGACCAATCGCGTATCGCTGAATTAACTTCAGGTACGGCAGACATTATTTATCCGATGGACCCGAATGATGTTGAACAAGTTGATGCTAATGATGGCAGTGAGGTTCAGCAGCGTCCAAGTGCTAACATGACTTACCTTGGATTCAACACTGAAAAGGAACCATTTAACGATCAAAATGTCAGACTGGCGATTGCATCTGCGATCGATAAAAATGCGATTATAGAAAATATTTTAGTCGGCATTCACGAAGTGGCGGAAACACCTTTAAATCCGACAGTTCACGGATACAGTGAAAACCTTGATCCAATCGAATACGATCTTGAACAGGCTAAAGAATATCTGGCAGACAGTGACTATCCTGAAGGCTTCACAGCTGAAGTCGTATTGAACTCAAGAACACACCAGGATGTTGCGACATATATGCAGCAGGTACTTTCTGAAATCGGTATTGAGCTTGAGATCACATTGATGGAAGCTGGTGCATACCAGGAATACACTGCAAACGGCGATCATGAAATGTTCATGGGCGGCTGGGGCACAGTAACACTCGATGCAGATTATGGTCTGTATCCGATGTTCCACTCTGATAACATTGGAGCACCAGGAAACAGAACGCGCTATCAAAATGATGAAGTCGATGAATTACTCGACAATGCACGTGTTGAAATGGATGAGGAAACACGTCTGCAGATGTATGAAGATGCACAGCAGATTATCATCGATGAACAGCCGTTAATTTCTGTCTTCCATACGACATTATTAACGGGAATTAATTCAGAATTAGACGGCTACTATCAGTATCCGAGCAGTTTCCCTTACTTGAAAGAACTCGAATAAATATAAACAAAAAAATCCGTACGCTAGATTCCTAGGAGTCTAGCGTACGGATTATTTATGACCCAGCTACTGGGTTTTTAACGCAGTATAATTTGAAAATGTACACCGGATTGTTCCGGAATCATAACAAAAGATCCGTCGTGGAAGTTAATGGCATCATGTATGATTGAAAAACCGATACCGTGATTTTCCTTATCCGTTTTTGTCGATTCACCGTGAGTCATTAATTTTTGTGCCGCTTCACTGTTTATACCAGTACCATCATCTTTATAAATAATACTGATACCTTCAGGCCCGTCAGATAAATGTATGGAAATATTCAGGTTGACTTTATTGTGATCCAGACTGTTATCGATTAAGTTTATAAACATTCTTCCTATATAAAGTTTATTTCCGTAGTAATATTCATCATCTAAATCTGCTGTTAATTCAAGTTTATCGTAGCCGACTGTATTTTTAATATCATTAACGACTTCAATTAGTGAGAACATATCCTTGGAAACTTCCATTTGTGCTGTTTCCCATTTGAAATTACTGTTTAAACTATCGATAAGATTTTCCATATACTTTGCTTTGTCTGAAATCAGCAAAGCATACTTTTTCTGTTCATTAGGAAAATAAGGCATGACTTTGGCATAACCGTAAATTGAAGTTAATGGTGATTTCAAATCATGAGAAATCTGTCCGAGCCATTGATTTCGATAGTAATCTATTTGATTTTGATATAAACGGTCGTGTAGGAGCTGGCTGTTTAATGACTCAACAGCATCATCCAGTTCTTTATACATCCTTTTAGATTTCTTTAGATTTTGTACTGTACTCGGTTTATATAATAAGCCGTTTGACAGCTGACTGAGCCAGTCTGCATAGAAAAATAAAGGTTTACTGAGTTTTCTAGTCAGTATTATTCTGAAATCAACCATCTATTGGAACATCAATGAAGAAATCGCTTCATCCCTTAATTTAATGTTCGGGATGGTACTCGCTTTTGGACTGATGAGTTTGATCAAATTACTCTTTCAGCGTTACGAAAATAGTGCAATAATCGCAGGTCTTAAAAACATGGGGAAGTTGTCTCTGACTATGTATATTTTACAAAGCATAATTGCGACATCTATATTTTACGGTTATGGTTTGGGACTATTTGGTGCTGATATATTTATATGGAGCATATTGATAGTAATCGTTATCTATTTAGGACAGATGTATATGTCGACTTTGTATTTAAAACACTTTAGATACGGACCGCTTGAATACTTTCTCAGAATTGTTACTTATATGAATGTGCGAAAGAAAAAGTGGGTAAAGAGTGAGCGTGAAAAATAGCTGGTCCACACTTGTTGACGGGCAAAAAAGTCTTTGTCAGAGCACAGAAATTTCACACTTTTAAATCATTTTGTGCTACTATTTATTTACTTATTACTTTATTTATAGAGTGATATAAAAAGGGTGATATCAAATGAAAAAGTTACTATTAACAGGTTATGAGCCATTTTTGAAATTTAAAACTAATCCGACGCAGTCTGCTGTAGAGAGTTTAGACGGCAAGGTGATTGGGGATTATATAATTACCGGTAAGGTTTATCCTGTAGCTTTTGGTGAAATTAATGAATTGATTGAACAGGATATTGAAACAGTTGAACCAGATGCTGTAGTATCACTTGGGCTGGCAAGCGGTATTTCCAGCATTCATCTCGAGCGTATCGCCATCAATACAATTGACGGACGGGAAGATAATACAGGTTTTAAACCGAACGGCGAAAAAATTCATGAAAATGGTGCAGACGGTATATTTTCAACTTTACCGTTAAAACGCCTGGAGGCAGCTCTGCTGAAAGATAATATCCCTGTAAATATTTCTAATTCAGCAGGTACTTATCTGTGCAATAATTTAATGTACAGTGAATTGTACTATTTGAAAGAGAAAAATCTCAATATCCCTGCTGGTTTTGTCCATGTGCCGCCGAGTCATGAAATCGGCATCGCACAGCGTGTACCGAGCTGGCCGCAGGAAGATATTACACGTGCAGTCCATATTATTATTGAAAACTTGGAAAGTAACTAGGAGGAAATTATGAAGTTAGTCAAAGTGAGCACTTACGAAGAAATGAGCAACGAAGCATCGGAGATTCTTTTCGATGTGATTAAAGAAAATGACAAACCGGTTATTGGCTTGGCAACAGGTTCTACCCCTGAAGGGACGTATAAAGCGCTGATTGAAAAACTGAACAGCAGCGACGTTAACCAAAATGATATTACGACATTTAATCTTGATGAATATGTCGGTCTCGACAAAGATCATGAACAGAGTTATTCATATTATATGCACGAAAATTTCTTTAACCATGTATCAATCCCGGAAGAAAATATTCACCTTTTAAATGGTAAAGCAGAGGATGCTGAAACAGAAGTTACAGCTTATGAAGCAGCTATTGATCAAGCAGGTCTTGATGTCCAGCTGTTGGGTATCGGCCGCAATGGTCATATTGCATTTAACGAGCCCGGCACTTCATTTGATTCAGTAACACATATCGTGGATTTAACACCGGAAACGATTGAAGATAACTCACGTTTCTTCGATGATTTAAAAGACGTGCCAAACAAAGCATTTACTATGGGCTTAAGCTCTATAATGAAAGCTGAAAAAATCGTTATTTTAATTTCAGGTGAAAATAAAAAAGAAGCTCTGGCTGAATTGTTAAGCGGTGAAGTCAGCGAGAACAATCCGGCTTCTGTTTTAAACAACCATAAAGATGTAACAATCATTGCAGACACTGCTGCGATTGGTGAATAAACTTAAATTATGAGATAATACTTCTAATACAAATGTGTTAGGAGTATTTTTTAATGAATGAACATAAACAAAAAATAATATACACTGGTGCACTGCTTGTTATCTTTTTAATTCTCGCAAACACTATGGTCGAAGTGAACTGGTCTCTGCAGGTCATTGCAGTACTTTTCGCAGGCTATTATATTTTCCTCAGTGTCAGAGAGTTAAAAAAAGAAAACAAAGATACCAATTAAAAAAACGGCGTTGAATTCTAAAATTAGATTTCAATGCCGTTTTATGAATTTTTTCTCTTATACATATTTTAAACTTCTTCCGCCGCAGCTTCGATTTGTTTTTTAATACGCTGTGGAATCATAACCACTTCTGTTTTTAAGTTTTTAGGTCTGTAGGTGCGGTCGATACATTTGTCGAAATACTCCAGGTGTTTTGTATCGATGCATTTTTCGGTTTCCGAGTTTGAGTCACCGTCATCTGCCTGGATAGAATACCAGTAAAGATATTCATAATTGCCCATAGAATCACGCATAATCGTTTCAACAAACATCTTCTCGCCGTCAAGTGTAAGCAGCGCATCATTCATGTGCTTGTTAAGAAATTCCATCCATTGGTCCGTCAGTTCTTCTTTACCTTTTTTCACCCTAAATCTTGTTAATTCTACTTGCATATTCAGGACTCCTTTACTTTCGTCTACATCATAATACATCATAAATTAACTTTGTCAATGAGTATTTCAAAGAATATTTTATAATAGAATTTGAAAGATATATTTAAAAAAATTAGAAATTAATTTTTAGAGAATTAAATGCAGAAAGATGCATTTTAAAAAAAAAGACTCCTCATAAATGAAGAGTCTAATCATTATTTGCGTATTCTTTTAATGTTTTTCATGATGCCGCTTTCTGTAGACAGGACACTTCTCTTATAAATGTAGCCTGCAAGGAGCAGCGTGATAATTATTGTAATAATCATTATAACAATACCGATAATCATCGGTGCATGTCCCGTATCGTTTACCAGCAGGCGGAGCGGCATAACAAACGGTGTAAAGAACGGGAAGTAGCTCGTGATTGTCACCGCAATATTATCTGCAAATGAAATGCCGCCAAGCGCGATAAAGTAACCAATCATGCTGAGGAAAGTAACCGGCATAAGTCCCTGCTGCAGATCTTCCATACGGTTTATAAACGAGCCGAGCATCGCTGAGACTGACAAGTAGAGTATTAAACCGAGTATGACAAAGATGATGCAGTAGATAATGATTTTAAGTGTCTGATCGTTCGCTTCCAATCCGAACTGGTCCAGCAGTTCTGTCGTGTCTGAGAAATAAAATGCAATCAGGCCGCCAATAGTAATCAGCACAATCTGCAGAACACTGACTGCGATCATAGCAAAAATTTTAGCCATTAAATGCTGAGTCGGACGAATACTCGAGACAATCATTTCTATGACGCGAGATGATTTTTCATTGGCTATTTCAGTCGCAATCTGACTGGCGTAGCTTATTAGGATGATAAACATCAGAATGACTGAAAAGTAGAAAATAACCATGTTTAAAATATTGGTCTCGTCGGCATCTGCTGCTTCAAATCCACCTGAGCCTTCTTCAGAAGCGACGAGGAAATCAACAGGCACTTCTTCATACATTTGTGAAATCTCCGCTTCACTCAGGTTGAGTGTCTGCAGAACATATGCCCGATTGGTTTCATTTAAGGCCAGCTGAATATTTTGTTCTCGCGTATCTGATATTTCCTCATCCATGCGTATTTCAGCCTGAAGGGGTTCAGTACTGACAATTTCCAGCGTCGCACTGCCGTCCGAATCTACAATTTCTATCGTGTCATCGAAAGAGGCGAGCGTCGGTTCAAATACTGTGAGGAATGATTCTTCAGCATCCACTTCCAGCATTAAAGCTTCATCATCCGAATTGAACAGATTGATGATTTTATCTAAGTTAAACGCGATAAACATACCCGCAATAATAATGAGAGTAGTGAAGATAAAAGATTTGGCTTTAATTTTTGAAAAGAAAGTGAGATTAAATGTCGTCATAAATTTATTCATAGTCACGACCTACTTTCGATATGAAGATATCATTTAATGAAGGTTCATTGATCTGGAATCGTTTAAAGAATCCGAGAGCAGTCACTCTGTTATAAATTTCTTCGGCATATTTTTCTTCAGCAATCTTAATGACTGATTTATGACGGACCTGTTTCATTTCAAGAACGCCGGGCATATCTTTAATAAAGGAAATATCATGTTCGCCTTCGATGATAATTTCTTTTTGACCGAAGTCCTGTTTAATCTGATCGATATTGCCGCTGACAATCTGCTTGCCGCGGTCGAGGATGCATAACTCTTCACACAGTTCTTCAACGTGTTCCATGCGGTGGGTACTAAATATAATGGTCGAACCCTGCTGGTTTAAATCTTTAACAGCATCTTTCAGCATTTCAACATTAATCGGGTCGAGACCGCTGAATGGTTCATCGAGAATAATCAATTTCGGATTGTGAATAATCGAAGCAATCAGCTGAATTTTCTGCTGGTTCCCTTTTGAAAGTTTTTCAATCTTTTTGAACTTATTTTCTGTTACTTTAAAGCGATCCAGCCAGTAATCCAGTGCTGAATTGGCATCTTTTTTTGACATGCCTTTTAATTCAGCTAAGTAAATAATCTGTTCAAATACAGTTAATTTAGGGTGCAGTCCGCGCTCTTCTGGCAAGTAGCCGATGCTGTCTGTCATATGATAGCATCGGCTACTTGCCATTATACAAAATGGAGCCTTCAGTCGGAGTCAGTAATTTTAAGATCATGCGGAAAGTCGTCGTTTTACCGGCACCATTTCCGCCGAGAAATCCGTACATGCTGCCGTCAGGCACATTAATATTAATTGAATCCACAGCTGTCTGTTCGCCGAATACTTTAGTAAGATTACTAATTTCGAGAGCCATGTAAGTCCTCCTTTATCTTATTAAAGTCAGTTTACCATAATGCTTAAACTGAAAAAAACGTTATAATATAATGTGGGTTAATATGAGAGGGGCGAGAGCTTGGAGAAAACAGAAGAAAAAGCATCATTCAAAAAATTTATTATGCTGATTAAAAGTACCAATGTGAAAAAAGGATTATTTTTTACAGGAGTGTTTCTAACACTAATCGGAACGGCTGGGTCATTAATTGTTCCGCTCTTAACGCAAATGTTTATAGACGGTTTTAATACCGATCTGATTACTGCACCGCTGGCCGCTTTAATTATTGGTGTATTTTTAATCAGTGCCATTATAGACGGTATCTCTTACTACATGCTTGCTAAAATCGGACAGACTGTTGTAAAAAGTTTAAGGGAAATGGTGTGGGATAAATTTCTCAGACTGCCTGTCTCTTACTTTGATAAGACTAAAAGCGGGGAGTCGGTCAGCCGTGTTGTCAATGATACCAGCATTATACAGAATTTAATTACCAGCCACTTTCCGCAGTTAATCAGCGGAATTTTAAGCGTAGCAGGCTCTATAGTCATTTTATTCTTTTTAGACTGGAAACTCACACTGATTATGTTTATCGCACTGCCGATTTCGATTGTGGCCATTATGCCGCTCGGTTCACGCATGCAGAAGGTTTCTAAAAAGCTGCAGGATGAAACAGCATCATTCACCGGTTCTATTCAGGAAACGCTGAGTGAAATCCGCTTAATGAAATCATTTAATGCTGAATCTTACGAAAAGATAAAAGGTAATAAAGGCATTAATGAACTATTTAAATACGGCATGAAGGAAGCGGTGATTAATGCGCTCCTATCGCCGATTATGTACACTATTATGATGTTTGTCATTATATTAGTTATCGGTTACGGGGGGCTCAGAGGCGCCGCCGGCACGATGTCGATTGGTACGCTGGTGGCCTTTTTACTTTATCTGTTCCAGATTATCATGCCGATGACAATGTTTGCGATGTTCTTTACTGAATACAATAAAGCACTTGGTGCGACAGGGAGAATTATAGGCATACTGGAAATGGAAAATGAAAAATCAGCTGCTGACACAGAAGAATTGTTGACATATGAAACGCTGTCGTTTAATAATGTGACTTTCGGCTACGATAAAACACCGGTGCTTGAAAATATTTCTTTTACCGCAGAAAATAATAAAAAGATTGCTTTCGTCGGTCCGAGCGGCAGCGGGAAATCAACTATCTTTTCCTTGATAGAACGCTATTATTCAGTTTGGGATGGCGAGATTACAATCGATAATACGAATATCGAAAATATACCGCTTGACCTTTACCGCAGCGGTATCGGCTACGTTGCCCAGGAAAGTGCAATTATTTCAGGGACGATTAAAGAAAACATTACTTACGGTTTGACGGCTGGCGAGTACACAGATGAAGATATCAAGCGTGCCGTGCAGCAGTCATATACAAGCGAATTTATTAATGACTTGCCTGAAGGTCTGGAAACAGAAGTCGGCGAACGCGGTGTGAAGCTGTCCGGCGGACAGCGTCAGCGTCTTGGCATTGCCCGGGCATTTTTACGCAATCCTAAAATTTTAATGCTGGATGAGGCGACGGCAAGTCTCGATTCACAATCTGAGAAATTTGTTGGTGAAGCCTTAAACGAACTGATGGCGGGAAGAACAGTACTGGTGATTGCGCACCGTCTGTCGACGATTGTCAACTCCGATAAAATTTACTTTATCGACAGCGGACACTTAACAGGTGAAGGTACACATGAAGAATTAATGGCATCGCACGACATGTATAAAGCATTTACAGCACAGCAATTTGGAGAAGATTAGAGGCAGTATATTTTATGGGTATTTTATTTGAAGCATTCCAGCCGGTTATTCCGATATTTGTAGTCATTTTTATGCTGATCACTGTCATAACGATGATGATCAATACAAAAAACGGCTACCAGCTGGATTCAATTTCTAAAAAAATTAAGTATTTATCGGTGATTGGACTGACGATGAGCCTCGTCGGCATTTTTCTGGTCACGCTGATGCCGACGTCAAATGACAGTGATATTGTTCAGATGACACCTTTTGAAAGCATTAAGGATTTGTGGTACTATGCGACAACTGAGGCGCTAATTAACAGTGTGCTGATGAATATTGTCTTGTTTATACCGGCATCATTCTTTCTGTATATTATTATAAGAAAAGAATTGCTGACGACAATTCTATGTCTGCTGCTGTCGATATTTATCGAAACGATGCAGTACTTAATGCCGATTGGCAGAATTACGAGTATCGATGATACGATCCTTAATTCGATTGGCGGCATTACTGGTGTTCTGCTCGGCATTATATTTTTAAAGTTTAAAAATGTTTATTATGCCCTGTTTGGTGGTAAACAAAGAAATAACATCAAATAAAGGGGATGTTGTCTATGTACAACAAATTAAAACACATTGAAGGCGTTAATTTACTGCCGAAAGAAGTCGTAGGTCCTGCCTTAGTCGGATCTGTGGAGTATTTTAATGGGGAGAAAAATACATACCACGGATCACTCGTTGCAACGACGCACAGACTTTTTATGAACTTGGAAGATCATGATTTAGTATGTATTGAAGAAATTAGTTTTGACAATATTACACGCGTGACAGTAGAGGAGCTTTTACTGGTGGGACACATTCTTCATATTTGGAAGGATGACCAGCTGCTCATCAGTGTCAAGAGTATTTCAGAAGGAAAGCTCGATAAGTTTCTGGAATTTTTCTACAAATATAAAGCACAGCATACAACAGAAAAAGAAGCATTTGCTTAAAGGAAAAGCCGGTATCCCCCGGCTTTTTTTATGTGTATAATGGCGGTATAAATGACGAAGGTGACGAGATGAAACTAAAATTAATGCTTTTGCTGACAGCTTTATTAATATTATCAGGCTGTTCCAGCTTCAGAGAAATCGATGTAACAGAAGACGGCGAGACTAGACGGATTGCGACTGAAGATACAAATGAAATAGATATACCGGCGGAACCAAAAAATATTGTTTTGTTCCGTACAATCGATCCCGGCAATGCATCTTTACTGGGTTATGATGTTTCTGCTGTCAATCAGGGGATACAAAATAACCAGACTGTCGAGGATGCTTTTGGGGCGGATATCACTTACCTTGAGCCGGGGAATATAGAATCTCTGGAAGAAATCCAGCCGGATTTAATCGTGACGTATTCGCCTGACGAATACTTCGAATCGTATCAAAATATTGCTCCGACAATCAGAATTACATATTCAACAGGTATTATGAGTCCATTCAATCCGCGTGTTTACTTAACCCAGCTGTATTATCTTGGCGTTATATTGAACAAAGAAGATGAAGCTAACCGGATCGGCGATGAATGGGAAGCAGAAACGACCGTATTAAAAAGACAGCTGAACGAGCAGGCAGATGATCAGATGGCGCTTGTTGCCGTCCAGCATGAAGATGGTTACTTAATGTACAATGAATATATGAGTTACGGTACAGAAGCTGTATATGATGTTCTCGGTTTTCAAATGGATGATGCCGCGAAGAGCAATCTTGAAAATGAGCTGTTTGATATAAAACAGCCGCAGGATTTTTCTGAATTCGAAACAGATTATCTATTCGTTAATGTGACAAATACAGCTGACGATTCCATCCGGGAAGCATTCGCACACGCACTCGATATTCCAGCTGAACACGTTATTTTACTAAACAGCGAAGATTTTATTACTAATGATTTAATATCGATTCGAAATCAGACTGAATTTATTATTGATGCGCTCAATGAACGGAGTGAATAAAATGACTGCAATATATCCGGAAGAACTTGGCTACTATTTTAATCAGAAGAAATTTGAACAAATATATTTTCAGACTTTAAAAGGATTTCAGGAAGTAATGCCTTTAAATCAATTTAAAAAAGAAGCGGCTGCTTTTCACGAAGGGACCGAAGACTTTAAGCTGTTTAAACATAATCAGCTGGAGCCGGGGGTCAAACGTTACAGTTATGTAGATGATAAATCAATGCGGATGATTACAGCAGCTTTTTCAGTTGAAAGAGATATTGTCGGTTTGCAGTTTGGGATGCATGAGACATTTGACAGCGACAGGATCTATACTGAAAAATCATACAGTCTTCCTTTTAGAGATGAATGGTTCGTGCTGTGGGGCGGTGCTAATAATTTTTGGAATTATCATTATCCACATGAATCTCAGCGCTATGCCTATGATTTTATCGTAAAAAAAGACGGTAAACCATACAGCGGTGACGGTCAGACGCTGGATCAGCACTACAGTTATGGACTGCCGGTGACCGCGCCTTTGTCAGGCAAAGTAGTCAAAGTATTTGACGGGGTTAAGGATAATGCACCGTTCTCTATGAACATGGAAGCACCTTCTGGAAATGCAGTAGTCATTAAACATGCTGAAGAAGAATATTCTCTTTTAGCCCATCTGCAGGAAGGTTCCATTCTTGTAAAAGAAGGCATGGATGTCAGACTCGGCGATCTGATTGCGAAGTCAGGCAACAGCGGAGCCAGCGATACACCGCATCTGCATTTTCACGTTATGGATACAGAAGATCATGAGAAGGCGCGGTCGATACGTATCAAATTTGGAGAGTTAGATTTCGAACCTAAACAAGGTGATACTTTACAGGGGGAGTAAAATGAAAGTTATTTTATCAGTATTGTTATTTTTAAATATTTTTTCCGGTTCACCGGAAGAAGAGCCTTTAGAAATCTATGAAAAAGAGTTTAACTCTATAAACAAAGAAGCATTTTTTGAAAATCTCGGTCAATATTTAGACAGTTCTTTTACTTTTGCTGCGACCGGCGATGTTTTAATTCACGATTATTTATATGAAGATGTTAGAACTGAAGAGGGTTATGATTTTATCTCGCGCGTTGAAACTGTTGCACCGTATTTACAGCAGCAGGATTTAGTCTTTATGAACCAGGAAACACCGATTGGCGGCGAGGAGCTGGGTCTCAGCGGCTACCCGACATTTAACGCGCCGGAAGAAGTTGCTGATATGCTCAGTTATTTTGATGCGGATATTGTGAATTTCGGTAATAACCATACGCTTGACCGGAGTACTGAAGGCGTTGTCCAAACTGCTGAAAACCTGACTGAACGCGGTATCGAATATGTTGGTGCGAATGTCAGTGAAGAGGATATGGCGCGCGATAGAATTTTTACAGTGAACGGCATCGACGTTGGATTTCTAGCTTATACATACGGTACAAATGGCATTCCCGTGCCTGAAGGCCAGGAGTATCTGGTTAATATAATTGATATGCCGAGAATTACATCGGATATTGAAGCATTGAGAGAGAAAGTCGATGTGCTGATCGTCAGCTATCATCAAGGCGTAGAATACGATGAATTCCCGCGTGATGAGCACGTGCCGGAATACCATATGATGGCAGATGCCGGGGCAGATATTATCGTCGGTTCTCATCCGCATACGCTGCAGCCGATTGAGCATTATGAAAGAGAGGACGGCTCAGAGGCGCTGATTGCCTATTCTATGTCCAATTTCTTCAGTGCGCAGCAGTCGCTGAACACGCGTCTCGGCGGGATATTGGAAGTCACAGTTGAGCAGTCCGGTAATGATACCAGTGTCGGGGATGTGCGTTTTATGCCGACTTATGTCGACAGTAACGAATATGAAGATTTTTATTTGCATCCATTAGGCGACATGGGCATGGATGATGTCTACAGTGATGTAGAAGAACATATGACATCATACAGCGATAAAGTGAACGTGGTGCCTTACTTAGACTAGTCTATGTGTTCTTCTTTTTTAAGAATCGACAGTATGGATATCGCGCCAAATATGATTAATAATATGAGGAAGGGAATATCCCATGTGCTGCTGATATAGTCCTGTGTAAAATAATAAATTGCAGCGAGTGCAATGACGACGAGTAAAATATTCAGACCTTTACTGACTTTAAACATTTGTATCACCTCAAAATGTTTGTTTTCTATTAATTATAGTATCATAATGAAAAAGAGAAAAGTTTGAGGAGAGATTTATATGAATTATTTGATGAGTATCCAGGTACTGCCTTATCACCCTGGGGATGCTAAGCTGTATTCTCATACAACAGGTGCAATTGAACTGATTGAAAACAGCGGTTTGACACACTTCGTCGGCCCTCAGGAAACGACTGTTGAAGGCAGTGTTGATGAGCTCTTTAACTTAGTTAAGAAAATTAACGCGCATTTAGCAAATGAAGGCTGTGAACAAGTTACAACGAATATCAAACTGATTCAGTCAAAAGAAGAAAATCAGATTAAAGATATTTTACAGGATTACTACGAATTTGAAGATGATGAATAAGAAGAGCGAATGCGCTCTTCTTTTTTGCTATAATGACCTTTAAGAATATATAAAGCAGGGTGATGTCATGGGAGAATGCCCGTACTGCAAACATACGTGGACTTATAAAGAAAAACTGCTCGGTTATGCTCTAAAACCGCGGACACGCATTAAATGTCCCGAATGCAAAGAATATCTAGAACCTTCGACCTTGTCGATTATTTATGATTACATTGCCATTCTTTTAGTCGCATTATTTATTTTTATTTTAATACCGATTATGGATTGGCCGATGCTGCCATCGCTGTTAATCAGTTTTATTTTGTTTTTACTATATTTATTATTATTCCAACCGCTGACTGTGCGCTTTAAACGGTATCACTATAAATAGAAAAAACAGGGGGAAAACATTATGTTTACTTTTAATAATCCGACTGAGATTCATTTTGGCCAGGGAGTGCTGCAGACGATCGATACTGTACTTGAAAAATACAGCTATCAATCCTATGTAGTCATCGCCTCGGGGTCTCAAGTAAAAAATGGTATAGCAGAGCTGTTAGAATCACTTCTGCCAGGTCAAATCAAAGCGGTTGTATCTGAGATTGAAGAAAATCCGACTGTTGAAAATGTCGATGCAATTATAAACGCTGCAGCAGAATATCAAGTCGATGCTTTAATTGCTGTCGGCGGCGGTTCAACAATGGATGCTGCAAAAGCAGCAGCCGCTGCAGTGGTTAAAAATACAGATGCACGAACGATTATTCAGGACAAGAATATTAATGAGGCACTGCCGATTATTGCCCTGCCTTCAACGAGCGGATCCGCTTCTGAAGTGACCCCATTTTCTGTCATCAGCGACAAGTCGGCAGGAATTAAAACGTCGATCAGCAGTAAGGCGCTGTATCCGAAAATCGCAATTGTCGATCCGGAACTGACTTATACATGCCCGCCGGCTGTCACGGCAATTTCAGGTATCGATGTGATTTGCCATTCGCTGGATTCCATCGGCGCGGTCAACAATAATCCAGTGTCAGACGGCCTTGCTGTAACAGCTTTAAAATTGGCATTTGATAACCTGGAAACAGCATATACTGAAGGGACAAATGCAGAAGCACGTGCAAATATGGCATTGGCAAGCATGACTGCAGGTCTTGCATTCAGCCAGACAGCAACGAGCGGTTCACATGCTATGAGCTATTATTTAACTTCTGAATTTGGGATTCCTCATGCTGAAGCCTGTGCTTTCAGTTTAGATCAGTGGATTATTCATAATGCTGAGGTGGACCCGAGATTGGATAATATCAGCAAGCAGTTAGGTTTTGAAAACACAGAAGCACTTTCCGAAGCACTGAACACTTTAAAAGAACGCCTCGGTCTGCGCACAACATTTGAAGCACTTGAAATCGATAAAAAACATATTCCTGAAATTGCCCGTCAGACGATGGCTGCCGGAAACTATAAAAATAACCTGGCGCAGCTCAGTGAAAAAGAAATTATAGAAATGCTGGAAACAAAATAAGCCGGAGGATGAATAATGACAAAGAAAAGAATTTATGTCGTTGGGGCTGTAATCGAAGATGAAGATAATAATATCTTGTGCGCTCAGCGCCCTGACAATAAAAATTTAGCGCTGAAATGGGAATTCCCGGGCGGTAAAATTGAAAAAGATGAAACACCTGCACAGGCCTTAAAGCGCGAATTGATTGAAGAGATGACACTCGATATCAGTATCGGAGAGAAAATTACGACGACGGTCTACGAATATGATTTTGGCATTGTAGAACTGACCACTTATTATGCTAAAATAATAAAAGGTGATATCCAGCTTCTGGAACATGCCCAGATGAAGTGGGTGAAGCCGGAGGAGATAGAAAAATTAGACTGGGCACCGGCAGATATTCCTGCAATTGAGATTATAAAACAAAAAAGCGGGAATAGAGTATAGAATAGAAGTGTAATTAAGGGGGGATCTTAGTGGATCTTATTAAAGGATTGTTAGGATTTTTATTTAAAACTTTCGTAGTCTTATTTGCATTAACTGCTGTAGCAGCAGTCGTGCTGGCATTTATACTTAAAAAAGATGTAGATGAAATTCGCGAGTTTACTGAGAATATTAAACACGACTTGTACCGCGGTAAAGAATAAGATTAAAAAATTTCTCCTAAGAATTTTCCTTAGGAGAAATTTTTTATTTATTATTCAGTGCCTTGTCGAGTGATTCTATATTTTTTTCCATCATAGATTGATAAGTAGCATCTTCGGGATCGTTATTTGCCAGTGATTCTAAATTATTAAAGTAAAGCGGCTCAGCATTTGTTTCACTGCGGATGACGTCGGTTACAGTTGAAGTCACGTTTGGTTCGTATAAAATATAAGGAATATCTTCCGCATTGATGCTGTCGATAATTTCAGTCAGTTCCTGCTGAGAAGGTTCCTGATTAGACAGACCATTAATGCCGACCTGATTAAAACCGTACTGATGGGCTAAATAACCGATGGATTCATGCGATATAAAGACGTCAGTATTCACCGGATCTGAGCTGATTTGAGTCAGCTGTTCGTCGAGCTGTTCAATATCTGCTTTCAGTGCTTCATAGTTTTCATTATACATATCGGCATTGTCGGGACTAAGTTCTGTCAGTGCAGTTTTAACTGACAAAGCCATATCAGAAGCGAGAGACGGGCTCAGCCAAATATGTGGATCCATGCTGCCGTGATCATGTTCTTCTTCATCACTGTGCGCTTCTTCGTGGCCGTGTTCATGATGGCTCTCGAGAAACGCTTCGGCATTAATATCAGCCGCAGTTTCAATGATTTCTGTATCATTTTTTATCGTTTCGGCAATACTGCTCGCAACAGGGTCCAGTTCGTTTGAAGTTGTCAGGAATAAGTCGCCGTCGGAGTATGAAATCATATCTTTTTGCGTCGGTTCATAAGAATGCATATCAGCACCCTGAGGATAAATGGATTCTACATTAACGGTATCTCCGGCAATCTGCTCGACGAAACTCGTCAGCGGGAAGACGGTTGTATAGACGGTAAGTGTTTGATCATCTGCACTGTTCTGATTATTGCTGCATGCAGCAAGTGTCAGTAAAAGTAAAAAAAGCAGGGGGGAAATTTTTTTCATAATAAGCCTCTATTCATCGTAATCATTACGATTTAAAATTATATAGGAAGATGGAGAAATGTGCAATAGCATATTTAAGATTAAGAAAGACTTGAAATTTTTTCGAACTGCTAGTAAAATAGATAAAGTGATTTAGAAAAGTATATACCAATCATCTACTGCGTGGATGATCAACTGGCCAGTTGATTCGAGTATATTATCATTTAATATCGATTTAACTTAACGAAGGAGGCGACAGAAATGAGAGTAATCGTTACATTAGCTTGTACAGAATGCGGAGACCGCAACTACAGCACTAAGAAAAACAAAAGAAACAATCCAGAGCGTATCGAAATGATGAAATTCTGCCCTAGATTGAACAAGTACACACTTCACCGTGAAACTAAATAATTTCTTATCGCTATCATCTTCGGATGATAGCTTTTTTTTATATCTGTATTTATATATGATATAATCGTCATTGGGTATATAACCAGAGAAAAAAGTAAGGGGAGTGCTTTGAATGACAGTGATTATGGATGGGAAAAAAGTAGCAGCACACTTATCTGAGGAAATTAAACAGGCTTTAGAAGTGTCTGAATCTCACGGGATTAAACCTAAAGTAGCATTCGTCAGAGTCGGAGATTTATCAGACTCTATTTCATACGAAAATGCGGCGGTGAAACGTTTTGAGAAATTAGGCATCGAAACTGCTCAGTATCATTTTCCAAATGATGTGTCAGCAAGAGTATTTTTAACAAAATTCAGAGAAATAAATGAAGATTATGCTATTCACGGTATTTTGCTTCTGCAGCCGCTGCCAAAACACATTCCAATGAAACGCGTAGCAGAAATTATGAATTCCTTTAAAGATATCGATGGAATGAAAGCGTCGAATCTCGGCAAAGTATTAACGAATGAGCCGGATCGTCTGGAGCCGTGTACACCAGCTGCAGTGATGAGCATGCTTGATTTTTACGATATCGATCTGAAAGGAAAGAATGTTACAGTTGTCGGTGCGAGCGCAGTCGTCGGTAAACCGTTATCACTCTTAATGATGAACAGAGATGCGACGGTAACGACATGTAATCTGTACACGGATGATTTAGTAAAAAAATGTGAAGATGCAGATGTGATTGTCAGTGCAGCAGGTGCGATTAACCTGATTGGCGATAAGCATGTTAAAGAAGGTGCCATCGTCGTTGATGTCGGTATCAACTTTAATGAAGCAGGTAAAATGGTCGGCGATGTTGATTATGAAGCGGTGAAAGATAAAGCATCATTCATTACACCTGTACCGGGCGGAATCGGTGCGATTACAACGACTGTTCTTGCTTATCACTTAGTTAAAGCAACGGAACATCAAAAAGAACCGGTATTGTTCCTGGAAAAATAAACATCAGCCGGCAGGTAAAATCAAAATATCCAATATATCTATAAATGGAACGAAGATAAAATCTTCCGTTTTATATATTTGACCAATGAGCATCATGCTCCATTGGTCTATTTTTATTATTGTCAGCGTGATGCTGAAACGGCCGCCGTCATAAAAATAAGATACTTTAACCGGCACTTTTTCTTTTTCAGCCTGTTTCAGCGTATACTCAATTTCATCGAGCCGGTCATCAGATAAAATTGGACGCTGGATTTTTTCCTGATCATCCATCAGTTTGCCTACATTTTCAAACTGCTCAGGCATTGTGGCGAACGGTGCCCACTTGACCATGCCGCGTCCTTTAGGAATATTTGGTTGTGAATTGCTTTCGGAGCGGCTATGATTATCCATAGTAAATTCCTTCTTTCTGACTTGTTAATTTATATTATACGAACATATGTTCGATTTTTCAAGCTGCAGAATTATGGTAAGTTATAGAAGATATAAAAAGTAGGCGGGGAAATTACATGAGAAAGAAATTAGTCTGGGGTGTCATTACAGTGATTGTGCTTGCTGTACTGCTGCTGCCCTTAGTCGATAAAACCAGCGATACAACACGCGTTATCGTCGATCATACGAGCAGTGAAATCGTTGCACCGTCATGTTTTGACCAGTCGGAACTGACAAACTGGATCGATGAAATGTCGTTTGGCAATGCTAAAAATGAATTGGAATATGACATCAGAGATGATTGCTCTAAAGAATATTTGCAGGAAGGTAAGACGAGTGTTCTAATGCGGATATTTGAAGGATAGTTTTGACTCAGTATATAGAAATTCAAAAAGCCTGTCAGCCTTATTTAATCAAGGCTGACGGGCTTTAAAATTTTACAGATCAGATAATGCTTTTGTAATGTTTGGAACCACTTGTTTTTTACGTGATACAACACCTTCAAGTACCGCGGTGTTCTGATCCAGGGCAACGTCAAATGCACGTTCAATTGAAGAGAACTCAGCGCCTAAAGCTAATACTTTTGAGTTAGAGTTCAGAATATCCGTCACGATTAAAGTAAATAAATCATAACCGTCTTTTTCAATTTCTTCGTTGATTGCCAGTTCGATTTCTTCACGGCGGGCAAATACTTCATCGACATCGACAACGTTAACTTGTGCGATGCGAACATTTTTCTCGCCGATATCAAAAGTTTTAGCGTCGCCTGTAATGAGTTCGCGTGCTGTTTTATCGGCAGTAGATGCACCGGCTTTTAACATTTCAAGACCATAAGTTTCTAAATCGACACCAGCGACAGATTTAAGTTCAGAAGCCGCATCGATATCTTCTTCGGTTGTTGTGGGTGATTTGAATAACAGCGTATCAGAGATAATCGCAGAGAGCATTAAGCCTGCCGCTTCTTTTGATATCGTTAAATTCTTTTCTTTATAGACTTTGTTTAAAATCGTTGCTGTACAGCCGACAGGTTCTGCACGGTAGTAGAGCGGACTTTCAGTTTCGAAGTTAGCAATTCTGTGATGGTCATATACTTTTGCAATGACTGCATTTTCAATGCCTGCGGCAGATTGCTGTTTTTCATTGTGGTCGACTAAAATGACTTCATCGCCTGCTGCAACTTCATTTAATAAGTCGGGTGCTTCAAGGCTGAAGTAATCGAGTGCATATGCAGTTTCACCGTTTACTTCTCCTAAGCGGTATGCCTTTACATCATTGCCGAGCTGTTTTTCAATATCAGCAGCAACGAGTGCTGATGCTACTGTATCTGTATCAGGATTTTGATGACCGAATATTTTTTGTGTCATTATGTCTGACTCCTTTTTATTTATATTAAAACTTTATATAATTATATTTTAACATTACTCGATTTATCTATCTATATCTTAGTTTTTTAAAACGGGATATAATACTGTATGCAAAAGCTTTATCCGCTAGCTTTATATGATAAAATTAAAGCAAATATAATGTTAAAAGCACAGGAGATGGATGTATGTACCAGTATCAGGATGACAGCTTCATGCTGCACACGGATTTATATCAGATCAACATGGCTAAAACGTATTATGAACAGGGGATTCATGAACGGCAGACTATTTTTGATTTGTATTTCAGAAAAATGCCATTCGAGAACGGCTATGCTGTTTTTGCAGGTCTTATACATATAATCGATTATTTAAAAAATCTGCACTTCTCAGAAAGTGATATTGAATATTTGAGTGAACTCGGCTACGAAGATGACTTTTTAAATTACTTAAAAACAATCCGCTTTACGGGGACACTCCGTTCCATGGCTGAAGGTGAAACGGTCTTTAACAATGAGCCGCTGGTGCAAGTTGAAGCGACGCTGATTGAGGCGCAGCTGATAGAAACAGCACTCTTGAACATCGTGAATTTCCAAACGCTGATTGCAACTAAAGCGAGCCGCATCAGGCAGCTCGTTCCGCATGATAATCTGATGGAATTCGGCACGCGCCGTGCGCACGAATTTGATGCAGCATTATGGGGAGCGCGTGCAGCGGTTATCGGCGGCTTTGACGGAACGAGTAATGTCAGAGCGGCGAAACTGTTCGGACTGACGCCGAGCGGGACGCATGCCCATGCTATGGTTCAGGCTTACGGCAATGATTACGATGCCTTTAAGGCATATGCAGAAACACATTCAGACTGCGTATTTTTAGTCGACACTTTCGATACTTTAAAATCGGGGATTCCAACAGCGATTAAAGTGGCTGATGAATTTAAAGGTAAAATTAATTTCAAAGGAATCAGAATTGATTCCGGAGATATTGCATATTTAACAAAACAGGCACGCATTATGCTCGACGAAGCGGGTTATACAGAGGCTAAAATTATCGTGTCAAACGATCTGGACGAGGTGACTATCTTATCTCTGATGTCACAAGGGGCGAAAGTCGACGGCTGGGGGATCGGTACGAAACTCATTACCGCTTATGATAATCCAGCGCTCGGTGCAGTTTACAAACTGTCAGCAATTCAAGATGACACAGGCGCATGGCAGAACCGCATGAAAATTTCCGGCAACGTTGAAAAAACAACGACACCGGGCAAGAAGAATGTCTACCGGATTATTAATAAGGAAACAGGTATGTCTGAAGGCGATTATATTACGCTTTACGACGAAGTGATCGATACGAATCAGCCGCTCCTGATGTTCCATCCAGTACACACGATGAAAAGAAAATCAGTTAAATCATTTGAGCCAAAAGCGCTGCTGCAAGATGTATTTATCGACGGGGAAGTTGTGTATCATTCACCGTCAGTATCTGACATGCAGGAAAACTGCTACCGCAGTCTCGATAAAATTTGGGAGGAAACGAAACGTTTCTTAAACCCTCAGGAATACCCGGTAGATTTATCGACTGAGTTATGGACAATTAAAAATAATCTAATCGAAGAGCTTTCAAATAAAACATTGGAGTGATATTCATGGATCAATTACAGCGGCAGATCATCGATGCCCTGCATGTCAAACCGGAAATCAAGCCGGAAACGGAAGCGCGCGAGATTATCGATTTTTTAAAAGACTATGCTAAACAGCATGACTTTATAAAAAGTTTCGTACTTGGTATTTCCGGGGGCCAGGACTCGACGCTGCTCGGTAAACTCACTCAGCTGGCTGTTGATGAGCTGAATGAGGAAGGGCGCAGCATTCAATTTTACGGTGTCCGTCTGCCATACGGCAAGCAGAACGATGAAGAAGATGCAATCGATGCGATGAAATTTATCGGACAGGATACACAGAGAGCAGTCAATATTAAACCGGCAGTGGATGCCGGAGTTGAAGCGCTGGCACAAAGCGGTTTTGAACTGAGCGATTTTGTGGAAGGCAATGAAAAAGCGAGAGAACGCATGAAAGTTCAATATGCCATCGCTGCGCATACCGGCGGAGTTGTGCTGGGTACGGATCACGCTGCAGAAGCGCTGACCGGGTTTTATACGAAGTACGGTGACGGTGCAGCTGATCTCGCGCCGCTGACTGGTCTGAACAAGAGGCAGGGGCGGGATATATTGAAGCATCTCGGCTCACCAGTGCACCTCTATGAAAAAATACCGACAGCAGATTTGGAAGATGATAAACCGATGTTGAGCGATGAAGCGGCACTCGGTGTCACTTATGAACATATCGATGATTTTCTGGAAGGGAAAACAGTACCTGAAGAAGCATATGACCGAATTAAAAATTTATATATTAAATCACAGCATAAACGCGATTTACCTTACAATCGCTATAATTTACCATACTAGAGAAGAAGGAAGGCAAGATTAAATATGCTTCAGGCAATTTCAGATAACCCTATGCTGATGATATTGGTTATTTTTGTTATCAATATTATCTACGTCACATTTTTAACAATGCGGACGATAATGACCTTAAAAGGATACCGCTTTGTTGCGGCAGCTTTCAGTATTTTAGAAACATTTGTTTACGTCATCGGACTGGGTCTGGTGCTCGATAATCTGGATCGTCCTCAAAATATCGTTGCTTATGCACTCGGTTTTGGTGTCGGTATACTTGTCGGAACGAAAATTGAAGAACAGCTGGCACTCGGTTATACAGTAGTCAGCGTAACGACGGCTAAGAAAACGATCGACTTGCCAAATGACTTGAGGAATTTAGGTTACGGTGTCACGCATGGTCACCAGTATGGACGCGATGGCCAGCGTACGGTAATGCAAATTTTAACGCCGAGAAAATACGAGCGTAAATTAATTGAGACGATTAAAGAACTCGATGACCGTGCCTTTATCATTTCTCATGAACCGAAAAGCATTCACGGCGGTTTCTGGACGAAAGGTTTAAGCAGACGCAAGATGAGCAATTACCAGCCTGAAAACGTTGAAGAAGTGCTGGAAGAAGTTTACGACGCACAGAATCAGGGAGACGATCACAGTGCAGAACAAAAAACCGAAAAAAAAGAAATTTAGAGTAGAACCGGGTGAATCGCTGTCAGATGTATTGGCAGCGATGAAAGCGGAAGGCTATCAGCCGGTCAGACGATTTGAACAGCCTGTTTTTAAAGAAGAAAACGGAGAAGTGACAGTATCGCATCAGGAAATTATGTTTGAAGGAAAATTAATTAACGAGGAGGCATCACAATGATAGAAAGATATACGAGAGAAGAAATGGCCAAAATCTGGACGGAAGAAAACAGATTTGATGCTTGGCTGGAAGTGGAGATTCTGGCATCAGAAGCATGGGCAGAACTCGGTATTATCCCGAAAGAGGAAGTAAAAAATATTCGTCCGAACGCCCGCATCGATGTGGAACGTATTAAAGAAATTGAAGCGGAAACCCGCCATGATGTTGTTGCATTTACACGCCAGATATCGGAAACGCTTGGTGAAGAAAAGAAATGGGTACACTACGGCTTAACATCGACAGATGTCGTCGATACCGCTCAGAGCTACATAATAAAACAGGCCAACGAAATTATAGAAAAAGATTTGAATCACTTTATCGATATTTTAGCCGATAAAGCGCGCGAACATAAGCATACTTTAATGATGGGCCGTACGCATGGTGTCCATGCTGAGCCGACATCTTTTGGTATTAAGATGGCTTTATGGCACCAGGAGATGACACGTAACCTCAAGCGTTTTAAAGACGTTCGACAAGAAATCGAAGTCGGTAAAATGAGCGGTGCTGTGGGAACTTTCGCCAATATTCCTCCGGAAGTTGAAGAATATGTGTGTGAGCATTTAGGTTTAAGTGCAGCAGCAGTCTCGACTCAAACGCTGCAGCGTGACCGCCATGCACACTATGTTGCAGTGCTGGCGCTGATTGCAACATCTGTAGAAAAATTTGCGGTAGAAATCAGACATCTGCAAAAAACGGAAACACGTGAAGTTGAAGAAGCGTTCGCTAAAGGACAAAAAGGTTCGAGTGCGATGCCGCATAAGCGTAATCCAATCGGCAGTGAGAATGTGACGGGGATTGCGAGAGTTATTCGCGGCTACGTGTCAACAGCTTATGAAAATGTACCGCTTTGGCATGAGCGCGATATTTCGCACTCATCAGCAGAAAGAATTATGCTGCCGGATGTAACGATTGCAACGAATTATATGCTGAACCGTTTCGGACGCATTATTAAAAATTTAAGCGTCTTCCCTGAAAATATGAAGGCGAATATCGACAAGACATTCGGACTCGTTTATTCTCAGCGTGTCATGCTGACTCTGATCGATAAAGGACTGTCGAGAGAAGAAGCGTATGATCTAGTACAGCCTAAGGCCATGGAATCATGGGAAACAAAAGTGCCGCTGAGACAGCTGACAGGTGAAGATGAGCAAATTAAAGCAGTGCTGACATCTGAAGAGCTAGATGAATGTTTCAACGAAGCACATCATCTTCGCCGGGTAGATACAATATTTAAACGGGCAGGTTTAGAATAATATGAAGCTGTCAAAACTTATTATCGCAGGGCTGCTGATGTCGGCACTGACAGCGTGCAGCAGCGAGGAACCTGCTGTAACTGAAGCGGTAAACTATACGAAAACGTATGAACCGCTGACTTTCAGCAATCTTGATATACCGGTAAATATCGAAGTCATCGACGGCATCACCTATGCGAACGGCGTACTTATTGTGAATAAAGAGATTCCGCTGCCTGAAGATTATAATCCTGAAATGCAGCCGGAAGTTATTGAAGCCTACACTCAAATGTTTGAAGACGGTGCAGCTGAAGGGCTGAATTTCGAATTGGTCAGCGGCTTTAGAAGTTATGATTACCAGGCGGAATTATATAACAACTATGTCAGCAGAGACGGTAAAGAAGCCGCAGACAGGTACAGTGCTGAACCGGGTCACTCAGAACACCAAACCGGACTCGCCATCGATGTCGGTTCTTATGACAGTGCGGTGCTGTTGCAGACATCATTTGAATACACACCTGAATTCCAATGGATGAAAGACGTCGCCCATGAATACGGCTTTATTATCCGTTACATGAAAGGTAAAGAAGATATTACAGGTTATATGTATGAACCGTGGCATTTGAGATATGTCGGGGATAAAGCAACGGAAATATACGAGAGCGGACTGACGCTTGAAGAATATTTCGGCCTGAATTAAATGCTCGCATGTGCAGTGATTGCACATGCGGGCTTTAATGTTTTTTGGTATATAAAAATGATATAATCATCTTATGAATTTTCTTAAAGGATATGGTCTGATGAATCAAAGTGCCAAACACATATTTAAACTGGATCCGGCAAAACCGGTAGACGATTTTACGCTTGAAAAGATAATTACATCAAAAACGGATATGATTCTAGTCAGCGGTACTGATAATGTTACTGAAGAGAATATTTCAGAGCTCCTAGACCGGATTAGACGTTTTAATGTTTTTACAGCACTTGAAATCTCACATCCGGATGCAGTGGTCCCCGGATTTAATCATTATTTTATTCCGACAGTAATCAATACAGAAAACGTGACGTATACCCACGGCATGCTGGTGGATGCTTTAATGGAATATCATGATTTTATCGACTACAGCAGTATATCTCTCATGCCTTATATAATAATGAATGAAGAATGCAAAGCATTTAAACATGCAGAATGTACAAGCATCGGTGATGAAGAATTTATAGCGATGATTCATATGCTCGATAAGCTGTACAAGATGGATTACATATATATAGAATACAGCGGAACATTTGGCGACAGTGCACTCGTGAAAGAGGCATACGATGCAGCTGAACATTCAAAAATAGTGTACGGCGGCGGTATCGTGTCAAAAGACAGTGCAGCAGCAATGAAAGACAAAAGCGATATAATAGTCGTCGGAAATGTGATTTACGATAATGTTGAACAGGCATTAGAAACTATCATTTAATAAATTGGAGTTTTTATAATGGATTTATCTACGATGAATAAAGAACAGCTGGAAGCGATAAAGACAACGGAAGGGCCGCTTTTAATTATGGCGGGTGCCGGCAGCGGGAAAACACGGGTGCTGACACACCGTGTGGCTTATCTGCTCGATGAAAAACAGGTGCCGTCCTATAATATACTGGCCATTACATTTACTAATAAGGCGGCGCGTGAAATGCGTGACCGTGTCGATAAAATAATTGCAGAAGATGCTTCTAAAATGTGGATTTCCACATTCCACGCAATGTGCGTCCGTATTCTAAGACGCGATATCAGCTATCTTGGCTACGATACAAGCTTCTCTATTTTAGACCCGCTCGACCAGCAGTCGGTCGTAAAGGATATTTTAAAAACTAGAAATTTAGATACAAAACAGCATAATCCGAGAAGTATTTTGTCTGTGATATCGAATTATAAAAATCAGCTGATCAAACCGGAGCAGGCTATTGCTGAGGCAGGCGGCTTCCAGGATGAACTGTACAGTGAAATTTATAAGGATTATCAAGAAATACTTTACCGCAACAGCTCACTTGATTTCGACGATTTAATCATGCTCACTATAGAATTGTTCCACAAAGAGCCGAACGTTCTGAATTACTATCAGACGCGTTTTCAGTATGTCCACGTCGATGAGTATCAGGATACTAACCATGCGCAGTATCAGCTCGTCCAGATGATAGCAGCAAAATACCGCAATATTTGTGTCGTCGGAGACTCGGACCAGTCGATTTATAAATTCCGCGGTGCGGATATTCAAAACATTTTAAATTTTGAAGAGGATTATCCTGAAGCGAAGGTAATAAAACTGGAAGAAAACTACAGATCGACGAAAACGATACTGGATGCAGCGAACGCGGTCATCGATAATAATACTGAACGCAAACCGAAAAATCTCCGCAGCAATAAAGGAGACGGTGTAAAAATAGAAGTAAATGTATCGTTCAGCGAGCGTGAAGAAGGCCACCGTGTCGTCGAGAAAGTCCAGCAGCTGAGTGAAGATTACTCATACGGCGACATGGCCGTGCTCTACCGGGCTAATGCCCAGTCGCGTGCAGTGGAGGATGCATTCGTCAAATCGAGTATTCCTTATAAAATGGTCGGCGGTACGAAGTTCTACAGCAGAATGGAAATTAAAGACCTGATGAGTTACTTAAAAGTCATTCAAAACCCGTTTGATGATATTAGTTTTCAGCGGATTATCAATGTGCCAAAACGGGGAATTGGCACGAAGACAATCGACAAGCTCAGGGCTCATGCTGAACAATTAAATTCAAGCATTTACGATGCGATCCGCGATGCCGACTTTCTAGGTATTCCGGCAAAGACCGTAGCTAAACTGATGACGCTGCTCGGCGTCCTGGATAACTTAAAAGAAAAATCAAAATACATGACGATGACAGATCTTGTTGATGAAGTGCTGGCGGATACCGGCTATCATGACATGCTGAGTTCCGATAAAACCTTAGAAGCCAGAAGCAGACTGGAAAACCTGGAAGAGTTTAAAACAGTAACGAAAGAATTCGACAATGAATATCCAATTGCGGATGACAATTTATTTAACTTCTTAAGTGAGATGGCGCTCGTTTCTGACCAGGATGGTATGGATGATACAGCGGGTGTAACGATGATGACCATGCATGCATCAAAAGGGCTGGAATTTAAAGTGATATTCATCATCGGCCTGGAAGAGGGAATATTCCCATCGCGCCGCGTACAGTTTGACGATCAGGAGCTGGAAGAGGAAAGAAGACTGATGTACGTTGCGCTGACACGTGCTATGGATCAGCTGATTTTATCGCGTGCTGAATCCCGTATGCTCTACGGTAAAACAGAAAGCAATATGGTCAGCCGATTCCTCTCGGAAATACCGGAAGAGCTGCTGGAGTCTTCAGGCAGCGTATCCCGAATGGGTGAAAACAGTGCAAATACAGGCACTTCATTTTCACGCGGACCAAAAAAACGTGCACGTGTGATAAATACAAATAAAGGGACTAAGTTTAATGTCGGCGATAAAGTTTCGCACAAAGCATTCGGCGAAGGTATCATTTCGCAAGTCAAAGGCGAAGGTGATAATGAGGAACTTGATATTGTATTTAAGACTGCGGGACCTAAACGGCTGCTGGCCAACTATGCACCGCTTGAAAAAAAGGACTGAGTATAAATGAAAGAAAGAATACATGAATTGCAAAAATTGCTGACCCGCTACAATTATGAATATCACGTACAGGATAATCCGACGATTCCAGACACTGACTACGATCAGCTTTTACGTGAATTAATCGAACTTGAAGGTGAGTATCCTGAATATAAAACAGATACGTCACCGACAGTCAGAGTCGGCGGTGAAATTCTCAGCAATTTTGAAAAAGTGTCGCATAATACACCGATGCTCAGTCTGGGCAATGCTTTTAATGAAGCGGATTTAAGAGCTTTTGATCAGCGTGTCAGACAGCATATCGAAGATGTGACTTACATGTGCGAACTTAAAATTGATGGACTTGCCGTATCATTAACATATGAAAACGGACAGTTTACCCGCGGGGCGACGCGTGGTGACGGCACGGTCGGTGAAAACATAACTGAAAACTTACGAACAATTCACGCTATCCCGCTGGCTGTCGATTCGAATTTAACATTCGAAGTCCGGGGTGAGGCCTATATGCCGAAACGTTCTTTTATAAATCTGAATAAGAAAAGAGCCGAAGAAGGGCAGCAAGAGTTCCAAAATCCGAGAAATGCTGCAGCAGGCTCGCTTAGGCAGCTGGATCCAAAACTGGCAGCGGCAAGAAATTTATCGGTCTTTTTATACAGCGTGACATCTCCTGAGGCGCTCGATGCGGAGAGTCAGAGCGGCGCACTCGATAAATTGGATGCACTCGGTTTTAAAACGAACAAAGAACGACAGCTGATGGATACAATTGATGATGTTCTTGAATATATCGATTACTGGACGACGCACCGATCAGAACTTGCTTATGAAATTGACGGCATCGTGATTAAAGTGAACGACTTGGCTTCTCAGGATGAACTCGGCTTTACAGTGAAATCTCCGCGCTGGGCAATTGCCTATAAATTCCCGGCGGAAGAAGTCGTGACCAAGATTTTAGATATTGAATTAACAGTCGGCCGCACAGGCGTAATTACACCAACTGCAATTCTCGAACCTGTTAAAGTTGCCGGAACAACGGTCGGCCGAGCATCACTCCACAATCATGAGCTGATTGAGGAGCGGGATATACGGATTGGAGACAAAGTGGTGATCCGTAAAGCGGGCGATATTATCCCGGAAGTTGTAAAATCTTTAAAAGAAGAACGAACTGATCAAAGTGTTTATGAGGCGCCGACGACATGTCCGTCATGCGGTCATGATACTGTGCATCTGGAAGACGAAGTCGCAATTCGCTGTATTAACCCGTCATGTCCAGCTCAGCTGACCGAAGGAATCATTCACTTTGTATCGAGAGGCGCGATGAACATCGACGGCCTGGGGGAAAAGGTAGTTCGCCAGCTGTTCGATGCAAAACTGATTACTGACGTTTCAGATTTATATAAACTGGAGTATAATGACTTAATTGAGCTGGAGCGTATGGGCGATAAAAAAGTTTCCAATCTGCTGAATGCGCTGGAGGCTTCTAAAGAGAATCCGCTAAATAAATTGTTATTCGGACTCGGTATCCGTTTTCTAGGTTCAAAGGCCTCCAGGCTGATTGCAGAAGAATACGGTTCGATGGACGAAGTGTTAAAGGCAGAAAAAGAACAGCTCATTGAAATTCCGGAAATCGGAGAGAAAATTGCAGATTCCATAGTGACTTATACCGGCAACGATGATTTTATCGAACTGGTTGAGAAATTAAAAACAGCAGGACTGAACATGACTGAAGAAAAAGAAGCGCTGTCGGGCACGGAATTTGCCGGCATGACTTTTGTCTTAACCGGCAAGCTTGTTGAGATGACGAGAGATGATGCGAAACAGAGTATCGAATCTTTCGGCGGCAAAGTCACAGGCAGTGTGTCTAAAAATACAGATGTTGTCGTTGCAGGCGCTGATGCCGGAAGCAAGCTTGAAAAAGCAGAGAAAATCGGTGTAGAAGTTTGGAATGAAAGAGAATTTATTGAGAAATTGGGGCAATGAGTTATGAAGTTTAAATCATTATTACTCGCAGTCGGAACTTTACTTATGCTCGCAGCTTGTGATGGAGCCAATGAAGCAGAAATAACAGAGCAGATGAATGACGCTTCACTTGAAAACGAAGTGTCGAACGTGCAGCCGGAGGAACAGGACGAGATGCTGACATCGAGCAGCGAAGCGTTTTACCGCTCGGTCGTTCCGTATGAATTATCTCCGGCACGCGGCTTAACGAGTGCCAACCTTGTCTCGTCTTATAATGTTGAAGAATTCGAAAAAGGCCTGCTGTCCATTAGTCAGAACGTATTTCCGACTGACGAATATGTGTTCAGAGAAGGACAGATTATTTCTGAAGAAATGGTCAGAGGATATTTAAGCCGGCAGTATACGAGTGAAGAATTGGAAAATATGGATGAGTCGGAACTCGTAAACTCAGATGCCTTCAGCAACCTCGGTTTAAATCCGTCGACCAACGGTGAAACAGATCCGGAGGTTATTGCTGAAGAAGCACCGCTGTATCTGTCACATATTCTGGAGCAGAATTATTTATCGGAAGATGAAGAAGGCAACTTGCAGTTTGACGGTATTACGATTGGGCTGGCAATGAACAGTGTGCACTATTATCAGACTGAGGAATACGGTCAGACGAAAGAACGTGCGCTTGATCCGGAAGTCGTTCGGGAAAAAGGCGAAGAAATGGCGGCTGAAATCCTAACGCGTATTCGCGCAAACGAACAGTATGCCGATAAAGAAATTGTATTCGCCATCTTTATTCAGTCCGGCGATACTGATATAGTGCCCGGCAACTTTGTTGCTGAAGCGGTTGTGCCGCCAGGCGGAAATACAATCGAATCATTTAGCGATATTGAAACTGAGAATATCCTCTTGCCATCAGATGAAGCGGCGGAAATATCTCAGGAAGCGAACAGCGAATATCAAAATTTCAACAGGGATTTATCGTCTTATTTTGACAGTTTTACAACTTCTGTCGGCAGAGGGAAATTCAACAGCGGCACTCTTGAATCACTGACAGTGGAAATACCGATAGAGTATAACAGCCGAAGTGAAATGATAGGGATGTCCCAGTTCGTCAGAGATCTTGTGAACGAGCATTTTACAGGCACGGATATTGAAGTGGAAATCAAAGATAAGAACCAGGTATACAGTGTCATCACCCGGCAGGGAGAAAATGAAGCAAATCTTTATATATTTGAATAGACAATAGACTAAGCACGTGGCAAAGTGTGCCGGTTTTTGGTAAACTTTAAATGTTGTATTTTAACGGAGGAGGGTCATTCATGGAAGAATTAGACTTAAAGAAAATTCAGCGTGTAGCTGACTTATCGAAGATAGAAATTAAAGATGAAGATGAGCTGAAAAACTTATCGACAAAAATTAAGAGTATTGTAGCGCACTCAGAGCGTTTGAATGACTTGGATTTATCGGATGTTGAGCCGATGACACATGCAATCATGACACCTGAAAACACATTGCGTGAAGATAAGGCTGGCGAGCCTCTTAAACAGGAAGATGCGCTTAAGAACACAGAGTTCACTGAAGGTGGACAATTTAAAGTACCTAGAATGATATAAAGGGAGGTTAATATAGTGAATATTAATGAATTAACAGTTGAAGAATTATACAGTAAAATTCACAGCAAAGAGATAAAACCTTCTGAAGTAGTCGGTGCTCTTTTTGAAAGAATTGAAAAATATGATGGCAATATTAAAGCCTTCATTACTTTAACTAAGGAACAAGCTGAAAAAACAGCTGCAGAACTGGACCGTCTTCAGGCAGAAGATAAAATGGACGGCAATATGTTCGGAGTACCAGTCGGTATTAAGGATAATATCGTTACAAAAGATATTTTAACGACTTGTGCAAGCCGCATGCTGCATAATTTTAAACCGGTTTATGATGCAACAGTGATGACAAAACTTAAAAATGAAAACTCAATTTTAATGGGTAAACTGAACATGGATGAATTTGCTATGGGTTCGACGTCTGAAACGTCTTATTTCCAGACAACTAAAAATCCATGGAACTTAAACTGTTCACCAGGCGGTTCATCAGGCGGCTCAGCCGCAGCTGTAGCAGCCGGTTTTGTTCCGTATGCTTTAGGTACAGACACAGGCGGTTCAGTCAGACAGCCGGCATCATTTTGCGGTATTGTCGGTATGAAACCGACTTACGGCAGAGTATCACGTTTTGGTCTGATTGCTTTCGCATCATCACTGGATCAAGTCGGTCCGATGACACGTACTGTTCGCGACAATGCTAAAGTACTTGAGTTAATCTCAGGCGAAGACAAAGCAAATGATATGACGAGTTCAAATAATCAGGATACAGATTTCCTGACAGGTATTGATAAAGATATTAAAGGGATGAAACTTGCACTGCCTAAAGAATTTCTCGGCAGTGATGTTGACGATGAGGTGACTGCAGCAGTTCTGAAAGCAAAAGAACGCTTTGAATCACTGGGTGCAACAGTTGAAGAAGTTGAAATGCCGAACCTTAAATATGTGGTCAGCTCATATTATTTAATCGCATCAAGTGAAGCCAGTGCTAACCTGGCACGTTTTGACGGTATCCGTTACGGCTACCGTGCAGAAAATGCTAAAAATCTTGAAGAACTGTACAAAAAATCCCGCGGAGAAGGTTTCGGCGACGAAGTTAAACGCCGTATCCTGCTTGGTACATATGTGCTGAGTGCTGGTCATTACGATGACTATTACGTTAAAGCGCAAAAACTCCGCCGTCTGGTATCGAATGATGTTCAAAGAATTTTAACGGATTACGATTTAATTATCGGACCGACATCAACGACACCGGCCCACAAATATGATGAAGTAGAAATTGAAGGAACGAAAGAATATAAAAATGATATCTTAACGATCCCGGCTAACCTTGTCGGTGTACCATCATTAAGTATTCCATGCGGTCTGACTGAAGATAATAGACCAATCGGCATGCAGCTGATCGGTAATCATTTTGAAGAGCGTAAAATTTATAATGCTGCCTACCAATTCGAAACATTATATAACCTGCACGAAGAACTTAAAAATCTAACGATGGGGGCGGAATAATATGCATTTCGAAACAGTTATCGGACTGGAAGTTCACGTTGAATTAAAAACAAACTCAAAAATATTTTCAAACGCCCCGCTGCATTACGGCCATGAGCCGAACACTAATCTGTCAGTTGTAGAACTCGGTTATCCGGGTACGCTGCCTGTATTGAATGAGACTGCAGTTGAATACGGTATGAAAGCTGCGATGGCATTAAATATGCAAATTGCAACGGATACGAAATTTGACAGAAAAAACTACTATTATCCGGATAATCCGAAAGCCTATCAGATTTCACAATTTGATAAGCCGATCGGTGAACACGGTTCACTCGATATAGAAATTGACGGCAAGAAGAAAACAATCGGCATTACGCGTCTGCACCTTGAAGAAGATGCGGGGAAATCAACTCATAAAGATGACTATTCACTCGTTGACTTAAACCGTCAAGGTACAGCACTTGTTGAGATTGTATCTGAACCGGATATCAGAACACCTGAAGAGGCGTATAAATATCTAGAAAAAATTAAGTCTATTATTCAGTACACTGGTGTATCAGACGTGAAAATGGAAGAAGGATCACTTAGATGTGATGCAAATATTTCTATCAGACCTGTCGGCCAAAAAGAATTCGGAACTAAAACCGAGCTGAAAAACTTAAACTCATTTAACTTTGTAAGAAAAGGACTTGAGCATGAAGTTAAACGCCAGGAACAAGTACTCTTATCAGGCGGAGTTGTCGAACAGGAAACAAGACGCTACGATGAAAAAACTGGTGAAACAGTATTGATGCGTGTTAAAGAAGGCGCGGATGACTACCGTTATTTCCCTGAACCGGATTTAATGCACCTTCATATCAGCGACGAGTGGAAAGAAAGAGTCCGTTCAACTATTCCGGCTTTACCGGATGAACTGCGTGATAAGTACATTAATGAATACGACTTGCCTGTTTACGATGCAGATATTCTGACGATGAGAAAAGAAATGTCAGATTTCTTCAGCGATATGGTTGAAAATCATCAGGCAGATCCTAAACTGGCATCAAACTGGTTAATGGGCAGCGTGAATGAGTACCTGAATAAAAATAATGCTGAACTGGAAGACACAGGCTTAACAGCTGAAAACCTGACAGGAATGATCAGCATTATCGAAGACGGTACAATTTCAAGTAAACAAGCGAAAAAAGTATTCTCTGTACTGGTTGAAAAAGGCGGTACGGCGAAACAAGTGGCCAAGGACCTTGGCATGGAACAGATTTCTGATCCTGCAGTACTGTCAGGAATGGTTACAGAAGTGCTTGACGCTAATGAACAGTCAGTTGAAGACTACAAAAATGGTAAAGACCGTGCAATTGGCTTCCTGGTCGGTCAAATTATGAAAAAATCAAAAGGACAGGCGAACCCTAAAATGGTCAACCAGATCCTTCTTGAAGAAATTCAAAAGAGATAAATCAACAAAAAGCACCTGCTGTCCTTAAGGACAGCAGGTGCTTTTTAACATTAACGTCTTATTTCCTATTGAATTAAGTAGCCTGAAATATTACTGATCATCTCATCTTCTATGGCAGGGTTGAGCTGATTATTATCGTAGTCATACGGATTGTCACTCATTACTTCCTGGTTATCGATATAGAAATAATCGTTTCCTGTAAAGTACTCACTGTCTGATTCAAGTTCGGCAGCAAGATTCTCGTGCTCATGTGCATTTGGATTCCCTAATAAAATGACAGTTTTATCAGTATTATAAAGATTCATATATGCATCAGTTAAATTACTTAAGTTTCTTTCAGGAAGGACTTCATCGTTATAATCTGCGATTTGCAGCGCATCCATAATAACTACATCGCTGTTATCATTAACTGTCAGTTCACTCATCTCAGTCGTATTTCCTGTCAGCTCAATCTGATTAAACTGAATGGAATTTGAATTGACCTGCTCGTTAAGACGATCTGCAAAGTCTCCGTTGTAATATGAAGGGAGCAAAACATCCACGATAAGCTGTTCGTTGTTCGCTACGCGTTCGTCGTATTTTTCCTGAAGAACGGGTTCCTTAAATACTAAAGCATCTGTATTTTCAGTTTGTTCTTCCACGCTGTTATTTTCTTCACCGCTGTTTTCTTCGCTTGTGCTGTCCGATTCTGTTTCCTGCTGCGGATCATTGGCAACCTCGGTGCTGTCAGTATCATTTTCAGCGGTTTCGTCCGTGAAAATAGAGCCGGTATGCATGAAGTTGAAATATATTCCTGCAGCAAACAATAAAAATAGTATGATTACTAAAGCTTTTTTCATGGTATCTCCTCAAATAATAATATCCCAAAGCATTAATATGATATAATGTTGGCAACATAATACTTTTAAATATTATTATACATGAATTACAGCAGTAAGACATTACTTTAGGATGATTGTATGAGCATAAATAAGTTAAATTTAAATAATAAAGATAAATATATTGAGCAGGCTTTTGAAATTTTAAATTTTTTTAAATCTATTATAATTGAAGTTCATCATATTGGATCTTCGAGACTTGAAAAATTTCCCTATCATTGCGACATGGATATTCTGTTTATCGTTAAATCTTACGATGACGTCAGGAATCTTGCAGATATTTTAATTGCTGAAGGCTATGCCCATGTCAGTAATTTTTCTGATTATTTCAGGGATGATATGGTCATGCGAAAAGTTGTGGATGGACAAATTGTCAATATGATTTTTATGAGCAGTACCAGCTGGAAAAAAGAAGATATATTAAACTGCACAGAGAATCTGCTGTTTAATGAAGAGTTTTCCGGAAATTTTAAAAATTTAAAGAAGGCATTTTTTAAAAATGAAATGACAGAAGCTGAATATGATGAACGTAAATATCGTCTCTTTCAAATGATTAAAGGAGAGGGCGATCATTTGACGAGCGTATAAATTCATATTAGAGGAGATATTTATGAAAACAGCAAGAATAATTTATAATCCGACTGCCGGTAAAGAGGGATTTACTGATAAATTGACTGATGTCCTGCAGCGTTTTGAAGATGCTGGATATATAACGAGCACCCATGCAACGACGGGACCAAACAATGCGACATATGCAGCGCGTTTTGCCTGTGAAAATAATTTTGATATGATCGTTGCATCCGGCGGCGATGGTACTGTTAACGAAGTCATTAATGGTATGGCTGAGTTCGATGAACGGCCGGAACTTGGTATTATTCCGATGGGAACGGTTAACGATTTTACACGTGCCTTAAAGATTCCGAATGATATTGATGAAGCTGTCAGTATTATTTTAAACGGCCGGACAGGAAAAGTTGATCTCGGCAGTATGAACGGCAAATATTTTATGAATATTGCCGGCGGCGGTAAAATTACTGAAGTATCCTATGAAGCACCGAGCAAATTAAAAGCGGTTATCGGCTCTCTTGCATATTACGTTAAAGGTATCGAACTGATCCCTCAAATGCGGAGTATTAATTTAAGAATTGAATACGATGATGAGTTATTTGAAGGTGAAGTAATGATCTTCCTGCTCGGCCTGACAAATTCCATCGGCGGCTTTGAAAAACTGGTCCCGAATGCTAAATTGAACGACGGATATTTTTCACTGCTGATATTAGAACATGTAAACCTTGCAGAATTTGGTCATATTTTATCACTGGCGACACGCGGGGAACATTTAAAACATCCAAAAGTACATTATTATAAAGCACAGGACGTCAAAATTACTGCATACGATGAAGTTCAACTGAATTTAGACGGTGAATTCGGCGGCGTGCTGCCGGCTCATTTTAAAAACTTAAAAGAATTTTTACAAATAAGAGTATCTGAAGCGTTTTACAATGAGATGAATAGTGAAGATAAAGACTATACACTGCCGGATCCGGCTGCGGAATAATTCGGGACAGATAAAAATTTTTGGGGTGAACGTATTGAAGCTTACGGTCTTTGCGACAACAGATGTGCACGGCGCAATATATCCTTATAATTATTTTGATAATGAACCAAAAAGCAACACTTTATTAAAACTGAAAACATATATTGAAAAGTATAAGACATTGAACCGCAGTGAAGCAGTCATTACAGCGGATAACGGTGATCTGCTTCAGGGAGATGTCTGGAGTGAATACGACAGTGTCAATGCTAAAGAAGCATTGGTGCCGTCAATTATTAACGAAATGTACGATGTGATCGGACTAGGCAACCATGAGTTTAATTTTGGTCTGCCTTTTTTAAATGAGTTTTACAGCCAGGTTAAAGTGCCCATTGTTAATTCAAACGTGGATTTCCTTGACGATCCCTTAAAAGATATTGTCAAAGCATCTTTTATAAAAGAAATTCATACAGCAGAAGCGCCGCTTAAAATCGGCTTTTTAAGCGTGGTCCCGACTCAGATTCTTAAATGGGATAAATTTAATCTGGAAAATAAAGTAGAAGCAGAACCGATGACTCAAGCGGTGCAGCGGACTGCAGGGAATTTAAAAGATAAGGATGCGGATATTATTATATTGCTGTCTCATACGGGTATGAGCAATGCAGATGATGATCTCAGTCAATATGGAGAAAACCAGGCAATTTTAATGGCGATGATGGAAAATATTGATGGTATAGTTTTCGGACATACACATGACCTGTTTCCGAATGAGGAGCGGCTGGTTGCTGATGACCGTATAAATATTGAAACAGGTACCTTTAATAAGATTCCGATGGTGCAGCCTGGAGTGTCTGCCAGTCATTTAGGCGCCTTGAATTTTGAACTTGCTTATAAAGAGAATAAATGGTTTGTAAAAACTGCATCCAGCCGGTTAATCAGTTCAGAAGATATTATCTTAAAAGATCAGGAAATTGAAAAATATCAATCTGCACATGAAAAGGTGCTGAATTATTTAAATACGCCAATTGGTACGACTGACTATCCGCTCCATACTTATTTCACGAGAGTGATTCCGTCAAGAGGGGTACAGCTTGTGTCAGAGGCAGTTGTCTGGTATGCCAAGCAGCTCGATGTTTTAAAAAACAGCAGTCTGCCGATAATCGGCTTTAACTCAGCGGTTAAAGTCGGCCGTGACGGACCTCATGATTTTACAGATATTCCACAAGGGGAATTAACGATTACAGACAGCATTAATTTATATAAACATGCGAATACGCTCGTCGTTATTAAAGTAACCGGGAGAATATTAAAAGAATGGCTGGAATGGGCAGCATCGTCCTTTAATCATTATGATGAAGAAGAAATACTGCAGCCAAATCATTCGAGAGACGGATTTCCGGGGTATAACTTCGATACTTTTTTTGACCTTGACTACACTTTCGATTTAACTAAACCTGTACGCTACGAAAGCTCTGCACACCAGGTCAGTGATTCAGAGCGTGTCGTAAAATATACTTATAAAGGTCAGCCGATTAAAGATTCTGATGAATTTATCGTACCGGCAAATAATTATAAAGTTGCTTATGCACCGTTCTTAAGACAAACTGAAGTACTTTATGAATCAGAATTATCGGTGAGAGATATTGTGACTGAATATATTAAAAGCAATGAGACTTTCGAGTACCGAAATCCGATGACGATTATCCCGTCTGGACCCTATAAATTTACGAGCGCTTCAGCAGGACAGAAATATCTTAAGGACTTGCCGGTGAGACATTTAAAAGAACATAAAGATGGGTTCAGCACTTACGAGGCTGAACTTTAAAATTAATTAATTAAGAGGTTTTAACATGACAGCAGTAACTAAAAATAAAAGCTATGAAGGGATTGTCGAAGATTATACGCATGAAGGTATGGGAATCGTTAAAATTGACGGTTACCCTGTATTTTTACCGGATGTGCTTAAAGGTGAAAAGGTGGAGTATAAGGCAGTTAAAGTCAACAGCAGGTATGCTTTTGGCAAAGTGACTCATGTTATCACACCTTCGGCTAATCGGCGGACACCGCCTTGTGAATATTATTTTCAGTGCGGCGGCTGCCAAATCCAGGTGATGGATGATCAGGCCCAGGCGGACTTTAAAAAACAAGTGGTGAATCAAAATATTAATCAGCAAGCGGGGCTTGACTTAAAAATTAACGATACGGTAAGCGGGCATCCGTTGTATTACCGAAATAAATCACAAATTCCTGTACAGAAAATTGATGGCCAGGTCGTGATGGGTTTTTATAAACCGCGGTCTCACGATATTGTGAATATCGAACACTGCTACATTCAAAAAGATGTGCATAACGATATCATGCTGTTTATAAAAGATAAACTCATCGAGGAAGAGACTTCGATTTACGATGAAAAGTCTCATCAGGGACTGCTGCGTCATATTGCCATCCGTTCAAACAGCGATGATTCTGAAATTCAAGTTGTCTTTATTACTAATGGTAAGAGAAACGAATTTTTATCGATTGTTAAAGCTTTAAAAGAAGCTTATCCAAATGTTAAGAGTATCGTTCAAAACATTAACGATGAAAAGACGAATGTCATCTTCGGCAAACGCTCAATCGTGCTGCTGGGTCATGATTTTATTACCGATACATTGTTAGGTCAATCATTTAAAATCCGCGACCGTTCATTTTACCAGGTCAATCATGCCCAGACTGAGAAACTGTATCAAATCGGTTTGGATATGGCGGACTTAAGCGGTGACGAGACAATTATCGATACGTATTCAGGAATTGGAACTATTGGACTCGCGGCTTCTGACCGTGTAAAGAAAATCATCGGTATTGAAGTCGTCGATAGTGCGGTTGAAGATGCTAAAGAAAATGCCAAACTGAATGGTATTGATAACGCGGACTATTATTTAGGAAAAGCAGAAGAAGTTATGCCGCAGCTCGTTAAAGAGGGGGTCAGCGCTGATGTTGTATTCGTCGATCCGCCGAGAAAAGGATGTCACAATGAATTTTTAGATTCTTTAATCAAAGTGAATCCTGAAAAAATTGTGTATATCTCATGTAATCCAAGCACTTTGCAAAGAGATATGAAATACTTATCAGAGAACGGTTTTAAAGCAACTGAAGTGACGCCCGTTGACTTATTCCCTCAAACGAAACATATTGAAGCGGTAACGGTGCTTAAAAGGACATAGGAGGAAGTAAATTGAAGTTTATTTCATGGAATATTGATTCATTAAATGCTGCACTGACGAGTGAGTCAGCGCGTGCGCTGCTATCGCGCGATGTAATTAAATCAATTCAGGAACATAATCCCGATGTAATTGCGATTCAGGAAACGAAGCTGTCTGCGGCGGGACCGACTAAAAAACATACAGAAATTTTAAAAGAAACATTTTCGGATTATGAAATTGTGTGGCGCAGTTCTGTAGAACCTGCACGTAAAGGTTATGCCGGAACAATGTTTTTATATAAAAATCATCTGCAGCCTGAAGTGTCATATCCATCGATTGGTTCTCCAGGAACAATGGACAGTGAAGGCCGTATGATTACGCTGGAATTTGATGAATTTTACATTACACAAGTCTATACACCGAATGCAGGTGACGGACTAAAAAGACTTGAAGACCGTCAGCTGTGGGATGTAAGTTATGCTGAATATCTGGCAGAGCTGGATAAAAATAAATTGGTATTTGCGACGGGCGATTACAACGTTGCGCATAAGGAAATTGACTTGGCACATCCGAATAATAATCGCCGCTCTGCCGGTTTTACGGATGAGGAAAGACAGGGCTTCACTAACTTATTAAATAAGGGCTTTACAGATACATTCCGTCATATCAATGGAGATGTTACAGGTGTTTATTCTTGGTGGGCACAGCGTGCTAAAACGAGCAAGATCAACAACTCGGGCTGGAGAATCGATTACTGGCTGGTGAGTAACCGTGCAGCCGATAAAGTTATTAAATCAGAAATGATTGATTCAGGTCCAAGACAGGATCATACACCTATACTTCTTGAAGTTGAATTATAAAATAAACGTCTGTCTATTAAAGACAGGCGTTTTTATTCTTTAAATATATTTATAATTATCTGTTAATTGCTTTTTACCTGGAGTAGAATAGGAGTAACTATACACAAGGGGGAGAAGAAAATGGAAGAGGTGACGAGTCTCATTCACCCTGAAAACTATTGGGTGCTGTGGGCAATTTTAATTGGATGGGCAGCCATTGCGATTATATTAGAACAGAAATTCAGCTGGGCGTCTAAGTTATCCGGTGCAATTATTGCATTGATTGGAGCGATGATTTTAAGTAATACAGGTGTGATTCCGCTTGAATCTCCAGTTTACGATACCGTGTGGAGTTACGTTGTTCCGCTTGCAATACCGCTTTTATTATTCCAGTCCAACATCGTTAAAGTGTGGCAGGAGAGTAAGCGGCTGCTGATTATATTCTTAATTAGTACGATTGGTACTGTAGCCGGAACAATTGTTGCGTTTTTCCTGCTTAAAGACGTAATACCAAATCTGAATTACATTGGGGCAATGCTGAGCGGTTCATACACCGGCGGCGGTGTAAACTTTGCAGCAATGGCAACGCGTTTTGATGTTGATGAAGGATTAGTTTCTTCGACTGTTGTCGCAGATAATCTGCTGATGGCAGTGTACTTTTTAGTACTGATTACAATACCGGCAATCGGCTTCTTTAAAAATAAGTTTGGCACACCGCATATTGATGAAATAGAAAAAAATAGCGATGCTTCAGAAAATCAGGCATCGAGCTACTGGGGACGAAAAGAAATATCGTTAAGAGATATTGCGCTCGCAATTGGTACAGCCTTTGCAATCGTGGCTGTTTCTTTCAGCCTTGCAGGATTCTTTTCAGAGCTGATTCCCGAAGACAGCAATATATTTTTAACGGTGCTTCGCGGAATTATCGGTGACGATTATTTAATGCTGACAACATTAACGCTAGTTCTTGTTGCTGTATTTCCAAAATACTTTGACAGTATTTCAGGATCGCAGGAATTCGGGACATTCTTTATCTACATTTTCTTTGTAGTTATCGGTGTGCCTGCATCAATTCCGTTAATTATTCAAAATGCACCATTAATCTTAGTCTTTGCAGCATTGATTGTGTTTATAAATATGCTGATTTCATTTAGTGCAGGTAAATTATTTAAATTTAATCTTGAAGAAATTATACTGGCTTCAAATGCGAATATCGGCGGACCAACAACAGCGGCGGCGATGGCAATATCCCGCGGCTGGACTAAACTTGTCGGGCCTATACTCATCATCGGTACACTTGGATATATTATAGGAAACTACGTCGGTACAGCACTTGGAGTATGGTTTACATCGATGATGTAAAGCAGTTTGAAAAAACGTCAGATCGAGCTGAATTAAGCTTGATCTGACGTTTTTATTTTGAATTATATTTCTGTATCTTTAATATATTCGAGCTGGTCGAAACCTAAGTTTCCGCCGGTAATGACAAAGCAGACCTTATCTTCAGGATTAACGTCGATTTCTCCGTTTAAAATACCGCCGACAGCAATAGATGATGAAATTTCAGCAAGAATTTTAGCTTCCATCAGCAAGAATTTTTGACCTTTTTTCATTGCTTCGTCACTGACCGTATAAAATGAGTCCACGTATTTTTGCACGAGCGGGAAATTTTTCTCTCCGGGTACTATACTTACAAGACCATCAGCAATTGTACCTTTATTTTCAACTTGAGTGATTTTATTATTCTTTAAACTTGTTGCAAATTTAGGGAGGTTACCAGGTTCTACACCGTGAACTATTACATTCTTTGAAGATTCTTTAACTGCAGCAGCAATGCCTGCAACTAAGCCGCCGCCACTGGCAGGGACAAAAATTCTGTCGACATCGGGAAGCTGATTTAATATTTCTAAACCGACAGTGCCCTGACCGGCCATTATACGGTAATCGTTAAAGGGCGGAATTAAAGTATAGCCATGTTCTTTTACGAGAGAGTCCTGCAATTTAAAACGTTCTTCCACAGTCGTTGGAATGATCTCAGCACCGTAGTCTTTGATTTTTTGGAGTTTAAATGGGGGCGCAGTGTTTGGAACTGCAACAGTTGCTTTTATGCCGAGCATATTGGCTGCATAGGCAACAGCGTGACCGTGGTTACCGGAAGATGATGTGACAACACCGCGGTTTAATTCCTCGTCAGTCAGCTGCAGCAGAGTGTTCATTACACCGCGTAACTTAAATGCCTTAGTACGCTGCATATTTTCCAATTTAACATAGACTTCACAGCCTAAAATTTCTTCGAGGTTATATAATCTCAGAACTGGCGTTTCGATAATATAAGGCTTGATACGATCGTGAGCGGCTTGAATATCAGATAGTGTTAAAGTCATTTGAACATCCCCTTTATTAAATTAATACAATCATACCGCTTTCTGATAAAAATATAAATATCTGAAATTTGGTAAAATAAGAAGAATCCATTTATAATGATAATAAGTGATAAAAATTCTGAGGAGTGTCAGATATGTACGTAGACCGGAAACCATCGATGGATTTAGAAGATATTAGAGAAACGATGATTGAAAGATTAAATAGTAATCAAAATTTTAACTCTATCGAATACTTTGATAATCTTTTAAAATTTGTCGAACTCAATCATATATATGCTTCAGCACTTGAAGAAGTATCAACTAAACTAAAAATACTGGATGATGAATTTCAGGTGATACATAAACATAATCCAATTCATCATATGGAGCGGAGAGTTAAAAACAACCGCAGTCTGCTGTCAAAACTGGAGCGTAAAAAACTGCCGGTCACTGTGGAGAGCGCTAAGGAAAATATTTATGATATTGCAGGTATGAGAGTAATCTGCAATTATATAGAAGATATTTATGTGCTGGAAAAACTGCTTTTAAAGCAGGAAGATATTAAGTTATTAAAACGGAAAGATTATATTAAAAATCCAAAAGAAAATGGATATCGCAGTCTTCATATCGTTATATCGGTACCTGTATTTTTATCGAAAAAAACAGCTCATACACCAGTAGAAATACAAATTCGCACGATAGGAATGGATATGTGGGCCAGTCTCGAGCATAAGATGCGATATAAGAATACGAAAAAAGATACAGATGCCTATATGAATCTGCTGCAGGAATGTGCATTTGAAATATCAAATGTTGAGAACAAAATGCAGGACATGCATAATGATATAGAAGGGTAATACCCAACACGGGAATTTTAAAAATCAGGAGAATTAGATGTCGCTAAATGAATTTATAATAGAATTGGAAAAAGAATTAAGTGTGTTGCCTAAAGACCGGCAGCAGGAGATCGTCGAGAATTTTAAAAATCAGACACAAAAAGCGATGGCGCTTGGGGATACTGAAGAATATCTTCTGAAAATTTTGGGAGAACCCAGTGAAGTGGCCAAGAAATGCATCGCCGAAGAAATCATAGAAAAGCCCGAACAGAAAAAAGAAGAAAAACCTTTAGAAAAGAAAAAGGGCAGACTGCCGGTGACGGGAAACTTCGCTGCAGAAATGAAAGATAAAGATATTAAACAGCTCATTATTCACGGAGAGTCAGCAGAAATAAAAGTCGTTACAGGTAAAAAATTCGGTATTAAATTTTTAAGCTATACCCGCAAAGGGAAGCTTGAGTATGAAATGGATAATGGTCAGCTGACTTTACATCACAGCGGTTCGAATGATGTGAAATTTAATACAATTATTGATTTTATGAAAAAAAGGAAACAGCTGAAAAAAGATGAATTAGTGATTACCTGGCCGGAGCCGCTCGACATGCTCAGTGTGAATAATAAAGATGGCAAAGTCATTGTGACTGATATAGAAGCAGAAGAATTTAGAATTACAACTGAAGTAGGTGCGATTGAATGCGCTGGACTGACAGGGAATTATGGAGAACTTAGATCAGCGATGGGTGCTTTAAAGCTGGAATCCAGTGACTTTATGAACCTGTTTATGGAAACTGAGATGGGCAAACTTACAGCTGCAGGAGTATCATCAGAACGCTATCATCTGGTAACAGAATTAGGTAAAATAGCGCTCGATAATTTAACTGCAGACAGCGATTTAAAAGCCTTGAGCAAGATGGGATCTGTGAGTGTGAATTACCGTGAGAAGCCGAGATTTACTAAAATTGTGGCCAGAGCCAATGTGGGTAAAGTGAAAAATGCACTTGAAAAAAATACAATTGAAAAACAGAACTACCGTGCAGAATATATGAGCGAGATGGGTTCTGTTAAAATTACTGTGAATTAAAAGGAGCCGTTTGTTATGGCGCACTGTACGAAATGTCAAACAGAATGGACGTTTAAAGATAAGCTGAGAACCGTTAAAAATTTGGACGGATCAGCCAAATGTCCATACTGCGGTGAAAAACAATATATCAGTTTGAAGACGAAGAGACAGGGATCCATGCTTAGTATGATTATTATACTGGCGATATTTATACCTGTATTTTTTGATATACTGCTGATGGTACATATATTAATTGGCGCAGCTTCAATAATAGCAGTACTGATCCTGCAGGTTGCCATTATTCAATTATCAGGAAAAGAAGAATTTCCTGAGTAAATATGAAATATAAAAGGGATTTTTTGATAAAGGTATGTTTTCTGTAACCTACAGGAGATGTACCTTTATTTTTGATTGGATTCTAAAGAATTTACCAGCATGTCACAGGTGTCACTTCAATGTTGTTTTGCACTGATTTAGTCGATAATTTTCACTATAGTTAATAACCCCAGCTTATCTTTTCAAGGAGATAGTTGGAGTTTAACATTGGCTAAGAAAAATAACTCTTAAAATATAGGCAACTTTTATTAAATCATCTCTTTTTTCTAATACTTAATTTACATCCTAATCATACAGTATAAAGTGAAGATTATCAGCACTAATGGAATGACTATTTAGGATCTACCCTAAAAACAAAATTTAATAGAAAGAAGCACATCTATAAATTGTTTAACCAGAAGATTAATTTTCTTTTTATAAATGAAAACGTTCATAAATTTATATGCAAAATATTGATCGTTCTTAAAAATCGATGTATTAAAAGAATATGGGTGTAATCGCATATTCTCAGAGAAATTCAGTGGAAGAAAGTATAGACGGACAGAGTTAGATAAGTTTTTAGATTACATGCATGATGGTGACACACTTGTGATTACTGAGCTAGATGATTAGGTCGCACGACGAAACAATTGATTGAGCTATCTCAACACCTTGAAAATGAAAAGATTGATTTTCAAATTATAGATGTGAATATTACAACTAAAGATGCGATGGGGGAAATGTACTTTACTATGATGAGTGAATTTGCAGAACTATAAACAAACTTATTAAGTGAGCGACAAAGAAAGGTCTAGAGCCAGCACGTGACAGAGGATGATTATGTGGGCGACCTGGCATAACGGATCAAAAGAAAGGGATGATAATGTCGCTATATAAATAGTACAACTATTCAGATGAAGAAATGAATCGTCTACACTTGATTTAACAATAACCTCCCTCATAGGAGTTGTCCAATCAAGTGTAGACGATTCATATTGAATGTTATACATTATTTAAAACTTTATCATTTAAAAATAAAAATGAATACAACCTTTTATCTAAAAGATTGAATTCTCATATAATAATTTATGAAATTAGTTTTAAATAATTAATTCTGCCCATATTTTAACGGCCGTAGCAAGAATGAGTGTTGCAAGTATCCATCTAAGGATTTTCGTATTTATTTTCTGACCTGCTTTAGCTCCCAGTGGGGCTGCGATAAGACTTGCGATTATCATAATGATTGCAGGCCCGTATAATACTTGATCTGTCGCAACTTTACCTATAGTTGTTCCTATAGACGAGATGAACGTAATTGCTAAGCTGGTTGCGATTGTTACACGTGTAGGAATTTTCAGAATCACAAGCATAATCGGCACGAGGATAAATGCCCCTGCTGCACCGACGATACCTGAAGCAATACCTGTCAGCAAGGCAAGTATTGAGGCCAGTGGTCCGTTAAATTTTAATTCCTCTCCCGGTGAAAAAGGGACTTCTTTTTTGGGTATCATCATCATGACTGCAGCAAGTGTCGCAAGAACAGCATACACTAAGTCAACCTGAGGCTCCGCGAGGAAGCCGGAACCATATGCACCCAACAGACTCCCGATCAGTATGGCACTCCCCATATAGACAATCAGCCTCTTATTTAAATAGCCACTTCCTTTATAAGCCAAAACACCGCCAATGGTCGCAAAAAAGACCTGCACAGCACTAATTCCTGCGACTTCGTGGGAAGTGAAGGCTGTAAATCCAAATACGACAGGGATATACAGCAGCATCGGATATTTAATGATCGATCCGCCGATACCTACCATTCCTGATATAAAAGAACCTGCATAACCAATCAGGAAAATGAGGATAATAAATGAAATTTCCATTATTTCATTGCGGCTTTAATGCCGGCATATCCTTTTTCAACATTGATTACATTTTCGAATCCGCGGGCTTTAAGCACGCTCATTGCAATTGCGGAACGTACGCCTGACTGGCAGTGAACAAAAATAGTATCATCCTGATTGAAGGGAATGTCTTTATTATCCAACTGTCCAAAATGAATGTGGGCTGCTGTGGACAAGTTTCCGTCTTTATACTCTGCTGCTGAACGGACATCAAGAACTTTCTTGTCTTCATATAGTTCAACAAACTCTTCAGGAGAGATATTCTCATATGACGCATCAAAATATTGACTTGCCTGTTCTTCAGAAATAATCAGTTCAAGATTATCAAAACCGATTGAAGCAAGATCTTTTTGCAGAGATGTGCTGTCATCAGGATTTCCGATAATAGTCATCGGTTCATCATAATTGATATACCATCCTGCAAACTGAAGAAATTTATCATTGTAAGGGACATTAATAGACCCTTTAACAAAACCTTTTTTAAATGCTTCTTTACGCCGAAGGTCAAAAATCTGACCTGTAAGTTTTTTAGAGGATTCCAACTCGACCTCCTTGACCTTAAACTCAGGCAATCCCGTTTTATTTACTTTTTTCATTTGAGCAAAGTAACTTGGAGGTTCCGGTTGATCATTTGTTAATTCTTTTATAAACTCATCTTTACTGTCAAAATTAAATGCCCAGTTATTCTGGCGTTCATAACCGAGTGTTGATAATGGTACTGCACCCAATGATTTCCCGCATGCACTGCCGGCTCCGTGACCTGGCCACACCTGAAGAAAATCAGCATAGTCACTTAATTTATTAAGAGAGTCATACATGGCATTCGCGCCTTCTTCAGTTGTGCCTTTCATTTTAGCAGCTTCTTCAAGAAGATCCGGACGTCCGATATCACCAACAAATAGGAAATCACCAGTAAATATGCCCATAGGCTCTTTGCTGCCTCCGCCGTGATCCGTTAAAATAAATGACATACTTTCCGGAGTGTGACCGGGAGTATGCATCACTTTCAGTTCGATATTACCGACATTGATTACGTCATTTTCTTTAAGAAATACTGTGTCTTCCGGAACAGATTGATATTTCCAATTGTCATCACCTTCATCAGAAACATACAGCTTAGCCCCGAAATGTTTCGCTGCATCACGTAAACCGGATGCAAAATCGGCATGAATATGCGTTTCTGTGGCATGCGTAATATTAAATCCTTCTTCAGCTGCTACTTTTTCATATTCATCGAGTACTCTTTTCGGATCGATAATAATTGCTTCTTTCGTTTTTTGACATGCCACCATATAAGATGTTTGTGCCAGTTTTTTATCGAAAAATTGTTTGAAATACATTTATAACACTCCTTTTAATTCCGTTATTAGATAAATAAATTCAAATTACTGTTTTCAGCATCGCCGAGGTACGTACCTACACCGCCAAAGTTAACGTGAGGCAACAGCTCTTCTTTCTCGACAGCCATAATATCCATACTCATCGTACACGCTATCATCTTCACACCGAGTGCATCAGCTTTTTCTATCATTTCAGTTAAGGCATCGACTTTTTTATTTCTCATCACATGTTGAATCATTTTTGAACCCAAACCGAACATGTTCATTTTAGAAATTGGAAGTTTGGAAGCAGATTTTGGCATCATCATACTAAATGCTTTATCGAGACCTTTTTTATTTCTTTTCGGTGCATTTGGATCTTTAATTACATTCAGCCCCCAGAATGTGAAAAACATAGTGACTTCCTTACCCATACTTTTTGCACCTGCAGCAATAATAAAAGAGGCGAGTGCTTTATCCAGATCACCGCTGAAAACGACCATTGTTGCCCCTTCTTTTGTTTCTGTCATTTTATGACCTTCGATATTTGTATTCATCGCGTTTTTCTCAAGAACAACGATAACTTTATCGTTATTCATTTCATTTTTTAATACTGTATTTCCAGTCTTTTTAGCCCAAGCTTCAATGTCAGTACAGAACCCTGTGTCGGTCACTGTTATTTCCATTTGTTCTCCTGTCTTCAATCCGCTCATTACTTCGTTCACTTTGAGCAGGGGACCGGGACATTGCATACCGCTTGCCTCAACCTTTATACGATCATCAGAGATCAGTCTGTTCAGTACTGCTGAGTCGTGATGGCCATTAGCTGCTGTTGGACTTGCCGTATCATATTGACCTGTATATACTGAATACCCTTCTTCAAGATTAACTGCATCAAATCCGTTACTCTGTAACGTGCTGACAGCAGTTGCGCCTCTTCTTCCACGCTGGCAATAGACGTATATTTTTCTGTTTTCAGGAATTTCATTGAGCCGGTTCTCCAACTCATTTACTGATATATTTTCAGCACCTTTAATATGACCAGCCTCGTACTCAACAGGCTCTCTCACATCAAGTAAAAATTCATTGTTTTCAATTACCCAATCTGCATCATTCATATGATATTTCTTTTTTTCATTATTCAAGTCACGTCATCCTCCAATATATCTAATTACCCATAGGGGTATATTAGCATGTGGATATAACCATGTCAAATACCTACTGGGGTATATTAAAATTTAAAATAAAAACAGATACGGTTATCTGCTCTTATTTAACAATTCTACTGCTTCTTTAACGAGTGCATCTGTATCCTTTTCAGGATTATTTATAGTCTCTTTAACACATTGTACGAGATTCTCACTTACAATGACGTTCATCGTACGGTTAAGTGCATTTTTAGCTGCGCTGAGCTGAGTCACTACATCTTTACAATCCTGACCTTCATCAATCATTTTCAAAGCACCATTAATTTGTCCCTGCAGGCGGTTGATTCTATTGATAATTGCTTTATCATAAACGGTTTTTTCCGATAAATTCAAGATTAACACCTTCTTCTTAAAATTTAATGTTCCTTTATTATATTACGCTTAGTATCTTTAGTCAAATACGATAGGGGGTATATATTTGTTTATATTATTTTAAAGCAGTGACAGCTCTGAGGATAGAGTGTGCTTCAGCACCTTAAAAGCGTATCAATAAGCAATACCTAAACGTGATTTTATATATCTGGCATCTTCTATCTGACTATATGCAAATTCTGCTGTGTCTGGAACGGAAATCATTCCCCATTTTCAGAAAGAAAGTAGTGTTCTATTCGTTATTTACCAGTATGTTCACCATCCGGCAGATAAGTAGGGCAGACGGTTGTCCAATCAAGATCTGCTCTTTCAAGTAACTCATAAACTTTGTGATGTTCCTTTGCTGCCCGCGTTATTTTTCTTTTTGATTCATTGGATTGATAACGTAATTTTCTAGACTCGGTTCTGCTGTTCAGAATACCTGTTTCAGCTTTATCTAACAATAAAATTTGTGGTATTTTCATTTGTACTTACTAGATAGTTAATGACATAGAAATATCTCGAATATTGAACATATCTCAACGCTATTTTTAAAAACTTTAATTTTACACGATATATATGGTTTATCTATTTTAATAGGACGATTTTAAGAACAGTTACAATATTACTCACTTGAAGCTCTTACAATCATTCCCGTATCAAGTATATTTATTATTAAATGTGATATATATTTGTATTATATTGTGCAAGGTTACTCTTAAAATATATGCAATTTACCGTCAAAAATGACATCTATCCTATTTTATTGTTGAATTTAAATTTATACATAGTTAGAAATGTCACATTAAATACTAATAAAATGCACAGTTTCTTTAAAAATTTAATTTAAGCTAAATAATTAGGGGAAAAATTTTTAATAGCTAAAATTGTTAATAGGATTAGTGTACGAATGATTCCTCATTCCTAATAGAATAGTAAGTTTGTTTGAAAATAATTGCTACTGGAGGTGTAAGAGTGTGAAGAAAAAAACAAGGAAGATTCTAAGAGTCAGTATTATACTGAGTGTCATTATTTTGTTAGGTGTGACCTTGTGGTTTAACCTAACTTCTGATACGAAAGCCTTACAAGTAGGGGAGAAAGCAATTGATTTTCAATTAGAGACGTTAAATGGTGATCAAATACAATTATCGGATATCAATTCAGAAAAAGGTGTGATTTTGAATTTCTGGGGGACTTGGTGTAAGCCGTGTCGTGAAGAAATGCCTGATATGAACCGAATTTATAATGAAGGACATGAAGACTAGGATGAACGTTTATAGGATTGAAAGAAATAAAATGTGGAAGAAATTCGTTCGGATTATTTAAAAGATTCAATATGAGTGGAGTGTTTTTTTGGGTAGTGAAATGACTTTCTTTCTTGCATTTGGAGCTGGTTTTTTAAGTTTTGTCTCACCTTGTGTGCTTCCAGTATTTCCTGCTTTTATCTCTTACATAACAGGAATGAGTTATAATGAAGTAGAAAATCAAAAATTCAATGCACGCGCAATATTCCACACACTTTTCTTTCTTGTGGGATTCAGCTTATTCTATATAGCCCTGGGGTTTGGCACGTCCTTTTTAGGCGGAATATTGATTGACCATGCGAATCTGATCAGACAACTGGGTTCAATCTTGATTATTTTCTTCGGGCTTATCATTACCGGCGTGCTTAATTTTAATTTCTTGATGAAAGAGAGGAAATTAAAATTTAAAAACAGACCGTCAGGATTTTTAGGTTCAACTTTAATAGGTATGGCTTTTGGTGCCGGATGGACGCCGTGCAATGGACCGATTATCGGAGCTATTTTCGCAATGAGTGCCAGTGCACCAAACGATGCTTTAATGTTAATGGTTATTTACTGTCTGGGCTTTGCAATTCCATTCTTTATATTGAGCTTTTTCGTATCTCGTACACGCTGGATGCTGAAATACTCGAATACGATTATGAAAGTTGGTGGGGTCATCATGATATTAATGGGTGTACTTCTGTATTTTGATGGATTGACTCAGATTATCATTTGGCTGCAGCCGTACTTTGGAGATTTTCAAGGCTTCTAATTATGAATACATTAAATGACTTGTTTATATAACTTTCATAGAAATGATATATTATTATAAAATTTGTTTAAAAATTATTGTTAAAATTAAATATCAAGGAGGAATCTGGATGAAAAAATATTTAATGCCAGTTTTGATGGGCGTAATCTTTATTTTAACAGGTTGTAGTGATGACTCAGCATCGAACGAATCAAATATTAAAGAAATGGTTTCGGAATTAAGCGCTAGTAATATTGTAGAATCAGCATCTATAAATGATAAAACACTTATTGTTAAAGATAGTGGAGATGAGAATGTCTATACTTTGCCAGACGATGAATTTTTTGTATCTATTGCACCATACATCTCATATACACATCCTTGTGAATTTCATAGCTTAACAGGTTGTCAGGGAGAGCTGATGAATGAAGAGATGGATGTAAAAATTACAGATGAAGATGGAGAAGTTCACGTTGATGAGAAGTTGACTACCCTTGAGAATGGTTTCTTGGATTTTTGGCTGCCAAGAGATAAAAATTACTCTTTAGAAATTAATTATGATGGAAAAAAAGTTGAATCTAATTTTTCAACTTTTGAGAATGACAGCACCTGTCTGACAGATTTACAGCTTAAATAATATTATTAAATGCAGATTACCCAATGCTATTTAGTGTTGTGGAATCTGCATTTTTAATTCAATGTTAAATCTCAGAGTAGCAGTTAATTTATTTTTACTTAGTTTTTAAATACATGTAGTGGATAGTTTCTGCACATATATTTTTTATAATAAACTTAGTAAATTAATAGCTTGACAAATAACGACTACAGATGTAAACTTAAATTAATAAATCGTTTACAATTGTAGTCTTATTATAATGTAGGAGGGGGAAAGAAATGAATAAAGAAGATAATCATAATCATGCTGAGCACGAAGAAAGTCATCATAACCATGAGGAGAACCATGAATCCCATAATCATAACGGACACGATCATCATGCGCATATGGTGACAGATTTTCGTAATAAATTCTTCATTATCCTGATATTCACAATTCCAATTGTACTTCTATCTCCGATGATTCAAAATTTCATAGGTGTGGATTGGCAATTTACTGGAGATAGTTATATTGTGGCAGCGTTGGCCACGTTCGTTTATTTCTACGGGGGTTGGCCATTCATTAAGGGCGCTTACGATGAATTGAAAAACAAAGAACCAGGCATGATGACATTAATAGCAATGGCGATTTCTGTCGCTTACTTCTATAGTATGGCAGTTGTTTTTGGATTCAATGGGGAAGAAATTTTCTGGGAGCTGGCAACTCTTGTATTAATCATGCTTCTGGGACATTGGATTGAAATGCGAGCTATTAACAATGCTTCCAAGGCTCTGGAATCCCTCGCATCATTAATGCCTGATACGGCAAACCGTATCACTGAAAATGGTGAAACAGAAGAAGTTCAGATTGATGATATTAAAGCGGGTGATTTACTATTAGTAAAACCCGGAGAAAAAATGCCGCTGGATGGTAAAATCGTTAAAGGAAAGTCGCAAGTTGATGAATCTATGCTGACAGGTGAGTCCGTCCCTGTCGAAAAGTCCATTGATGACGAGGTCATTGGAGGTTCAATAAACAGAGAAGGTTCTCTCACTATTGAAGTAGAGAAACTGATGAATGAATCTTATCTGACACAAGTTATAGATATGGTTAGAGAATCACAACGTACTAAATCGAAAACTCAGGATGTAACTAATAAAGCAGCTAAATGGTTATTCTATATCGCTTTAGCTGCCGGTATTATCACATTTATCGTTTGGATAAGTATTGGAGCAACTATAGATACTGCTATCATGAGATTGGTAACAGTTTTGGTTATTGCTTGTCCTCATGCTTTAGGTCTGGCAGCACCGTTGGTTATTTCAGTATCTACATCACTTGCTGCAAAGCACGGTTTGTTAATTCGAAAACGTCCACAGTTTGAAAAGGCTCGTAAAATTAACGCTGTGATCTTCGATAAGACGGGTACTTTGACTGAGGGTAAATTTGGTGTTACAGATATACAGACTTTCAATAATATTGACGAAAATATCCTTTTAAGTTATGCAGCAACAATAGAAAATGAATCGGAACACCCTATTGCGAGAGGTATACTCAATGAAGCCAAGTTAAAAGAACTTGAATTGCTTGAAATGTCAAATTTCAATTCAATTACTGGTGTAGGAATTGAAGGGACGATTGATGATAAACAAGTCAAAGTAGTGAGTCCGGGATATGTACGTAAACAAAAAATAGATTTTGACGATAAGAACTTTAATAAATGGTCAGAACAAGGTAAGACGGTAGTTTTTCTTTTGGTAAACGAAGAATTAGCAGGTGCCATTGCACTGGCAGATAAGATTAAGGAAAGTTCTAAGCAGACAATAGAACAGCTGCATAAGAGAAATATTAAAGCTATAATGTTGACCGGAGATAACCAAAAAGTCGCAAATTATGTCGCAGAACAAATTGGGATTGATGAAGTCTATGCTGAAGTAATGCCCAATGAGAAAGCAGATAAAGTGACAGAAATCCAAGAACGTGGTTTGGTTGTTGCAATGACAGGTGACGGAATCAATGACGCACCGGCATTGACTAAAGCAGATGTTGGTATCGCAGTGGGTGCAGGCACAGATATCGCGATGGATAGTGCAGACATCGTTCTCGTTGACAGTAATCCGAAAGATATTCTTGCAATATTCAGCCTGTCTAAAAGAACATATAATAAATTGGTACAGAATCTGATCTGGGCAACCGGATATAACGTGATTGCCCTCCCATTGGCAGCAGGAGTGCTGGCGCCTTGGGGGATAATACTCAGTCCGGCTGTAGGTGCGATTTTGATGAGTCTCAGTACAATCATCGTTGCAATCAATGCGCAGTTACTTCATAGATTTGAAGTAGAATAAAATAAATGCCGACAAATCCTTACTTAAGGATAGTCGGTATTTTAATTCTTTACTGTATGAAATATGAAAGGCATCTTAAAAATACTTGAAAAAATTAGAGGTGAAAATATGACCAAAGCAATTGATTCAAATATCACAGATTCCGAATGGGAAGTGATGCGGGTCGTTTGGGCACAAAAAAAAACTACGAGTAAAGATATTAGAGATATTATAGAAAATAAAAAGAATTGGAAACCGGCCACGACCAAAACACTTATTGGGAGACTTGTTGATAAAGGCGTATTAAACACAGAAAAGGACGGCAACAAATACATTTATTCAACTAATTTAAAAGAAAGTGACTTTCTCAAAAGTACACTTGAACAAACTTTCGATAATATATGTAATAAAGACATTGGAAAAATTATTGCAGATTTAATTTCAAAATCAACATTAAGCTATATAGATATAGAAGAGTTGGAAAAAGTGTTAGAGATGAAAAAAGAGGATGCAGTTGACGTAGTGCCATGTAATTGTGTTCCAGGTCAATGTAACTGTTAATCAGCAGTAGATACAATGAATTAAGTAAGATAATTGATTGGTTAAATAAAAAAATAGAGAAAATATAAAATACCTGCCTGGGGTATGATGAAATTATTGTATAGCGTAATCTAATTAAATTTTAAGGAGGAATTTATATGTCAAAAGTAACACTTAATGTAGAAGGAATGTCATGTGGGGCTTGCGTTAATAAAGTTGAGGGAAGTGTCAGTCAATTAAATGGCGTTGAATCAGTCAAAGCTCAAATTCCTGAAGGTAAAGTAGATGTAACATTTAATGACAGTACAATTAATTTGGCAGACATCAAAGGTGCTATTCAAAATACCGGCTACGAGATTAAAGAGGATATTGATAAAGAAGATGGTTCTGCGTGTTCATGCTGCAGCTAGTTAATGACAAAAGATTTTAAGAATTTAGAGTATCATCTTTTTATGTCATATTGATTCTATATAATAATTGTAGAAAGAGACCAAGATAAAAAATCCGGCAAATCTTAATTCAAGATTTGCCGGATTTTTTCTTTGTAATCAGGAATCCATGCTTCTATCCTATATTACTATTCACTAATTTATTCCACAGGTGCCAGTTCACTTTCTGTAACCCACTTATGATTCTGCACTTCTTCTTCAGTATCTGTTGTAACAAAATCTACCATATAGACAGTCGTTTCTTCAGCTGAGTCAATCGTGGCTGTTGCACCTTCCATGCCTTCCATGTGTGATGCATTCATTACTGCTTCATCGCCTGGTTCTAATGGGGCTTCTCCCGGTTCTTCCAATTCTTCATGAATGACCCATTTATGATCTTCTACCAGTTCTTCGCCGTTCGTCGGTGTGTATGAGACAGTATAGACAGTGGTGTCAAAAGCACCGGAAATTGTTGCTTCAGCACCATCCATACCTTGCATGTGTTCTGCTTCAATAGTCGCTTGACTTCCAACTGCATAAGTTGGATTTTCTGCTTCTTTCAAGTCTTCAGGTACTTCACCGGAACTGGACATCTCATCAGCTGAATGTTCCATATGACCTCCGGAATCTGATTCCATGTCCATTTCCTCCTCAGAGCTGGACTCTGTTTCAGTGCTTTGGCTTTCTTCATCTTCATTAGGCTGAGTTTCCCCATTACCACAGGCAGCCATTAAAAATACAGCGAATATGGAAAGAAGCCCTAATAATATTTTGTTTTTTACCATGTATATACCCTCCATTTTATTAGTTCTACTGAGAACTCTACCCATAACTTTTGCAGTTTACGTGCAGATTCAATGAAAAATAAATGTATTTAATCAAGAATAATATTACCGACTCGACATATTGGATTTCAATTTAAAGGTTTATTAACCGTGGATGATATCTCAGCGCTTCCTTCAAATCTGCACGAAAAATCGATATTTAAATAATAAAATGTATAAAGAGAGTAGCGAATCATGATACCAAGAAAATTAATAATTAATACTATAATATTATCATCTATATTTTTAGCGGGATGCGGTAAAATCACTCATGTAACTTCGAGTTACCCTTTAAATTTAAAAAGTTTTGACGGTCAGGTGTTATACTTAGTCATACATTTTTTAGACTAAAACTTCGTTGCAGCTGCCACCTCTGCTAGATTATTTTTATCGAAAGATAGTGAAGATGAAAGATGATGGTATTTTGTATGTTGCAATCAATCCACAGAACGAAGATGAGTTAGAAATCTAGACTATAAACAGAAATAGTTATGTGTCTAATGACGGCTCATAAGAACAGTGGAAGAAAATTTTAGTTGTAGGCAAAGTAAAATAAGCTGAATTATTCATAATAAAAATACTACTTTTCTATATAATATGACTAATGAACAAAATGATAAGATAATCTATTACGATTTATGCTGTTGCAGAAAACTGAGGAGGCTTTTATGTTCAATAAATTAGCTTTAAAAATCGGACTTTTGTTTTTTCTGGTGATTCTTATTATTGAAATCATATTATTCTATATCCTATATACAAATCTGGTCGCTGATCGTGTGGAGGAAGTGATGGGGGATTTATTGGCCCGGGGGAATACACACAGAGACGTATTGGAAGAAAACTATACAACCACGACATTGGAACATGTTGCGATTATGGAGTCAGAATCAGATTTTATTGTGGTGATAACAGATGAGAATGGAGAGATAATCATCAATTCTGATCCGGTTGAACCAGAAATGATAACTGTTATTGAACATACTGATTATGGTGAAATACCACAAGAAGGAGTTATCCTGAAATCAAATTGGTCAGAAGAAAAATATGTCTCTACAGACAGCCCCCTAACTTTTAACGAAACTCATAGCGGGCATGTTTTTATGTTTGCTGAAAGTGATAGCATCGAACGGATTATTGATCATCTCAGCCATAAGTTTTGGCTTGTGGGTCTATTGACTTTACTTCTGACTGTTATAACGGTGTTTATTCTTTCCAGAGTTATTACCCAACCGGTATTGAGGATGAAAAAAGCGACAGAACAATTAAGTAGAGGCAATCATAACGTGGAATTGTATACACATCGAAAAGATGAGCTTGGAGATTTGGCGACTTCGATTACTTTGCTGTCGCAAGATCTGGAACGTTTAAAAAACGAGAGAAATGAATTTTTAGGGAGTATATCGCATGAGCTACGAACACCTTTAACCTATATGAAAGGGTATACGGATATTATTAGCAGAAAAGAAATATCCACGACGGACAGGAATAGATACATTAAAATCATTCAGGAAGAAACAGAGCATTTAGCAGACCTGATAAAAAATCTGTTTGAATTAGCTAAAATCGATCATAATGAATTTGCCATCACAAAAGAGAGGGTAGTATTTAGCACTTTGATTGAGACGGTTTTAGCACGAATCCGTCCAGCGCTCAATGAAAAAAAATAGAGCTTTCCTTACATTGTCCGGACAACTTGGTTGTTATGGCAGATCCCGAAAGAATTCAACAAGTTATATTGAATATATTAGATAATGCAATAAAGTATACTCTCGAGAAAGGTCATATCACAATGGAAGTTATTCAAAATAAAAATGAAATTTTAACAACTATTTCAGATACAGGAGAAGGAATCCCAGAAGAAGATATACCCTTTATATTCGATCGACTGTATCGTTCTGAAAAGTCTAGATCCCGGGTAAGCGGAGGATCTGGTCTCGGGCTGACAATCGCTAAAGAAATTGTGGAGTTGCATGGTGGCGAGATTGGAGTAGAAAGTACACTCGGCAAGGGGACTGTTTTCGTCATATCTTTAAAGAAGGAGAATGTAAATGAATAAAGTGCTGTTAATCGATGATGAAGAGAGAATGCTCGAACTGTTGACATTATACTTGAAACCTTACCCTTATTTTTGTCGAAAAGCAGTAGGTGCAAAAGCAGGGCTTAAGTTTGTTAAAGAAGAGAAGTTTGATCTTATTCTACTGGATATCATGATGCCTGAAATGAATGGATGGGAAGTATGCAGAGAAATACGGCAATACTCAGATGTACCTATTATCATGGTGACTGCACGTGAGCAGAAAGAAGATATTGTAAAAGGACTCAAGCTGGGTGCAGATGACTATATCACAAAACCTTTTAATGAAGAAGAATTGGTTGCAAGAATGGATGCATTACTAAGAAGAACAAGACCTGTCAACCGGATTGAAGTCGAAAGACTGTTATGGGACGAAGATCAATTTGAACTATCCTATAAAAAACAGCTTGTAAAATTAACACCAAAAGAATTTGCACTCATTGGATTACTCATGAAAAATCCAGGAAGGGTATTTTCTAGAAATCAATTGATTGATTTAGTGTGGGGCATGCATTCTGAAACGGAAGGACGTACTGTGGATTCCCATGTTAGAAATATGCGGGAAAAAATTCGGGAAGTCGGATTTCCTATCGATGATTACTTTCACACAGTGTGGGGCGTTGGTTACAAATGGATTAAAAATTAAAACACATTTTCAATATTAAAACGTTAGACTGCTTGCTTTTGTTCGATTAATAAGAAGTGCCATGCCAGAATTATTATCTGACATGGCACTTCTTCTACACAAGTTTTATTCTAAGCAATTTCCTTACATGCTTCTGCACATTTGAAGCACGCTTCTGCACATCTCTGACAGTGTTCATGGTCGTGTTTCTGACATTCATTTCCGCAAGCTTCGCAAATTTTGGCGCATACTGCTGCTAAATCAGAAGAAAATGGAGTGCCTCTCATTAATGCTTGTTCTAGAAATGCACAGATATCTGCACATTCGCGATCCAGTCTGATGCACTTTGCCGTCATATTTACGTCTTCTTCCTTCAAACAGGCATCGTAGCAATGGTTACAGGCTTCCATACATTCATGTAACGTCTGAATCAGTTGTTGGTGTTGTTCATGTGCCATTGTAAATCCCTCCTATAGAATTGAATCACTTACATTGAGTGAATTCCCATCTGTTTCGCATATAAACCGATATTGTAAAACTCCATCGAAACTGCACAGAATTTTAATAATGCGGAGCTTCTACAACTGAGTTAATAATTTAATTTGCCTAGAAGAATCAAGAAATATTGTTATTTTTAGTTATTAAATTAGAGCATTGGAGTTATCACCATGGGGTCAGGAATTTAAAGATAAGTTGTTATTTTATACAAACAGAAGAATCGATATGCAGCAGCAAAACGGCGTACTGCCGAAAAAAGGAAATTATATGTATTTAGATCCGAACTATACAGATGTTTTCGGAGACCCATTACTGCATGTAACTTACAAATTCAGTGATATAGATAGAAATATTGTAAAATATGCACATCAGCAATGTAAAGAAATTTTAGAAGAAATGGGTGCAGATTATATTAATGTTCCTGAAATAGATGATTCAGTAGAGTTTGGAAAAGACTCTCTGTCCGACCATACAGGCGGCGGAGTAATAATAGGTGACGACTCGGAAACTTCAGCAGTAAATACTTATTCACAAATGTGGGATATGGAAAATTTGTTTGTAGTCGGTGCATCTTCGTTCCCGTTACATTCAAAATCAAATCCTACAGGTACACTTGGCGCACTCACTTACAGAGCAGCTGAAGGCATGAAGAAATACATGAAAGATAATAAAGTTCTAGAAAAATCAAACAGTTAAAAATGGGACTATTCGACTATGTAAACTGGTATAACACAATCAGACCGCATGATGCATTGGATTATCTCACACCAAAGGAGTATAAAGAAAACTTCTATAAAAAGTGTCTAATATTCTGTTGACATACCATTATCTTATTCTAATGATCATAGCTAAATCTAAACAGAAAAGTATGTCAGTACAGATAAGATTAGAGAGACGATAATCATAATAATAAGAGGTTTAAATGCTTTACTGCGTAAATCACTTAAATTAACATTCAGACCCAACCCAACCATAGCGGCAGTTAAAAGCCATGTCGTGAGAGTGGAAACATCTTCCATTATATTATCTGTCACCTGTACAGTATTGTCGATGACGTAACTCCCAATAATGCTCATTAAGAGAAATCCAACGAGAAACCATGGAAATTGTACTTTATTACGTTCCGTCTGTTTCCCTTTTTCTTTACGGTTCATTATCAATATAAATATAAACGCCAGTGGAACCAGTAAGAAAATCCTGCCCAGTTTTGCCAGCAGAGAAATTGCCAATGCATCTTCACCAGCGGGTTCCGCCGCAATGGCGACATGTGCCAGTTCATGAAGCGTAGATCCCGCCCAGATACCGTAACTTTCGGAAGACAAAGGCAGCACAGGTTCAATCAAAGTATAACCGACAGCAAACACAGTACCCACAAGTGCAATAATACCCACACTGATTGCTGTGTCTTCATCTTTAGATTTTACAATTGGAGCTATCGCTGCAATTGCAGCTGCTCCGCACACACCTGTCCCAACACCCAATAATAAAGATATTGTACTGTCTGCTTTAAAGATTTTGGCAGCCCAGACTGTTAATAGAATCACGGAAGCAATAATTATCCCGTCTCTCAGTAGCAGTCCCAGTCCATCTTGTAAAATAACGTCAATATTTAATTTAAGACCATATAATATTATCGCAAGACGCAAAAGTTTTTGAGAAGAAAATACTATACCATTTTTCAAAATCATCGGGTATCCAAAAAAATGCCGGTAAATCACAGCAATAATTATTGCACATGCCAGCTGTCCGACATTATTCAAACCCGGTAATAATGAAAAAAGATAACCCCAAAAAGCAATTAAAAATGTAAAGGCGACGCCCGCTGACCACCATAAAAGGGAGTTTAGTTTTTGTTTCTTTTCTATAGATATAAGTATCATCTCCTGATAGTTATAAGTTTAAAATCTCCACATGGATAAGTAAAATAAATTATAGTGATATATACTATAAGCATATGGTTATAGAAGGAGGCACTTAACATGGATTCCCAATTAAAAATATTTTTAAGCGTTGCCGAAAATAAAAGTTTTTCACGAACAGCAGAAAAATATTACATGTCCCAACCTGCTGTCAGTCAGCATATACAAGCACTGGAGGAAAGAATAGGAACAAAGCTGCTTGATCGTAATAACAAATTTGTAAAATTAAATAAAGCAGGTGAAATTGTATATCATTACGGTAAAGAAATTGCCGCGCTCTATAACAAAATGGAATACCTTGTCGATGATTTGACGAATAATGCAAGTGGACCTATTAACATCGGAGCCAGTTATACTTTTGGAGAATATCTGCTTCCAAATTTAATTGCTGAACTGCTTAGCCTGTATCCCTACAGTCAGCCCGCTGTAACCATTGGAAATACAGAAGAAATTGCCCATTTAGTTAACAACAGCCAGCTGGATATTGGTATCATAGAAGGTTATACACCGAAAAAATTTCTGGTTCAGAAAGAATTTTTGGAAGATTCCATGGTGATTGTCGCATCGCCTGGATTTCCTTTAAAACGGGAAGATAGTATTTCAGTGAAAGAACTCGGAAAGTATACATGGCTGATGAGAGAAAACGGATCAGGAACACGGGAAGCGAGTGAAAAATTGTTTGAGGAATTTAAAATAGTTCCACAGAGTTTTTTAACATTCAGCAGTACCCAATCTATAAAAGCAGCAGCTGAAGCAGGGCTCGGTCTCAGTCTATTGTCCCGATGGGCCATTCAAAAAGAACTGAAGTACGGAGATTTGATTACAGTAAACCCAGCGGATATATCTTTAAAAAGAACTTTTTCTTATTTGAAAAACAGTCATTATCAATCTAAGGTTCTAGAAGGCTTTACAGAGTTATTGGAACAGAAGAATTTGTATGATACTTTTTATATTTAAATTCTGTCGAACTCTGAAAGAACAGCTGTGTCAGCCACAAAAACAAGACAGACATTTAGTTTCAAGATGGATATGTCAGAAATCACATTCTTTCTCCATGATATATTTATTTGAAGTTTAATGATAAGATAATAAAAAACTGAATGTTTAGATTGAAAAGGGGCAGGAATTATGCAATTCGACTTTAATAAGGAAACAACAAGAGAAGGCACGCATAGCGTTCAATATGAAGGGACTGAGGCTTTATTCGGAGTAGGGGGCCTGGAACCTTTCTGGATTGCCGATATGGATATAGAAACACCTGAAACAATCAGGGAGGCAATCAAAGAACGTCTTGATAATGGTATTTTCGGTTATACAATATGGCAAAACGAACAGTTCTATGAACCCATTAAACATTGGTGGCAATCTCGCTATAATACAGTACTGAGTGACACTGACATCCACTACTCACCGACAGTTCTGTTTACTGCGGGGGAAGCGCTGAGACAAGTGACAAAAGAGAGAGACGGTATTATATTAACGACTCCTTCATACAATAAATTTCCCAGCTTAATTGAAAGCAATAACCGGAAAATCGTCGAGTCTCCTTTAATATATGATAAGGATTTAAAGGAATACTTTTTGGATGTAAATCATTTCACTTCATTATGTGAACGTGATGATGTAAGCATGTACATCCACTGCAACCCACATAATCCAACCGGCAAAGTCTGGACAAGAGAAGAATTGCAAACTATCAAAGACATCTGCGCAGCAAATAATATATACTTAATCAGCGATGAAATACATATGGATTTTGTCAGGCCGAAAGAGGATTTTGTATCATTTTCAGCTTTATCTGAAGAAGGCGATGAGGTTTTGGTTGCAAGCTGCCTCGGCAAAACATTTAATCTAGCAAGTATCCCTCATTCTTATTTCGTTACGAAAGACAGAACACTCACGAAAACTCTTACAGAGGTAACGAAAGAAGTATACAACGTTGGCAATGCTTCCAGCCTCGCTCTTGCAGCTATTGAAGCTGCTTACAATGAATGTAACGAGTGGGTGGATCAATTAAATAATCATATCTTGAACAATTTTGAATATGTCCAGAAATACATTGATGACAATCTGTCTCAATATTTATCTCTTGATATTCCAAGAGCAACATATCTCGGATGGATAAGCTTTGAAAAATCGGGGTTCGATGCCGAACTGGTCCACAAAGCACTGGTTGAAGTAGGAGGAATTGCAGTATCACCGGGCAAATTATACTTGGACTACGAGAATAAACACTTCAGATTTAACGTGGCTTCAAGTCGTGCACGAATAGAAGATGGGCTCATCCGTATTAAAAAAACTTTTGACTATTTATATAACGAGCGAGATAAAGGAATCGCATAAACTTTTGTAATTATTATTAATCAATTATAATCCTCTCAATTGTTGCAGGTATATACAATTTTTGGTATATTTTATAGTGCACTTTAATACTTATGGGAGAGATTTATATTATGAAAAGATTGTTTCTAACAGGCACCTTATCATCAATTTTATTTTTAACAGCTTGCGGCGGGGCAGATGAAACCGCAGAACAAACTGCGGAAAATGATAATTCATCAGAAGAAAACCAGCAGGTCGGTGAAGACACTGTGGAAAAAGAGAAATTAGATGAAAAAGAAAATGAATCTCCTGTAGAAAATTCACAAGAAGAGACGAATTCAGAGAATAATCCTTCCGATAATCAGATCACCATTTTAGAAGAAAAATACGATGAAATGACTCGTGATGGTTTTATAGAATCAATCGAGACTCAGAATGACGAGTATATGGAACTTACAGTTTACGTAAGTGACAAATTTGATGATATTAATGAAAAAGGATATAATTCAAAATTAGAAGGTATGGGTAAATCTATTAGAGAAATGACCTCCGGAGTTCTTTACAATAAAGAACATGGTACTCTTCCTCTTATAGAATTTAAAGATAATGATGATAATATTATTGCTAAATTTGAAAGCCATACAAGAGATGAAAGAATGGTATTTGAAAATAATTAGTAACTCAAAATGAGTAATAAAAATCAAAAAGAAATGTCTGGTAATAAAATAATTTTTTGAAAGGAATGTATTTGATGACAGAATTATTAAAAGATAAAGCCGGTTTGGTAACAGCGGGAGGCTCAGGAATCGGTCGAGCAAGTGCTGTTGCTTTGGCAAAAGCAGGTGCTAAAGTAATGGTCTCCGATGTCAGTGAAGAGGGCGGCAGAGAAACAGTCAAGTTAATTAAAGAAGGCGGGGGCGAAGCACAGTTTTTCAAATGTGATGTCAGCGATGAAGATCAGGTTAAAGCATTAGTAGATGAGACCGTTTCTGCTTTTGGCAAATTAGACTTTGCTCATAATAATGCCGGTATTAACGCGGGCCAGGTTAAAATAGGCGAGCTGGATTCTAATGATTGGGATAAAACAATTAAAATAAACTTATATGGTATTTTCTATTGTGTGAAACATCAAATTAACGCCATGCTTAAAACAGGTGGAGGAGCTATTGTTAACTCAGCTTCAGGAGCGGGATTAGAAGGATCTCCAAATATGTCGCCATATACCGCCTCAAAACACGGAGTTGTAGGATTAACTAAATCTGTTGCACTAGAATACGGAAAACAAAACATTCGTATAAATTCTATTGCACCGGGGGCAACAATTACACCAGCTATTGAAAGATGGGCAGAAGATAATCCGGAACAATATAACGGTGTGCTGGAATCTCTTCCAGCCGGTGAAATGTCAACACCTGAGGACCAGGGGAATGTCGTTATGTTTCTCTGTTCAGACTTAGCCAGACAAATCAACGGAGTTACAGTGCCGATTGACGGAGGGTATACGGCTGGAAAGCTTCAGCAGTAACAGAGTTAAGATCAGTATTCTGGTCATAAACTTTACAATACCGCCCAGTTTTTTTCTATATCTATGACTTTAAAATGAGACTCATTAATTTTTGAATATGCACAAGATGCTAAAAACCTTCCATAGGTATTTTCTTTGGAAGGTTTTTTGCAATATTATTTTTTAGGTTGTTGAACAATTCTTTTTTTAAAGAAACATAGAAAATAAAATGCGCAATTTACTTGTGATGTGGATTTCCCAAAATAATGGTACTTACTTTTCATAGATTAAATTCAAGTATAGACATATTTAATAAGTATTGTTAGGGTCTACTTTAATTATACAAGTAAGTACAAATTCATGATTACACAGTCTCACTTTAGGACATATTTTGCATTGTTTTAGGCGATAACTTGCACTATAAAAAAACCCAGCTTATCTTTTCAAGGAGATAGTTGGGTTTTAACATTGGTTATGCAAAATAACACTTATAAATATATGAAATTTATCGTCATAAATGACAAGCATATCGATTATGGCTGATGCAATTGGTCACCCTCTTCTTGATAAATTCATCACAGATTTAATTGTTCGAATACTTGCTATGATTGCGATTGCAAAAGAAAAAGGTATCAGTCCGGTACTTTATTCACCGAACATTAAAGATCCTCAGAAACGATTAGTGTATTATCGCATGGCAGATCAACTAAAAGATGGTATCACAATATCTCAAATTTCAAAAGAAGTCGGAATCACTAGACAAACTGTATACAGAATTAAGAAATAAACTAGTTTCTACTATATTATTTCTCTTTTTCCAGCGCTTTTTTCGCCTGATCTGACTTGTAGTAGGAGACGAAAAATAAAACAGCTGCGATAGGAAAAAGTATGGCTGGTAAAAATCTCATTATTGCAAAAGGAAGTTCGAACAGGAAAGCACGCCAAAATTCTGTTCCCTGCATATCCCATAGGCCGGAAGTTAAAAATAAATTATTACCAGTAACCGGCTCAAAAATAAATGAATAAATTAAAAACAGAAAGGCTAAGCTGCCTGTAAAGTTCATTTGACGTTTATAGAAATTAATTTTTGAGTCCCGGTCAGAAAACAATTTATCGTTACCATCTTCAATTTTTGACCAGATCTGCTGGGTCATCCCGAACCTGCCGCCTCTGATGTGCTCCCAGCCAAATTCTTCATGGATATTAAGATATTCATCATACTTTTCTTTACTCATGTGGTTTTGATAATCGGTACGGGTAATATACTTTTCATCTGTTTCTTCAAACGTATAAATGAAATCGAGCGTGTTTGAAACTAAGCGGTAGCCGTCCTGTTGGATTTTATTAATCCACATTTCTTCTTTCTCAGGATCAATAAATAATCTGTATTTATTCATTTTAACCCTCTCCTTTTTCGTAAAGAGAAATAAATTTTTTCAAACGCTGGTTTTCAAGTTCCAATATTTCTTCACCAAGCTTAGTCACTTGATATACTTTTTTACGCTCGCTGGGGTCTGAGAGCAATTCAATATAATGATGTTTTTTTAGGTTATCCAGTGCACCGTAAAGCGTACCTGCTGCGATGCTGACTTGACCATCTGACATTTCGTTCACGAGCTGCATAATCGCATAGCCGTGTAGCGGTTTTCTTAATGCAAGCATAATTAAATGCATGGTTTCCGACAAAGGCAAAAGTTTCGGCCTCATATTTATCACCTCAACTATATCGTTCGACTGTATAGTTCAACTATATAGTCTGACTGTATAAAAGTCAACTGTATAGATTGTGGAAATTAAATGAGAAAAAACTTTAATGTTTTTATAATCTTTCTCTCACTTAACTTTAGTAATATGTATGTAAGATAAATCGAACGAAGTATTACTGAACGCGTGAAAGGAAAGATAATGATGCTTTTAAAAATATACAGCCGAACGTATCAATGGATAATGAAAAATACAGCACACCTATTAAACTGGCAGCCGCCGGCCGTCATTAACTGTGTGGGATGCATTGAGAAACTGGCACCGAAATTGAATGAAAACAATATTAAAAAAGTACTGATTGTAACTGATGAAGGAATCGTTAGAGCAGGTCTGTTGAAGAGAATGTTGAACAGCCTGAATGAAGAGAACATTATTTATTTTATATATAAGGGAACTGCTGCAAACCCAACCAGCAAAAACATTGCTGAGGCGGTGCAGGTTTATAAGGAACAGAACTGTGAAGGTATTATTGGGTTTGGAGGCGGGTCAGCAATTGACTGTGCTAAGGGGACGGGGATTGCTGCAGTAAAAAATACGTCAGATTTACGCCGATTTAAAGGAGTATTAAAAGTAAGAAAAGATTTACCTTACTTTGCAGCAGTGCCAACAACAGCAGGGACAGGCAGTGAAGCAACAATCGCAGCAGTGATTACAGACCATGATACGGATGAGAAATATGCTGTGATCGATACTAAATTAATGCCGAATGCCGCAGTTCTTGATCCGGAACTGCTGCTCGGTCTGCCTAAAGATATGACTGCATATTCAGGTATGGATGCACTAACACACGCAGTGGAGGCCTATATTAACAGATCAAATACGAAGCAGACTAAAATGCTGAGTGAAGAAGCGGTAGAGTTAATTTATAAAAATCTCTATCAGTCCTATACGGATGGTCAAGATATCAAGGCGCGAACAAACATGCAGCGGGCATCTTATTTTGCCGGAAAAGCATTCACCCGGGCTTATGTAGGCAACGTCCATGCTATGGGACATGCTCTAGGTGCAAAATATAACCTTCAGCACGGTCAGACAGTGGCCAAAATTTTACCATATATTTTAGAAGAATACGGTGAAACAGTGCACGATAAACTGGCTCATCTCGGTGACATTGCAAATGTGACTGATGAAAAGGACAGTAATGCAGTCAAGGCAGAGAAGTTCATTAACAGTATTAAAGAATTGAATAATAAGATGGATATCGGAGAAAACTTCCCGGAATTGAGACATAGAGATATAAACGATCTTGCAGATTCGGCATACAGTGAAGCGAATCCGCTTTATCCAGTACCAGTAATATTTACAAAAGCGGACTTTATCAGAATGTATAAAAAATTAATGAGTGTTTAAATTTCGAGGCGGACACTAAACTGTGTCCGTCTTTTTTAAGACTTAAATAGTGTGTGACAAGTATTGACATTGATGGCTATAAAGCATAAAATTCAATTGATAATGATTATCAATATCGATTTTATAAATAGGACAGGGGAAAATAAATGAAAAAATTACTTGGTTTAATGCTCGGAATGTCATTGATTGCTGCAGGATGTTCAAATGAAGCGGAAGATACAGCAAATAATACGGATACAGAAGAGGTTGCTGTGACGGACGATGCAGGGCATGAAGTGTCTGTACCAGAAAATCCTGAACGTATCATCGGGACATATTTGGAAGATGATTTACTGACTTTAGAAGAAACACCTGTCGTTCAATGGACAGTTGGAGAAGAAAGTATTCAGGAGTACTTGCAGCCCGAAGGTCTTGAAGGTGTGCCGTTAATGCCTTTCGATCTGCCTTTCGAAGCAGTGACTTTAGAAGAACCGGATCTCTTGCTCTTAAGTTCATCTGATCTTGCTGATGGAGATAAATACGACAGTTATTCTAAAATTGCACCGACTTTCGTCGTTGAAAGCGGCAGCTACGATGACTGGAGAGATCGTTTAACACGTGTATCAGAAGTTTTTGGCAAAGAAGATTTAGCTGAGGAAAAAATAAATGAATACAATTCAGTCGTTGAAAATACAGCGGCAGATTTAGAAGAGGAAGTCGGAGACGAGTCCGCTGTTGCCGTATGGTGGACTGGAGATTCTTACTTTATCTCTAACCAGGATAAATCAAGCGGGGAAGTTTTATATAACGATCTTGGATTGACCGCACCGCCGTTAGTTGAAGAATTGTCTGCAGATAATGAAACGCCTTGGATTGAAGCGTCACTTGAAAGTCTGGCTGAACTTGAAGCGGATCATATTTTCTTTATCGGAACTGATGAAGGTGACAGTGAAGCAGCTTTCAGTGATGATGTGTTCAGTAATATTCCAGCAATTGAAAATGGCAATGTATACGAATATACTAAAGCAGACAGCTGGTTATACAGCGGTTATATTGCCAACAGTTTAATTGTTGAAGATGTAGAAGAAGCATTGGTTTCAAACTAAGGAGTTGTAATTTTAATGTCTCAAAATATATATGATGTTACAGTTATCGGCGGCGGACCAGCCGGACTGTTCAGTGCCTTTTACGCTGGGCTCAGAGAAATGAAGACCAAAATAATCGACGGTCAGGAGAAACTCGGCGGCAAAGTTCATTTGTATCCTCAAAAAATGATTTGGGATATAGGCGGGACCGAACCGATTGCGGCAGGCCAGCTGATTGAAAAATCTATCGCTCAGGGTCTGACTTTTGAACCGGATGTTGTACTAAATACAATTGTTACCAATATTCAAAAAGACAATGATGACTATTTTACGATTACAACGTCAACAGGAGAAGAACATTATTCAAAAAGTGTGATTATTACGATTGGCGGCGGGGGCATGATTAAACCCGTTAAATTAAATATTGATAATGCGCATCTTTTTGAGAATAAAAATCTTCATTATGCAGTACCGGATATCGAGCGATTTATCGATAAAAAAATATTAATTACCGGAGGCAGTTATTCTGCGGTCGACTGGGCCAATGACTTGTCGCCGATTGCTCGAGAAATTCATATTATTTACCGCGGTGATGATTTAACAGCGCATGAAGCGGATGTCAGCAGACTGAAGAAAAATGGCGTTGAAATAATGACGCAGTCAGTGGTCACTGGAGTCAGCGGTGGCGACAGGATGGAACTCGTCGAAATTACTAATAATCAGACGGGGGAAGCATCAACCCATGCTTACGATGAATTAATCGTCAATCACGGTTACGATCAGGAAAATCTGCTGTTTAGAGAAAATAAATTAGGTTTAAACTTGGAAAATGACTTTTTCGTTAAGGCAGCACCGACAGGTATTACGAATGTTCCGGGTATTTTTGCTGCAGGCGACTGTATCAGATATACAGGCAAGGTCAATTTGATTGCAGGCGCATATGCTGATGCAGTGAATGCGGTGAACAATGCTAAAACACATATCGATCCAAAAGCGGATCAGTTTGCTATGGTATCGTCACATAATCAGAGATTTAAATCTAAAAATCAGAAACTGATGTATTAAAATAGTTTAAAGTCAGGGAATCTTAATGATTTCCTGACTTTTCTTTGATTGTACAAGAACAGCGGAAATTTAACAGTTTTGCTTGCAAGAAAAGCAGTCTATAAGTAAAATTGTATGAACGAATAGATGGGCGAGGAGATATAAAGTGGTTAACATTGATAATGATCATATAGAGACATTTACGATTAAAATAAATGAGCTGGACAACAAGGGATCAGGGCGCGGTTATGCTTTACGCGACCACGGCGGTCATAAACCGCGCAAATTGAATTTGGCAGTCCCGCAAACGCTGCCGGGAGAAACGGTGACAGTCGATGTACCGAATCCGACGCGAAAACGTGCCAATGTACTGCCTAAAGAAATTGTTGAGGCGCATCCTGACAGAGTGCCGGCACCATGTCCGCACTTTGACCTGTGCGGGGGGTGTGTGTGGCAGCATTGGAAATATGAAGCTCAGCTGAAAGAGAAAACGGATTTTGTTAAACGTTCATTGCAGAAACACGGCTTTGACACTGATGTCGTTAAAGATGCCATCGGCATGGAAGAACATCCGTTTGAATACCGCAACAAAATGGAATTTACTTTTGGCCAGAACGGCGAACTGGGCATGCATGAACTGGGGAATTTTCGTAAAATTATCGATATCGATACATGTTTAATCGCCAATAACGACATGGTTGAAGCAATGCGCATCGTTTCTAAATGGGCGAGAAAACATGAACTGCCTGGCTATCACAAAGAAAAACATACCGGTTTACTGCGCCACTTAATGGTGAGACGGTCGCAGGAAACAAAAGAAATGATGCTGGCAATATTTGCAACAGATACGCCGGACGGCGAACTGAAACCTTTAATAGATGAATTGATTGAAGAGCTTTCATCTGTATTCGATAATCTGAAAAGTATAATGTGGATGGTGAATACCGATATCGCTGACCGCACACAATCAGAAGATACTTATTTGCTGTACGGCAGAGATTACATTAATGATGTGATGTACGGGTATAACTACCGCACATGGTTTGATACATTTTTCCAGACTAATCCGACGCAAGCAGAGAAACTGGTTGAACTGGCATTGGAACTTGCAGATGCTAAAGATCACGAACGTATGATTGATCTGTTCTGCGGTGTGGGAACATTCTCGCTGCCGTTTGCAGCAAGAGTAAAAGAATTAGCCGGGATTGAAATCGTTGAGTCATCCATAGAATCTGCTAAACGAAATGCTGAGGATAACGGTATCGATAATACTTACTTCCTAGCTAAAGACGCACGCCGGGGGATGGATGAAGTCCTTGAAACATGGGGGACACCAGACCTGCTGATGCTGGATCCGCCGCGTTCAGGTGCCGGCGGTAAAGTGATGAGAAGAATTGGACGACTCGGTACGGACAGAGTCGTTTACGTATCATGCAACCCGGAGACATTTGCAGCTGACATTACCTGGCTTCGTGAACTCGGCTATGAATTAAAAACTGTTCAGCCGGTCGACTTATTCCCGCACACTGTGCACGTTGAAGTCGTTAGCTTACTCGTTAAAACTGAATAAAAAACAGCCGCTTGAAGATATTTAATAGTCTTCAAGCGGCTTTTATTAATTTAGTCTAATGAATTTGAAACTTTAACAATCTGCTTGCCAAAATTATTTCCAGTAAAGAGATTTCGGAATGCTTCAGGGAGCTTATCGAATCCTTCAGCAATCGTAACTTCGGATTTTATTTTACCTTCTTCAACCCATGCTGCCAGCTGCTGACTGATTTCTTCAGCTTGATTCTCAAACTGAGCAACGAGAAAACCCTGCATTAAAGCTTGTGATTTGACCAGCTGTCCTTGAACGCGCGGTCCGTTATCTTCTTTTGAGTTATACGATGAAATAGTTCCGCATACAGGAATTCTTGCAAATCTGTTCAAGTGTTTAAATACTTCATCTGACACAGTGCCGCCGACATTTTCATAATAGACATCGACACCATCTGGTACTGCTTCTGCTAATTTCTCTTTGAAATCGTCAGCTTTATAATCGACGCCGGCATCAAAACCCAATTCTTCAGTCAGATAATTCACCTTTTTAGTACCGCCTGCAATTCCGATTACTTTAGCGCCTTTTATTTTAGCGATTTGACCGACAACAGAACCGACAGCACCTGAGGCAGCGGAAACAACTACGGTTTCTCCCGGTTCGGGTTTGCCGATATTTAATAAGCCGCCATATGCTGTATGGCCGGGCATGCCGAGTGTACTCAAGTATAAGTGGAACGGTACATCTGTTGAAGCGACTTTTTTAACATCTTTTGCGGATACCGTATTAAATTTTTTCCATGGTAAACGTCCTGTGACGACGTCATTCTCTTTAAAACCGTCGGCGTTTGATTCAGTGACTCTGCCGACAATATGCCCATTCAGCGGTTCATTTAAACTAAAAGGCTTTGCGTAAGATTTCGCATCATTCATGCGTCCGCGCATATAAGGATCGACTGAAATATATACACTTTCAATTAACAGTTCATCATTAGCCGGGGTCTTAATATCGGTTTCTTCAAATCTGAAAACATCATCCTGAGGCAAGCCTGCTGGCCGTTTTGCTAATACTAATTGTTCATTTTTCATAATTATCCTCCTTATAAAATATACTTAATTCTTACTCGTCAGCTAATCTTCTAAGTTCGTCGCGTGTTTCCTTCGGCAGACCTTCGCCGTAATCCATCATGCGTACGATATCTTTAAAGGCGGATTTAGGAATTTTTAAATCATCGATGTCATCAATAGTAAATTGCAGATCGATATCATCTTCTCGTCCGTCTCTTAATTTTATCACGAAGTCCGGTTCAGTAATGAAGGGACTGGATGCACCCACCATATCTGCGTATTCTAAGGCTTCAAGTGCCTTATCCGGCGAGTTTACACCACCTGTAGCCATCATCGGAATCCTGCCTTTTACATGGGCATAGACAACTTTATTAACAGGTTCTCCCTGATGCGGACCATTTGCCCGGACTTCATTCTGATAAATATTGCGGCCCCAGCTTGCTATGGCAAGGTAGTGGATATCTGTAATTTCTTCTGCCCAGTCGACAAATTGCAGAAAGTCTTCAACGCTGTAGCCGACATCTTCACCGCGTGTTTCTTCCGGAGTGCCTCTGAATCCAAATATGAAATCATCCGGTGCATGTGCTTTAATTACATCACTGACAGCTTGAATCACTTCAAGTCCGAAGCGGGAACGGTTTTCTAAAGTGTCCCCGCCGTATTCATCATTGCGCTGATTTGAAAATTTAGAGAAAAATGTCTGTATTAACAGGCGCTGTGCTGCGGATATTTCAATACCGTCGAACCCTGCATCGATTGCGCGTTTTGCTGCATCGGCATATTGTGAAATCACCAGCTCAATTTTACGTTGGGTCATCGGCAGCACCTGGTGTTTAATAGGGGTATTCAGCGCCATAAAACTCGGCCCGTATACAACGCCGAGATCAAGGATAGCCTGATTAGAAAATCGTCCGGCATGGGTCAGCTGCAATATGGCTTTGGCACCGTCTTGTTTCATGGCAGCAGCCAATTTTTTAAGGCCGGCTACTGTTCTGTCGTCGGCAACGCTAAAGCCGTATTCGAACAGCTGGCCGTACGGTTCGATATAAGCAGCACCTGTTACTTGAATTGGAGCAGAGGCTGCTCTTCTGGCGTGATACATTTCGTCTTCTTTTGTGACATAGCCGTCTCTTGTCGATGAGTTGGTAATCATCGGTGACAGTACGAAACGATTCGATAACTCTATGCCGTTCGGCAAGGATAAGGGTTCAAATAATGGTGCATATTTTTTATTCATCATGCTGCTCCTTATATACTTTCTTTTTACCTTCACTTTCAAATTAGCAATGTATAAATTCATTGTCAATCAGTTGGATTTATAATTGAGCAAGCGAGCTGAGTTCATGAGGGGACTGTGATACAATCGGAGTAATATTATGATGGTGTGAGGGTATGTAAATGAAGCAATTACTGGATGTTGAAAATGTTAAAAACGTCAAATTTACTGCAGTATCTTTTATCGATGATATTGTTGGATTAGGTGAAAAACGTATTGCAGTTGATGCAAAGCATTTTGAGCGGATAGATTTAAATGAAGATAATATCGAACTGGTTATCGACCGGAAATCATTAAATGAATACAGGGAAGAGCGCAACAAGATTCTTTTGGCGCGTGAAGATTATGCAGAGTTTGATCATTTAAACAGTATGCTTGCAATGCTGGAACATGATTTCTTCAGTATTGACCGCATCAAATTATTTTATCGTGATGCAGACAATCTGTCGGGAGAATATGTTGTCGATACATCGAATGATGAAATTGTTGAAATGATCAGCGTGATAAATAATAATGAACTGAATTTGACAGTTCAATTGATATGATAAAAAGGACAGGTTTAAATGCTTAAAATAAACATATTGGATTATGCCGTGATTGATGAAGGAGAAACGGCAGCAGATGCACTTACTAATACGGTCAAACTGGCGCAGACTGCAGAACAGTTCGGTTACCACCGTTTCTGGATGGCTGAGCATCACGATGTGAATGCATTCGCCAGCAGCAGCCCGGAGATGATGATGATGCACTTGCTTGGGAAAACGTCATCGATCCGTCTCGGTTCCGGCGGTGTTATGATTCCGCATTACAGTCCCCTGAAAGTTGCAGAGAACTTCAGAATGCTTGAAAACCTCTATCCAAATCGTGTAGATCTCGGTATCGGCAATACACTTGGAACACCGCTTGTGAATAAATCGATGAATGAAATGCGCCCGAGAAAGCAGCGTTATGAAGAAAATATCAATGATATTAAAAAATATGTAACAAATACAGACGATAAAAACCACCGTTTCAATGAAGTGACAGCGAACCCGACAGGCGAAACGAACCCTGAAATGTGGGTGCTCAGCACGAGTGTCCGGACTGCTCAGCTGGCAGCGCGGCAAGGTATTGGTTATACCTTCGGCCTATTCCCGCATGCTTCAAAAGATAAGATATCTGCTGGCAGAGAAGCAGCTGACGTTTACAGGGCTGAATTTACACCGTCAGCAGTCATGAAAGAACCGCGTGTTATGGCAGCGCCATTTGTCGTTGTTGCTGATACAAATGAAGAAGCATCGAGGCTTGCCAAGGCTTTAGATCTGTGGCTGCTCGGGAAAATGAATTTCAGTGAATTTAAACGATTTCCGTCGGTTGAAACTGCAGAGAAATACACTTATACTGTAGAAGAAGTTCAAAAACTTTCTGAAAACCGTTCCCGCATGGTAATCGGCGATGCAAAAAGTGTTAAAGAACAGCTGGAAACATTGAGTGAGGCGCTCACTGCAGATGAACTGCTGCTGATTCCTTTAATGCCAAAATCAGAAAACAGACAGCACGCAATTGAATGCCTTGCTGCGGAATTTAATCTAATAAAAAAGGAAGAAGGATAATAATGAAAAAAGTTGCTAACTATTTATGGGTAGAAAAAAATGGCGGCGAATATACGCTTATTATGACGCCTGAACTACAAGACGACATCGGCACTGTCGGTTTTGTTGAATTTACTAAAGAAAAAGAAGTAGAGAAAAATGATTCGCTTCTGGAACTGGAAGCTTCTAAAACTGTACTGGACCTTGCATCTCCTTTAGCGGGTAAAATTGTTGCAGTAAACGATAAGGCAACAGACGAACCAACATTATTAAACTCAGCTAAAGCGGAAGAAAGCTGGGTCGTTAAATTGACTGATGTAGATGAAGCTGAATTTAATGCGCTTGCTGACGCGTAAATAGAAGCAAAAATTATATTATAAGGCTTACATTCATATGTATACATTGAGTGTGAGTCTTTTTTTAGAATTGGGTGATTACAGTTGATGAGTCAAACGGACAGACTGCATTTTTTAATATCATATATGCAGCAGGAGAAAAAAGTGCAGCAGTATGTCCCTAAATCTTTCGAGGACCGATTTGAAATGTACCGCGGATTGGCGAATGAACGCCCCGCTGTGAAAGCGGGCCGAGAATTTCTCGATGTTCAGGACGCTTTTTTATCGGAATATAATAGTAAAGAGATTACCGATTTTGAAAATATAAAAGATAAAGAGAATCAGATATATATTTGGCAGGGCGATATCACAACATTGAAAATTGAAGCGGTTGTGAATGCTGCAAATGCTGAAATGCTCGGCTGCTTTATACCCAATCACAATTGTATCGATAATATTATCCATACTAAAGCAGGCCTTCAATTGAGACTGGCATGCGCCACATTAATGAAGAAACAGGGCCGTAAAGAAGCTGTGGGACGTGCGAAAATTACAGCTGCCTACAATTTACCTGCGGATTATGTGATTCATACCGTCGGCCCGATAGTTCAAAATAATAAAGTTTCCAGTATGAAAAGAGATTTGCTGGCAAAGTGCTATACGAGCTGTCTGAAAACTGCGGATGATCACAATATTAAATCGATCGCATTCTGCAGTATTTCAACCGGTGTATTCGGGTATCCGAAAGAGGATGCAGCCGAAACTGCAGTGTCAGCTGTAAAAACTTACTTAGCAGAAAATGAATCATCTATAGATGTAGTATTTAATGTATTTGATGAAGAAAACCGTAAAATTTATGAAAATATTTTGACTGAAGAAAGGTCGTAGTTGCATGAAAGTATGGAAAACACTGGAACAGAAACATCCTGAAAGTGAAATATTAAAAGGCGTGCTGGATGAAGCGGATGCGGTCGTTGTCGGCATCGGAGCAGGTATGTCAGCTGCAGACGGATTTACTTATATCGGTGAGAGATTTAACAGTAACTTTCCGGATTTTATCGAAAAATATAAATGGCTGGATATGCTTCAGGCCAGCTTGTATAAATTTTCAACTTGGGAAGAGTACTGGGCATTTCAAAGCCGTTTTATAAAATTGAATTATCTTGATCAGCCTGCAGGTGAAGCATATATAGCATTAAAGGAAATGATTGAGAAAAAACCGTATTATGTCATTACGACGAATGCAGACAATGCATTTTACGCTGCGGGTTATAATATGGATAAAGTATTGTACTATCAAGGTGAATACGTTCGTTTGCAGTGTTCAGACTTTTGCCATGATAAAACTTATCGTGATGATGACTTGATTTTGGAGATGGTAGAAAAACAAGTAGATATGAAAATACCTTCTGAACTGGTACCGCACTGTCCAGAATGCGGTGCACCGATGGAGAAAAATAAACGGACTGCTGAAAAAGGCATGGTTGAAGACGACGCATTCAATGCTCAAAGAGACGATTATAATGCATTTTTAAAAGCGCATGATTCAGATAAAGTTATCTATTTGGAAATTGGTGTCGGCCACACAACACCGCAATTTATAAAACATCCATTTTGGCGTCAGACCCGTCAAAATGAGAATGCATTGTTCGTTACAATGAATCAGAAATCTTACCGCATACCGGAAGCAATTAAACCTCAGACTGTATTTTTAACTGATGATATTAAAGAAACAATTTTAAACGCACACAATAATTAACAGCTAAAGGATGAATGTTATGTATTTAATTGAACCGTTTAGAAATGGGGAATATATTACCGATGGGGCATATGCACTGGCAATGCAAGTTTATGTTCAAAATAATATCTTTTTAGATGAAGGAATTCTTTTCCCTTATCACTGCAAACCTAAAGTAGAAATCGGACGCTTTCAAAATGCTGTTTCCGAAGTCAATCAGGAGTATTTAGAAGAGAATGACATTCTGCTCGTCAGAAGAGATACGGGCGGCGGTGCGATTTTAGTTGATGACGGTGCAGTGAACGTTTGTTTTCTCGTACCTGAAAGTACAGGCGTATACGGAGATTATAAAAAAATGTACGAACCAGTCATTCAGGCCCTAAATAATCTCGGTGTAAAAAATGTCGAACAAAGCGGCCGAAATGATTTAATCATCGACGGCAAAAAGGTATCCGGCGGTGCCATGACAATGACAAATGGACGCGTCTACGGCGGTTTTTCATTGCTGCTTGATATCAATGCTGAAGCGATGGTAGCTGTATTAAATCCCAACCAGAAAAAAATTGAATCCAAAGGTATAAAATCTGTCGAGGCGCGTGTCACAACATTGCGTGAACATCTCGCACCTGAATATAAAAATGTGACCACTGATGAATTTAAGGATCTGATTATAAAAGAGTTTCTGTCCATTGAAGATGTGAACGATGCAAAACGTTATGTCTTAACAGAAGAAGACTGGCAGGCAATCGATAAACTGGTTGAAGATAAATATAAAAACTGGGATTGGAACTATGGTAAATCACCGCGTTATTCTTATAACAGAGACGGGCGTTTATCGGCAGGAACAGTTGATATTTCTTTAGAAATAGAAGGCGGGCGCATCGATCAATGCTCTATCTTTGGAGACTTCTTCGGGCAGGGTGAAATTAAAGAAGTCGAAGAAGCGCTAAAAGGGACAAGAGTCGTCAGAGAGGACTTGAATGAGAAATTAAATACGCTCGACTTAAACCATTATTTTGGTAAACTGCAGGCAGAAGAACTGACAAATTTAATTTTGAGCTAAAATAAGTATAAATCAAGATCATTCAGGGTATCTTCACTTATGAAGATACTCTAATTTGTATAAATTATGGTAAAATGATAGAAACTGAAAGTGTGACAGGAGGGTGTTCAGTGCAGCAGTTATATGCCAAAGTGATCGATCAGGAATCCCATCAGGGTGTGACCATTACAGACAGCAGCAACAACGTTGTCGGGGATGTGTTTGCGACAACCATATCAGGCTGTGATGAAAAAAATACTTATGGTTTCCAGCACGTGGATGGTGCTGAAATTTTGCTTGGTCTTCAAAGACGAAGATTTAAAGATTTTAACGTGGCGAAATATACATTGGAATATATGGGAAAACATTATACATTTAAAGAGAGAAAGCTTAAAAATTTCATGAACTTCAGGGCGGACGGCAGCGTACTGGATACGCCTTACATTTTTAAAGATGATAAAGAAGTCACGCTGACATTGCATAGGGAAGATAATCTGATCGGTTCAATCAATGACCATAAAATCTTCGTGGAAGAGACATCGGATATTGAGACAAGTATGCTTATTTTAATGTATTTTATGTATAAGCTGTATAAGCGGGAGGATTATCATATTGCCCGTCTGCTTCACCGGAACTGGTAAGACGGTGTTTAAAGCTTTGTATTAATTTTTAAAATATTGTAAAATTGACATTAACAAAACAGATTAGGAGGCAGTAATATGTTAAGAATACTTTGTGTGGCAATTCCAGTCCTTGTTTTGCTGCTGCCTCTGTTTATGGAAGCTTCAGTCGTGTGGATTTTAAACATATTGCTGACACTGCTCGGAACGATATTCAGCTATATTAATTACAACTACAGAAAAGATAAAATAGGGCTGGCGGTGTTAATCGTTAACGGTATTTTATTCCTGTATTATGTATACGCCATGATTAATTTCTTTGTATAAACTGTATAACGGCCTGAAAATCTTAAAGCAGAGATTTTCAGGCCGTTATTGTGTTTCAATATAGTGAATCAATCACGTTTGAGGTTCAATATAGCTGTAGTCATTCAAATCAAGTTCCGTCTGCTGATTATTGATTAATTTTGCAACTTCAAGACCTACAAACGGACTGGCTGTCAAACCTGTCGAACCCATACCGTTTACGATAAAAGTATTTTTATCTGCATAGCCGATAAAAGGCAGGTAGTCGCGGGTATACGGTTTTAGGCCGACACCCATTTTAGTAATTTCGACATCTTCCGGTTTAAAGTACTTATATAATTCCTCTGTTAAATATGCACGGCTTTCTTCAGTCGGCGATGTATCAAAAGAATCCGTATCAATATGCGTTGTTCCGATCACATAATTATCATCTTCCAGATGAACGATATATGTCGGGCCGAGAGCCATAACAACCGGGGATTGTACTGTCTTTTGATTTAATAATTTAAAATGCATAATTTCAGCACGCTGATGTGCAATTTTAGGCTGGTAGTCCTGTTCTGAACCCCAGGCACCGGTAGTATATATTTTAAAGGAATCATCGTCAGAACCTTCATAGGATTCTTGTTTCCAATGACCGCCGTGTTTTATAAAAGCTGTTTTTATTGCCTGAAGCAGCTTCAAGCCTCTGACTTGGCCGCCGCCCTCGACAATTAAAGCAGGATATTTCGTTGTTAATGAAGGATGCAGCTCAGATAACTCTTCCCTGGTCAGCTGTCTGACCTGGCCGACTTCTGGATGACCGATTGCTTTATCACTAATTCTTTTAGTCGCCTTATCAAAAATATCCGGCTTAAAGAGGCATATTGCTCCGCTGTTTTTATACCCTGTCGACATATCAGTTTCGCTTTCTAAAGTACGAATGAAATCTGGATAGTAACGGGCGCTGGCAGTGACCAGACGGTACCATTTCTTATTGCGGCGCTGGCTGATCCAGGGACAGACGATGCCTGCTGATGCAAAAGTTGCCTGGCCTTTATCTTCGCGGTCATAGATTGTTACCGTGTGACCCATCTTAACGAGATGGTAGCCGATCGAGGCACCGGCAAGCCCGCCGCCTATAATCGTAATATTCATTTAAATCACTCCTGTGTAATTGCTGTAACGATTATGATATCGTTAATTTATAAAAATATGAAAGAGGCATGGACATGAACAAGCTCGAATTGAACATATTTGAAGATAAATCTGCACTGAAAAGCATATCATGGATTCAGATGATCGCACTGATTGTGACGCTCATTTCGATGTATGTTCTTGAAATATTTGTAATCCATCCGACCAGCAGTGCATTGATCGGCAGAGAACAATTCGGAATCGTCGGAGCAGTGTTTTTTATTATCGCACTTTTTTTTATTATAGTCATTATTCACGAAGCCATTCACGGTTTATTTTTTAAAGTATTTAACCCGAAGGGCAAGGTAAAATTTGGTTTTAAAGCAGGTATGGCATACGCAACCTCGCCCGGCCATGTATATAAAAGAGGGCAGTTTTTCATCATCATTATTATGCCGTTTGTCATTCTTACAGCGGTCATGCTTTTCATGATGTTTACGATGCCTAATCCCGCTTATAAATATTACATTGCGCTTCATACTGCAGCATGTGCCGGTGATTTTTACTATTTATATTTAATATTAAAACACAGAAATCTTGCTTATGCGGTAGATACAGAAGTAGGAATGAGCTTATATGAAACAAAGGAAGAGGCAATTTAATGTGTAGAACAAGTGTTCGTTTTTTGGTATAATAGATTTGGGTGAGGATGATGGAAAAACGAATCATTCATATTGATATGGATGCATTTTATGCTCAGGTCGAACAGTATGATAACCCTGAATTAAGAGGTAAACCGGTGATCGTCGGCGGCCGCTCTTTTAACAGGGGAGTCGTTGCGACAGCGAGTTATGAAGCGCGTAAATACGGTGTACATTCCGCAATGCCGACTAAAACTGCACATAAATTGTGCCCTGACGGCATATTTGTCCATCCGCGATTCGAACGTTATAAAGAAATTTCCGGGCAGGTCAGAGATATATTTTTAAGCTATACAGATTTAATTGAACCGCTGAGTCTGGACGAGGCTTATTTAGACATTACTGAGCTTGTCAGTAAAGAACGGTCATCGAGAAGTATTGCACTCGCCATCCAAAGTGAAATATTTGAAAAAACCGGACTGACTTCAAGCAGCGGAATTTCATATAATAAATACTTGGCAAAGATCGCTTCAGGGATGAATAAACCTAAAGCGACGACAGTAATAGATTATAATAATGTACTGGAAATACTTCATGAACTGCCTATCGGTAAATTCCCGGGAGTCGGCAAGGTCACTGAAGAAAAGATGATCGGCATGGGTATTAAAACAGGCAAAGATTTGTATGATATATCAAAAAATGATTTAATTTTAAAATTCGGCAAACGCGGTGAGAGTTTATATAATAAGGCGCGCGGTATCGGAACAAACGAACTGACTGTAGAAAGAGAACGTAAATCAGTTGGTAAAGAAACGACATTTAACTATGACAGAAATGATGACAGTGAGATATTAGGAGTGCTTGAAGAACTGTCGGCAAAAGTCAGCAGCCGTCTTCTAGACAAGTCACTCGCAGGCAAGGTTGTTACAGTGAAGATTAAAACCGGTGACTTTGAGTCCCATTCAAAGCAGATGATGACTATGGATCCGGTATATACTGCAAAGGATATTTATCACTATGCATATAATCTTTATCACGAAGTGAAAGAAGAAGACGTACCGATTCGTTTAATCGGTGTGACTGTTTCAGCTTTAGAAACCCGATTATACAGAAATATGACCATATATGATTTTATAATGTAGCAACTTTGTTATAATAGTAAATAAGACTAAATGTAAGAAGGTATAATAATGATTGTAAAAACAGATGAAGAACTCCAAAAATTAGAAGAGATTGGCCAAATATGCGGACGTGTTTTAAAAGCGACAGTTGAACATGCCAAAGTCGGCATGACAACGAAAGAACTCGATAATTACGCAGGTCAGCTGCTGGAAGAAGCGGGTGCAAAAAGTGCACCGATCAGTGAATATGACTTCCCGGGCTACACTTGCATCAGTATTAATGAAGAAGTTGCACACGGCATTCCAGGGCCGCGTCAAATTAAAGACGGCGACATCGTTAACGTAGATATTTCAGCAGTTAAAGACGGATATTATTCTGATACTGGTATTTCTTTTATTGCCGGTCAAGCAGATGATCCATTAAAACAAAAAGTAATTGATGTGACTGCACTCGCTTTTGAAGAAGCAATGAAGAAAATTAAGCCGGGGGCTAAAGTCAGTCAGATTGGACGTGCAGTATTCAACACGGCGCGCCAAAACGGTTTAACAGTTGTTAAAAACTTAACCGGCCACGGTGTTGGGAAAAGTCTTCACGATAAGCCGCAGCACATTATGAACTATTACGATCCGACAGACCGAACGATTTTAAAAGAAGGTATGGTTATCGCAGTAGAACCCTTCATTTCGTCAAAAGCGACACTGGTTACAGACGGTAAGAATGATTGGGCTTTTGAAACGAAAGACGGCAGTTATGTTGCTCAAAAAGAACATACGATTATGGTTACAAAAGATGGCCCTAAACTGCTGACTAAAATCGAAGACTAAGTAAAAAACCTTGTGTATCTATTTTTAGATACACAAGGTTTTTTTATACTTCTATTTCACATTTTCATAGCCGTTAACGATGACATCAACTTTACCGGTTTCAGGATCCATGACGAGACCATGTACAGGTATCGACTGAGCGAGCAGCGGGTGGTTTTTAACATTGCTGACTGTTTCTGTGACGCTTTCTTCGACACTGTCGAAGCCTTTCAGCCAGTTTGTTACATCAATGCCTGAATTTTTAAGTGTATTAAATGTTTCGGCATCGATACCGCGCGCCTTCATTTCTTCAATAACAGGTTCCGGCTTCAGAGCGCCGAATCCACAGTCATGATGCCCCATAATATATACTTCATCAACATTCAAAGCATAGACCGCAACAAGAATACTGCGCATCGTACTCCCGTATGGATGCGAGACGACTGCACCTGCATTTTTCAGCTGTTTAATATCTCCGTTTTTTAAGCCGAGTGCTTTAGTTGAAAGCTCTGACAGACGTGTATCCATACAGCTGAGAAATACTGCTTTTTTGTTCGGTGTCTTATCGGTAGTAAAAGCTTTAAATTCTTCGTTTTTAACGAATGCTTCATTTGCCTGCAGCAAATCATCCAGTAAAGTCATTTTAAACTGACACTTCCTTTTCATTACTTTGTTCTTGTTCCTTCAGTACAGTGCGCTTGTGAAGAATAGAGTTAATTTGCGCCCCAAGGATTATTATAACACCTGTAATGTACAGCCAGAAAATTAAAATGATCACACCTGCAATCGAACCGTATGTTGCCGAATAGTTTCCGAAGTTCGACACGTAATAGCTGAAGCCCCATGATGCTGCTAAGAAGGCAATTGTAGTAAAAATTGTTCCTGGAATGACAGACTTGAGTTTCAATTTAATATTAGGCGCTGTCATATACATAATCAGGAATACAACAAATACGAGCAGCAGCGGCAGGAGACTTCTGACTAAGTTCCAAACTGTAGAGAACTGATCATCCAGTCCGATAATACCGAACATTAGGTTTCCGATTTGTTCGCCAAATACAATCAGTACAAAAGTTAAAATAACAGATAGCGATAAGATTACTGTAAAGAATACTGAAAGCAGCTTAGTCACTACAAAACTGCGGCTGTCCTCGATGTCGTAGGCAACGTTAAAGGCATTCATTAAGGCTGTCATACCGTTAGATGCAGACCACAGTGTCAAAATTAAACCAACCGATAAAATCCCGCCGCCTGAATTATTCAGGACATCTGTAATAATTCCTTCCAGCAAGCCGGAAATTTCCGACGGGGCATAATCGTTAATGAATGATGTAATCAATTCCGGTTCAATTCTAAATAACGGTACGATCGACAGCAGGAATATAAGGAGCGGGAATATAGCAAGCAGGAAATAATAAGCAAGCTGAGCCGCCATTCCAGTCGTATTGTCGTGAGAGAATCTGAAAAGCAGCCGGCTTAAAAAGCCGCCGTCTTCTTTCAGTTTCGCCGGTTTGTTAATTTTTGATACGTAAATATGTTCATTCGGTTTTTTAGAATTTTGTGATTTAAAATTTGCTTTATCGACGAAAATATCGCCTTGTTTATTTCCAATTTCTTTTTCTTCTTTAATTTGATTCAGCAATTTTGATGACGTTTCTTTTTTAGACATAATCACACCTCGGCTAAAATAAAAGGACTATCTTTTAAAATAGTCCTTGTTAAATTTTAATTTAATTTTTTTTCCCGTTTAGATTGGAATGTATCTTTTGCATCGATTAATGCACGTTCCAATTCTGGATTATTGCGGCGGATTTCTTCAATTGTATCTTTCCAGAACAGAACTTCATCTTTAATCATATCGACTTTAGACGGTTCGCCTGACGGTTCATTAAAACGCTGTTTAAGATCATCAGGATTCGTTGCGTAATGTTTTATGCTCTTAGTATTGGAAACTAATGACTCCCGGGTTCCTTTATCAATTAATGCAATTAATCCGCCGACAGCGGCTCCAATTACTATAGCTGGTACAAGTTTGTTTTTCATAACTGATTCTCCTTTAGTTAGCTTTGTATTAAATATAACCTATATTCACCAAGTATAAACTTTTTAACTTAAGAAATTAAGCATAATAATATAGAAATGTGATTTTAAAAGCTTTTGTAAGATAATATATATTTTTATTATTATTTGTTAAGATAGAAATTAAGGAACTGAAAGGGGATAGCTATGGATAAAACGCAGATTTTAGAAGATATAGTACAAAAATTGAATGTAGTAAATAGAGGTATATTTAAACCCGATGACTACAGCGATGAAAAAGTGAGCGAGCTGAACGATATTAAAGAGATGCTCGAGTCACGCGGTCAAATATCTGCAGCTGAACAGTCAGCTGTAATAGAAGAACTATCAAAAATGAGAAAGCAGTGATGATATGATGAATATCGAAGAGAAATTATATAAATATGCAGAACTGTTAGTAGATGTAGGGATAAATATTACAAACGGTAAAAGATTATATATCCGTGCTACTACAGATGCATTGCCGCTAGTCCGATTAGTGACTAAGATTGCTTATGAAAGAGGTTCAAAAGAAGTTAAAGTATCTCTCGGCGATGACACTCTGTCCCGATTGAATGCTGAATACCGAAGTGAAGAGGAGCTGTCTGTCGTACATGATTTCCAAGTGGCGGAACGGATGTATTACAGTGATGAAAAAGCAGGTTTCCTGAGTATTATTTCAAGTTCTCCGGAACTGTTGAAAGATGTTGCACCAAGTAAACTGCAGGCAATGCAAGTGGCATCGGGACAAGCGTTCAAAGAATTTTCAGCGCGTACACAAAGCGACTTCCATTCATGGTGTGTTGCCGGTTATCCTTCTGTAGAATGGGCACGCCTCGTTTATCCTGAACTGCCCGACGATGAAGCAGTGGATGCGCTATTAGAACTCGTACTGTACACGGTGCGTGCAGATCTTGAAAATCCTGTAGAGGCTTGGTTCGAACACGATAAGACGCTGCATGAAAAAGTAGATTACTTAAATGATAAACAGTTTACTGCCTTACGCTACGAGGCTCCCGGTACAGACTTAACGATCGGTCTCCCTGTTAATCATCTGTGGGCTGGTGCATCAAGCACTGATTCAAACGGTGATTCATTTATGGCAAATATGCCGACAGAAGAAGTATTTACAGCGCCTGATAAAAACAGGGTAGACGGCTACGTCTCTAATACACTGCCCCTCAGTCACGGCGGCAACATTATCGATGACTTTAAACTGACATTTAAAGACGGAGAAGTTGTCGAATACGAAGCGGGAAGAGGCTACGATATTCTTAAAAACATTATCGATACGGACCAAGGTTCAAAACGCCTCGGTGAAGTGGCACTTGTACCGGCTGATTCGCCGATATCGAATGAAGGCATTCTTTTCTACAATACGCTCTTTGATGAAAATGCGTCATGTCATATTGCGCTCGGCAGCGCCTATGCATTCTCTATAGAGGGCGGTAAAGAGATGTCGCGTGAAGCACTGGATGAAGCCGGGCTGAACGATTCTATCACTCATGTTGATTTTATGATCGGTTCAGAGAAACTGAATATATTCGGAATAGATCAGGATGGTAATGAATCCCCTGTCTTTACAGATGGAAACTGGGCATTTTAAACAAAATAAGCCTACAATTCATTTGTAAATATGATACAATTTAATTAATTATTATATTGGAAAGTTCTGTTGAGGAGGATTTTTATGAGTAGCTGGCTAATGCTTTTAGTCGTTTTATCTTTTGTATTTGCAATTCTCGGTTTTTCAGGAGTGCTTTACTACTTCCTGGCACAAGCGTTCCACAGTAAAGATGCACTTGTGGTAGATACACCGGAAGAAGCGCTTGAGCGCAAAATATAAGACACTTATGTAGAGGGGATGTAAATCTCCTCTATTTTTATTAATAAAGGGGAATAAACAATGAAAAAATTAATGTCAGAATCATATACAGTTAAAACTGCAAACGTCCTGCCGCCGGATTCAAACTCACACGGTACTTTATTTGGCGGGAGGCTGCTGCAGTATGTCGATGATATTGCAGCAATCAGTGCACGCCGACACTGCCGTGAATCAGTCGTGACAGCTTCGATTGACTCGATGGACTTTTTGAAGCCAATTAATGTTGGAGAAATCGTAATACTTGAAGCGATGGTGACACATACCGGCCGCAGCTCAATGGAAGTCATGGTTAAAATATCAAAAGAAGACTTAACGAGAGAGTCAGGCAAGACACTGGCAGCTTTTTCTTTCTTAACATTCGTCGCTTTAGACGATAATAACAAGACAGTTGAAGTACCTAAAATAGAGCCTGATAACGAACGCCTGGAGTGGCTGAGAGATACCGGCAAAGAGCGTGCAGAGCGCCGTCTGGAAAGAAAAGAGCAGAGCAAGTCACTCAGCAACTTTTTCGCATCAGATTTACTGGAGTGAGTTCTATGAAGATCAAACGTATTGTAAAACTGAAAAGAGAAATGTACGATGTGCTGTTCGATGATGGACAGTCGATTAAAGTGCACGAAGAATCTCTTGTGCGTTATGTACTGATTCCAGGAAAAGAGCTGGACGAATCAGAATTTAATGAGATCGTTCAGAATATACAATATGATCAGGCCTACGTTGCTGCGATTAAATACATCAGCTATAAAATTCGTTCAGTGAAGGAAATGTTTGATTATTTAAATGAAGATTACGAAGATGATATTATTAGACAGACTGTTTATCGTCTTGAAAATGAAGGGTATTTAAATGATGAAAACTATGCCAAAGCGCTGCGAAATACACTGTTAAATACGACAGATAAAGGGCCTGGACATCTTAAAAGAGAATTAAAAAAGCACGATATAAAAGAGAGCGTTATACTCAATGAAACAGAAGCTTTCGATGACTTAATCGATGCTGAACGCATGAATAAATTAAAAGATAAATTTCTTAGAACCCACAGGGGTTCATATGTTCAATTTAAGCAAAAACTTCGTGAAAAATTGACATTAAGAGGCTATAGCGGTCATCATTTTGAAATGATCGATTTCAATGATGACTATGACGAAGATGCATATTTTGAGAAAGACTTTGAAAAATATTATAATAAGTACAAGAAAAAAGAAAGCGGATTTAAACTTAAGCAGAAAATGATTGCTGCTCTGATGGGTAAAGGGTACGCTTATGAAAAAATCAGTGAAAAGTTAGGCGGAATGCACGATGGATGAATCCTTAAGTACAATGACACGCAAAGAATTAAACCACTATATTCAAACGAAACGGGAAGCGATGAGACGCGCAGAAATGATGGGCGTAGAAAACGAATACCGTGTGCTTGAACGCCAGGTGCTTATTGCGGAATGCTATTTGATAGACTTATCCCTAATAGAAATCGGAAAAATTTACAAGATAATCAGCCAGGAAGATCACTACTTTAAAGTAGAGTATATTAAAGGAATATTCGCATGGGGCTTTTTCGTTAATGGAGATGAAAAAGAATCAGCGATTCCGGTTAGTATGCTGCAGCTGCCTAAACAGGTCAGATAATGGAAAATAAAATCTTGTTAAAAGGGGTAAACCTGTCTTATAGCAAAGAAGCAAAAGATTTTAAAAAACGCATGCTTGGCAATGCAGGCTCAACGCATCTTAAAAATATTAATATTCACTTATACGAAGGCGAAGTACTCGGTCTGTTAAGTGATTACACAACTTTATTTCATATTAAGGAAGTTTTGACCGGGACGCTTGATCCGGTGGAAGGTAAAGTGAAGACGAGCGGCGGTGTGCTGAGTCTCGATATTATGGATCATATCAATAATCCGTTCACGCTCAGTTTTTTTATCGAAGAACTGCTGGAGGAGTATCAGAGCGGTAAAGCATTTGCCGCTACTGTTGAGCAGCTTCATAATAAACCTGTCATCCGCAACAATTTAAAAAAGAAATTGACAGAACTGAGCCGTAAGCAGCTGGCTCATATACTACTTGAAATTTCCAGTGTAATTGATGCAGATGTTATTATCTTTACTAACTTTTACGAACATCTTGAAGACCTTGAAAAGTTTCAAAGTGTCGTTAATCACCATGAAAACAGTGGCAGAGGTGTTTTGCTTTTAGAAACTGAACTGGTGCCGATTGAAAAGATGGCAAACTACTTTACTTGGGTCAGTTATGGTCAGATCCGTTTCGAAGGCAGTGTTGAAAAGGGTGTAGAAAGCTATAACAAATACTTAAAAGATAAGAGTATGATTAAGAATATTGAACAGGAAGCACTGTTTGATCTGGAATGGAAAAGACACGTTTACGAAGGTGAAGTGTACAGCGATAACTTTAAACGCCTCGGTAAACAGCAGGCATCGATTCTGGATAATATAAATATTAGAAAAATTATCGTTACGCTAGTACTCGCTTTCGTTATGGTGTTATCTTCACTCGTAATATTTATGAATATTTCCTTTATAGGTGAGTCTCCGACTTTCACGGATGAACAGGAGAACAGAAATCAGGAAGTGACATCAGATCGTATTTCCTATGCTTTTGTTGACAGAGATGGTCTTGAACTAAACGGGACGATGCTGCCGCAGTATACTCTGCTTAATGTCACTGATACGAAAGAAGAAAATTATACTGTAGAATATCAGGGTGCCGAAGAGACAGTCGGACGTGATGAAGTGATTTATTTTAATCCTGCGAGTCTGTATACAGAAGCAGAATTTATGGATCTGCTGCAGTATACGAGCCCTGTCATTCAAAACAACTATATGTTCTATTCCAATTACTTAAACGGAGAACGTGAATTCCTGGAACAGAATATTACATTCGATGTTCTGGATGAGAACCACGGCAGCGTGGCAGGTATACCGATTACTTATCACTTTGCTGGCGACATAGTATTTTCTATGGAATTCCAAGGCGCAGAAAATAACACGATTACGGAAGATTTAAATCTCACGGGTGAAGTAACTATTTTTAGAGTTGATGAAGGATTTATGATTTACGACAGCGTTGAAAATAATTGGAATTATATGAGGAGGTAGGTCTGCCGATATGAATTACAGATTTAAATATTTATTTCGACGTGTATTCAGGCAGGCTGACCGTTTTACCCTCCTGAATTTAACACCGGCACTCATATATCTTGCCGGGCTCGCGCTTTTATTTATCGGCTTTTTTACCGCCGAAGATGATACGATGGTTCGCGTACTGTACAGTGCAGTCGGCTTTACAGCCGCGGTATGGATTTTCAGCATGGTTATTCTGAATAAAAATGAAGCCTACGTTAAAGATTCCATTCTAAAAGTGAATTATATTCCTTTATATTTAAGAATATTACCGACGATGATTTACCAGACCATTATGTTTATTATTTTTATAACTATGTACAGTGCTTTTGCAGCGCTGTTTGTCGATAATTGGATGATGAATATTTATTCGCTGATTTATTATATTTTGCTGGGTGTTATTCTTGTGATTCCATTTACCATGTTGTTTCTCGGTGCATCGATTCATATTAACACCAGTAAAATTAATCCGATTTTGTTTATTATCGTACTGTTGATCGTCCCGGTATTCTATTTGCCGGAACAGCTGCCGTCAGTCATAGAAAATATATTGAGCTTAAATCCATTTTATTATGTAATTAATGGACTTCAGAATAATGCAATTCATCAGGCATGGTCTGTCAATCGACTGCCTTACGATGTTTTATATGTTACACAGGTCGCAATATTGTACTTGTGGATGTTTGAAGCGTACAGCAAAATGAAAATACAGTTGTATAATGATAAAAACAGCATGCCTGATTTATAGGCATGCTGTCATTTTAATTACTGGCTAATTTTTGTTGAAGTTTTGTTTCTGAATAGACCCAGCCGGTGTAACTTGACTGGACGTCGTAATCATCCTTATCCAAAAGCATAATGCAGACGAAAGGATAATGGCCATCTTTTAAATATCTGAGGTCGATATATCTGACTTCTACTGTATTATGGCTGATATCTTTAATTTCATAACGGTAAATAGAGGAAAAGAATGTGAAAGCTTTAAAATTCTTATCGTCTTTAACTGCTTCAAACAGTTCGCCTTCCAAGGGACCGATTTTTTCAAAGCGGTCGTAGAAAACAACTTGTCCTTTAAAGGTGCGGCCAACGTAGTACGCCTGTTCTGTAACTGCAACGACCCGCCATTGATTAAAATGCAAGGTCGGCAAACAGAGGACACGAGTAATGTTTTCGTCCTGCAGTCGTTCTTTAATTTTGTTAATTAAATACCTCTTATAAAGGTAACGACCGATATAGTAAAGCGCCATGACTGCATATAAGACGATAAACAGCATCACCGGATTAAATCCGATATACCATAAAGCGAAGTATATCAGATGCATGACAATCATAGGGATATCGATAGTATTGATAAAACCGAGCTGCAGCCATGTGTGATCGAACGGCCGAAGCGCCTGGGTGCCGTAGGCGTTAAAAATATCCGAAAAGACATGAAGCGAGACGGCAAATAAGGACCACAAATACATATTTACAAATGGCAAATCAAAAAAGGTGCTGCTCAGCACCGCGAGCAAGAGCGGCCAGGTTATGATAGTAAAAGGCAATGAGTGAGTAATCCCTCTGTGGTTCTTAATATATACTGCATTATTTTTCAACTTTAAAATTGTATCAAGGTCGGGAATCAACGATGCTCCGACGACTGTTGTGATAAATCCGGCAGTCATAGGATCGACAGCCGGGTCGATGTGAGCGAGGCCGACTATAGAGCCGCCCATTAATGTATGTGTTAATGTATCCATGATTTCCCCTCCGTATATACGGCAATTTTATTTTTATATCATTATATTTAAAAGGTGAGTGTATATGTTCAAAAGACCGGTATTTAATAATACCTTACTGAATTGGTATCAGGCAAATAAAAGACAGCTGCCATGGCGGCAGACATCTGATCCTTTTAAAATATGGCTCAGCGAAGTTATGCTGCAGCAGACTCAAGTTATTACTGTTATACCCTATTATGAGAAATTTATAACAAAATATAAAGATCTGGACGCACTGGCAGAAGCGGATGAACAAGCACTGTTAAAAGATTGGGAAGGGCTCGGCTACTATAATAGAATCCGAAATTTCCAGCATGCTGTAAAAGAAGTCCAGGAAAAATATGATTCAAAAGTACCGGATAATCCCGATGAGTTTTTTAAATTGAAAGGTGTCGGACCTTATATCGGAGGTGCTGTACAGAGTATTGCTTTTAATAATCAGCTTGCAGCAGTAGACGGCAACGTGCTCAGGGTAATGTCGAGGTTAAACAGAGATAAGCGGGATATGACAAAAGCATCGGTTCAAAAGGATGTTAAAAAGTATATAGAAAGCGACATGCCACTTGAAGCGGGAGATTACAATCAGGCGCTCATGGAGCTTGGTGCGATAATATGTACGCCGCGGACGCCCAAATGTCTCATTTGTCCGGTTAAAGCACACTGTGAAGCTGAAAAAGCCAACGAGGTTATGGAGTATCCGCTTAAGAAGAAACAAAAAGCCAAGCAGGAATATTACTATAATGTGTTCTTTATCTTAAATGATAAAGATGAAATCATGCTGATTAAGCAGGAAGACGATCTATTAAAAGGAATGTATGAACTGCCGAGATTCGATGTAGATACTTCGATAGAATCCATTGAAGAAAAATATAATCTGACGCTCAGTCAGCCGAGTGCGCCGATTGGCAGCCATAAACATATCTTCACTCATAAAATATGGTATATGGAAGGGTATATAGTGTATACAGCAGACCACAATGAGGATTTTATCCCGCTCAGCGACCTGCAAAATCTGCCGATGAGTGTCGCGATGCAGAAGATGATTCAATTAATTTACCCCGAAGGTGAATCAGGGCTGTAAATTTTTAATAATAATAGCGCTGTGCTATACTGTTTACGTAAATAATAAAGGTGGTGGCAGTATTATGGTGATGGAATCCATCCCAAAAGAGGGAACAAAAATGAGGATTCAGAGCTATAAACATGATGGTAAGATCCACCGGGTATGGAGTGAAACGACGATTCTTAAAGGAACAGATCACGTCGTTATTGGTGGGAATAACCGCACGCTTGTGACGGAAAGTGACGGGCGTAAATGGGTCACACGCGAACCCGCGATCGTTTATTTCCACAAAGATTTTTGGTTTAATGTCATCTGTATGTTTAGAGATGACGGTGTTTACTATTACTGCAACTTATCTTCGCCATATGCTTGTGATGACGAGGCAATTAAATACATCGACTATGATTTGGATATAAAAGTATATCCGGACGGCAAGTATCATTTACTGGATGAAGATGAGTATAAAGTTCACCGGAGTAAAATGAATTATCCGGAAAGTATCGACGCAATATTAAAATATAACGTCGATGAACTGCAGCAGTGGATTGAACACAAAAAAGGGCCGTTTGCTCCAGATTTTATAAAGGTATGGCACCATCGCTTTAATAATGAACATTAACCAATCGGCATAGCGTTGATTGGTTTTACTAATTTTTTGGAGGAACATAAATGATCAGACGTTACATGCAATTTGTTAAACCTTATTTTGGAATTATCGGTTTAACTATTTTGATCGGTGTACTTAAATTCGGTATTCCGCTCCTCATCCCTTTACTCGTCGCATATGCTATAGACAGCATAATTCTCGCAGATGGACTTGCAAACGATGAACGAATGACGATGCTGATACAAATACTGCTGGTATTCGGCGTGATATTTGTAGTTGTCAGACCCCCGGTAGAATTCTTCAGACAATACTTAGCCCAGCGCACCAGCAACAAAATTTTGTATGATATCAGGAAAAAGTTATACGGACATCTTCAGATGCTAAGTGCCAAATTTTATTCCAACAACAAAGTAGGGGAAGTTATTTCCCGTGTCATCAATGATGTTGAACAGACTAAAGATTTTATAATGACCGGACTTATGAATGTCTGGCTGGATCTTGTCACCATTATTATTGCACTGGTGATTATGTTTAATTTAAATATTGAACTGACTTTCGCATCTATGGCGATATTCCCGTTTTATATTTTTGGTGTCTGGTATTTCTTTGGCAGACTGCGTGCCAAAACAAGAAACCGTTCGCAGGCGCTTGCAGAAGTCCAAGGTTTTCTGCACGAAAGAGTGCAGGGGATTAACGTCGTTAAAAGTTTTGCTATTGAAGACAATGAAGAAGAACGGTTCGATAAAACGAATAACAACTTCTTAACTAAAGCCTTAGATCATTCAAGATGGACAGCCTACAGTTTTATGGTGGTGAATACGATTACGGATATCGGGCCGTTAATAGTAATCGGCTACGGGACTTTTCTCGTTATCAATGGTGATTTAACTGTCGGTGTTCTGGCGGCATTCGTTGCATATTTAGAAAGATTGTACGGCCCGTTAAGAAGACTTGTATCTTCTTCAACTGCACTGACTCAAAGTATCGCATCCATGGACAGGGTATTTAATTTGTTTGATGTCCCTTACGACGTAAAAGATAAAGAGAATGCACAGCCGATTTCAGACGTGCAGGGTCATATTGAAATTGATAATGTATCATTTAAATACGATGAAAATGATAATAATATTTTAGAAAATATTAATCTTGATATCCCGGTAGGGAAAACAGTCGCCTTTGTTGGTATGAGCGGCGGCGGAAAATCTTCGCTGGTATCGTTAATACCAAGATTTTACGATGTGACAGGCGGCAGTATTAAAATTGACGGTCAGGATATTAGAGATGTTACCGTCCGATCACTGAGAGATAATTTAGGTATTGTCATGCAGGATAATATCCTATTCTCGGATTCAATTAAGGAGAATATCCTGCTGGCAGAACCGGATGCTTCAGAAGAAGAAGTGATTTTGGCAGCTAAAAGGGCAAATGCTCATGAATTTATTATGAATTTAGAAAACGGCTATGATACGACTGTCGGTGAACGTGGTGTGAAACTGTCAGGCGGTCAGAAGCAGCGGATTGCCATCGCACGTGTATTTCTTAAAAATCCGCCAATCTTAATATTAGATGAAGCGACCAGCGCACTTGATCTTGAAAGTGAAAGTATTATTCAGGATACATTGGATCAGCTGTCTACAAACAGAACGACATTGGTTGTTGCCCATAGGCTGTCTACAGTGACTCATGCAGATAAAATCGTCGTCATTGAAAATGGTCAGATTACGGAAACTGGGACGCACAATGAATTAATGATTAAAGACGGATCATATAAAAATCTTTACGATATTCAAGGCTTATAAAGGAATGGTTTAGTACAGTGAACAATTTGAATATAAATTTTTTGAGCGGCGATACACTGAGCGCAGCAAGACAGCTGCTCGGTGTTGAAATTGTAACGGAAATAAACGGAGAGCTGACAAGCGGTTTTATTACAGAAGTTGAGGCATATCTCGGTTTGAATGACAGAGCTTCACATACTTTTGGCGGGAAAATCACAAAAAAGAATGCCATGATGTTTGAACCCTACGGTCATATTTACGTTTATTCTATGCATGGCCACAACTGCATGAATTTTGTAACGACAACGGATCAACCGGAAGGGGTGCTGATTCGGGGTATCGAACCTCATCGCGGCATTGATACGATGAAAAAGAGACGGAATAAAGATGAGGATTTAACTGCGGGTCCCGGCAAACTCACAAAGGCGCTGGGTATTAACAGAACCGACCATAACGGACTTAAAATTAACAGCGAATACCTTCATGTTCACAGTGGAAGAGTGCCTTCAGCAATTGAAGAAACAGTACGTATTGGTATTGATAATAAGGAAGAAGCGGCGGATTATTTATATCGTTTCGTTGTGAAAGGGAATCCGCACGTCAGTAAGTTTAAAGGTCAAGCAGCAGACAATAACGGCTGGCAGTAAAAAAACCTGCGGGGAATTATTCCCTGCAGGTTTTTTATATATCCAAAGTTTCGTCCTGGATATCTATTTTATTATTGTCAGTATGATAACTGAAAAAACTGTTGGCAAGTCTGTCTACACGGTCGACTGAACGTGAATATTCGTGCAGTGAAGTAATAATTTCCAGTATATTTTCGTACTGGATTTTATCGTCTTCATCAGTCAGCTGTGAATATTCTTTTAGGAAGTGTGCCATCAGTGTTTCTTCAAAATAATGGCTGCCTTCCACGTACAGTTCTGATGTTTCCGGTTTGATTTTTTCAGTAAACTTCATAAATACTTGTTCGTGATAAGCCATCATCTCATCCATTTCGATACGAATGTGATATTTTAAATCATCCGGCAAGTGGTTATAGTCATTTTCGTAACGGTTAATCCGTTTTAGAAGATTATAAGCCTGTCTTGTAGAAGCAATTAAATGCTTAAACAATACTTTCCGGCGATGATCGCCAAAACGCTGTCTCTTAAATAAATTTCGTTCTTCTTTATACCACATGTACATCGTTTCTAACTTGGTCACCCGTGACTGGAGCTGTTCCAGATCTTTTTTAACATTTTGTGATTCAGTGACCGCATTTAATTCAAGACGCATCCATTTAAAAATATCATTAGCAATATTAAAACAGTTATAATACATCTTCGTTTCGTAGCGCGGCGGGATAAAGACCAGATTGACGAGCAGCGATACAAGAACACCAATCATTACTAATGAGAAACGTGTGCCTGCAGTAATAAGGAAGTCTGTTGTACTGAGATCGACACCAAACGGCACATCCATAATGGCAACGACTGTAATGACTGCCAGCGTAGAAACGCTTTGAAGTTTGAAAAACAGCAGCATAGCAAGAACCAGTATGACAGTCAGTCCAATAATCAGAACATTGTTGCCGAACAGGAGCACCATAACGATGGCAGAAATTGCCCCGATGGTGTTACCTCTAAACTGATTCCAAGTTGTCTCCAGCGAACGGTATACATTTGGCTGCAGGGCATTCACTGAAGCAATCCCCGCGATTAGCGCCGGGGCCAAGCCGATTTGATTAGTAATTAAGAAAGTGAGAACAACGGCTATACCCGTTTTTAATACTCTAGCACCAAAACGCATGGCACCAACTCCTAAAGTTCATTTTTGAACACATCTTCAACTATGTCCAGTGTATCATCAATATCTTTATCTGTATGTTCTGTCGTTAAAAACCATGCTTCGTATTTTGAAGGTGCAATGTTGATGCCTCGTTTAATCAGGCCTCTGAAGAACTTAGCAAATACTTCTCCGTCACTTCTTTCTGCCTGATTATATTCTGTAACTTTTTCATCAGTAAAGTAAATGGTCAGTGCACCGACCAAGCGGTTAATTTGCGCTGTAATATTATAATTTTTTATTAATTCATTTAGACCGTCTTCAAGTTTGGCTCCGAGTCTTTCCAGTTCATCATAAACTCCCGGCTGTTCAAGCACTTCGAGACACGCAATGCCTGCTGCCATCGACAGTGGATTACCTGCCATTGTTCCTGCCTGATATGCTGCACCGAGCGGTGCCACTTTTTCCATAATATCTAGTCTGCCGCCGTATGCGCCAATTGGTGTGCCGCCGCCAATGATTTTACCCATCGCAGTTAAATCCGGTGTGACTCCGACGATGTCGGTAGCTGAGCCGTAAGTAAATCTGAATGCAGTAATTACTTCATCGTATATAACGAGCGAGCCGTTGTCATGTGCGATATCGTTCACTGCCTGCAGGAAGCCCTCTTCGGGTTCAACAATTCCGAAATTACCGACGATAGGTTCTACTAAAACTGCTGCAATCTCATCTTTGAAGTGTTCGATTGCTGTTTTAAAATCATCAATATTATTGAAAGGAACAGTGATAACGTCTTCTGCGACACCTGCCGGTACGCCTGCAGAATCCGGAGTGCCAAGTTGTGAAGGTCCGCTGCCAGCTGCAACTAGAACCAGATCAGAATGACCGTGGTAGCATCCTTCGAATTTAATAATTTTATTTCTATTTGTGTATGCACGGGCAACGCGAATCGTTGTCATTACTGCTTCCGTGCCGGAGTTGACGAAACGCACGCGTTCAAGAGAAGGGATCGCTTTTCTAAGTTTTCTTGCAAAGTCAATCTCGAGCTGTGTTGATGTACCGTAAAGGATACCTTTGCTCGATTGTTCAGTGATCGCTTCGTGAATTCTTGGATGTGCGTGCCCGGTAATAATCGGGCCGTAAGCAGCAAGATAATCGATGTACTTGTTGCCGTCGACATCATAAAAGTATGGACCTTCTGCTCTTTCCATAACCAATGGTGCGCCGCCGCCCACAGCTTTGTATGATCTTGATGGTGAATTGACGCCACCTAAAATGACTTCTTCAGCATCGATTTGCAATTTCTTTGAATTCGTATGATTATACATAATTTCATCCTTACTTTTCGTCAAATTTATTCATTCAATATAATACCATATTTCAGCTGATTATTTAAGGAAGTAGAATGGTTTAAAGTATTCACAATAAAGGGTAAGATGAATATATAATGAAAAACCATGAGAAGGATGATAGAAGATGAATAAATTTCCGGAATTTGCATTAGAAAATCAGAACGGGGAAGTCGTGTCTAATAATTCATTGGAAGGTACTACAGTAATATATTTTTATCCGAAAGATAATACACCGGGCTGTACAACGCAGGCATGCGATATGAGAGACAGTATGAGCGACATGAATGAACTCGGGGTTAAAGTATATGGAGTAAGCGGAGACAGTAAAAAGAAACACCAGAACTTTATTGAAAAACATGATCTGAACTTTGATCTTCTTGTGGATGAAGATTTTAAATTGTCTTCCGAACTTGGAGTATACGGTCCGAAAAAAGCTTTCGGCAAAGAATTTGATGGCATAACAAGAACGACTTTTGTAATCGATGAGAATTCAAATATATTAAAACGATTTGATAATGTGAAAGCAGCAGACCATGCTGATGAGTTAAAAGATTTTCTTAAAGAGGGGTGAACATCAATGAATATTACTTCAACAGTCAAGCTCAAAGAATATATGACAGAGAAAATAAACGAAGAATATAACTACTTATATGTAGAAAAAGAAAATATGACCGATGAAATTAAAGCAGCTACGGACATTTTTGTCACATACGGCGGCGATTTAAACGAGGGAGAAGCGGCCCGATTTAAAAATCTTAAGTGGGTTCATGTTATGAGTGCCGGAATCGATGAAATTCCTAAAGATATTTTTGATAAAGCTGCAGTTACAAATTCAACGGGAATTCATAAAATCCCGATGACGGAATTTGCAGTCGGACTGCTGCTTCAATATTATAAGAAGTTTTCTGTTTTAAATGAAGCTCAAAAGAATAATGAATGGATTACTTATTCTAAATCTGAAGAGCTGTATGGCAAAAAAGCCCATATACTCGGAACGGGGAGTATCGGCAGCCACCTGGCTAAAACACTTCAAGTATTCGGTGTAAAAACTACAGGTTACAATACTAATGGACGTTCTATTGAAGGATTTGATCAGACCTATCCTATAGAAGAGCTGAATCAGCGTATCCAGACAGCTGATATGATGGTAAATATTTTACCGTCTACACCGAGTACGACAAATTTCCTTCAGACTGATACCTTTAAAGTAATGAAAGAGGATGCGGTATTTTTAAATATAGGCAGGGGAACAGTCATGTCGGATGATGTTCTCATCGAAGTATTGGAAGAGAAATATATTGCGCATATACTTTCGGATGTATTTAATGAAGAACCGCTCACACAAGACAGTCCGCTGTACAACTACGATAATTTAACAATTACACCGCACTGTTCAGCTAAAACCAGTATGTATATTGTCAGAGCGTTCGATATATTCCTCGATAATCTGAAGCATATTGATTCGCCTTTAGATATGCAAAACGTGATTGATTATAATAAAGGATATTAATAATAGTTTGACAAGGTTTTTATGTTCAAAGTACAATAGTTATATTAAGGTATATATAAATAGAAGGAAGGATCAGTCATATGAAGATGATAGATACTCATCATGACCATTTCGCAGAGTCTCTGGAGACGCTTAAAAAAACAGGCGTCAGAATTACACCTCAGAGAAAAGCTGTACTCAACTTCTTAGTTGAGAGTGAAGTGCATCCGACTGCCGATGATATATTTCAATCACTGTCCGGCGATTTTCCAAATATGAGTGTCGCTACAGTTTATAATAATTTAAAATTATTTAAGCAGACTGGTCTGGTTAAAGAACTGACTTACGGCGATTCATCGAGCCGTTTCGATTTTAACTCAGTCCCGCACTATCATATCATCTGCAGCGAATGCGGAAAAATTACGGATTTTCAATACCCGGCATTAGAAGAAGTAGAACATCTTGCTGGACTCGTTACGGATTACGATGTCAGCCATCACCGTTTAGAAATTTACGGTGTGTGCCCTGAATGCAGCGGCAAGGAGTAGGCTGTGCCAGTCTATTCAAAAAGTGTGTTTCTTCTATAATACAACTAGCATATTTAAAAAAGTTCCGCAGCTGGCCAGCTGCGGAACTTTTTTAGTTTTCTTTATTATCATTGCTGCGTATTTCATTGATCTTTTTCTCTCTGCGGTGTTTAACATTATAATCAGTAGTAAATTCTTCACCTTCGAGTTCCTGATCTAAAGTTAAAGGCTCTTTACAATGCTGACAGTAATCGACTCTGCCAAGAATTTTCGTATGACGTTCGCAGTTCGGACATTGAACAGTAACTGTTCTTGTACTGATCATGCCGACCCAGAAGTAAATAACAAAGCTGAGCAGAATCGGTAAGGTACCTAATATGAGAAAGATCATCATTGCCCATGGTGTCTCTCTAAAAAATATACCGAGATACATTACTGCCATACCTATGAATATCATAGCGAGAGCCCAGCCGCGTATACGCATGATTTTATTGCCGGGTTTTTTCATATATGTCACCTCTAAAATTATTCTATACTTTCTCGTCTCTATATGATAGTATATATCAAGTATTCATTTTACCAAATTAACAGTCCGTTACGAAGTTGTAACATTTCTAAACATGATGTTAATTATTTTTAGAAAAGAGTGTTGACGAACAGAGGGATACTTGATATTATATAAAAGTCGTCAAAATACGACAGAGACAAAACAACTGATTCTTAATAAAAGATTTTAAAAAAGTCTTGCGTCAAACAAAGTAGATATGTTAAGATATAAAAGTCGTTAAAACACGACACAACAAAACTTAACAAAGACTTTAAAAAAGAGTTTGCATTCGAAACTTGAATGTGTTAAGATTTAAAAGTCGTGAAAAACACGACGTAACAAAAACTTAACAAAAACTTAAAATAAGTCTTGCATCTGAAAAATAGACATGTTAAGATAATTGAGCAGTCAACAAGAGCTTAACAGAAAAAACATAAAGTTTAACACAAAGAACATTGAAAACTGAATGACAATATGTCAACGTTTAATTCCGAATAAAAAAGTCTTCTATTATATAGGAGCACAGATTGAGGCGAACAATATAAA
>NZ_BMCN01000005.1 GCF_014635205.1 Jeotgalicoccus aerolatus
AAACGAGATACTGTCAGCAGTATCAACAGAGCTTAAGTTTAAGTTCTCCAATCATGGAGAGTTTGATCCTGGCTCAGGATGAACGCTGGCGGCGTGCCTAATACATGCAAGTCGAGCGCGAAGATCAGGAGCTTGCTCCTGAGATTCGAGCGGCGGACGGGTGAGTAACACGTAGGCAACCTACCCTTGAGATTGGGATAACTACCGGAAACGGTAGCTAATACCGGATACGACATTCCTGCATAAGTAAGAATGTTAAAAGGCGGATTTATCTGCCGCTCATGGATGGGCCTGCGGTGCATTAGCTAGTTGGTGAGATAGTAGCTCACCAAGGCGACGATGCATAGCCGACCTGAGAGGGTGATCGGCCACACTGGGACTGAGACACGGCCCAGACTCCTACGGGAGGCAGCAGTAGGGAATCTTCCGCAATGGACGCAAGTCTGACGGAGCAACGCCGCGTGAGTGATGAAGGGTTTCGGCTCGTAAAACTCTGTTGTTAAGGAAGAACACTTGAGGTAGTAACTGGCCTTGAGATGACGGTACTTAACCAGAAAGCCACGGCTAACTACGTGCCAGCAGCCGCGGTAATACGTAGGTGGCAAGCGTTATCCGGAATTATTGGGCGTAAAGCGCGCGTAGGCGGTAAAATAAGTCTGATGTGAAAGCCCCCGGCTCAACCGGGGAGGGTCATTGGAAACTGTTTTACTTGAGTACAGAAGAGGAGAGTGGAATTCCATGTGTAGCGGTGAAATGCGCAGAGATATGGAGGAACACCAGTGGCGAAGGCGGCTCTCTGGTCTGTAACTGACGCTGAGGTGCGAAAGCGTGGGGATCAAACAGGATTAGATACCCTGGTAGTCCACGCCGTAAACGATGAGTGCTAAGTGTTGGGGGGTTTCCGCCCCTCAGTGCTGCAGCTAACGCATTAAGCACTCCGCCTGGGGAGTACGACCGCAAGGTTGAAACTCAAAGGAATTGACGGGGACCCGCACAAGCGGTGGAGCATGTGGTTTAATTCGAAGCAACGCGAAGAACCTTACCAAATCTTGACATCCTCTGACAGCCATAGAGATATGGTTTCCCTTCGGGGCAGAGTGACAGGTGGTGCATGGTTGTCGTCAGCTCGTGTCGTGAGATGTTGGGTTAAGTCCCGCAACGAGCGCAACCCTTAAGTTTAGTTGCCATCATTAAGTTGGGCACTCTAGACTGACTGCCGGTGACAAACCGGAGGAAGGTGGGGACGACGTCAAATCATCATGCCCCTTATGATTTGGGCTACACACGTGCTACAATGGACAGGTTACAAAGGGCAGCGACGCCGCGAGGCCAAGCGAATCCCATAAAACTGTTCTCAGTTCGGATTGGAGTCTGCAACTCGACTCCATGAAGCTGGAATCGCTAGTAATCGTAGATCAGCATGCTACGGTGAATACGTTCCCGGGTCTTGTACACACCGCCCGTCACACCACGAAAGTCGATAACACCTGAAGCCGGTGGGCCAACCTTTATGGAGGCAGCCGTCGAAGGTGGGATTGATGATTGGGGTGAAGTCGTAACAAGGTAGCCGTATCGGAAGGTGCGGCTGGATCACCTCCTTTCTAAGGAATATATGGAACATCTACTTGTTAGATGAGAATTCGGAATGACGTTAGACATATTGTATTCAGTTTTGAATGTTTCTTTAAAGAGATATTCTTTGTTAATAATAAAATATACTCATTCATTATTTAATGGGCCTATAGCTCAGTTGGTTAGAGCGCACGCCTGATAAGCGTGAGGTCGGTGGTTCGAGTCCACCTAGGCCCACCATTAGATATTAGTATGGGGGCTTAGCTCAGCTGGGAGAGCGCCTGCCTTGCACGCAGGAGGTCAGCGGTTCGATCCCGCTAGTCTCCACCATTTTATTATTAATGTATGTACATTGAAAACCGTATAGAAGTAAAGAGAAGAGTAAAAAGATTTCAACTCGAGAAAAAGAATTGAAACGAGAACGCAAACGTGTCTATAAGACACACTCACANGCATCTACTTGTTAGATGAGAATTCGGAATGACGTTAGACATATTGTATTCAGTTTTGAATGTTTCTTTAAAGGAAATATTCAGATGTACATTGAAAACCGTATAGAAGTAAAGAGAAGAGTAAAAAGATTTCAACTCGAGAAAAAGAATTGAAACGAGAACGCAAACGTGTCTATAAGACACACTCACACAAATTTCATTACGATTAAGTAGTGAAGGGCGCACGGCGGATGCCTAGGTACCAAGAGCCGATGAAGGACGGAACAAACACCGATATGCTTCGGGGAGCTGTAAGTAAGCGATGAACCGGAGATTTCCGAATGGGGAAACCCAATACCGCGAGGTATTACCACAGCGTGAATACATAGCGCTGTTGGAGGACACCTGGAGAACTGAAACATCTTAGTATCCAGAGGAAGAGAAAGAAAAATCGATTCCCTAAGTAGCGGCGAGCGAACGGGGAAGAGCCCAAACCAGCTTCGGCTGGGGTTGTAGGACATTCACAACGGATCTAAAGACTTAGACGAATGGTCTGGGAAGGCCAACCGCAGGGGGTAAGAGTCCCGTAGTTAAAAGGTTGATAGATTTAGAATGTATCCTGAGTACGGCGGAACACGAGGAATTCCGTCGGAATCCGGGAGGACCATCTCCCAAGGCTAAATACTCCTTGGTAACCGATAGTGAACCAGTACCGTGAGGGAAAGGTGAAAAGCACCCCGGGAGGGGAGTGAAATAGAACCTGAAACCGTGCGCTTACAAGTAGTCAGAGCCCGTTAATGGGTGATGGCGTGCCTTTTGTAGAATGAACCGGCGAGTTACGATTATATGCAAGGTTAAGCAGTGAATGTGGAGCCGCAGCGAAAGCGAGTCTGAATAGGGCGACTGAGTATATGATTGTAGACGCGAAACCAGGTGATCTACCCATGACCAGGCTGAAGTTCAGGTAACACTGAATGGAGGGCCGAACCGACTTACGTTGAAAAGTGACCGGATGAGTTGTGGGTAGGGGTGAAATTCCAATCGAACCTGGAGATAGCTCGTTCTCTCCGAAATATATTTAGGTATAGCCTCATATAAGCATCGTGGAGGTAGAGCACTGTTTGGATGAGGGGCCCATCCCGGGTTACCGAGTTCAGACAAACTCCGAATGCCACAGATGTAATGTATGGGAGTCAGACAGTGGGTGATAAGGTCCATTGTCGAGAGGGAAACAGCCCAGACCACCAGTTAAGGTCCC
>NZ_BMCN01000006.1 GCF_014635205.1 Jeotgalicoccus aerolatus
AAATATATGTTAAGTGGAAAAGGATGTGGCGTTGCACAGACAACTAGGATGTTGGCTTAGAAGCAGCCATCATTTAAAGAGTGCGTAATAGCTCACTAGTCAAGTGACGCTGCGCCGAAAATGTACCGGGGCTAAACATATTACCGAAACTGTGGATTAAAATTTATTTTAATGGTAGGAGAGCGTTCTAAGTGCGGCGAAGCATGATCGTAAGGACATGTGGAGCGCTTAGAAGTGAGAATGCCGGTGTGAGTAGCGAAAGACGGGTGAGAATCCCGTCCACCGAACGACTAAGGTTTCCAGAGGTAGGCTCGTCCGCTCTGGGTAAGTCGGGACCTAAGCCGAGGCGATAAGCGTAGGCGATGGACAACAGGTAGAAATTCCTGTACCAGTAAGATTGCATTTGAGTGATGGAGTGACGCAGAAGGAAAAGATGAGCGCGCGAAAGGAAGAGCGCGTCCAAGCCATAAGGCTGCATGTTAGGCAAATCCGGCATGCATAAGGCTAAGTGGTGATGGGGAGCCGAAAATAGTAGGCGAAGCATACGGACTCACACTGCCAAGAAAAGCTTCTAGCAAGTAATCATACTGCCCGTACCGTAAACCGACACAGGTAGTTGGGAAGAGAATTCTAAGGTGAGCGAGCGAACTCTCGTTAAGGAACTCGGCAAAATGACCCCGTAACTTCGGGAGAAGGGGTGCTTATAGAAATATAAGCCGCAGTGAATAGGCCCAAGCGACTGTTTACCAAAAACACAGGTCTCTGCCAAACCGAAAGGTGAAGTATAGGGGCTGACGCCTGCCCGGTGCTGGAAGGTTAAGAGGAGTGCTTAGCGTAAGCGAAGGTACGAATTGAAGCCCCAGTAAACGGCGGCCGTAACTATAACGGTCCTAAGGTAGCGAAATTCCTTGTCAGGTAAGTTCTGACCCGCACGAAAGGCGTAACGATTTGGGCACTGTCTCAACGAGAGGCTCGGTGAAATCATAGTACCTGTGAAGATGCAGGTTACCCGCGACAGGACGGAAAGACCCCGTGGAGCTTTACTGTAATTTGATATTGAATCTTGACTCCACCTGTACAGGATAGGTGGGAGCCGAAGAATCATGGACGTCAGTCTATGAGGAGGCACTGGTGGGATACCACCCTGGTGTGGTTGAGATTCTAACCCGCAGCCGTGATCCGGCTGGGAGACAGTGTCAGATGGACAGTTTGACTGGGGCGGTCGCCTCCTAAAGAGTAACGGAGGCGCTCAAAGGTATCCTCAGAATGGTTGGAAATCATTCAAAGAGTGTAAAGGCATAAGGATGCTTGACTGCGAGACCTACAAGTCGAGCAGGGTCGAAAGACGGACTTAGTGATCCGGTGGTTCCGCATGGAAGGGCCATCGCTCAACGGATAAAAGCTACCCCGGGGATAACAGGCTTATCTCCCCCAAGAGTTCACATCGACGGGGAGGTTTGGCACCTCGATGTCGGCTCATCGCATCCTGGGGCTGTAGTCGGTCCCAAGGGTTGGGCTGTTCGCCCATTAAAGCGGTACGCGAGCTGGGTTCAGAACGTCGTGAGACAGTTCGGTCCCTATCCGTCGTGGGCGTAGGAAATTTGAGAGGCGCTGTCCTTAGTACGAGAGGACCGGGATGGACATACCACTGGTGTACCAGTTGTCGTGCCAACGGCATAGCTGGGTAGCTACGTATGGACGGGATAAATGCTGAAAGCATCTAAGCATGAAGCCCCCCTCAAGATGAGATTTCCCCAATAGATGCCTCAGAGACTATGAGGTTGATAGGTTCGGCGTGTAAGTGTGGCAACACATTCAGCGGACGAATACTAATCCATCGAAGACTTATTCAAATGTAAGACAACGAAATTAAAGAGTGCGTTCACTCTTCTCGATACTTCTATCCGGTTTTGAATGTATATCATTCAACCAATAGTCTGGCGGCGATGGCGGAGAGGCCACACCTGTTCCCATGTCGAACACAGCAGTTAAGCTCTCCAGCGCCGATGGTAGTTGGACTGACGTCCCGCAAGAGTAGGACGCTGCCAGGCT
>NZ_BMCN01000007.1 GCF_014635205.1 Jeotgalicoccus aerolatus
GCAAAGCTTTTAATGAAAATGTTTGTTTTTCTTTTACAACATGCATAAATTCACATCGGTTTAATAGCAATTAATTCAATGCTTACAAACTTATCTGCCTCTGAATTTAGTCATAATGGATGAATTTAAGCTAATAAAACTAAGGAAAATCAACAGCTCATCTAATCCTTCTTTATATTCCTTCAGGATCAGCAAGATGCATAAATGAGTTCTTTGCAAAGGCTAAAATAGGTTGATGTATAAATTGTAAGTTTATTTTTAAAATTCTGTGCACATGCAACATTTCTACGAAAACATTTAAACCAAATGTCACACTTTTGAAAACAAAATTCATTGATTTGGGTTGTTTCCATTTTTGGCCATTTGACGTTCTTCTTTTTTTGACTGAACAGATGAGAGTTTACATGCCTACTCAGGTNCTAAAACATTTAAACCAAAGGTCACACTTAGGAAAACAAAATTCTTGACGGGCTGTTTCCATTTTTAGCCATTTGGCATTCTACTCTTTTTGACTGAACAGATGAGAGTTTACATGCCTACTCAGGTGGGGCTATGCCTAAGATCAATTTGCTTAGAGTTAATCTTTTGTTATATTTTGTTGAATATTAGGGAGTACTTATACCATTCAAGATTAAGTCTGGGTTATCTCTTTGAGGAACTAAATTTGCCAGAGACACATTTGATAATGAAGATTTTAGACAAATATTCACCAGCATTAGTTCTGTTAGCAAGCTGAAAAATTTTGTAGGCCTAATATCAAACAATCAACACGTGAGGTAAACATCAAACCTCTTAGAAGAAAGACCATATGCTCCTGCTTCGGAAAAAACATTATTTGTTTGAAAGAGTGGTAGTATAACCTTTTACTCAACGATTACTTCCTTAATATGAAAAAGAGACAAATGAGCTGAAGACGAAAACTCCACAGTTACACTCCGCAACCCTTAACATAACTCGTGAGGTCTCGGTTTTGACACNTGCTCCTGCTTCGGTAAAAACATTATTTGTTTGAAAGAGTGATAGTATAACCTTTTACTCAACGATTACTTCCTTAATACGAAAAAGAGACAAAATGAGCTGAAGACAAAAACTCCACAGTTACACTCCGCAACCCTTAACATAACTCGTGAGGTCTCGGTTTTGACACTTGTTTCTCCATGCCACCCATGCTCTAATGCCTTGTGGATCGCTGACAACCCTCTTTGCACATGTTACAGCTTGAGTGATGTCATCTTTCAGCAAAGCGCTGCAGGGTATACCACAGGCGTTAACTGCTCTTGGGGTTTTGCCATCATTGCACCACCAGCGGCTATTGATTTGAAATATCCCATAATCAGTGCTTTTGTCTCCACGATTGTAGTTTGTAGCACGTGTGTTGTAATTGCTTTCCCATCTGGCCAAACACATCCAGTTTGCCAGGCTGACTCCCTTGTAGCCAGCCAATCCAAGTTTCTTCAGAGTTCTGGCAAGCTCACACCTCTCAAATTTCTTGCCCTGGAC
>NZ_BMCN01000008.1 GCF_014635205.1 Jeotgalicoccus aerolatus
CTGTACCTGGGCTCCCGCTACTTGACCGCCTTGAAGAACCTCAGGGAAACTGCGGAGGAGGTGCAGGCACGGCGCGCGAGGGTCGTGTGGTGCGCGGTGGGACCCGAGGAGCAGAAGAAGTGCCAGCAGTGGAGCCAGCAGAGCGGCCAGATCGTGACCTGTGCCACGGCCTCCACCACCGATGACTGCATCGCCCTGGTGCTGAAAGGGGAAGCGGATGCCCTGAGCTTGGATGGAGGATATATCTACACTGCGGGCAAGTGTGGTCTGGTGCCTGTCCTGGCAGAGAACCGGAAATCCTCCAAACACAGTAGCCTAGATTGTGTGCTGAGACCAACGGAAGGGTACCTTGCCGTGGCAGTTGTCAAGAAAGCAAATGAGGGGCTCACTTGGAATTCTCTGAAAGGCAAGAAGTCATGCCACACCGCCGTGGACAGGACTGCAGGCTGGAACATCCCCATGGGCCTGATCGCCAACCAGACAGGCTCCTGCGCATTTGATGAATTCTTTAGTCAGAGCTGTGCCCCTGGGGCTGACCCGAAATCCAGACTCTGTGCATTGTGTGCTGGCGATGACCAGGGCCTGGACAAGTGTGTGCCCAACTCTAAGGAGAAGTACTATGGCTACACCGGGGCTTTCAGGTGCCTGGCTGAGGATGTTGGGGACGTTGCCTTTGTGAAAAATGACACAGTCTGGGAGAACACGAATGGAGAGAGCACTGCAGACTGGGCTAAGAACTTGAATCGCGAGGACTTCAGGTTGCTCTGCCTCGATGGCACCAGGAAGCCTGTGACAGAGGCTCAGAGCTGCCACCTGGCGGTGGCCCCGAATCACGCTGTGGTGTCTCTGAGCGAAAGGGCAGCTCACGTGGAACAGGTGCTGCTCCACCAGCAGGCTCTGTTTGGGGAAAATGGAAAAAACTGCCCGGACAAGTTTTGTTTGTTCAAATCTGAAACCAAAAACCTTCTGTTCAATGACAACACTGAGTGTCTGGCCAAACTTGGAGGCAGACCAACGTATGAAGAATATTTGGGGACAGAGTANTTTGGGGAAAATGGAAAAAACTGCCCGGACAAGTTTTGTTTGTTCAAATCTGAAACCAAAAACCTTCTGTTCAATGACAACACTGAGTGTCTGGCCAAACTTGGAGGCAGACCAACGTATGAAGAATATTTGGGGACAGAGTATGTCACGGCCATTGCCAACCTGAAAAAATGCTCAACCTCCCCGCTTCTGGAAGCCTGTGCCTTCCTGACGAGGTAAAGCCTGCAAAGAAGCTAGCCTGCCTCCCTGGGCCTCAGCTCCTCCCTGCTCTCAGCCCCAATCTCCAGGCGCGAGGGACCTTCCTCTCCCTTCCTGAAGTCGGATTTTTGCCAAGCTCATCAGTATTCACAATTCCCTG
>NZ_BMCN01000009.1 GCF_014635205.1 Jeotgalicoccus aerolatus
ATGAAGACTTTAATTCCCTTTGACTCAGTGGCCTTTATACCAGCATGATACTACTGGAATTTAGGTAACAAGCTGTTAGGACAATTTCACTTAAGGATGTTACACCATCTAAAATACAGTAGAGAACTCAAGAAGAAAGAGTGCCTTCAATTTGAGATTGCCCTATTCTAAAACAGCAGTTGAAGCCTTTGGATAGAATGGTTTGACATGATAGATGAAAAGACATGTAGAGCATGGAATTTTCAGAACCATCAAAGACCATAACTGTGGAGTCCCTCAGAATTCACTTGACTCTTCACCACAGTGGCATAGTAGTCTTTTCACTGTTCTCAGAGCCAATGGGATTAGGGATGTCAGAGAATGATGGGGCATCAGTGTATTGTGTGCCTAGTGGAACGTAATACCAGGCACCAGATGGATAGGCATCCAGCTGGTAGAATTGTCTGAAAAGCTCAGGGTAGAAGTAGGCCAGTTCCTGATTCACTCCTATCATAGGTTCTTTCTGTTGGGCATGGATTCCCTCTTTCATACTGTGAAGTCGTTCCTCAGCACTATTGGGAACAATTTCCAGCTGGGGTACTTTGTATTTTTTCAGTCTGAGAAGCTGTTCCAGATAACCCAGGTAACGCTCAGAGGGCACATCTTCCTTTTGAATGTGCTTCTGCTCAACACTATTGGGAACAATTTCCTCACTTGACGAAATGCTTTCAGCTTCCATTTGCTTAATATCTTCCATGGCTTGATCCTCAGTTGATTCACTCCCAATATCCTTGCTCAGTTCATTGACCTTCTCCTTTCCAAACACTTCTGGAAAAGGTGCCACAAAAAACCTGAGTAAATTTTCATTGAGGACTTCTTGAGGGAGTCCTTGGTGCTTGATAGGATGTTTAGGCCTGGCAAGAGCAACAGCCACAAGACAGGTAAGGATGAGAAGTTTCATGGTTGTCAAGATCTTGAACCCAAGACTGGGAAGAAGCAGCAAGCTGGGTTGATGATCA
>NZ_BMCN01000010.1 GCF_014635205.1 Jeotgalicoccus aerolatus
AGTTTCAGAGTGAGGAACAGCAGCAAACAGAGGATGAACTCCAGGATAAAATCCACCCCTTTGCCCAGACACAGTCTCTAGTCTATCCCTTCCCTGGGCCCATCCCTAACAGCCTCCCACAAAACATCCCTCCTCTTACTCAAACCCCTGTGGTGGTGCCGCCTTTCCTTCAGCCTGAAGTAATGGGAGTCTCCAAAGTGAAGGAGGCTATGGCTCCTAAGCACAAAGAAATGCCCTTCCCTAAATATCCAGTTGAGCCCTTTACTGAAAGCCAGAGCCTGACTCTCACTGATGTTGAAAATCTGCACCTTCCTCTGCCTCTGCTCCAGTCTTGGATGCACCAGCCTCACCAGCCTCTTCCTCCAACTGTCATGTTTCCTCCTCAGTCCGTGCTGTCCCTTTCTCAGTCCAAAGTCCTGCCTGTTCCCCAGAAAGCAGTGCCCTATCCCCAGAGAGATATGCCCATTCAGGCCTTTCTGCTGTACCAGGAGCCTGTACTCGGTCCTGTCCGGGGACCCTTCCCTATTATTGTCTAAGAGGATTTCAAAGTGAATGNAGATATGCCCATTCAGGCCTTTCTGCTGTACCAGGAGCCTGTACTCGGTCCTGTCCGGGGACCCTTCCCTATTATTGTCTAAGAGGATTTCAAAGTGAATGCCCCCTCCTCACTTTTGAATTGACTGCGACTGGAAATATGGCAACTTTTCAATCCTTGCATCATGTTACTAAGATAATTTTTAAATGAGTATACATGGAACAAAAAATGAAACTTTATTCCTTTATTTATTTTATGCTTTTTCATCTTAATTTGAATTTGAGTCATAAACTATATATTTCAAAATTTTAATTCAACATTAGCATAAAAGTTCAATTTTAACTTGGAAATATCATGAACATATCAAAAT
>NZ_BMCN01000011.1 GCF_014635205.1 Jeotgalicoccus aerolatus
AAACCCAGTATATTCAATATAAACTAACAGAGAGAGTATAAATAATTCAGGAAATACTCTGCGATTTGTCTTATTGATGCACCACTCCAAACATGCTGGTTGTATGAAGTAAAGTGGTAGATATGAAACTGTAGAAGATAGATTTTCCAGTCCAACCATAACCAGGTAGAAGCAGTTAATTCCAGAATCTTAAAGGTACCTCACATAGGGAATAACCTTTGTCTTAGGTTGAATCCATGGCTTCATAGCTTTCTGATGCTGATAAACAGTCTTGAGATACTGGGGCAAGGCGAATTTCTGGTAACGCTGGCTGATTTTTTTCAGAAAATTTAGGCGATTCTTTTCTTCTTCAGTCAGTTTAGTTTTCTTAGTGAATACTTCTGTTGATTCCATGTCAACGGTCTTCTTTGAATTTTCCTCACTGGTGGAGAGCTGCTCTCTGTTCAGAGTGGGAGTAATGGGAACAGCATTTCTCTTAACCTGATCCCATGGGTTCAAAACAATTGGACCTTGATACAGATACTGGAGATACTGGGGGAACTTCTGATAAAACTGATTGATTTCATTCAGTGCTTTCTGGTAGTGCTTATCGTCCACAGTAATCTTAACTTCCTCTGTGGCAACTTCAGCAGATTCCTCACTAGATGAGCCGATAGAATATTCCTCTTCATTTGCGTTCCTTACAACTTCCTTGCAGAATGTGGAGCAAAGGTTCTCCTTGCTGGGATTAATGGCCATATTCTTTTCCTGCTTATATGTTTCCTGGGAGATGATAGATTCCTCACTGGAGGAGACATGTTCCATCGTATTCTTTGCAAGGGCAACAGCCAAAAGGCAGGTAAAGATGAAGAACTTCATGTTTGCTTTGTCCTCGTTTCCTAAAAGGAAGACAAGTAGTCCAG
>NZ_BMCN01000012.1 GCF_014635205.1 Jeotgalicoccus aerolatus
ATAACTTAAACTGCCACACACAAAACATATGGTCCACAAAAACATTCTCCTTTCCTTCTGAAGGTTTTACGATGCATTGTTATCATTAACCAGTCTTTTACTATTAAACTTAAATGGCCAATTGAGACAAACAGTTCTGAGACCGTTCTTCCACCACTGATTAAGACTGGGGTGGCAGGTATTGGGGATAATATTCATTTAGCCTTCTGAGCTTTCTGGGCAGACTTGGTGACCTTGCCAGCTCCAGCTGCCTTCTTGTCCACTGCTTTGATGACACCCACAGCGACTGTCTGTCTCATGTCACGCACAGCAAAACGGCCCAGGGGAGGATAATCAGAGAAGCTCTCGACACACATGGGCTTGCCAGGAACCATATCAACGATGGCAGCGTCACCAGATTTCAAGAATTTAGGGCCATCTTCCAGCTTTTTCCCAGAACGACGATCAATCTTCTCCTTCAGCTCAGCAAACTTGCAAGCAATGTGAGCTGTGTGACAATCCAGCACAGGTGCATATCCAGCACTGATTTGGCCTGGATGGTTCAAAATAATCACCTGAGCTGTGAAGCCAGCAGCTTCCATGGGTGGATCATTTTTGCTGTCACCAGCCACATTGCCACGACGGACATCTTTGACAGACACGTTTTTG
>NZ_BMCN01000013.1 GCF_014635205.1 Jeotgalicoccus aerolatus
CTCAGAGCCGATGGGATTAGGGATGTCAGAGAATGATGGGGCATCAGGGTATTGCGTGCCTAGTGGAACGTAATACCAGGCACCAGATGGATAGGCATCCAGCTGGTAGAATTGTCTGAAAAGCTGAGGGTAGAAGTAGGCCAGTTCCTGATTCACTCCTATCATAGGTTCTTTCTGTTGGGCATGGATTCCCTCTTTCATACTGTGAAGTTGTTCCTCAGCCAAATTGGGAACAATTTCCAGCTGGGGTACGTTGTATTTTTTCAGTCTAAGAAGCTGTTCCAGATAACCCAGGTAACGCTCAGAGGGCACATCTTCCTTTTGAATGTGCTTCTGCTCAACACTAATGGGAACAATTTCCTCACTTGACGAAATGCTTTCAGCTTCCATTTGCTTAATATCTTCCATGGCTTGATCCTCAGTTGATTCACTCCCAATATCCGTGCTCAGTTCATTGACCTTCTCCTTTCCAAACACTTCTGGAAAAGGCGCCACAAAAAACCTGAGTAAATTTTCATTGAGGACTCCTTGAGGGAGTCCTTGGTGCTTGATAGGCTGTTTAGGCCTGGCAAGAGCAACAGCCACAAG
>NZ_BMCN01000014.1 GCF_014635205.1 Jeotgalicoccus aerolatus
ATTGTCACTACAGGGCCCAGGGCTCAGAGACGAGTTAGCTTCAAGGGGGTACAAAGAAGCAAAACGAGGTAGCCACGGGGCAGAGGAGTTCCAGGAACAGAAAGAGGACGGAAGCAGCAAAGACAGCAGGTGTTCACAACTTCTCACAGAGCCACTGATCCAGCTTCTCAGAACAGAGTGCTTTATGGGCCAACCAGTAGTTAATTCCTACTTTATCCAGAATCTTCTTGACACACATAATGTCATCAGTAAGATCATCATCCAGGAACTTGTCACAGGAGATGTTACAGATGTTGCTTGAGTGAGGGTTCTGGTCGTCTTTGCACCAAATTTTATTATTTATCTGGAAGAGTCCATATTCTGTGCTGTCATTGTTTTGTACTATGGCTTGTGTGTCATAACCACTGGTATGAAACGTGGTACAGACCCATTCAGGCAAACTGACACCTCCGTAGCCCTTCAAGTCTTTCAGCTCCCGGAACACCTCACATTTTGTTAACTGTTCAGCCTGGGTGGCATGGAATAGGATGCCTACCAGGAGCAGAGAGACAAAGGACATCATTTTGGTTACCCC
>NZ_BMCN01000015.1 GCF_014635205.1 Jeotgalicoccus aerolatus
CAGGCAGCTCAGCTTCACCAGGAGCTTCAGCAGGAGGGCACGGCCACAGGATGAACCTTTCCACGGGCATCATTTTCTGCTTCCTGATCCTGGGCGTCAGCAGCCAGAGATGGGGGACATTCCTCAAGGAAGCTGGTCAAGGGGCTAAAGACATGTGGAGAGCTTACCAAGACATGAAAGAAGCCAACTACAAGGGTGCAGACAAATACTTCCATGCCCGCGGAAACTATGACGCTGCCCAAAGGGGACCGGGGGGCGCCTGGGCTGCTAAAGTGATCAGTAACGCCAGAGAGACTATTCAGGGAATCACAGACCCTCTGTTTAAGGGTATGACCAGGGACCAGGTACGGGAGGATTCGAAGGCCGACCAGTTTGCCAACGAATGGGGCCGGAGTGGCAAAGACCCCAACCACTTCAGACCTGCTGGCCTGCCTGACAAGTACTGAGCTGCCTCTCTCTCTGCTCAGGAGATGGGCTGTGAGTCCCTAAGGGCAGGGACACTGACCTAGAGAGTTCTCTGTCCTCAGAAGGCAGCAGATCTAATAAATGCTCAAG